>JBHJNQ010000046.1:0-158500 GCA_050330635.1 Acidimicrobiales bacterium | reverse complement strand
GCGACCAGCGGATCGATGACGCCGTCGCCGCCTACGACGCCGCGGTCGATCCCGACGAGCGCCAGGCCATCTCCGATGAGATCCAGCAGTACATGATCGACGAACTGCACTTCGTCTACATCTACAACCTCGGGCTCAACATGGCCCAGGGCCCCGACGTCGAGCAGCCCGCCGACGAGATCTGGGCCCAAATTCCACAGGTCGTCTATCCGGGACCCTGGGAAGACATCACCGTGAGGAACTGAGGCAGATGCGACGGTATTTCGTCCGGCGGCTCGGCTATAGCGTGGTGACCCTGTTCATTCTGGCGCTGTCGATCTTCGGCATGGTGCGGCTGACCGGTGATCCGGCGGTGCTGCTCACGCCGGAGGGGGCCACCACCGAGGAGCGCGACAGGATCCGGGCCGAGCTGGGGACCGATCAGCCACTTCCGGTTCAGTTCGCCAAGTTCATCGGTGGTGTCGCCGTTCTCGACCTGGGGACGTCGTTCAACCTGAAACAACCGGTGTCGTCGTTGTACTTCAGCCGCCTGCCGAACTCCCTCCTGCTGGTCGTCAGCGCCCTGACGTTCGCCCTCCTGATCGGCATCCCGGCGGGCATCGTGTCGGCGGTCTACGACGGCCGCTGGATGGACCATGTGTCGAAGGGGCTGGCGCTCACCGGCATGTCGATCCCCGGCTTCGTGCTCGGCTTGACCATGATGTACTTCTTCGCCGTCCAGTTCCGATGGCTACCCACGAGCGGTATCGGTTCGTGGAAGCACCTGATCATGCCGGCCATCGCCCTCGGCTGGTACTTCGCGGCGTCGACGCTGCGCATCGTGCGCTCGGCCATGCTCGACATCCTCAACACCGACTTCGTCAAGCTGGCGCGGCTGAAGGGCATGACGGAGCGCCGGGTGATGTTGGGTCACGCCTTCCGCAACGCCCTCATTCCGCTCATCACCCTCACGGGGGTGAACTTCGTGGTGATGATCAACGCCGCCACCGTCATCGAGGTGGTGTTCGTGTGGCCCGGGCTCGGGTCACTGCTGTTGAGCGGAATCCTCCAACGCGACTTCCCGCTTGTGCAAGGGATCGTCTTGATGGCGGGGATCGTCATCATCGCCGCCAACCTCGTCGTCGACCTGCTCTACGCCTGGGTCGACCCCCGCATACGACTCTCCCGCTGAGGTCCTGACATGGCAACCACAACTCCCGGTGCGCTCATCGACACCGTTTCGGGCCCCGGACCCATCGTCAGGATCCGTCGGCTCCTGCGGGTGCTGCCGCTCGGCTCGTCCCTGATCCTCGGCGTGCTCATGTTCTGTGCGCTGTTCGCTCCCCTCATCGCCCCCCACGATCCACTGCGGTCCGTGCCCGGGTTCAGCTCCTTCAGTCCACCGGTGTGGCAGGACGGCGGTAGTTGGCAGCAACCGCTCGGTACCGATTTCCAGGGCCGCGACGTCTTCTCCCGTCTCATCCACGGGGCCCGGGTGTCGGTGGTGGTGGGGCTCACGGGCGCCGCAGTGGCCGGGGCGATCGGGATGTTCATGGGCGTGGTCGCCGGCTACTTCGGGAGCTGGGTCGATGCCGTGATCATGCGCGTCGTCGACGCCTGGCTCGCCATCCCGACCCTGGTGCTGGCCATCCTGCTGGCGATCGTGCTCGGTCCGAGCATGTGGAACATCGTTCTCATCCTCGGCGTCGTGTACTGGACCCGTTACGCCCGGATCATCCGGGGCGAGGTGCTCAGCCTCCGGGAACGTGAGTTCGTGAAACTGGCCCAGGTGGCGGGGGCCTCCCGAATCCGCATCATCATTCGCCACATCGTCCCCAATGTGCTCAACACCTGGCTGGTTCTGATCAGCCTGACGGTGGGGGTGGTCATCGTGGCCGAAGCGTCGTTGAGCTTCCTCGGGGTGGGCGTACCACCGCCCCAACCGGCGTGGGGATCGATGCTCAACGAGAGCCGCACCCAGCTCTTCGCCGACCGCTGGTGGCTGATGGCCGGCCCGGCGATCGCCATCGGCCTCACCGTCCTGGCAACGAACCTGTTCGGCGACTGGCTCCGAGTCAAGCTCGACCCGCAGCAGCGGAACCTGTAGGGGGCTGGTGTGGGCAAGGAGTTGCTGCGGGTCACCGACCTGGTCACCCACTACAGGGGCTTCGGCGGACGGCGGGTGGTCAAGGCTGTCGACGGGGTGAGCTTCAGCCTGGAAGAAGGGCAGACCATCGGCCTCGTCGGTGAGTCCGGCTGTGGCAAGACGACCACCTGTCTGTCACTGGTGAAGCTCCTGCCGCCCGGGGCCCGGATCGAGAGCGGGTCGATCGAACTGAACGGGCGGGACATCACCCACTACAGCGACAAGCAGATGGCCGACGTGCGGGGCAACGAGATCGCCATGATCCTCCAGGACCCCATGACCTCGCTCAACCCCGTGCTCGACATCGAGACCCAGGTGGGCGAGGCGGCCCACAAGCATGTCGGCCTGCGCGGCCGAGCCCTGCGGGACCGGGTGAAGGAACTCCTCCACTCGGTCCGCATCCCGTCCCCCGACGTCCGCATGTCGGAGTTCCCCCATCAGATGAGTGGCGGCATGCGTCAACGCATCGCCGGGGCCATCGCCCTGTCCGGCGCTCCGGGGGTGATCGTGGCCGACGAGCCGACCACGAGCCTCGATGTGACCATCCAGGCCCAGTACCTCGATCTCCTGCGCAAGCTCCAGCAGGACACCGGCGTTGGCCTCATCTTCGTGACCCACGACCTCGGGATCGTGGCCAAGATGTGCGACGAGGTGATCGTGATGTACGCCGGCAAGGCCGTCGAGCAGGGAGCCGTGCGAGAGGTCTTCACCCGGGCATCGCACCCGTACGCCGACGCCCTCATCCGTTCGGTTCCCAAGCTCGGCTCGAAGGAACCCCTGTTCCGGATCGAGGGCCAGCCGCCCGACCTGTCGGACCTGCCGCCAGGATGCCGCTTCGCTCCTCGCTGCGCCCTGGCCGAGGAACGCTGCACGGACGAGGAGCCGCCCCTCCTCGACGTGGGACCCAGCCGCCGGGCCGCCTGTTGGCGGGTGGACGACTTCGCAGCGATGGAGGGACGGCGATGAGCGAGACCGTCGTGCCCGACGCGTCGTCCGGAGCGGAGGCGGACCCGACCTCGCCCCGCCGCTTCGGCGACGCCATCCTCGAGGTCGAGAACCTGGTGAAGCACTTCCCGGCCGGCAGCAAGGGCCTCGGCTTCCGATCGACGAAGAGCTGGGTCCGAGCCGTCGACGGCGTCAGCTTCGGGATCGCCCCGGGCGAGACCCTGGGACTCGTCGGCGAGTCCGGCTGCGGCAAGTCGACCATCGCCAAGCTGCTGCTTCGGCTCGAGGACCCCACGTCGGGATCCATCCGCTTCGACGGTGAGGAGGTGAGCACACTCAAGGGCCGCCGCCTCCTCGGCTACCGGCGGGCCGTCCAGGCTGTGTTCCAGGATCCCTATGCTTCGCTGAGTCCCCGCATGCGGGTCCGTGACATCGTGGGCGAGGGCCTCCAGATCCACACCAGCATGTCGAAGTCGGAGATCGACGCCCGGGTGTTCGAGGTGCTCGATCTGGTTGGCATGCGCAAGGAGGTGGCCCAGCTCTATCCCCACGAGTTCAGCGGCGGTCAACGGCAGCGGATCGCCATCGCCAAGGCGTTGGCCGTCGACTCCCGGATGCTCGTGCTCGACGAGGCGGTATCGGCGCTCGACGTGTCGATACGGGCCCAGGTGATCACCCTGCTCAAGGATCTCCAGCAGAAGTTCGGCATCGCCTATCTCTACATCGGTCACGACCTGGCCACGGTGTCCTATCTCGCCGACCGGGTGATGGTGATGTACCTGGGCAGGATCGTCGAGATGGACGACAGCGTGGACCTGGTGGGCGGGCCGCTCCACCCGTACACCGAGGCGCTGTTCACCGCTGCGCTGCCCTCCCATCCCGACGACGTGCGCGACACCTCGGAGCAGGCCACGGCCGAGGTTCCGAGCGCCATGGCCCCTCCTCCCGGATGTCACTTCCACCCCCGGTGTCCCCATGCCATGGACCGGTGCCGGGAGGAGTATCCCCAGACGGTCACCCTGTCGAGCGGCCGGATCGTCGCCTGCTTCCTGCACCAGGCCGACGCCTGAGCCAACCCCTCCCGGGGGCCATCAGCCGCCGTCGGCCTCCGGCGGTGCGGTGGTTGCGGTGGTGGTAGCGGTGGTGGCCGCCGTGGTCGGGGCGGTGGCGGACGAGGCCGGGGTGGGGGCGGTGGCCGTCGGGGCCGTCGTCGACCCGTCCGGGGGTGGGGCCGTCGTCGACCCGTCCGTCGACGGCGGAGCCGACGTGTCGGTCGGGGCGGTCGTCGAGGGCTCCTGTCCCTCACCGTCGTCGGGGACGGCCGGCCCGCCATCGGTGGCCGCCGGGGCCGGGAGCTGCAGCGACACGGTCGACGACGTCGTTTCGTCGACCCCGCCGGCGTCGTCGTTGCGGTTGGCGAGGACGAAGACGAGCCCGATGACGGCCAGCAGGGCCACGGCCATCGTGGCCACGAGCAGACCGCCTCGCGTCGGGATCCTGGGCGGTTCGACCGGATCCGCAACGCCGTGGGCCGCCGGTGGCGCCGGCGCCGGGGCCGGTCCGGCCACATGCCCATGCCCGGGGCCGTGCCCGTGCCCGTGCCCGTGCAGGATGGCAGTGGGGGCCAGGTCGCCCGGCGTCGCTCCCAGCACCGCCGTGGCGTGGGCCGAGATCGCCGCACCGGCGGCGCTGGCGGCGATTGCCTTCTCGGCCGCCAGCGACTCACCCCGGACGAAGCGCTGGAGATCGTCGAGGAGGGCGCCTGCGCTCGGGTAGCGGTCGTCGGGTCGTTTGGCCAGCAACCGATCGATGATGGTGTCGAGATCCGAGGGCACGGTGTCGACCCGCTGGCTGGCGAGGGGCGGCATCTCCTCGACGTGCTGGAGGGCCATGGCACCCGGACCTGGCCCGGCGAACGGGGGCTGGCCGGTCAGCATCTCGAACAGCACGACCCCCAGGGCGTAGAGATCGCTGCGGGTGTCGACGGCGAGGCCCTGGGCCTGCTCGGGCGAGAAGTAGGCGGCGGTGCCGACCACCTTGCCCGTCTCGGTCAGGTCGGCGTCGCCCTCGACGGCGCGGGCGATCCCGAAGTCGGCGACCTTGGCCCGCCCATCGGCGGCGAGCATGATGTTGCCGGGCTTGATGTCGCGGTGGACCGTGCCCTGCTGGTGGGCGGCCGACAGAGCGCCGGCCACGTCGACCGCCACCGCCACCGCCGCCTCCGGCAGGAGTCGGCCGTCGGCGAGTCGCTCGGCCAGGTTCTGACCTTCGACATACTCCATGACGATGTACTGGGTGCCGTCGTGACCACCCCAGTCGTAGACCCCGACGATGTTGGGGTGGGTGAGCCGACCGGCCGACTGGGCCTCCCGTTTGAACCGGGCCAGGAACGCCGGGTCGTCGGCGTGCTTGTCGAACAGGACCTTGATCGCCACCCGGCGCTGCAGGACGGTGTCGAGGCCCTCGTAGACCTCGGCCATGCCGCCCCTGGCGATCCGGCGGATCAGCTCGTAGCGGTCGCCCAGCAACCCCGGTGTGGACGGTCGATCGGTCATGTCAGCCAGCCTCGTCGCTTCGTCGCCCCCGGGGACGCCCCGGGTCAGGCTAGCGACGACCGGCCCCGGCGCCGTGGGCCGATCGACCCCGGCGGCCTGCGGTTCGGGTGGGACGACGTCGTCGACCGGCCCCAGTCGGTCGTCGCCAGCCTCGACGCCGCCTGCCGCCAACTACCGTCACGCTGAGCCCGTGGGGCCGGCACGACGAGCGCACTTGCGCTCACTTCCGTTGCGCACGGCGCCGATTCCGATGGTCACTGCAACCGAAGCGGCGGGGCCAACGTCGACCCGGCCACTTCCGTTGCGCACGGCGCCGATTCCGATGGCCACTGCAACCGAAGCGGCGGGGCCAACGTCGACCCGGCCAACGTCGGCGGGCGCTCGTCGGCGGCGCGTCAGGGCGACGCGTCAGGGTGGGGCGTCAGGGTCCCGCATGCGGTCGAGCTGGTTGGCATCGATCAGCTCGGACGCCTTGTCGACGCCCGCCCCGTTGACGCAGTAGCTGGCCATGGTGGCGCTCGTCCGTCGAGCGCAACCCTCGCTCACCGGCCTGTCCCGACCCGCTCACCGGCCTGTCCCGACCCGCTCCCGTCCGGGCGGAACCCGAGTGCCCTCGGCACGTTTCGGGCCCCGGGGGTCAGGGTACGCGCCCCCCATGTTCCGGACCGTTCCCCACCCGATCCCACCATCGCCATGACCGAGAGCAGCGTCGAGTACCACGAGCCCTACGAGCTTCTCTCCCCCCGCATCCGCGACCAGCACCGGGCCATCGTCTCCCTTAGGGAGGAGTTGGAAGCCGTCGATTGGTACGAGCAGCGCATCGCCGCCACCACCGACCCGGAGTTGGCCGAGATCCTGCGCCACAACGCCGACGAGGAGAAGGAGCACGCAGTGATGGTGCTCGAATGGCTCCGTCGCCGCGACGCCGTCCTCGACGAGCAGCTCCGCACCTACCTGTTCACCGAGAAGCCGATCATCGACGTCGAGGACGACGAGGAAGGCGAGGAAGGCGACGGCGAGGGTACGCCGTGGCGACCCCACGCTCCCGACCTGGGCATCGGCAAGATGGAGTCGACATGAACCACCTGCACCGCGAGCTCGCTCCCATCAGCGACGAGGCCTGGAAGCGGGTCGACGACGAGGCGCGAGACGCCCTGCACGAGTTCCTGGCCGGACGGCGACTCGTCGATGTCGACGGACCCCACGGTTGGGCCTTCGCCGCCGTGCCCACCGGGGCCATCGATGCCGTAACCACCGACGGTCCGTCCGCCGAAACGGGAGGAGGGGCGACGACGACCGCGCTGCGATCGGTGCTCCGCCTCGTCGAGGTCCGGGTGCCGTTCTCGATCGACCGCGAGACCCTCCGCAAGGTCGACCGTGGCGCCCCCGACGTGGCCCTCGACACCGTGGTCGAAGCCGCCCGACGGGCGGCCGCCATCGAGGACGACGCCATCTTCGCCGGGCTCGAGGCCGCCGACATCATGGGTTGCCTCTCCGGTTCCGAGCACGAGCCGGTGACGTATCTGACCCCGGCCGAGATCACCCCGGCCGTGGCCGAGGCCATCGCGGTGCTCCAGGACGCCGGCATCGAAGGCCCGTACGGCCTGGCCCTCGACCCGGACGCCTGGCGGTCGGTCGTGGCCACCACCGACCGCGGCTATCCGCTGATCCAGCATCTCCGGCTCCTGATCGACGGACCCGTCGTGCGGGCCCCGACCCTCCACGGTGGGCTCCTCGTCTCCCAGCGCGGCGGCGACTTCGAGCTGATCATCGGCGGTGACCTGGCCATCGGCTACGAGTCGAGCGACGCCACGTCGATCGAGCTCTACCTCACGGAGAGCTTCACCTTCCGCAACCTCGAACCGGCGGCCGGTGCCGCCCTCCGGCAGGGCTGAGCCGTGACGGCGGCGGTGAGGCGCAGTGGCGGCGGCAGCGGGGTCGGGCCCGGCGGCGGAACCCCGGCCGGGACCGCTCCGGTGGGGACCGCCCCCGGGGCCCGTGGTACCGTCGACCCATGACCGGGACGAGTGAGCACGAATCGGGGCTGCGCCCACGAGAGCGCGCCGTCAAGCGGATGGCGGGCGACGGGATGAGCGACGTCGACATCGCCTGGCGACTGCGTCGGTCGCCCGGCCACATCCAACGCATGCGGGGTTGGATGGAGCTGCGGACCACCGAGCCCGAGCGAGCCGGGGCCGGTCACAGCCCCATCGAGCGGATGGTGCTCCGCTCGCGGGCCGAGGGCGCCAGCCACGCCGAGATCGCCGCCCGGTTGCGCCGCACCCCGGGCTTCGTGGAACGCGTCGAGCGCTACGCCGCCCTCCGACCCGGCACCTGATCAGATCCCGGCCGCGACCGGGCGCCCGCCGGCCCGGCACCAGACAGCCGGCGGTTACTCTCTCGATCTCCGAGGATGCGGCCGCCGGCAGGACCGGCCGTTCAGACCCACCCGCCGGCGTAGGGCACGAACTGGCTGGTGGTGAACCGGCTCGACCCGTCGAGGAACACCGCACAGAAGGCGGTGCACTCCTCGACCGTGCCGAGGCGGCGCTGGGGCACGGCCCGCTCGATCCGGGCCCTGACCTCGGGATCGCCGGCCCCGCTGGCCCGGCGGAACTCGGGGAAGTCCATGAAGTTCGTGCCGACGGCGTTCACCTGCACGTTGTCGGGCGCCACCTCGCCGGCCACGTTGCGGATCAGCATGTTGGCCGCGGCCCGGGCCGCCGAGCACAGCGGGGCGTTGGGAGTGGGTCGAGCCCCAGCCGCACTGGTCATGCGACCCAAGTGGGCTGAGTACGCCCCACCCGGGGCCGCGCCTGCGACGACCCCGTCGACCCGTCGGTCAGCCTGCGGTGACGACCTGGTGCCGCCGGGGCTTCGGGTGCACCATCAGGCCACCGATGATGCCGACGGCGGCCACGATCCCGCCGAACAGGAACACGGCCCGGAAATCCTCGGGGGCCCGGCCGTCGCCGAGCATCACGAACATGGCCTGGATACCGGTCAGCATGCCGATGTTCATGACGGTGGTGCCCATGCCGTTGGCCACACCGAGATCGGCGGGGGCGACGGCGCCCGCAATCGTGGTCGAGAACGATGGGGACGAGATGCCCATCCCGAGGCCCGATAGGGCGTTGCCGGCCACCACGAGCGCCACGCTCGACACCATGGCGCTGGCGGCGAACGTGCCCATGGCCGCCACCATGACGATCGAGCCGCCGACGATCATAGCCCGCTGTCCGAAGCGCAGGGAGAGCCGGCCGCCGATGGGGGAGGCGAGGCTGAACACCCCGGGCCGGGCCACGAGGACGAGGGCGATCTCCCGCACCCCCAGCCCGTAGACCTCGCCCAGTAGCAGGGGGATGATGAGGAACCCGCCCATGTAGGCGAACTGCGACAGGGGCTGGGCAATCAGGGGGCCGGTGAAGTTCCGGCGACCGAAGTAGCGCAGCTCGAGCAGGGGCCTGGCCACCCGCCGCTCGACGAGGACGAACAACACGAGGCTGACGGCGGCGACCGTTGCGAGGACGGCGACGAGGGTGGTGTTGTCGACCTTGAACGCCTCCAGGGCGAGGAGGAAGGCGAGCACCGTGGTGCCGAGCAGGCCGGCGCCCAACCAGTCGATCGGCACCGGTTCACCGCGGGGGGTGGGACGGATGACCCGCCACGCCACGATCCAACCGGCGGCGGCCAGGGGGGCGAGGATGGCGAACACGGTCCGCCACCCCCAGGCCTCGATCATCGGGCCCCCGGCGATCAGCCCGATCACGGGCGCCCCGGTCATCGCCATCTGGAACCAGCCCATGGCCACCGGGCGCCGCTCGGTGGAGAAGGCGGCCATGATCATGGCCATGCCGTTGGGCATGGTGAACGAGATCCCGAAACCGACCATGATCCGGAAGGCGATGAAGGCGCCGGCGCTCCACGCCAGGCCACACAGGGCGGTGCCGATCGTGAGGATGGCGGCGCCGATGAGGAAGATCCGGCGGTGGCCGAACGTGTCGCCCAGCTTGCCCATGATCGGGGTGGCCACGGCCATGGCGAGGAACAGGCCGGTCACCGACCAGCTGAGGGTGCCGGCGGTGGCGTCGAGGTCGTCGGCGATCACCGTGAGCGACGCCGAGACGATCGTCATCGAGGCGCTGAACGCCACCACCGCCAGCAGCACGGTCCACAGCAGCTTGTTGGCATAGCTGTCGTCGTCGACGACGACAGCGGAGGCGGCGTCGTCGGCCACGGCCTCGCTGCCGGTTGCGGCCTCGCCGCCGGTCGCCGCCACAGGGGTCGAGCCGTCCCGTCCCGCTGTCTCCCCGCCGTCGGCGAGCTCGTCGACGGAGCTGGCGCTCGAGGGAGCGACCGTGTCGCGGGGGCCGGCAGCGGACATCGCTCCACTATGGGGGCGGCCCGACGGAGGCGCCAGCTCCCGGCCTGTGACTGCAGTCACCGGTCGCGGCCCGAGTGCAAGCGGCGGCTCCGGCCCGGACCAGGCTCACAACCCGGGCCGCAACCCTGGCCACAACCCCGGCCAGAACCCCGGGCCAGTCCCCATCTTTGGTCATCGCCGGGTCGCTGTGCCACGTTCTTGCCATGCCCGAAACGACCCTCGATCGTCTCCTCGTCGCCAACCGGGGCGAGATCGCGGTGCGGGTGCTCCGCGCCGCCGCCGGCCTCGGCCTCCCCACCGTGGCCGTCGCCACCCCCGACGACGCCGCCTCTCTCCACGTCAGGGTGGCCGACGAGGTCCGGGTGCTGCCCACGAGGGGCGTCGCCGGCTACCTCGACATCGACGCCGTCGTCGCCGCCGCCCTCGACGCTGGGGCCGACGCCGTCCATCCCGGCTACGGCTTCCTGGCCGAGAACCCCGATTTCGCCCGGGCCTGTGCCGCCGCCGGCCTGGTCTTCGTCGGGCCCGATCCCGACGTGCTCGAGCTGTTCGGCGACAAGGTGGCGGCCCGCCGGGCCGCCGTCGCCGCCGGGCTCCCCGTCCTCGCCGGAAGCGACGGGCCGACCGACCTCGACGGCGCCGCCGCCTTCCTCGCCGACCACGGGGCCGTCATGCTCAAGGCGGTGGCCGGGGGCGGCGGCCGGGGGATGCGGGCCGTGTTCTCGGTCGACGAGCTCGGCCCGGCCTGGCAGCGCTGCGTGTCGGAGGCGACGACGGCCTTCGGGCGAGGCGACGTCTACGTCGAGCAGCTGGTTCCGGCAGCCCGCCACATCGAGGTGCAGATCGTGGGTGACGGCACCGACGTGGTCGACCTGGGGGAGCGCGACTGCAGCATCCAGCGCCGCCACCAGAAGGTGATCGAGATCGCCCCCGCCCCCGAACTCCCGCCCCCCGTCGCCACCGCCATCCGGGCCGCCGCCGTGGCCCTGGGGCGGTCGGTCGGCTACCGGGGCGTCGGCACCGTGGAGCTCCTGGTCGACGCCGCCGATCCCCGGCGGTTCTGGTTCATCGAGACCAACGCCCGGATCCAGGTGGAGCACACGGTCACCGAGGAGGTGACGGGCGTCGACCTCGTCGAATGCCAGCTCCGCCTCGCCGCCGGCGCCACGCTGGCCGACGTGGGCCTGGCCGAGCCGCCCCGGCCCCGGGGGTGGGCCATCCAGGCCCGGATCAACGCCGAGCGGGTCGACGCCGACGGCGCCACCCGACCCGCCGTAGGCACGATCGGGGCCATCGAGCTGGCGTCCGGTCCGGGGGTCCGGGTCGACTCGGCGGGGTATGCCGGCATGACCCTCAACCCGGCCTACGATCCCCTGCTGGCCAAGCTGATCGTCAGCCGCCGCTCCGGTCCCTTCGCCGCCACCGCGGCCAAGATGTATCGGGCGTTGTGCGAGTCTCGGGTCGACGGGGTCGACACCAACCTCGACCTGTGCCGGTCGATCGTGGCCCACCCGACCTTCGGGACGGCCACCACCACGTTCCTCGAGTCGCACCTGGCGGAGCTGGTCGGGGGCGACGGTCACCGGCACCGCCACGGCGGCGTCGTAACGGCCGGGAACGGGGCCGACGGTGGGGCCGGGAGCGCTCTGGCCGGCGGCGGTGGCGGGGCGGGGCGGGCCGGGGCCCGGCTCGACAGCGACGACCCGTTGGCGGTGCTCGACTTCGCTCACGCCGCCGCCCCCACCGGTGCCCTCGGCGGTCCGGGCGGTCCCGCCGCCGACCTCGGCCCGGGCCTCACCGGGGTCCGTACCCCGCTCCAGGGCACGGTCGTGTCGCTCGAGGTGACCGTCGGCGACACGGTCCGGGCCGGCCAGCTCGTCGCCGTCGTCGAGGCCATGAAGATGGAGCACGAGGTCATCGCCCCCGCCGCCGGCACGGTCGAGCGGGTCGAAGCCGGCCCCGGCGACACCCTGTGGGGCAACCAGTTGCTCCTGGTCATCGCCGACGGAGAGGTCGACGACGACGGGGCCGTCGTGGTCGAGGACGTCGACCTCGACGAGATCCGCCCCAGCCTGGCCGAGGTTCTCGACCTCCGGGCCAAGATGTACGACGACGCCCGTCCCGACGCCGTGGCCCGCCGCCGCCAGACCGGTCAGCGCACGGCTCGGGAGAACCTCGACGACCTCATCGACGAGGGCACGTGGGTCGAGTACGGCCCGATCGCCCTCGCCGCCCAGAAGCGGCGACGGACCTGGGACGACCTGGTGGCCCGCAGCCCGGCCGATGGCCTCCTCACCGGGGTGGCCTCGGTCAACGGTGACCTGTTCGACGAGCCGACCAATCGGTGCGCCGTCATGATCTACGACTACACGGTGTTCGCCGGCACCCAGGGCATCCGCAACCACGCCAAGACCGACCGCATCATCGACGTGGCAACCGAGGGCCGGATGCCGTTCATTCTGTTCGCCGAGGGCGGCGGCGGACGGCCGGGCGACACCGACGGCGGCGACTTCGGCAGCCGCACATTCTCCCGCTTCGCCACCATGAGCGGGCTGGTCCCCATGGTGGGGGTGGTGTCGGGGTTCTGCTTCGCCGGCAACGCCTCCCTCCTGGGTTGCTGTGACGTGATCATCGCCACCCGGAATGCCAACATCGGCATGGGCGGGCCGGCCATGATCGAGGGCGGTGGGCTCGGGATCTTCCGGCCCGAGGAGATCGGGCCGGTCGACGTGCAGACGGCCAACGGGGTGATCGACGTCCTCGTCGACGACGAGGCCGAGGCCACCGCCGTGGCCAAGCGGTATCTGTCGTACTTCCAGGGTCCGGTCGAGCGGTGGGAGGCCCACGACCAGCGGCTCCTGCGGCGGGCCATCCCCGAGAACCGGCTGCGAACCTACGACGTGCGGTCGCTGATCGACACGCTGGCCGACGTCGACTCGGTGCTGGAGCTGCGGCCCCACTTCGGCCACGGCATCGTCACCGCCCTCATCCGGGTCGAGGGCCGACCCCTCGGCCTGGTGGCCAACAACCCGAACCACCTGGGCGGGGCCATCGATTCCGACGGGGCCGACAAGGGGGCCCGGTTCATGCAGCTGTGCGACACCTTCGACGTGCCGGTCGTGTTCCTGTGCGACACCCCGGGGATCATGGTCGGCCCGGAGGTGGAGCGGACGGCGCTGGTGCGCAAGGCCAACCGCATGTTCCTCGTCGGCGCCAACCTGGAGGTGCCGACCTTCACGGTGATCGTGCGCAAGGCCTACGGGCTCGGGGGGATCGCCATGGCCGGCGGTTCGTTCCGGGCGCCGGTGGCGTCGGTGGCGTGGCCGACGGCCGAGTTCGGACCCATGGGCCTCGAGGGGTCGGTGAAGCTCGGGTTCCGGGCCGAGCTGGCCGCCATCGACGACCCGGCCGAGCGCAAGGCCCGCTTCGACGAGCTGGTCGACAAGGAGTACAAGCGGGGCCGGGCCCTCAACCTGGCCACCGGCTTCGCCATCGACGACACGATCGACCCGGCCGAGACCCGCCACTGGCTGGGCAACCTGTTGCGTTCCCTGCGCCCCCCGCCCGAGCGCCACGGCAAGAAGCGCCCCTACGTCGACGGCTGGTAGCGGTCGACGTTCCTAGTCTTGAGGTTCGTGACCGATGCGCACCTGTGGTTGGAAGACGTCGACGGGGAGGAGGCCCTGGCCTGGGTGAGGGCCCAGAACGAGCGGTCGCTGGCCCGGTTGGAGGCCCACCCCGACCACGCCTGGTTCGAGGCGGCGGCCATCGAGGTGCTGACCGCCGAGGACCGGATCGTCTACGCCTCCCTCCGGGGCGGCCACGCCTACGACTTCTGGCAGGACGCCCGCCACGTGAAGGGAATCTGGCGTCGGTCGCCGGTCGACGCCTACCTGGCCGACCGGCCCCGGTGGGAGACCCTGCTCGACGTCGACGCCCTGGCCGCCGCTGAGGGGGAGAACTGGGTGTTCGCCGGGGCCTCGGTGTGCCGGGTCGACGGCCGCCCCACCGACCGCTATCTGGTGTCGCTGTCGGTCGGCGGTCGCGATGCCACCACCGTACGCGAGTTCGACCTGGCCGACCGACGCTTCGTCGATCCCGTCACCGGGCGGGGTTTCGTCTCCCCCGAGGCCAAGCAGGCGGCGGTGTGGCTCGACCCCGACCGGGTGCTGTTGGCCACCGACTGGGGGGAGGGCACCACCACCGAGTCGGGCTATCCCCGATCGGTTCGCCTCTGGCACCGGGGCACCGCTCCCGACGCCGCCGTCGAGCTGTTCACCGGTGCCTCCGACGATGTGGGGGTGTGGCCCCTCACCCTCCGGCGGGCCGACGGGTCGGTGGTGGCCGGGGCGGCGCAGCGGATCACCTTCCACACCGGCGCCGCCTGGCTGTTCCCCTCCCTCGGCCCGGCCGGCGATGACACCGGCACCGACATCGGCGATGACCCCGGCGACGACCCCGCCGACGAGGCGGGGCGGCTGCGGGTGCCCATCCCCGAGCGGGCCGACCTGGTGGCCACCTTCGACGACCAGGCCATCGTGTCGCTCCAGGAGGACTGGGCCCTGGACGGGGGACCCCCGTTCTCGGCCGGCGACCTGGTGAGCTTCGACCTCGGCCACCTCCTCGACCACGCCACCCTGGGCCCGGTCCGGCCGGTGTTCTCCCCCACCGAGCGCCAGGCCGTGCAGGGTGTGGGCGTCACCAGCGAGCGGGTCGTCGTGGCCTACAGCGACAACGTCGCCTCCCGTCTCGCCTGGCTCGATCCGGCACCGGCTCCCGGCCCCGACGCCCCGGGCTCCGACCCCGATGTCCCGGGCCCCGACCTGCCGAGCGAGGGGCCGTGGCGTCTCACCCCCATCGAGCTCCCCGGCACCGGTGTGGCCTCGATCGCCTTCGCCGCCGACGACGAGGCCACCGTGTTGCTCGGCTACCAGGACTACCTCACGCCCGACTCCCTCTACCGCCTCGACGACCGGCCCCGACCGAGGCTGGTCCGGCCCGGGGTCGCCCGTTTCGATCCGACCGACCTCACCGTCACCCAACGCTTCGTCCCGTCGTCGGACGGCACCGAGATCCCCTACTTCCTCGTCCACCGGGCCGACCTGCCGGCCGACGGCTCCACCCCGACCCTCCTCTACGCCTACGGCGGCTTCGAGATCTCCCTCACCCCCACCTACTCGGCCACCGTCGGCCGCCTCTGGCTGGAGGAGGGCGGAGCCTACGCCGTGGCCAACATCCGCGGCGGCGGCGAGTTCGGCCCGGCCTGGCACCAGGCCGGCCTCAAGCAGAAGCGCCGGATCATCTCCGACGACTTCCTCGCCGTAGCCCAGGACCTGATCGACACCGGGGTGACCCGCCCCGCCCGTCTCGGCATCATGGGCGGCTCCAACGGGGGGCTCCTGATGGGGGTGATGCTCACCCAACGCCCCGACCTGTGGGGGGCGGTGGTGCTCCAGGTTCCCCTGCTCGACATGCTCCGCTACCACCTCCTGCTGGCGGGGGCGTCGTGGGTGGACGAGTACGGCTCACCCGACGTCCCCGATGAGCGGACCTTCCTCGAGACGCTCTCGCCCTACCACCGCTTCGACCCGACGGTCGACTACCCCGAGCCCTTCTTCGTCACCTCGACCAAGGACGACCGGGTCCACCCCGGCCACGCCCGCAAGCTGGCCCGCCGGTTCGACGAGGCGGGCAAACCGTTCCTCTACTTCGAGAACATCGACGGCGGGCACGGGGCCGCCACCACCCAGCTGGAACGGGCCCGACGGGTGGCCCTCGAGTTCACCTACCTCACCGACGCCCTTCGTCGCTGACCGGACCGACCATGCCACCCGCCGGCTGGGCTACGGTCGGTGCAACCGGGGAACGGAGCGCAAGGTGAAGCAGCGAATCGGGGCCTGGGGTCTTCGACTGACGCGTTGGGGTGTCGAGGGACGCCCGCCCGAGTCGAGCCGATACGTGGCCATCGCCGCACCCCACACCACCAACTGGGACCTGCCGTACCTCCTCCTCCACGCCTGGTATCACGAGCTCCCGATCTCGTGGCTGGGCAAGGCCAGCCTGTTCCGGTGGCCCGCCGGACCGATCCTGCGTCGCCTGGGCGGCGTCCCGGTCGATCGGGGCAGCCGGTCGGGGATGGTGCGGTCGCTGGCCGAGCGCTTCGACCACGCCGCCCACTACGACCGGCCGCTGGTGTTGGTGATCCCACCCGAGGGGACCCGCAGCGCTCGCGACCACTGGAAGTCGGGCTTCTACGAGATCGCTCGGGCGGCCGACGTGCCGATCGTGTGCAGCTTCCTCGACTACGAGCGGCGGGTCGGCGGGTTCGGCCCCACGATCCACCCCACGGGCGACGTCGACGCCGACCTGGCCGTGATCCGCCGGTTCGTGACCGGGATCAAGGGGAAGCATCCCGACCAGGCCAGCACGGTGGCCTTCCGTCCCCGCGACGACGACGGGGACTGACCGCCGACGCTCCGCCGGTGACGTTCGCTCAACCCAGGCCGGCGCGACCGTCGGCCTCGGCGGCGACGGGGTCGCGGTCGGTGGGGTCGCCGAACCCGCCACCGCCGGGGAACTCCATCACCAGGCGCTCGCCGGCCGGGATCCGGCTCCGGCCCAGGGGCTTGACCGGCTCCCCCGACCCTTTCAACCGCAGCGAGCCGGTGGCCCCGGGCGCCCCGCCGGCCCGGCCCCGGGCGGGGTGGACGGTGCGCTCGTAGGTGGCGCTGATGTTGAACGACCGACCCTCGCGGTTGCCGATCTCCACGATCTGACCGTGACCGCCCCGGAACCGTCCCGCCCCACCCGAGCCGGGCCGCAACTCCTTGCGCCAGAACACGATGGGGCTGATGGCCTCGTTGATCTCCACCGGCATGTTCCGCACCCCGCTGGGGAAGGCGGTGGCCGACAAGCCGTCGGCGTAGGGCCGGGCCCCCGCCCCGCCGGAGTGGAAGCTCATCACGATGTAGCGCTCCCCGTCGGCGTCGTGGCCGTCGAGCAGGATGTTCCACAGCGATGACGTCCCCTCGGCCGGCACCCGGTCGGGCAGGATCTGGGCCAGGGCCCCGAACACCGTGTCGGGAAGCATCTGTCCCACGACGTGACGGATCTGCACCGGGGCCGGATGGGGGGCGTTGAGAATCGACCCCTCGGGCGCCGTCACCCGCACCACCTCGAGCGACCCCGAGTTGTTGGGCACGTCGGGCCCCACGATGCAGCGCACCCCGAACGATGTGTAGGCCACCGTGTAGGCCAGGGGGACGTTGATGCCCCACGTAGAGGTCGGGGAGGTGCCATCGAAGTCGACGTCGATCCCGGTCGGTCCGACCGTCATGGCGCACACCAGGTCGATGGGTTCCTCGACCCCGTCGATCCGCATCGAGCTCGTCCAGGTGCCGTGGGGCAGGTCGGCGATCAGGCGGAGCATGGCCTCCTTCGACCGGTCGATCACGTGGTCGGCGAGGGTGTCGAGCCCGTCGAGGCCGAACTCGTCGAGCATCGCTACCAGCCGGTCGGCGCCCCGCTCGTTGCACGCCACCAGCGAGTGGACGTCGCCGTCGACGGCGTCGGGGGCCCGGCTGTTGGCCCGCACGATCTTCATGATCGACGGGTCGAGCTCGCCGTCTCGACCGAGTCGGATCAGGGGCAGGTACAGGCCCTCGTGGAACACCTCCCGGCCCTCCATCGAGAACCCCACGCCGCCCACGTCGACCACATGGCTGGTGCAGGCGAACAGGGCTACCACCCCGTCGCCGGGGCGGGCCGGATGGAAGACGGGGGTGACGACCACGAAGTCGTAGAGGTGGCCGGTGCCCTTCCACGGGTCGTTGGTGAGGAACACGTCGCCGGGCCGCATCTCGTCGATGGGGAACTCGTCGAGGAAGTGCAGCACCGACGCCGCCATCGAGTTGACGTGCCCGGGGGTGCCGGTGACCGACTGGGCCAGCATCCGGCCCCGCCGGTCGAAGACCCCGGCCGACAGGTCGCCGGCCTCCCGGGTCGACGTCGAGAACGAGGCCCGCACCAGTACCTGGGCCTGCTCCTCGACGATGGCGATCAGCCGGTTCCACATCACCTGGAACCGGATCAGGTCGGTCGTCCCCATCAGCCTTCTCCTTCCTGGCCGGGCCGTCGGCGTAGCACGAGATGGTGGCGGCCGTCGACGGTGGCGATGAAGGCGGGGCCGACCACCGTCGTCGTCTGGTCCTCCACGATCAGGGCCGGTCCCGGAACCGTGGCCCCCGGGGTCAGGTCGTGGCGCGGCACCAGCGCAGCGTCGACCCATCCCGCCTCCGGGTCAAGAACGCGGTGGCGTCGTCGCACCTCGGCCGGGAAGGGGTCGGGGTCGGCCACCGGGGCGGGTGGGGCGACGACGGTCGACACCCGGACCCGCCACGTCAGGGCCTCGGCCACCATGCCGGGGATGACCCTCGTGTAGAGCGAGCGGTAGGTCCGGTCGAAGCAGCTCGACAGCTCGTCGACCCCGCAGCGGCCCGGACCGGGGTCGGGGCCGGGTCCGAACGGGCGGAGGGGGAGGTCGACGTCGATCTCGTGGCCCTGGCCCCGGTAGCGCATCGAGGCGTGGAGCGACTCGACCAGTTCGACGGGGCCGGCCGCCGCCTCCACCACCAGGCGGGCCTCGGTCCGTAGCTCGTCGACGACCCGGTTGACGGCGTCGTGGTCGAAGCGGTCGAGACGTTGGTGACATGTGCGCACCAGCTCGTAGGACACGGGGGCCCGGAGGAACCCGATGGCCGAACCGACCCCCGCCCCCGGTGGCACGATCACCGTGTCGATCCCGAGGCGGTCGGCCAGCCGGCAGGCGTGAATGGGTGCCGCCCCGCCGAACGCCACCATCGCCCCGCCGTGCAGGTCGCGGCCCCGTTCCACGGCGTGGACCCGGGCGGCGTTGGCCATGTGCTCGGCCACCATCTCACCCACCCCGATGACGGCGTCGTCGATCTCGATCCCGAGGGGTCCGGCCACCCCGTCGGCCACGGCGTCGCGGGCCCGGTCGGCGTCGAGACCGAACCGACCCCCGGCGAACCACTCACCGTTGATCCGCCCCGCCACCACGTCGGCGTCGGTGACGGTCGGCAGGGTGCCGCCCCGCCCGTAGCACGCCGGACCCGGTTCGCTCCCCGCCGACCCGGGCCCCACGGCGACCCGTCCCATCCGGTCGACCGAGGCGATCGAGCCGCCCCCGGCCCCGATCTCCACCAGATCGATCACGGGCATCCGCAGCGGAAGACCGCTGCCCTTGAGGAACCGGTAGACCCGGGCCACCTCGAACTCCCGTGACGTGCCCGGCCGTCCCTCGTCGAGGAGGCACAGCTTGGCCGTGGTGCCGCCCATGTCGAACGACAACAGCGGGCCGCCGCCCTCGGCCACCGGCCGGTCGAGGCCGTGTTCGGCCGCCACCCTGGCCGCCAGGAGTGCCCCGCCCGCCGGTCCACTCTCGATGAGGCCCACCGGCGACCGGACCGCGGTGTCGAGCGTGCACAGCCCGCCGTTGGACAGCATCAACAGCAGGGGAGCGGTGACCCCCAGCTTCGTGAGGCGCTGATCGAGGTCGGTCAGGTAGGCGGCCATGAGGGGTTGGACGTAGGCGTTGGCGCACGCCGTCGACAGTCGCTCGTACTCCCGGATCTCGGGGCAGACGTCGGACGACAGGGTGACCGAGAGCTCCGGTCGTTCGGCGGCCAGGATCTCGGCCACCTGTCGCTCGTGTGACGGGTCGACGTAGGAGTGGAGGAAGCCGACGGCCACGCTGGTGACCCTGGCGGCGTCGAGGGTCGGGAGCAGGGCCCGCACGGCGTCGACGTCGAGGGGGAGGAGGACCTCGCCGTCGGCGGCCAGGCGCTCGGGCACGCCGAGCCGGAGGTGGCGGGGCACGAGCGGTTCCGGACGTTCCATGGCCAGGTCGTACTGTTCGAAGCGGTTCTCGTGGGCCATGGCCACCGAGTCGCGGAATCCCTCCGTGGTCAACATGGCCGTCACCGCCCCCCGCCGTTCGATCAGGGCGTTGGTGGCGAGCGTGGTGCCGTGGACCACGAGGTCGACGTCGGCGGCGTCGACACCGGCGTCGGCCAGCACCCGCTCCACCCCGTCGAGCACCCCGTCGGCCGGGGCGGTCGGTGTCGTCAGTACCTTCGTCGTGGCCTGCCGGGGCGCTCCGTCATCGCCGCCGCGTCTGCTCTCGCCACCGCTGCGTCCACCCTCGCCGCCGTCGATCTCGAGCACGACGTCGGTGAAGGTGCCCCCGATGTCGGCCGCCAGTCGGACTCCCATCACCGAAGGGTAGCCACCGCCGCCGTGGTGGTCGAAGGGTCGGTCGGGGGCGCGACGAGCCGCTGCCCAACTGTGTGGCCGACGGCGTGACGCCGGGGCACGAGCCGCTCGGCAGCTGCCCCTACCTGCTGTTCCGATGCGACGGGACCCGCAGCTCCCGCAACGACCTCCTCGAGGCCCACAACCGGTCGGTGGGTCGATCGTCGGGGTGAGCGACGAATCAGGGCCGGCGGGGTGGCCGCCCTCGCCGATCGCTATCGTCGTTCCCGTCCGAGCCGAGCCGACCCGAGGTGGCCGCGTGACCGATGAGGAACTGATGGGCCTGGCCCTGGCCGAGGCCCGACGGGCGCTCGATCACGACGACGTGCCTATCGGCGCCGTGATCGTCCGCGACGGCGAGCTGCTGGCCAGCCGCCACAACGAACGGGAGCTTGCCGGCGATCCCACCGCCCACGCCGAGATCCTGGCCCTGCGCGACGCGGCGGCCGCCATCGGTTCGTGGCGGCTCGAGGGCTGCACCCTGGTGGCCACGCTCGAGCCGTGCGTGATGTGCGGCGGGGCCCTGGTCAACGCCCGCCTCGACCGGCTGGTCTACGGGGCGGCCGACATGGCGGCCGGGGCGTGCCTCAGCCTCTACAACGTGTGCGATGATCCCCGGCTCAACCACCGCCTCGACGTGGTGCCCGGCGTGCTGGCCGCCGACTGTGCCGCCCTCCTCACCGACTTCTTCGCCACCCGCCGCTGAGGCGGCGCACGGTCGGACTGTCAGTCGAGGTCGAGCCAGCGCTGGTCCTCGGTAGGCCCGCCAGGTCGGGGCCCGCTCAGTGCTCCTCGCTAGGCTCGCCAGGTCGGGGCCCGCTCAGTGCTCCTCGCCGGTCCAGGTGGGGGTGCGCTTCTCGGCCCACGCCCTCCGGCCCTCGGCCACGTCGGGGGTGGTGGCCGCCACCTTGCGCATCGTCTCACCGAAGCGGACCGACTCGATCCAGCCCATCTCCCGGGTCCGCCACGCCACCTCCTTGGTGGCCCGCTGGGCCAGCGGCGCGGCCTCGGTGAGCACCCGGGCCCACGAGCGGGCCTCGTCCAGGAGGTCGTCGTTGCCGACGAGGCGCCACACCAGTCCGACCTCGGCCGCCCGCTGGGCCGACATGGGCTTGCCGGTCAACAGCAGCTCCATGGCGTTGGCCCACCCGATCTTGTCGGGCAGGCGGATGGCGCCCACGATCGTCGGCACCCCGATCGTGACCTCGGGAAACGAGAAGAACGCCCGCTCGGTGGCGACGACGAAGTCGCAGAACAGGACCCCGGTCAACCCGTAGCCGATGCAGGGCCCGTCAACGGCGGCGATCGTCGGTTTGAACAGCTCCATGCCGCTCTCGAACGAGTTGATCGTCGGCTTCTCCCAGAACGTCCCACCGAACACGCCGACGGAGCCGGCCCCGTCGTTCAGATCGGCCCCGGCGGAGAACGTGGTGCCGGCGGCGGTCAGGATGCCGACCCAGGCGTCGGTGTCGTCGCGGAACCGGTCCCACGCTGCGTTCAGGTCGCGGCGCAGCTCCCCGTTGATGGCGTTGCGGGCCTCGGGGCGGTTGAGGGTGATGGTGGCGACATGGTCCTCCACCTCGTACAGCACAAGACTCATGCCCCGACACTAGGAGACGAAGCAGGTAGCGAGCCGGCCGACGCCCTCGTCGATCTGACGACCAGCACCGGCTCCCCCTGCCCGACCATCCGGGCGTGCTGTTCGTCGCCACCGCCGGCGACGGCCGCGGGTCAGCGGCGCTGGGCCGCTGATCAGCCGCCGACCAGTCGCCGGGTCGGCCAGCGCCGGGGCGGTCCCGTCGGCGTCGACGGGATCACTGCGGCGTCTGCCGGCTATTGCGCCAGAACCGTCGGAGCTGGCGGTCGGCGAGTTGTGAGAAGGACTGCACGACGACGTCGCCGATCAGACTGAAGGTCGAGATGCGGATCGTCGGGCCATCGACCATCGGCGGCACGAGCCGTTGCTTGGTGTCACCGATGAGGGTGATCCCCTGGACCTGGACCCGGGCCCCATCGGGAACCAGGACCTTCACGTCGCCGATCAGGCTGAAGAGACGCAGCTCCACGCCCTCGGGCGGGATGTCGGCCGATGACAGGTCGATGATGGCGTCGCCCAGCATCGTCACCGATGTCATGCTGGGCCCCACGGCTATCCAACCACCGACCTTTGTGTCACCGATCAGGCTGATACTGGAGGCGGGCGACAGATGGCGGGCCGATCGGGCCGGGGGCGGGGTGGTCGTGGGGGGAAGACCGGCCAACGCGGCGTCGAGGTCGGCCCGGCTGGCGGCCCGGTAGATGGCGGCGAACCGGTCGTCGATGGCCTCGAAGGAGATCACGTCGTCGGCCAGCGCCTGCTGCACACGGTCGACCGCTGCCTGGCGGTCGGCGTCACTCACCGGCTGCGAGATCGGGCCGGGTGCCGGCGCCGGCGGTGTCGGTTCGTGCGGCTCGAGATCGGACATGGGCCCGATGCTAGGTATTGCGGCACGCCGGCGTCGGGCGGCCTCCGGCCGGCCCACTCAGGCCCCCTCGTCTGCACCGGTTGCCGGGGGGCCGGCGATCCGCTTCAGGGCCTCCCGTCGGGTCAGGCCCGAGAGCTCGGCGTGGTGGGCGTCGACGAACGCCACCACGGCCTCGGGGTCGACCCGGGCGTACTGCCGCAGGGCCCAGCCCAGCGCCTTGCGAATGAAGAACTCGGTGTCGCCGGCCCGGCGCTCGGCGTAGGCGAAGAGGCGATCGGCGTCGGTGCGGTCGGCGTACTGCAGCTGGTGGAGGATGGCGGTGCGGGCCAGCCACAGCTCGTCGCCGTCGACCCAGCGGTCCATGGTGGCGACGAGCTCGGGGTTGCGGGCCACGAGGGGACCGACGGCGTGAGCGGCCAGGGTGTCGACCGTGTCCCACCATCCCTTCGTGGTGATGCAGCGGGCCAAAGCGTCGAGGTGGCGCGCTCCGAGGGCTCGGTGGTGGCGGCGCAGGGCGTCGGCGGCGGCGTACTGGAACTCGCGTTCGGGTTGGGCCCAGCAGGCGTCGGCGAAAGCGATCAGCTCGTCGCCCGACGCCGCCGCCAGGGCCGACAGGGTCGGCCTTTGAGCGGCCCGGCGTACCGCCGTGCTCAACCCGAGGAACGGGAAGTGGTTCTTCATGTAGCGGGCCATGGCCGGCGCCGCCTCCGGATCGGCGAGGGGCTCGAAAGCGGCCCGGAGCCCGGCCACCGGCTCGTCGGCGGATCCGGTCGTCACCCGTCGTCCGTCCCGGGGGTGGGGGTGGCGGCCGACGAGCTGACGATGAGGCCGAGGGCGACGATCACGACCCCCATGGCCAGGGCCTGCAAGAGGGTGATGGCCTCCGACAGGAAGGCCCAGGCCAACAATGACGACACCACCGGGATCAACAGGGTGGAGAGCGACCCGATCCACAGGGGGATGCGGACCAGCGACCAGTTCATGACGCTGTGGCCGAGGATGCCCGATCCGAACGCCATCACCAGCAGCCAGAACCAGCTCGTGCCGTCGGGCCAGCTCATGTCCTGGCCGATGGCCAGCCCCAGCACCGTGCTGACCAGGGCCACCCAGATGGCGGTGCCGGCGGTGAACTCGGACGAGCTGAGCACCCCCTTCGACCGCTTGGAGAACACGAAGTAGGCGCTCCACCCGAACACCGCCCCCACCGCCAGCAGATCGCCCTGCAGGTTCCATTCGGGGGTGCCGGCCGAGGCCAGCACCACGGCGACGGCACCGCCGAGGGCGATGGCGGCCCACACCAGGTTGCGGAAGCCGATCCGCTCGCCGAACAGGGGACCGGCCAGCGCCATCAGCACCACCGGCTGCATCGACCCGATGACCGTGGCGTCGACGATGGTCGTCACCTTGACCGCGCTGAAGAAGAGGGCCACGTCGGCGGCGAGGGCGACGCCGCCGGCGAACGAGTGACGCAGGACCCGGACGCTGACCGGTGTCCCCCGGACCGCCAGGTAGGCCACGATGGCGAAGGCGTAGACCCAGAACCGGTAGGCGGCGATGGCCAGGCTGTCCATGGCGATGCCCTTGGCCAGCACCCCCGAGGCACCCCAGGCGGCCACGGCGATACCGGCCCCCGCCATCCCGAGCCTGGCGTCGCTGGCGGCCCAGCGACTCGTCGGCGATGAGTCAGCCGAGGAAAGGGTCACCGCTCGGATCATCGCGCGGGGTGGGCCGCGGCACCAGCCTGCCGGCCCGCCCGCTCGGCGGATTCCGGGCCGTTGGAACGAGACGGCGGCGGAAGGGTGTCGGCTCCGGTGCCGGGGCCCGCTACTCTCGACCCCGGAAGGTTGCCAGAGCGGACGAATGGGGCGGCCTCGAAAGCCGTTGTGGCCTCCGGGTCACCAAGGGTTCGAATCCCTTACCTTCCGCCAAGAGGCACCGGTCGGGACTGACGGGCATCGAGCCGCCGCCCGACGAAGACCGCGTGGTCGAGCGGGCCCACCCCTACCAGCCCTCGATCTCCGGGTCCCACCGGTAGACGGCGATGCTCAGCTCCCGACCGTTACGTAGCGCCGCAACCCGCAGGAACACCTCCCGATCCGTGGCGTCCGGGTGGCGGAGGCGGACCCCGGTCTCCGCCATCCGCTGCACGTCGGCGTTCAGCTCGTCGACCACCTTCGCCTTCTCGGCATACGTCATCGACCGCCAGATCTCCACCTGGCGTGTCAATGCCTCAGGGCTCGTGTCCGAAAAGCTCATGCCATCCCCGGTCTCTGCAGCTCGCCGGTGACTGCGGCCGTGCCACAACAAGGCTCGACGGTACTCGGTTGGCGTCGCCCGCTCCGGATCGTCGGCTGGGGCTCGGGTCGTGACCAGGTCACCCGAGGTCCGACCACGTCCCGGACCGACGTCATGATCACGGCCACGCGAGGACGGCGCCGAGGGCGGCGGCGGCGAGGTTCAGGTCGTGGTAGCTGCTGGCGGCCACGATGGCGCCGGCGGAGATGCCGGCGGCGGCCACGAACCCGGCCATGCACAGATCGCCGGCACCCTGGATGCTGGCCCGCTGGGCCACCGGGAACGACTCGGTGAGCAGGCCGCTGGCGGAGATGATCCCGAAGCACCAGGCGATCCCGATGACGAACAAGGCCCCGGTGAGGCCGAGGAAATCGTCGTCGGGACTGAACCCGGCCCACAGCGCACCGGCGACGCAGAGGATATCGGCGGTGAGGAGCATCGGGTAGCGACCGACCCGGTCGGTGAGCTGACCGATGAACGGGCTGAACAGGTACATGCCCAGGATGTGGAAGAACAGCATCATGGCGATGGCGTTGTTCGACTGCCCGCCGTCGCGCATGTAGAGCGGGGTCAGGGTCATGACGCCGACCATCGTGGCCTGGCTGATCATCATGCCCAGCACGGCGAGCCGGGCGCCGGGGTTGGCCAGGATGAGCCCGACCGCCGCCCCGAACGGCAGACGGCCCTCGGCTCGGCTCTCGCCCACGCCGCCGGCCAGCACCACCGGGTCGGGACGGAGCCGCCATTCGATGATGGCCGCACCAACGAGGAACAGGACGGAGCCGGCGAGGAACGAGCCGCCGTAGTCGGGTAGACCGAAGCGCCGCCCGGCCGGATCGAGCACCGACAACGAGATCAACGAGCCGAAGCCCGAACCGATCGTCGTGGCCCACACGATCATCCCGATCGTCCGACCCCGGTGCTCCGGCTTGGCCAGATCCGCCGCCGCGTACCGGGTGGCCAGGTTGGCGGCGTTGCCGGCCCCGATCCCGGCCACACCGAGCGGCAGCAGCGGGAAGAACCGGGTGATGGCGGCCAGGACCGCCAGGAAGGCGGGCTACTCGGTGACGGCCCTCCTGGCCGACACAAGGCCCATCCCGCCGCAGATCTGGCTGGCCAGCAGCGTGCGCCCGGTGCGCTTCTGGACCCCTTCCACGTCGACGATCGTGTCGACCACCGGTTGAAGCGGCCCCCGTTCGAGCTGCGTCATCGCCCACCCTTCTCCGATTGTCCGAACGTCCGCATGGTAGTGGTGGGGCTTCCGGACCTAGAATTTGGCGGTGGCAGTTCCTGCACTCGACGTTCGCACCTCGTTGGGCCTCTACGCCTTCCTGGCTCTGGCCTTCGTGGGGTCGGCCATCGGGCTCAGCCACGTCATGGGGACATCGGAAGGGGTCGAGCGGTTGATCGTCATCCCCGCTGGCACCGCCGACCGCCTGGCCGCCGGCGAAACGGTCGACATCCTCCCCGCCGACCTCCGCTTCGAGTTCCGCGACCGCCTCGTGGTGGTCAACGACGACGACGAGGCCCACACCGTCGGTCCGTTCACCGTGGCGCCGGGCGACCGGTTGGAGAAGCGGTTCTCCGAAGCGGCCACATTCGACGGCTTCTGCTCGTTGCACCCCAGCGGCAACATCCGCATCGAGATCAGCGGCAACTGACGCTCCGCAGGCGCAGCCAGTCGCAGTCAGCCGACGGCCCGGAGGAGGGCGGTGGTGGCGGCGGCCGCCACGACGATGACCACGAACGGGGCCCGCCGCCACACGAGCACCCCGGCCACGGCCAGGCCGGCGGCCCTGGCGTCGACGGTGAGCTCGCCGGCGGTCGACAGGGTCAGCTGAGCTACCAGAGCCGTTACCACGGCCGCTGGGAGGAGGTCGGCCAGGTCACGGACCACCGGCCGGCGTTCCAGCAGCGACCCGATGGCGTACATGCCGAGCAGCCGCTGGCCGGCGGCCCCCAGCGTCAGGAGGATCACGACCAGCCACGTCACGTCCGCCGCCCCACCATCCGCCGGCCCACGACGGCCACCGCCCCGAGGGCGCTGACGAGGATGGGGACCCCACCGGGCGCCACCGGCAGCAGGACCAGGCACAGCAGGGCCCCGATGACGCCGGCCGCCAACCCGTCGCGCCGCCGCAGGAGGGGGCCGATGATGGCGAGCAGGGCGGCCGGGAACACGACGTCGAAGCCCCAGCGGGTCGTGTCGCCCAACACGTTGCCCAACACCACCCCGACCACGCTGCCGGTGATCCACCCGACCAGCAGGGTGAGCGTGGTCCGCCAGAAGACGCGGCGGGCCGCCGCCGGGTCGGCCTGTTGGATCATGAGACCCACGTTGGGGTCGAGGGCGTTGAGGGCCCCGGCGAACCGTTCGAGTCCGGTTGCGGGCAGTCGGGCCCGCAGGGTCACGGCGAGGATGCCGAACCGGGAGGCCACGAGCCACCCGGCGAGCACGCCGGCCGCCGTCGACCCGCCGCCGTCGGCCACGGCGATGAAGGCCAGCTCGCTGGTGGCGGCGTAGACGACGATGGCGGCCACGATGATAACGGCCGTGTCGACCCCCCGCTCGACGAGAGCGACCGACACGGTGATCCCGACGGCGAAGAACGTGAAGGCCAGGGTGGCGAACTCGGACAGGCCCGGCTCCGGTGCGCCGTCGCCCATCGCGGCGGGAACCGTCGAGCCGCTGTCGTCCATCCGGCGAGACCCTAGCGGCTGGTCCCCCCCGACTTGGGTCGAAGGGCACCGGATCCCGGGTCCCGGGCCGGTTCCACGACCCGGTCCCCACGTCCCGGTTGCGGCTCGCGGCCCGCAACCCATCGGCCGGCGCCCGCTGGCCGATGGCACCGGGTGAGCCGACGCGATAGCGCGACACGTGGCTGAACTCCGTTGCGTTATCGACTCCAAGAGTCGATGACGCAACAGAGAACGAATCCTCGTCGGAGCACCAGGCGTCGGAGCAGCAGGCGTCGGAGCGAGCACAGCCGAGCCCGGTCGAGCTCGCCGGTGGGTGTCGATCGGTGCTGCGACCGGTCCCGACGCTGTGCCACCCTGGGGCCGTGCGCATCGATGCCCTCTACGTCAACGGCGACATCCACACCCAGGATCCCCGCCAACCGTCGGCCCGGGTGCTGGCCGTCCTGGCCGGGCGGATCGTGGCCACCGGCGACGCCGACCTGGCCGACCAGTTCGAACCCGACCGGGTCCACGACCTCGGAGGCCGTCGCGTCGTCCCCGGCTTCAACGACGCCCACAACCACATGGTGTTCCACGGCATCAACCTCGACGACGTCGACCTCGCCTCGCCCCCAATGACGTCGGTCGACGACATCTGCCGGGCCATCGCCGCCCGGGCAGCCGACACGCGCGAGGGCGACTGGGTCGTCGGCGCCGGCTACGACCAGAACAAGCTGGCCGAACGGCGCCATCCCACCACCACCGAGCTCGACGCCGTCGCCCCCCGCCACCGGGTCTGGCTCAAGCACAACTCGGGTCACATGTGCACCCTCAACTCCCTCGTCCTGGCCGACATCGCCGGCCAACCGGTGCCCGACGGTGGGGTCGTCGTCACCGGTGACGACGGTCGACCCAACGGCCTGATCCAGGAACAGGCCCAGGGCCTCGTCCGTCGTCTCACGTACCCGATGTCGGTCGATCGTATGGCCGCCATCGCCCGGGCCAACGGCCAGTATCTGGCCGAGGGGGTCACGTCGGCCACCGAGGCCGGCGTCGGCGGCGGCTTCATCGCCAACTCACCCCTCGAGCTGCGGGCCTGGCAGGAGGCACGGGCCCGGGGTGTGCTCGGCGTCAGGGTCAACCTCCTGGTGGCGGTCGAGGCGCTCCACCACATCGACGGCCACGACGACGACGGCGTCACCCTCGCCCTCGACGGCGGCCTCCACGGCGGGTTCGGCGACGAGTGGCTCCGGATCGGCGGTACCAAGGTCTTCTCCGACGGCTCCCTCATCGGCCGCACCGCCGCCATGTTCGAACCGTTCGAGGGTGGGGGCTGCAACTGTGGCTTCTTCCAGACCGAACCGGAGCTACTGCGGGAGCGGATCCTGGCCGCTCACCGCAGCGGCTGGCAGGTCTGCACCCACGCCATCGGCGACCGGGCGGTGTCGACCGTGCTCGACATCTACGCCGAGTGCCAGCGGGACGCCCCCCGGCCCGACGCCCGCCATCGCATCGAGCACTGCGGGGTCATCGCCGAGGGTCTCCTCGATCGGGTGAAGGAGCTCGGGGTGATCCCCGTGCCCCAGGGCCGGTTCATCTCCGAGATCGGCGACGGGATGAAGGACGCCCTCGGCGTGCACCGCACCCCCGACGCCTACCGCCAGGCCTCCTTCCTGGCCCGCCGCATCCCCTTGCCCGGGTCCTCCGACCGGCCGGTGGTGAACGGCGCCCCCCTGCTCGGTATCCACGACATGGTCAACCAGCGCACGGCCCGCGGTGAGCCCTTCGTGCCGGCCGAGGCCATCGACGTGCTCGAGGCGTTGGCCGCCTACACCGTCGGCTCGGCCTACGCCGCCTTCGAGGAGGACCGCAAGGGGCGACTCGCCCCCGGCCAGCTGGCCGACTTCGTCGTGCTCGACGAGGACCTGCTCACCGTCGACCGCGACGGGATCGGCGAGGTGCCGGTGGCCGCCACCGTCGTCGGTGGCGACGTGGCCCACGACCTCATCGGCCTCGACGAGCGCTGACGAGGGTCACCGGCCCATGGGCCGGCCAGGGCGGCGATCGTCGGTTCGAGCAGGGCCCGGGATGGCGGGGGGCGCCGGCGTCGACCTCGACCCATCCCCGGTCGTGTTCCCCCACGAGTCCCACCACCAGCTGGTGGGGCTCGAGCCGGTCGAACCCGTCGGTGCCACCGAAGTGCTCGGCCATCGTCGCACCGGTGGCCGTGTGCTGGTCCATGGTGAGCACGAGGCGAGGAACCCCTTCGTCACCCGACTGCACGATCACGTCGCGATGATGGCACAGCGGGCCCGCCGACCGTCGGGCCCGGACCCGCCGACCGTCGGGTCCGGACCCGGTCGATGAATCCCTGGCGGAACCGGTCAGGTCCGGGCCCGGACCCGGTCGATCAATCCTTGGCGGAACCGGTCAGGTCCGGGTCCGGATGCGACGATGGAACAGGCGTATCACCGGCGGGGTTGCACCGTCATACAGGCATACGACGGGCGGCAGCGAGGAGCATCGATGGCTGACCACAGCGCAGTCGACAGCACAGCCGACCCCAGCCGGGAACCCGGACGCCGGTCGCCCGCTGCGGGCCGGCGCCGTCGGGCCGGGCGGGCCCGGGCGCTCGTCGACCGGGTGCTCGCCGCCGGCGACCGACTGGTCGAGCTCGTCGTCGCCCCCCGCCCCCACCCGGTGCCGGTCCGTACCGATCGTCCTTTCAGGCGGTGACGGGCGTCGCCACCCTCCGGTGGTCGAGCAGAGCCTGGACCTCGTCGCCTATGAGTTCGAGCAGGTCCCAGATGTCGGGCATCAGCTCTCGGCACCCGACGAGGCCGATGTCGAGGATGTCCTGATAGCTGTGGACCGTGATGTTCAGGCCCTGACCCTCGGCGATCGTGGAGACCGGGTAGTAGTGCTCCAACCGGGCCGGGCCCAGGTAGAGGGGGTGGCGGGGTCCGGGCACGTTGGAGATGACGAGGTTGACGGGCGAGCCGGTCCGGTCGGCCATCCGGGTCCGGGCCATGAGGGCCGACGCCTGGGTGAACAGGGCGGGCGGTGAGAATCGGCTGAAGTCCTGGAGGGCGTCGGCTGGAATCAGATCGAACCGGGCCTTGGCGTCGGCCATCGCCTCGTGGGCGTAGGCCACCCGGGCCTGTGGGGTGTCGAGGTGGGTCGGGAGGGGGGCCACGATCGACGACACCCGGTTGGTCCACGGGTCGTCCTCGTCACCGGTCCGGATCGACACCGGCACGGCCGCCACCAGGGGCTCGCCGGTCAGCTGGTCGTGGCGGGCCAGGTAACGGCGGAGCGCACCGGCGCAGATGGCCATGATGACGTCGTTGACGGTGACGCCGTACCGGTTCTTGATGTCCTTGATCGCCGCCAGCGACTCGGTGCGGTAGGCGAAGCGGCGGTGGGGGCTGATGGCCCGGTTGAACGGGGTCGGTGGCGCCATCCCCTCCGGAGGGCGGGGAACGTCGGGGCGCAGGGAAAAGGGGAGGGCGGGCTGCGCCCACGACCGGAGCGAGGCCCGGTACAGCTCGGCCCGCCGCTCGTTGGCGATCGTCGATGCGTCGCGCAGTGTGCGGAGCTGGGCTCGGAGGAACCGCTCGGGGCGCAGGGCGTACTCGAACGCCGTCCGTCCGAGCATCTCCGACGGCGTCGGAACCCGCTCGCCCGGGCCGAGGTCGGCCGGCGGCAGGGGGCCGGCATCCGGTTCCGGGTCGAGCAGGATGGTGAGCAGCTCGAGCCCGGCCGCCCCGTCGATGGCGGCGTGGTGGAACTTGAGGAGCAGGGCCCAGTCCTGCCCGGCCAGACCTTCGATGACGTAGGCCTCCCACAGGGGATGGGAGCGGTCGAGGGGGCGGCTGATGATGCGGCCCACGAGCTCGGCCAGGGCGTGCTGCTCCCCCGGCGGGGGTACGGCGATGTGGCGCAGGTGGAAGTCGAGGTCGAAGGCGGGGTCGTCGATCCACCAGGGGTGGTCGATCTGGAACGGCACCTCCACCAGGCGGCGCCGGAGGGGGGCCAGGTCGCCCAGCTTGGCCGCCAGCCGCTCCCTGACCAGCTCGTAGGGGCGGAAGCTCCTGGTTCGGGGTCGCTGGTAGATCGACAGGCTGTTGACGTGGCCGTAGGTGGTGGGCGACTCCATGTAGAGGAAGCCGGCATCAAGGCCGGAGAGCTGTTTCACGGTGACGACTCGGTCGGATCGGCTGGAGGGAACCAGAGGGGGAACAGGTGGGCGATCAGATGGGGCAGGGGCGCCGTGCGAAGCGGGCCGAGGCCGAGGCGTGGGCCTGCACCGCCACCGCCGGTCGACGGCTGCGATCGAGGAGGTTGGTGCCCATGGCGTCGAGGTCGCGGACCGTTGGCCGCACGATCTCCACATGGCCGCACCCCGAGAGCCGGCCCCGCTGCTGGTCGGTCTGCCACCGCGACACGGTGCGCAGCATGCTCCACGGGCGGCCGGCGTCGATTCGCCGGGTGGTGCTCATGGGGGAGCTGACGACGATGAGGTCGTAGCGGTCGTCGCCGATGACGTCGAGGTTGTCGGCCGAGTGGGCACCGCCGTCGTAGTACTCCCGACCACGGATGGCGACGGGAGAGAACACGGCGGGAACGGCACACGAGGCGGCGACGGCGGCCGACGGGGTCGCCCCGTCACCGCGCCCGAAGACGACCCGACGGGCGCTGGCCACCTCGACCGTGCAGACCCGTAGCTCGGGCCGAGCCGGCCACCAAGGGCCGAGCAGCCCGTCGACCATCCCGGCGACGTGGGCGGTCGACGCCGACCCCCGGGGGAGGAGGGCGGCGGCCAGGCTGCCGGGGGCAACGCCGGAAGGCCGGAGGGCGGCCCGCCACAGGGCCTCGGGGGCCATGGGTCGGCCGATCGACGACTGGGTCACCGGGGTGGGTCCCCGTTTTGCCCTGGCCGTCCGAAGGAGTCTCTGACCGCCGGGGCTCATGGGCTTGCCGATTTCCCGCCGGAACAGGTCGTTGGGGTGGAGGCCGGCCGCGGTCAGGGCAGCGGCGACCGAGCCGGCCGACGTGCCCACGATCAGGTCGACCGAGCGGGCGTCGATGTTCCACGTGTCGAGCAGCGCCTTGAGGACGCCGGCGTGGAACGCCCCGCCCACGATGCCGCCCGAGCCGAGCACGAGGGCGACCCGCCCTCGGGATGGGGTCGCCCCCCGGTCTGTGGCCCCCATCGTCGTCGGTGCGTCCGCTCAGCCGACGTCGACGACGGGTTCGACGTCGGAGTGGGCCAGCATCCAGTCGGACATGGCCGGCATGCACTCGGTCCGGCCCCGCTTGCCGACGATCAGGCCGACGTGACCGGCGGGCAGGAGCAGCTCGGTGGCGTCGTCCGAGCCCACCAGCGGGGTGACGGGCCGGGCGGAGGCGGCGGGGACGATGTGGTCACGCTCGGCCACCACGTTCAGGAACGGCACCGTGATGTCGCCGAGTCGGATCCGGCGTCCCCCGAGCACGACGGCGTCGTTGATGAACCCGTTGCCCTCCTGGAACAGGGCGACCGTCTGCTTGAAGGCGGCGCCGGGAAAGGGGATGTGGTTGCGGGTCCACTGGGTCATGGCCTGGTACGACTCGAGGAAGGCGTCGTCGTCGAGGCGTTCCCAGAAGTCGGCGATCGTGGCCAGGTCGGCGGTGGGGGTGAGGAGGGTGAACGAGCTCCGTACGGCCTCGGCCGGGAGGTTGCCGGTGGCGTCGATGACGTGGTCGGGATCGATGCCTCGGCCGCCCACGCCGCTCATGGCGGGCGGCATCTCGGTGAAGTCGACCGGGGTGGCCATGACCACCAGGTTGCGGATGGGGTCGTCGGGATGGCCGGCGGTGTAGAGGAGGGCCAGCAGGCCCCCGAAGCAGTAGCCGAACACGGTGACACCCTGGCGGCCCGAGGCGGCGTCGATCCTGGCCACGGCTTCGGGCAGGAGGTCGTCGATGTAGGTTTCCAGGGTGTTCGTGGCGTCCTCCTCGTCGGGGACGCCCCAGTCGAGCAGGTAGACGTCGAACCCCCGCTCCAGCAGGTGCTCGACAAAGCTGTTGCCCGGTTGGAGATCGAGGATGTAGGCCCGGCTGACGAGGCTCATCACGAGCAGGACGGGGGGGCGGACGGTCACCTCGTCGCTGCGGTAGCGGTGGAGGACGGCCTTGCCGCTCGACCACACCTCGTCGCGGGGGGTGACGCCGACCTGGGCCCGGTCGATGCCGAACAGGTGACGGGTCAAGTTCCAGTAGCGCTTGCTGTTGCGGGTCAACGCCTCGGCCACGCCGAAGGGATCGAGGAGATTGGGGGTGGTGGCAGGCATGGGTCGGTCCCCCGTCAGCTGGCGTCGGCGATGTCGTCGGTGTCGGTCTCGACGAGGTCGAGACGGCGGGCCGCCGTCCCGGCCGCTGTGGCGTCGGCGGTGGGCGCGGTGCCGTCGAGGGGAGTGGCGCCGTCGAAGGAGCGGCGGAGCGTCTTGACCTCGCGCTCGAGGCTGGCGATCTGACGGCGGAGGCCCCGCACGTCGCTGGCGGCCGGCAGGTTCCACAGGTGGAGCCAGCGGCGTGACCAGCGTTCGGTCTCGGAGAGCACCTGGGCGTTCATCCTGGCCGCCACGGCCAGGACGTCCTGGAAACCGGCGGAGGCGGTCAGTTCCTCCAGGCCGGGTGCGACGGCCTTCTCCCAGGCGTCGAAGGCCTGGCGCCACTGCGGGCTGCTACTCATGCTGCGGGCTCCCTCTGATCCGGCTGAGCGGGTCGATGTGCTGGCGGTGGGTCTGCGGGCGGAGTCATCGTGTTTCGATCGATCCTGCGAACGGAGCCCACCCCATCGGCGCCAACCTGACGGATCAAGAAATGTGTGACGTAATGCAAGTATCTTGATCAATGAACGACCCGTCAAGTAGCTTCGCTAAACAAGATGGTTGTCATACACACTGCAGATTTCCTCCCAGGAGCGATCCGCTCTACGTTGATCGGGGAAACCGCCCATGAGCACTGAGTCCCAGCCCGATCCGGGCACCCACGAGGGGTCGACCGCCCTGCGCACGCTCGCCGTCGCCGTCGAAGGTGTCGACGAGACGTGGGAGGTCGACGACCGTCTCGCCGCCCTGTGGCGGGCCGCCCGGTTGGGGCCGACCGTCGAACGGCTCCGCCGTCACGTTCTCCAGGCCGGGGCGGAGTCGATCGAGCCCGGTCAGTTCCGGGCCCTCGATGCCGTCGCCGGGAACGGACCCTGCGCCATACGCGAGCTGGCCGTCGTCATGGGTCTCGAACCCTCATCGGTGACCCGGGCGGTCAACCGTCTGGAGGCCAGCGGGCTCGTGCGCAAACGTCGGGCCCAGCACGATCACCGCGAGGTCCTCGTCGAGCTCACCGAGGAGGGCCTGCGGCGACACCAGTTCTTCGTCGACCGCGCCTTCGGCATCTACTACGACATCTTCGCCGTGTTCTCGCACGACGAGCGGATCGTTCTCGCCGACCTGCTGGAACGAATGCTCAAATCCACCGATCTCACCCTCGCCGCCGGGGTGGGAACCACCGCCCCCCCAGGTGTCGAGCCATCGGTGTCCGACAGCTGAGCCGAATCGAGGATCCGCCATGCCACGCCCGATCGGCCGACATCTCCGCCGCCTCCGCCCGCCGTCCCCGTCGATTCGCGACTGGGTGCGGGGCCACACCGAGGACGACCTGCCGGGGGTGACGCCCGATCCGGTGGCCGTGTGGAAGTGGGTGATCGACGAGTGGTCGATCCAGGCCGAGCTGGCCATGGGTCGCATGCGGATTCCCGACTCCGCCTTCCGGCGCCGGTTGCGCGACGAGCTGAGCGCCGCCGCGGAGCGCTACGAGGCCGAGGGGTGGCTCGCCGATCCCCGGTCGTACCACCGCGACCCTCCGCCGCTCGACGCCATCGAGCAGCGCACCGCCGTCGACGGTGGCTACCGCTACGAGCACCTGCGCTTCGACAGCGACTTCGAGCCGTGGCCCGACGAGCCGGGACGGGAGCGGTGGCTCGACTATCGGCCCGTGCGCACCGGCCACGCCTGGGTCCTGCGCCATCACGACGGGCCCCGCCCCTGGCTGGTGCTGGTCAACGGCTACCGCACCGGCGACCCCGCCCTCGACCTGTCGATGTTCCGGGCCGCCCGCCTCCACGGCCGCCACGGGCTCAACGTCGCCGCCGTGATCCTCCCACTCCACGGCCCCCGGGCCGTGGACCAGAACGGGGGACGGGTCCTCCACGCCGGGGCCATGAACACGGTCTTCACCCTGGCCCAGGGGGCCTGGGACATCCGCCGCCTCCTCGACTGGATCCGACGCGACCAGGAGGCGACGGCGGTTGGCATCTCGGGCATCTCACTCGGCGGCTATATGGCGTCGCTCGTGTCATGCCTCGACCACGACCTGGCGTGCGTGATCGCCGGTGTCCCCGAATCCGATCTGGTGCGGGGCATGCGCCGCCAGCTCGAGCCGCTCCTCCCGCCCTTCTACGAGCAGTGGGGTCTGTCGTGGGCCCCCCTGGAGCGGGTGTTCCAGGTCGTGTCGCCCCTCGCCATGCCGTGCCTCGTTCCCCCCGACCGCCGCTTCATCTACGCCGGCCTCCTCGACCGGTGGGTCCGCCCCGGCAACGTGCGCCGGCTGTGGGAGCACTGGGACGAGCCCACGATCCTGTGGTATGAGGGCTCGCACCTCTCGTTCCCGCTCGAGCCCGCCGTCCGCCGATTCGTCGACGATGCCGTGGCCCACACGTTCTCCGCCGACGTCGCCGTCGCCTGAGGACCGGGAGACACCGCGGGCTCGGCCCGGGTCGGCTCCGCCCCCGGGGGAGGATTCGGTCGACGTGAGGACCCGCACCTACGCTGGGGACCGGCAGCCGACCAAGGGAGGCCCCCATGACCAGCCTGTTACCAGAGGCGGTGACGATCACCGACGACACGATGCGGGAGGGGCTCCAGATCGAGAGCCCCGACATCACGGTCGACGACAAGCTCCGCCTCCTCGATGCCCTGGGCGAGACGGGGGCCAAGGTCATCTCGATCGGTTCGTTCGCCCATCCCAAGTGGACGCCGGCCATGGCCTGTGTCGAGGAGATTGCCGAGCGGTTCGTGCCCAGGCCGGGTGTCACCTACACCGCGGCGGTGTTCAACCGCAGGGGGTTCGAGCGGGCCGACCGCTTCTACCCGAAGATCGACGTCCGGCGCCGCCGCCACGGTCTCCACGTCGAGGCGTGCGACTCGTTCGCCCGCCGCAACTACAACCGCAGCCAGGCCCAGCAGATCGCGGCGATGGACGCCATCGTCGACGACGCCGCGACGACGGGCGTCACCTCCGGGTCGATCACCCTGGGGAGCCCGTTCGGATCCAACTTCGAAGGACCCTTCACGCTGGCCGACCAGCTCGAGCTGATCGGCCTCATGGTCGACAAGTGGCATGCCAGGGGCATCGCGGTTGGTCGGCTGTCGCTCTCCGACGCCATGGGCTGGAACGCCCCCCACACGACCCGGCAGACGATCTCGGCCGTCCGTGACACCTGGCCCGAGATCGAGACCTTCCACCTCCACCTCCACAACTCCCGGGGGTCGACCATCGCCAGCTACTACGAGGGTCTCCAGCTCGGCGTCACCGAGTTCGACACCTCCATCGGTGGCATGGGCGGCTGCCCCTACTGTGGCAACGGACGGGCCGCCGGCCACGTGCCGACCGAGGACTTCGTCGACCTGTGCCACGAGATGGGCATCGAGACCGGCTACGACCTGGCCAAGCTCATCGAGGCGGCCTGGATCGCCGAGGAGGTGGTGGGCCATCCCCTGTGGGGCCACGTCTCCAAGGCCGGTCCCCGGCCCCGGGGTGAGGCGACGTACCCCGTCGACATGCCGTTCGTCGAGACGCTCGAGGAGGCCTCGCACTTCCGCAACGGCCCCGACGTCTACGAGGGCCAGATCGCTCCCTGGGAGTCGGGTAGCGCCCTCACCGGGTGACGACGGGTCCTCAGTAGCGGGCGGCGTCGCCCAGGGTGGCGAGGCGATGGCGGATCACCTTGCCGGTGGTCGTCATGGGCAACGCCTCCACGGTCACGATCTCCCGGGGGACCATGAACGCCGGCAGCTCGGCCGCCACCGCCGACCGCACCGCCTCGATGTCGAGCGATCGTCGCCGATCGTGGGGCACGACGAACGCCACCACCCGTTGGCCGTACTCCTCGTCCTCGACCCCGACGACGGCCGACACGTCGATGCTCGGGAGCTGCTCGAGCACCTCCTCGACCATGCTGGGGAAGACGTTCTCGCCGCCGGTGACGATCATGTCGTTGGCCCGACCGTTGACGTGGAGGTTGCCCTCGACATCGACGTAGCCGAGGTCGCCGGTGGCGAGCAGCGTGCCGGCACGGTCGCCGTCGCTGCCGTCGGTGTAGCCGCTGAACTGCATCGAGTTGCTGAGGTGGACCCGGCCGGACCGACCCACCGGCACCGGCATACCCCGCTCGTCGAGAATCGAGAGGGTCACGCCCCGCGGCGGGCGGCCGACCGTACCGGGGAAGCGTCGAAGCTCGTCGGGGCCGGCGATGGTGCCGATGGCGGCCTCGGTCGAACCGTAGAGGTTGTAGAGATGGTCACCGAAACGGTCCATCCAGGCCACGGCCAGACTGCCCTGCAGCACGTTGCCGCTCGAGGCCACGATGCGGGGAGCGTGGAGGCCATCGACGCCATCCGCTTTAGTGAGGATGCGGCGCAACATGAGCGGTACCACGGCCAACACGTCGACATGCTGGTGCCGGAGCAGGTCGACGACATCGGCGGCGTCGAACCGGCGCCGCAGGACGAGGGTGGAGGCGGTGGCCATCGCCACCGTCGCCTGACTGAGGCCCCATGCGTGGAACAGGGGCGGGGCGACGAGGAAGGTGTCGCCGAGCTGGTAGGGGATGCTGGCCAGCAGGCTGGCATCGCGAGCCCGGGGGGCCCGGTTGTGGCGGCGGGCCCCCTTCGGGGGCCCGGTGGTTCCCGACGTGAGGAGGACCAGGCGCGACCGGCGGCGGGGTAGGGCGCAGAGTCGGGAGGTGGCGCTCAGGGCCCAGATCGAGTCGGGCCCGTCTCCCTCGGCCGGTAGTACGTCGACGTCGGCGCCGCACTGCTCGATCAGGGGAACGAACTCGTCGTCGGCGATCAGGGTCGCCACCTGTTCCCGGTCGAGCACCTCCCGGAGCTTGGAGGCGGGAAGGGCGGTCGACATCAGCACCACGTCGCGTCCGGCCCGTTCCGCCGCCACCTGGCCGAGGACGAAGCCCCGGTGGTTGCGGCACAGGATGGCGACCGTCCCCTCGTCGTTCCGGCGGAGGAGGGCGGCGAGGTTGGTAGCGCGCCTGTCGAGCTGGCAGTACTGGATCGAACCCTGGCCGTCGACGATGGCGGGGCGGGTCGGGAAGCGGAGGGCGGCGGCAGCCACCATGGCCCCGATGCCGGGGCCCCATTGGGCGGTGGCGGAGAGGCGGGCGGTGGTGAGGAACGGGTCGGCGGCGCCCAGGCGGAGGGCGGCCCGGATGTCGTCGGCGAGCGAGCTCATTCCCGACCTGCCTCGTCGTCGCTGACGGACTCGACCGCCGGCTCGGTGGCGGGGACGCCGCCCGTTGCGCCCCTGAAGTTGCGGTAGACGCCGAGCAGCGTCTGTTTCTGGTCGGGCGTGAGATGGGGGTCGGCCTGGACGGCCTCGACCACCGTGGGGGTGCCGGCCTGATCGGGGTCGAGGAGCCCGGCATAGGCCAGCAGCGTCTCGGCTCGCACGTTGAGCGCGGTGGCGAGCGACTTCAGTACCCGGACCGAGGGCTCGTGGAGGCCCCGTTCCAGCTGGCTGACGTAGGGGTCGGACAGCTCGGTGAGCTTGGCCAGCTCCCGCTGGCTCAGCTCCATCATCTTGCGCTGGGCGCGGATGAACTCGCCCATCTGCTCCAGGCCGGGGTACGGCGGCCTGGAGCCGGGCTTCTTCCTCTTCCTGGCGCCGTCGTTGGTCACCGGGTCCCGAGGCTCAGCTCTCCGGAGCTCAGCTCTCGCTGTCCTCGGGCTTCTCCCAGGCGGCGGCGACCCGCGAGGCGAACTCCTTGTTGGCCTCGTAGAGCTCGCCGAGGAACGTGTAGTAAGCGTCGACCATCTCCGAGGGCTTCGGGAGGTACTGGGAGAAGGGGGAGTCCCAGTCGGGCATGGCGCCGAGGACGGTGTCGGCCATCCGCTCGTTGTAGGAAACGAGCTGCTCCTGGGCGGACTTCATTCCGTCGAGGGAGCGGGTCTGCATCTCGCGGATCGAATCGATCATGGTCATTGCTGTGCCTCCAACGGGCTGCATCTGGTGTTGCTGGATATACTACGCAGCGGTCGTAGCAAACACAATCCCCTGAACGGGAATTCCCCATGTCGCCACCTCTCGAGAGGGCGACACGGGGGATCCAACCGGGGGTCGGGCCCGCCATCGCCTGGCGGCAAGCCGGGGATGTCAGTTGGCGTCGAAGATGGCCTCGACCTGATCGGCGTCGAGGCCACAGGCGGCCTCGGCCACCGGTAGCACCGCGTCACGGAACTCCTGGGGCACGGTGTCGGCGTCGAGGGCGGCGATCGCCTCGTCGGGTGGGATGTCACCGAAGTAACGGAAGGTCTCGGCGATCACACACTCGACATCGGCGACATCGGTGCCCTCCGGAGGCGTGGTGTCGGCCGCGATCAGCGGCGCCAACTCATCGGCGGCGCAGGCGAAGGCGGTCACTGTGGCGGTGGCGACCTCCTTCTCCGTGGCCTCCAGGGGATTGACGTCGAGGTCGGCGCCCCGTTCCTGGATGCACTGGACGGTCTCCTCGCTCGGCTCGACGCCGGCTCCGGCGAACACGGTGCTGAGGAGCGGTCCGATCCCCTCGTCGGCGCCGGCGGCATCCCCTGCGGTCGTCTCGGTCGAGTCGTCGTCGGTTGCCGTGGTCGACGTGTCGTCGGCGCTGGTGTCGGTCGGCTCGTCGTCGGCGGCCGAGTCGGCGACCGTGGTGCTGGCGTCGTCGGCGGCTTCGGCGGCGTCGTCGCCGTCGCCTGAACCGCACGCCGCCACCAGCAGCGCGAGCGCGGTCAGCACGATCTTCATAGTCACGGGTGATCCCTCCGTCTGGGGTGGTCGCCAGGGTGCGAGGGGGCAACGATAACCGGTAGGGGACCGCCGCCGGTGGCAGGGTCCCGACGGTGGCCCCTGCGCCGCGAGGACCAGGACCGGGCGCAGATGACGTTCCGGGCTCGGCGTCGTGGCACCATCGGCGCCGTGGACGAGACGAGCGTGGGTACCGGTGGCCTCGTCCCGCCGCCGCCCGAGAAGCTCGTCGGCCTCGACTCCGTCCGGGCCTGGAAGGTGGCCGTGGTGGCGGCGGTGACCAACGGTGTGGCGTTCGGCACCATCTACACCTTCGGCACCTTCTTCGAGGCCATGGCCGACGAGTTCGACAGCGGTCTCGGCCCCACGTCGCTCGTGTTCGGCATCACCCTGTTCCTCTTCTTCGGCGCCGGCGCCGGGTCGGGCTTCCTCGCCGACCGCTACGGGCCCCGGCCGCTGGTGTGGGTGGGCGGTCTCATGTTCAGCGGTGGCCTGTTCCTCACCAGCCGGGTCGACGTCCTGTGGCACGGCTACCTCACCTACGGGCTCGGCGCCGGGCTCGGCGGCGGCCTCTTCATCGCCCCCCTGTTCGCCGCCGTCGCCGGCTGGTTCGACCGGTACCGGGCCATCGCCCAGGGGGTGGCGGCCACCGGCAACGGGCTCGGCACCCTCATCCTCGTTCCGCTGGCCAACCACCTCATCGAGCGCAACGGCTGGCGCCAGACCTATGTGGTTCTGGCCGTTGTCTGCGCCGTGACGTTCGGGCTCGGCGGCCTCCTCGTCGAGCGGCCCCCGGTCGGTCGGCCGCTACGGGCCGGCCGCCATCTGCGGGCCGTGATGGCCACCGCCTCGTTCCGGAGGCTCGCCATCGGCTCGGCCATGGCCTCGGCCTGTCAGTCGTCGGCGTTCGTCTTCACCGTGCTGTTCGCCACCGACGCCGGGATCAGCTCGGCCCGGGCCGCCCTCCTGGTGGGGCTCATCGGCGCCTCCAGCATCGTCGGCCGGCTGTTCCTCACCGGTCTGTCGGGTCGCGTCGGCCCCGTCCGGATGCTGCAGGCCTGCTTCTTCGGTCAGCCCGTGGCGTTCGCCGTGCTCCTGGTGGCCGGGGCCAACTACGCCCTGCTCGTGACCTACGCCATCCTGTTGGGGGTGGCCTACGGGGGCTACGTGGCGCTCATGGGCGAGGTGTCGGCCCACCTGTTCGGGGTGCGGGGCCTGGCCGTGGTGCTCGGCTGGGTCTACCTCGCCGCCGCCGTCGGCAGTCTGACGTTCCCGGTCCTCGTCGCTTACCTGGCCGACGCCACCACCACCAACACGGTGCCGATCGCCGCCGTGGTCGCCGTCGCCGCCGCCGGCTCCGTGTTCCTCCTCCGGCTCCGGCCCGACCCGATAGCCGCCGCCGAGCTCGAGCGGAACTGACCGCCTCACGCCCCTCGGGTCCGGCCCGCAGCGCCGATCCACCGGAAAAGCCCGGACCGATTCGACCGGGGTGGTCGGGACGGCGGTGGGACGACGTTGCTACGGTCGCGACATGCAGGACGTCATCATCACCGAATCCCGCCCGAGCGACGTGCTGGCAGCGCTGCACGAGTCGGCCGAGGCGGAACGCGAGTACCTCTTCGCCGCCCGAGACGCCGAGCCGGGCGATCTCATCCTCGTGGCCTGGGTCGACAACACCGCCGTGGGCTACATCGCCGCCACCGACGAACGGGAGGACGGCCTGCTGGTGTGGGAGCACCTCGTGGTACCCGCCCACCGCAGCCGGGGCCTGGGCGAGCGCCTCCTGGTCGAGGCGGTCCGTCGGGCTGTGCCGGGTGCGGTGGTGCAGATCGACCCGTTGGCCGAACTCGACCTCGACCGTGTCGTCGACTACTACCAGCGCCTCGGCTTCCGGCGCGACTCGGCCCGGGGTGGCATCTGGGCCACGGCCGTCGATGTGATCCGGGCCGCCCGCCGCACCGGGGCCGACAGCGACGACACGGTGGGCGCACTCACCTCCGACCGGGACGCCGGGGTGGTCACGATCGAGCCGTCGGCCACGGTGCGCCAGGCCGTGGCGGAGCTGAACCGGCACCGCATCGGTGCCCTCGTCGCCTCGTCCGACGGGGCCCGGGTGGAGGGCATCCTCTCCGAGCGCGACATCCTCGTCGGCATCGACACCGAGGGGGCGGCGTTCCTCGACGGGAAGGTCGGCGATGTGACCACCACCGATGTGGTCACGTGCACCTCGGGCGACAGCATCGCCACCGTCATGGACCTGATGACCACGTGCCGGGTCCGCCACCTCCCCATCGTCGAGACGGGCCGGCTGACGGGAATCGTCAGTCTCGGCGACATCATCCTCCATCAACTCCGGCGGGCCGAGCGGTGGTCCGACCAGGCACCTGGCACCAAGGCTTGAAATCGTGCCCGCCCGGGTCTAACGTTCATCGATCTGAGACTTGCGTCACAGGCGGTTCTCTGGGACCGTACAACGAACAAACCCAGGGGGAGGACACCTTTCTAATGACTCGTGCGGTCAGGATTCTGGCTCTGCTACTGGCGCTCATGCTCGTGGCCGCCGCTTGCGGGAGCGGCGACGACGAAAGCGGCTCCGACGTCACGACCGGCCAGGACGACGAACAGCAACAACAGGTCGAGGCCGACCGGGAGGCCAACGAAGCCACCGGCGACGACACCGTGTCGGCGGGTGACCCCGTCCGGGGTGGCCGGCTCGTCTACGGCATCGAGGCCGACTCGGCCAATCCGTGGGTCCACTACGCCACCTCGTGCGCCATCAGCTGTCGCATGATATTCCGGGCCATCAGCGACTCACTGTTCATCACCGACGACACCGGCGAGATCCAGCCCTACCTGGTCGACACGGTCGAGCCCAACGACGACTTCACCGTCTGGACGATGACCATCAAGGAGGGCATCACCTTCCACGACGGCACCCCGCTCGACGGTGCGGCCGTCAAGTACAACATCGACACCTGCCGGTTCAGCCCCCTCACGGGCCCGGCCTTCCTCGGCTTGTCCGAGGTCGAGGCCGAGGGCCAGACGGTCACGATGACCTACTCGACCCCGGAGGCCCTGGGCCCCAGGGCGCTGCGGGCCGAGGTTTGCGGTCAGATGTTCTCGCCCACCTGGATGGCGACGCTGGCCAACAACCCGCTGAACTCGCCGCCCATCATCACCGAGGAGGAGGCCGCCGCCCTCGACCTCACCGGCGACCCGTCGTCGCCCGTCGGCCTCGGGGCGTTCAAGTTCGAGTCCTACACCCCGGGCAACGGCAACAGCTTCATCGCCTCCCGCAACGAGGACTACTGGCGGGGCGACGGGCCGAACTCGGTGACCGGTGAGGGCCTCCCCTACCTCGACGAGGTCGAGTTCGTGGTGGCGGTCGACATCCAGGGCCGGTCGAACGGTCTCAAGTCGGGCCAGTTCGACATCATCCACACCGCCAACGCCGACGAGATCGCCAAATACGAGGGCGATCCCGACTTCAAGCTGCTGCAGGCCAACGACTTCGGCGAGACCAGCCACATCATTCTCAACACCGCTCAGGGAGATAACCCAACCCTGGCCGCCGTGCGGGGCCTCGACACCCTGGCCATGGACCCGGGCGACCTGAACTCGTCGAACCCGCTGATCCACCTGAGCTGCCGTAGGGCCCTGGCCCACGCCATCGATCAGGAGCGGGTGGCGGCCGAGCGATGGGCGGGCATCGCCGCTGTCGCCAACGGACCGTTCCCGCCGGGCTCGATCGGCTACCTCGAGGACTCGGGGTACCCGACCTTCGATCTCGAGGCTGCGGCCACCGAGTGGGAGACCTGCAAGGAGGACCATGGAACCGTCCCGGTCGCTTTCTCGTTCAACACCACCAACGACGCCTTCAACGTCGAGACCAACGAGCTGACGGCCTCGCTGTGGACCGACGCCTTCGGCGATGAGGTCGACGTGTCGATCACCCCCATCGAGCAGGGCCAGTACATCGGCCTGGCCCTGGCCGGCACGTTCCAGGCCCAGGGCTGGCGCAACCACGCCGGGGTCGATCCCACCGAGCAGTGGTACTGGTGGAACTCGGCCACGGCCAGCCCCATCGCCCCCGACGTGCCCGAGCTGGCCCTGAACTTCGGCCGGTTCCAGGACCCGGAGATGGACGCCGCCTTCGAAATCATCCGTCAGAACCCGGACCCTGCGGCCCGTCAGGAGGCGGCCGAAACGGTCAACCGGCTGTTCGGGGAGAACGTCTGGAACTTCTGGTACGTCTGGACGGTGTGGGGCATCGTGGCCAATCCCCGGGTCCAGAACATCACCAACCTGGTGATTCCCGACCACGGCGAGAGCTTCCCGGTCATCGCCGGCAAGCATCACCTGGCCCAGATGTGGTGCCAGGAGGGCGACTGCCAGGGCTGAGGTCGGTCAGACGGACCGACCAGTAGACCATTGGTGAGCCCCGCCCCGGCGGGCGGGGCTCACCCGGTCGGATCGCACGAGCGGGGTTTGAGAGCGACACGATGCGAGCACTGAGGAAGAACCCGAGCCGGTTCGCCACCGCCGCCATCCTGGCGGTCATCGTGTGGGCCTGGTTCACCCGCCCGCCGGTGAGCTGGACACTCGCCCTCGTCGTCATCATCGGCACGACCGCCGCCTTCATCACCAACGGGCGCTACGCCCTCCGCCGCATCCTCGGGATCGTCCCGGTGATGCTGGTCGTGTCGTTCATCGTGTTCTCCCTCATGGCCAGCCTCCCCGGCGATCCCGCCATCAACATCCTCGGTCCCGCCGCCACCCCCGACGCCGTGGCCCGGGTCAACGCCGAGCTCGGTCTCGACCAGCCGTTCTTCAACCGCTACGGCGACTGGTTGGGCGACGCCGTGATGGGTGATCTCGGCACCTCGGTTCAGTTGCGGGAGGACGTGGCCGACGGCATTTCCCGCTCCATCACCCCCACTCTCCAGCTCATGCTCTACTCGTTGGTGCTGGCCGCCTGCATCGCCCTCCCCATGGGTGTCTACACCGGCTACCGCAACGGCCAGCGCCAGGACCGTGCGATCAACACGGTCATGCTCGGCTTCTTCGCCGTGCCCCCCTTCGTGCTCGCCATCTTCCTCGTCCTGTTCCTGGCCATCGGTGGCCTCAGCGTGTTCGGTACCGACATCGGGCTCCACATCCTGCCCGGGGCCCGCTATGTGCCCCTGGGCCAGAGCGTGCCCGAGCACTTCAAGCACATGATCCTGCCCTCGCTGTCGTTGGCGCTCGGCCAGTCGGCCGTGTTCATGCGCCTCCTGCGGTCCGACATGATCGGCACCCTCCGACTCCCGTTCATCGACCTGGCCCGGTCCAAGGGGCTGTCGACGCCCCGCATCCTGTGGCGCCACGCCCTCCGCCCCTCGATGTTCACCCTGGTCACGGTGATGGGCTTCACCGTGGGGGCCCTCATCGGGGGGGCGATCATCACCGAGATCATCTTCACTCTGCCCGGGGTCGGCAGCTACATGCTCAATGCCATCATCTCCCGGGATTTCATCGCCGTGCAGGGCGGCACCCTCGTCATCGCCACGTTGTACATCCTCATCCTGGTGATGGTTGATTTCCTGTACCTGGCCCTCGACCCGCGACTGCGAACCGGCGGTGCCGGACTGGGAGGTGACGGTGGCTGAGACCCGAGCAGACGTCGAGGCCGACGACACCCTCGTCGGGCCCGATCCGCTGGTGGCCGACGATTCGGTGGCGGCGGCCCCCGACGGCGTCCGGCGGCGCAAGCCCCTGGGGATCATGTTCTGGGTGGCGGTCACGTTCCTCACGGTGTTGATACTGGCCGCCATCTTCGCCGACCTGCTGCCCCTCAAGGGCCCGGCCGAGACCTTCGCTGGCAACAACCGGAACGGGCCGAGCGCCGAGTACTGGTTCGGCAACGACGGGGCGGGCCGCGACATCTTCTCCCGGGTCATCTACGGGGCCCAGGTCAGCCTCATCATCGCCTCCGTTGGCGCCACCCTGGCCCTGATGATCGGGGGAACGATCGGGTTGGCCGCCGGCTACTACCGGGGCCGGGTCGACTCCATGATCACCACCTTCACCGACGGGACGCTGGTCATCCCGCCCCTGCTGCTGGCGCTGTCGCTCATCCTGTTCCTCGATCCCGACGCCATCCGCCGGGTCACCATCCTGATCGTGGTGTTCGTGCTGCTGTCGATCGCCCCGATCGCCCGGGTGGTGCGGGCCTCGACGCTGGTGTGGTCGGAACGGGAGTTCGTCCTGGCGGCCAAGACGATGGGAGCCCGCAATGGTCGGATCATGTTCCGGGAGGTCCTGCCCAACGTGGCCCCGGCCCTCGTCAGCTACTCGCTGATCGTGATGGCCAACCTGATCGTCGTCGAGGGGGCGGTCGCCTTCCTCGGCCTGTCCGTCCCGCCCCCCACCCCCACCTGGGGCGACATGATCAACAAGGGACGGACCGACCTCGACGTGGCGGCCCACATCAGCCTCGTGCCGGCCACGATGATGTTCCTCACCGTGCTCGCCCTGAACTTCGTGGGCGACAAGTTGCAGGAACGCTACGAGCCGCGTGAATCGGTGCTCTGATGGCTGGCACCGGCAAGGCGCACCTCCGGCCACCCGCCTCCACCCTGTTGCGGGCCGAGGACCTCGTGGTCGAGTTCCCCGTCGGGTCCACCGGTGACATCGTCCACGCCGTCAGCGGCATCTCGCTCGACCTGATCGAAGGTGAGACCCTCGGTCTCGTCGGTGAGTCGGGCTGCGGGAAGTCGACGACGGGCAAGGCCATGATGCAGGTCCCACGGCCCAACTCAGGCTCGGTCACCCTCGACGCCGTGGAGCTGACCTCCCTCGACGACGAGTCGATGCGCCGCACCCGGCCGGTGCTGCAGATGATCTTCCAGGACCCGATCTCGGCCCTCAACCCCCGCCGGACCGTGCGCGACATCATCGCCGAACCCCTCATGGTGTGGTGGGAGGAGGAGGATGGCCGACCCCCTACCTCGGTCTGGTTCGAGCGCTGGGGCGCCATCTTCCAGCGGGTGGCCGGCGTCATCACCCGCCCCGTCCGCTATCTCGCCCCACTGGCCCTGGTGGCCATCCTGCTGTGGATCATCAGCGAGGCCGCCGAGGGGCGGGCGCTGGAGGACGAGCTGGGCTGGACCCAGGTCCCGGCCCAGATCATCGGGTTCCCGGTGCTGGCGGTGTCGTTGGTGATAGCGGCCGTGCTCCTCTTGCTCGGTCTGGTGTGGCTCGCCCTGGCCGTCGTCGTGCCCTTCGGGGTGGTGTCGAAGATCCTGGGCAATGTGCCGGCCACCGTCGGTCTGGCCTGCGCCGGCTTCGCCGCCGCCGTCGCCGTGTTCATGGTGTGGCGAACGTGGAACAGCTTCGCCGGGCCCCCGGCCTGGATCCTGCGGGCGTTCTTCCTGGTCGTGGCCGTCATAGTCGTCGCCTGGTTGGCGGCCTCCCTCCTCCGCCCCAGCCGGGCCGGGGCGTCGGGGGTGGCGGCCGCCCTGGTCGCCCTCGTCGGTCTCGAGCTGTTCTACATCGCCGGTCTCGACGGCCTGGCCAAGCTCGGGGTGCTCGTGGGGGCGGCCGCCATCAACGTCGCCTTCTTCCGTCTGGTCCGCCGCCAGTTGGTGGTTCGCCGCCGGGAGCTGCGGGAACGGGCCGAGCCCCTGGTTCGCCAGATGCTGGAGACCGTGGGCATCAACCCCGACGACGCCCTCGACCGCAAGCCCTATGAGTTCTCCGGTGGTCAGGCTCAGCGGCTCTCCATCGCCCGGGCCCTGATCATGAACCCCAAGGTCATCATCTGCGACGAGCCCGTTTCGGCCCTCGACGTCTCGGTGCAGGCCCAGATCCTGAACCTGCTGGAGGACATGAAGGCCCAGTACGGGCTGACGCTGGTGTTCATCGCCCACGACCTGGCGGTGGTGAAGAACGTCAGCGACCGGGTGGCGGTGATGTACCTGGGCAAGATCTGCGAGGTGGCCGACCCCGATGCCCTCTACGCCAACCCCGCCCACCCCTACTCCCAGCTCCTGCTGTCGGCCATCCCCCACCCCGATCCCCTCATCGAGGCCCGGGTGACCCAGGTGGCGGCCGATCTACCGTCGCCGGTGGCTCCGCCGAGCGGTTGTCGTTTCCGGACCCGGTGCCCGTTGGCCCAGGACCGCTGTGCCGAGGAGGAACCCATGATGCGGGAGGTCGCCACCGACCAGTACGTGGCCTGCCACTTCCCGCTCATCGGGGAGGTGGCGCCGTGACGGAGCACGCACCGGTCGACACCGTCGAACACGTGGCCCCCACCGCCGACGAGGCACCGGTGCTCGAGGTGCGCAACCTCACCACCCGCTTCTCCACCCCGGCCGGCCCGCTCACCGCCGTGGACGACGTGTCGTTCAACCTGCGGCGGGGCAAGGCTCTCGGCATCGTCGGCGAGTCCGGGTCGGGCAAGAGCGTGACGGCCCGGTCGGTCATGCGCCTCCTGCCCAAGAGCAACATCACCACCAGCGGTGAGGTCATCATCAACGGGATCGACATGATGTCGCTCAGCCCGAAGCAGCTGCGCGCCATCTGGGGGCCCGAGGTGGCGATGGTGTTCCAGGACCCGCTGGGCTCCCTCAACCCCGTGATGCGTATCGGTCAACAGGTGGCGGAGGGACTTCGGGTCCACCTCGGGGTATCGAAGCGGGAGGCTCGGGCCACCGCCCTCAGCCTGCTTCGCAGCGTCGGCATCCCGTCGCCCGAGACGAGGATGGACGACTACCCCCATCAGCTCTCGGGTGGCATGCGGCAGCGGATCGTCATTGCCATCGCCCTGGCCTGCGGGCCGAAGCTGCTGATCGCCGACGAGCCGACGACCGCTCTCGACGTCACGGTCCAGGCCCAGATCCTCGATCTCCTCCAGGATCAGCAACGCGACCGCTTCATGCCCCTGATCCTGATCACCCACGATCTCGGGGTGGTGGCGGGCCGGACCGACGAGGTCATCGTGATGTACGCCGGACGCATCATGGAGCGGGCCTCCACCTCGATCCTGTTCCGCGACATGAAGATGCCCTACACCGAGGCCCTGTTCCGTTCGATCCCCAAGATCGAGTACCCCAGCCACACCCGGCTCGCCATCATCCCCGGTCGCCCACCCAACATGGTGGCGCCGCCCCGGGGCTGCAAGTTCGCCGCCCGGTGCCGCTACGCCCAGGCCCGCTGCGTCGAGGAGGAACCGGAGCTGACCCCGGCCGTCGACCGGGATCACGTCTACCGGTGCTTCTATCCGGTGGGCACACCCGAGGGCGAGGAGGCGTTGGCGGCCAACATCGCCAACGGCCGCCTCAGCGCCGAGGGCGAGCTGCTCGACGTCGGCTGACCCTCCGGCCGGCCAGCCCGGGCCGGAGGCCCCGACCGCGGACCGCCCAGCCGGCTCAGGGCCAGCGGCCGTGGACGAAGAACTCGATCGCTCCCCGGTGACCGGTCACCGGGGAGTCGATCGTGGCGACGTCGACCCAGCCCAGCTCGGCGATGCCGTCGGCGGCCAGGGCGAGGGCCCGGTCCAGCTCGTCGCCCGTGGGGAGCTCGCCGGTGCCGAGCTCGAACATCGGTTTCACCAGGCCCACGAGGCGGGTGCCGGGCGCCGGCACGTCGTTGTCGACCAGCTGACGGGCCACCTGGCGCAGGGCCAACTTGGTGATGTCGCACACGATGACGTCGGGGCGGCAGCCGAGCAGGTGGGGGGTGACGGCGGCGATGTTGGTCCGCTCCAGGTTGACGACCCGTGGGTCCTGGCGGAGGGAGCCCAGCAGCTGGCCGTGCCCGACGTCGACGGCGAAGACCCGAGTCGCCCCCCGTCGCAGCAGGACCCGGGTGAAGCCCCCGGTGCACGCCCCGAGGTCGAGACCGATCCGACCCTCGACGTCGACGGCGAAGGCGTCGAGGGCGGGCCCGAGCTTGCGCACCCCCTGCAGCTCGGCCCGGGGCCGGACCACCACCCGGGCCGAGGGCAGGACCTGGGAGTTGGGGTTGGTCACGACCGCCCCGTCGACCAGCACCCGGTTCTCGGCCAATGCCAGCTCGGGATCGTCGACCGGTGGGTCGAGCTCGCCCAGCCGCCGGAGCAGGGGCATACGTCGGGCCATGGCTTCCAGGTTAGGAGCGCGGGCCCGAGTCTCGCTCCCGAGCTCCTCTCGGAGCCGACGACGTTCCGACGACCCCGTGGGACTTGTTCTCCGTTGCGGTATCGACTCCAGGAGTCGATACCGCAACGGAGATCGAGTCGTGTTGCGTTACCGCGTCGTCGCCGGGCCGCAGCAAGGTACGCCACCCGCGAGCTCTCGTTGCGTCCAGGGTCGGATGCGACGCTCAGTGTCACGGGAGTGATCCACCCAGCGGCCCGTCAGGGCTGTCGCGTCAGGGCCCGGTAGCGCTTGGCCGCCACCCGGCGGCACACCCCTACGTCCTCGGCCAGGAGGTGACGGCGCTCCACCAGGACCCGGGCCGCCGCCTCCACGGCCCCGAGGTAGGCCTTCTCGTCGGGGTAACGCCGTTCGATCTCGTCGACGGGGAGGGGTATGGTCGAGCCGACGTAGTCGAGGATCTGGCCCTTGCCCCCGGTGTCGGGCCGTCTCGGGTTCCACCCGGTGTGGGTGGCGATGGCCGCCGTCACGTCGGGCATGGCGATGCCGGCCACTTCGTTGCCGTCGTCGTCGACGGCCGACACGGTGCAGGGATAGGGATCGCCGGCCGCCTCGGCCGGGAACCGCCCGATCCCGGCCGCCGCCTCCGGTCCGAGGTCGAGGGGGCGGAGTTGGGGGAGGGCGTCGACGTCGGGCAGGGTCATGTCGGGGCGGGCGGCGGCGATGGTGGCCAGGGCGTCGGCCCGGGTGACGGCCGTGCCGTCGTCGACCCGGGGCACGGCGTTAGGTGGGGGCTCGACCCCGTCCTCCACCCAGCGGGCCAGGTTGATCACGGCCGCCCGCATCAGCGGGGTGTAGTCGACGATGTTGAACGTGTTGGCCCCCTTGGAGCCGAACATCGACGTGTCCATGAGGGGTAGGAGGCCGGGCCCGTGCTGGGTCGAGGCCAACAGGTAGTGGCGGGTGCCCGGTGGTGGCTCGACGTCGGTGCCGTCGGCGGCCGAGGTGTGGGCCAGGGAGGCGTCGCCCCGCCAGTACTCCGACGAGGTGTTGGTGTACATGACCAGGGGCGTGCAGCCGGCGGCCCGCTGGGGTTCGAGCAGCCCGTCGACCGTGCCGGTGCGGGGGTCGGTCTGGGCGTCGTCGGCGAAGGGGAAGAGGTGACCGAAGCTGGGCGTGGGCTGGACCGACGGCTGGGCCAGTCGGTGGTTGAACTCGCCCCGTCGGCCGCCGGCGATGTGGGCCAGGACGCCGTCGTAGGCCGGCCCGCCGTCGGCGCCGCAGTTGAGGCCGAGATGGAGGAACGTGCGGAGGAACCGACCGCACTGCGACTGGCCGGAGGCCAGGAGGTGGTCGAGCCCGAACCGGGTCCGCAGGTGGCGAGCCAGGTCGCGGGCGGCCAGCAGGCCGGCCCCCGCCACCGGGATGCGGGGTGTGCGGTACACCAGGTCGTAGATCCGACCCGGCGCGAACCCACCGTCGAGGCTCACGTGGCGGTCGTCGACGAAGCGCCAGGCCTTCCGGTCGACCTCCGTCGGCTGGCCCCACAGCCCGTCACGGACGAGCAGGCGGGCCTCCGGGTCGTCGAGGGCCAGGGTGGGGATGGGGGCGTGGCCGCCGATCACGCCGACGTGGTGGTCGGTCAGGGCCAGCGTGTGGTGCGGTTCCGGGACCTGGATCCGGAGCCCGACGGTGGCGGGGCGTTCGACGACGGGGGCCCGCAGGCCCATGCGGGCCGGGTCGCCGGCCGGGATGTCCCACTGCCACCCACACCAGGCCACGGTGAACCCGTGGCGGAACAGGAACCCGTCGCCGGGGTCGATCTCGGGGGTGGGTTCGATGACGGCTGGGGCCCGGTTGAACAGGCCCATGGCCGTGCGCCGGCCCCGGTTGGGCATCTCGACCACGGCCGTGCCGCGACCGCCGTCGAGCGGGCGGACCACGGTGACGTCACCGGTGAAGTGGACGAGGCCGTCGTCGCCCCGGGGGGCGAGGGCCAGGTCGACGATGGCGGCGTCGCCGGGGGCCTCGGGGTCGACGGCGTAGTGGGCCACGCCGTCGATCCGCTCGAACGCCCCGCTCACCCCGTCGATGGCGAAGGGGCGGCGCTCGACGACTTCCAGTTCGGTCACCCGCCCAGCCTCCTTGGACCGCCCCTGGCCCGTCAACCCCAGGTGTCGGCCAGCTGGGTGAGGCGGAAGTTGTTCCCGGAGGGATCCCGGAACGTGGAGTCGATGCCGTAGGGCATCCGGGTCGGTTCGTCGATGAAGTCGACGCCCCGGGCCGACAGTTCCTCGTAGGACGCCTGGACGTCGGGGGTGGTGAGGAACACGGTGCCGGCGAAGCCCCTGCCCATGAGCTCCCGCACCTGTTGGGCGGTGGCGTCGTCCATCATGGGCGGACCGGGAATCGGCATCAGCACGATGGCGATGTCGGGCTGGCCGACGGGGCCCACCGTGAGCCAACGGAAGTTGCCCATCTCGGCCACGGTCACGTCGGTACGGACCTCCATGCCGAGCCTGTCGGTGGCACGGAGCAGGGCGGCGGCCCGTTCCAGGCGCCGGGTCAGCAGGTACTGGTGGGGCGACTCACCGAAGGCCCGGCGGAACCTCCCGCTTCGGCCCTGGCCTGCTGCTGCTCCCGACGCCCACCACCCCAGTGTGCCATCGGTGGCTCCGACCCGCTTCCGCTCTGCTTGTGCTCGACGGATCGCCCGCCGACACCCGCCGGAGCCACGATTACGGTGTAAGGTGAGGCGGTGAACGTGCCGTTGGTACCGATGACGTCCGTGCTGACGTCGGCGCCGAACGACGGCGACCACGGTTCGAGGACACGAGGGGTGCAGCAATGACCGAGCGGGTACCGGTGGCCGACTGGGCCACCGACTTCGATCACACCGACCCGGCCTACAACGCCAACGTCCACGAGATCTGGGACGACCTCCGGCAGCGGTGCCCGGTGGCCCACAGCGACCGGTTCGGCGGCACCTGGCTCCCCACCCGCCACGAGGAAGTCTCGGCCATCGCCTACGACACCGAGAACTACACCTCCCAGGGCGTGATCGTGTCCCCCAACCGGCCGGTGGAGCCCCCGCCCCTCGGACCGGCTCCGCCCATCACGTCCGACCCGCCGGCCCACCACGAGGCCCGCAAACTCCTCCTGCCCCCGTTCTCCCCCAAGGTCATCGCCGGGTGGGAGGACAAGACCCGCGAGCTGTGCCGCCAACTGATCGCCGACCTGCCGGTGGTCGACGGCGTCGTCGACGCCGCTCAGTTCTACAGCCAGCACATCCCCGTGCAGGTCATCGCCGCCATGCTCGGCGTTCCCCCGTCGGATGGCGACCTGTTCCGTCACTTCATCAGCATGATCATCGAGAATCCGGGTAGTGGCGCCGACCTCCCCGAGGAGGAGACCCTCGGCTACTACCTCCAGCAGCGGATCCAGGAGCATCGCGACGAACCTCAGGACGACCTGATCTCGTACCTGATCGACGCCGAGTTCATGGGCCAGCCCCTGTCCGACATCCACATCGTGGGCACGGTGCTGCTGATCCTCATCGCCGGGATCGACACCACGTGGTCGGCCATCGGCTCCACCCTCTGGCACCTGGCCACCCACCCCGACGACCGGCGCCGCCTCGTGGCCGAACCCGATCTCATGCCGATGGCCATCGAGGAGTTCCTCCGGGCCTACGCTCCGGTCACGATGGCCCGCCTGGCGGCCCGGGACCACGAGCTCCACGGCTGTCCGGTCAAGGCCGGCGAGTGGGTCCTGCTGCCGTTCCCCGCCGCCAACCGTGACCCGGAGGTGTTCGACCACGCCGACGAGGTCATCCTCGACCGGGCCCAGAACCGCCACGCCGCCTTCGGTCTCGGCATCCACCGGTGCCTCGGCTCGAACCTGGCCCGGCTCGAGCTGCGGGTGGCGGTCGAGGAGTGGCTCCGGGCGTTCCCCGAGTTCACGTTGGCCGAGGGGACCACCGTCCGCTGGTCGACCGGACAGATTCGCGGCCCCCGCCAGCTGCCGTTCCACATCGGCTGACGATCCATGGGCGGGAGGTCACCGCCCATCGGCATGCCGCCGCGCCGTCAACCCGGTCGGGGGACGGGACGGCCGAGGAAGTCGTCGTTGACCGAGAGGCGGACCCGGTCCGCCTCCTCGCCGTCGAGGCCGGCCAGCAGGGCCGCCTTGTCGCGGTAGTACTCGGCCCGGTGGTCGCCGGCGCTGGCGGCGTTGTAGGTGAGGTACAGCGCCCGTCGGGCTCGCGCCGACGAGTTGGTGCCGCTGTGGTGCGGCGTATACGAGTCGAACACCACGAGGTCGCCCGGCTCGACCTCGGCCGGCGTCCACGCCGCGTCGGCGGCCCAGCCAGCGTCGATGCGCCCGTCCCGGTGGGGGAGCAGGTGGCGTTCGATGGGGGCGAAGTAGAGACAGCCGCTGACCTCGGTGGCGGGATCGAGCGGGACCATGCACGAGAGGTGGTGGTCGACGAACCGGTAGGCCGAGGCGTCCTGGTGGGGGGCGAACCCGGCCCCACCCGGGCCCTTGTAGTTGACCTTCTCCTTGAACAGCACCGCCGGTTCGCCGAACAGCTCGGTCAGCACGTCGACCACCGGCCCGGTCCGCAGGAACGACGACAACCCCGGGTGGTGGGGCTCGAAGTCCTCACTCCGGGCCAGCTGGGGACCGCGGTCGGTCAGCTCGACGTGGTGGAGGCCCGGCCCGTCACCGGCCGACCAGGCCTCGACCTCGCCCACCCAGCGGTCGAGGTCGGCCACGGTCGTGGCCGGGAGGGCACCGGGGAGATGGAGCCAACCCTGCGTCAGCCAGGTCGTCCGCTGGTGGTCGTCGAGCACGGTCATGGCATGTCCTCCTCGCCCCATCCTCCCTGCCATCGGTGGCCTCGACGTGAACGGCGAGCGACATCGGATCGTCCATCGGGAGACGATCCCATGGCCCACGTCGCCCCGGGCGACCGGAGTGGCGCTGGCGCTGGCGGTCGACGGAATCAGAACTGGTGCTCGTAGAGCCGGCGGTACAGACCATCGCTGCACGTCATGAGCTCGTCGTGGGCGCCGGCCTCCGCCACCCGACCCCCGTCGAGGACGTAGATTCGGTCGGCCGAGCGGACCGTCGAGAGTCGATGGGCCACGATGATCACGGTGCGGTCCTCCATCAGGGCGTCGAGGCCGTCGAGCAGCTCGGCCTCGGTCCGCAGGTCGAGGGCCGAGGTCGGCTCGTCGAGCAGGAGCAGCGGTGCGTCCTTGAGAAAGGCCCGGGCGATGGCGATCCGCTGCTGCTGACCCACCGACAGCTTCGCCCCCCGGTCGCCGACCTCGGTGTCGTAGCCATCGGGGAGCTCGACGATGAAGTCGTGGGCCCGGGCCGCTCTGGCGGCGGCCTCGATCTCGTCGGCCGAGGCTCCCCGTCGGCCGTAGCCGATGTTCTCCCCGATCGTGGTGGAGAACAGCAGGGGCTCCTGGGGCACCAGGCTGATAAGGTGCCGCAGCGACGCCAGGGTCACCTGGCGCACGTCGCGATCGGCGACGTACACGACCCCCTCGGAGGCCTCGTGGAGGCGGGGGATCAGCTCGAGGATCGAGGTCTTGCCCGAACCGGTGGCCCCCACGAGGGCCACCGTCTCCCCCCGGCGTATCTCGAGCGACACCTCGTGCAGCACAGCGCTGGCCGACCCGTCGTAGCGGAGCGACACCCGGTCGAACACGACGCCGGAGCCGAGGTCGTCGAGGTCGACAGCTCCCTCCCGGTTGGCCGCCGTCAGCAACACGAGGGCGGTGCCGAGCCCCGTGAGCGTCATCGTGGCCACCAACAGCGACTGCTCGGCCATCCGGAACCGGAGCTGCGCGGCGATGAAGTTGCGGCTCGTCCCGTCGAAGCGCTGGCGCTCGTCGCCTTCCGACCCGAAGACCTGCACGGCCCGGATCGAGCTCATCGTCTGCTCGATGAGCGCGGTGAGCCGGCTGAGCTGGCCCCGGCTCTCCTGCGACGCCCGCTGGATGCGCCCCGTGAGCCGGCGCACGGTGATCACCAGGAGGGGGCTGACGGCCAGGGCGGCCACGGTCAGCACCCAGTCGACGGTGAGCATGAGGGCCAGCATCAGCGTCACCTGGAAGACGGGAAGGATCCAGGCCTGGACCCCGAGGATCATGACCTCCTGGACGGCCCGGGCGTCGTTCATGGCCCGGAAGATCGTGTCACCGGTCGAGGTGGAGGCGTGGAAGCCGAGGCGCAGGGTGCGGAGGTGGGCCAGCATCCGGCCCCGCAGGGTGTGGATCATGTGCAGGGCCGTGCGGGCGAAGTAGTAGAAGCTGCCGGCGGCGGCCACCGCCGCCACCAGCTGGAGGCCGAGATAGGCAGCGGCGAGGGCCAGGGCCAGGCGGATCTTGTCGCCGTCGGTGGCGGTGGCGAAGGTCCCGAGCGGGCCGAGCTCGAGTCGGTCGGAGAGCAGCACACCGTCGATCAGGTAGCGGACCGGCCACGGGAGCAGGGCGAAGGCCAGCGAGGTAACGAAGGCCAGGCCGACGGCGGGGCCCAGGTCGGCCCGGAACTCGAGCATGAACCAGAGGATCCTGCCCCACGTGGTACGCCGCAGGGGTGGACTCGGCCACCGTCAGGGGCCGGTCGGTCGGCGCCCTGTTGCCGGTGGGCCGGTCGGCCATCTCTGCGGTGACCTTGTCGATCCACGTGCGGTCCTCGTTGTCGGTCCGCACGTACCAGTAGGAGCCGGTGGCCAACCAGCTGGTGCCGGGCCCGGCCCCGTTGAGCAGGTGCTTCGAGATCCCCAGACCCCGGAAGCCCCGACGGACCCGCCACCCCGACACGAACTGGACCGCCACCCGCTCGCCGCCGACCAGGGTGTTGCGGACGCTGCGGCCGACCATGCCGAGACCGACCCGGCGGTCCTCGACGAGCACGAGGTAGGCCTGCTCCTGCAGCCGGAACTGGGCGAAGGCGTTCGGCCCCCGCTCGACGGTGACCTCCCACTCGCCGACGGTCTCGGGGGCGTCGGCGCACAGGTCGCTGACGAGGTCGTTGTCGTCCCACCCGGCCTGACGAACGGTGAGCGGGCCGGTGAGCGCCGCCTCGGCGTCGGGAAGCCACGCCTCGATCATGTCGACGGTGGGGAACCCGGCGTCGAGCCACGACTCGATCTCCCCCCGGTTGCGGCGCAGGGCCAGGAGCCGGTCGAGCACCTCGTCGGACCAGCCGGCGGCGCTCGCCCGGGCCCGGAGCTCGGCCGGCGCCGACGGTGGCCGTGACGCCGGGTGGGCGTCCAGGATCGATCGGTCGTAGCGGTCGGTCCCCATCGCCGCACCCCCTTCCTCGGCCGTAACGTATCGTTCCCTCCTACGCCACGGCAGGGAATTAGCGGCGGGTCAACGTGTAGCGTCGGTCGGGTGACCAACGGAGACAGCCAGGCGGGGGCGGGCTACAGGATCCGCATCGGGGTGGCGGCCGGCGCCGGGGCGGTCGACGACGTCGACGGCTACCTCCGCCTGGTCGATGCCCTCGACGACCTCGGGTTCGATTCGATCTGGATCCCCGACGTGATCACCGGGGCCGTTTTCGACCCGGTGGCCGCCCTCGGTGTGGCCGCCGGCCGCCGGACTCGGCTCAAGATCGGCAGCCACCTGATCGTGCCCGGACGCGATCCCGTCCGTCTGGCCAAACAGCTGGCCACCCTCGACCGGCTCTCCGGGGGCCGGCTGCTCCTGTTGGCGGTGCTGGGTCTGCGGACCCCCGAGGAGCTCGACGCCCAGGCCGTCGACGCCGGGTCGAGGACGGCGATGCTCGAGGAGGCCCTCCACGTGATGCGGACCCTGTGGGCCGGCGACACCCTCGGCGTGGACGGCGACCATCACCGCTATGGGGCGGTCCGCCTCGCCGTCCGGCCCGTCCAGGACCCGCTGGAGGTGTGGCTAGGGGGCCAGGTGCCGGCCGCCCTACGCCGCTGCGGCCACCTCGGCGACGGCTGGATGCCAGGCCTCTGCACCCCGGACGAGGCTCGTGAGGCCCGGCTCACGATCGAGGCCGAAGCGGTGGCCGCCGGACGCCTGATCGACCGGGAGCACTTCGGCATGAACCTGTCGTGGGTACCGTCGGTCATCGACGACGACGTCCGGGCGGGGATCGAGGCCCGCCGCCCGGGGTTCGATCCCGCCCACGTGATCGGCGTCGGTCCTTCGGGGCTGGGGGAGCGGATCGCCGCCTTCGTCGAGGCCGGGTTCTCCAAGTTCGTGATCCGCCCCGCCGTCCCCCCGACCTCGTGGCCCGACGCCGTGGCCGCAGTGGCCGAGGTGGCGGGGCTCCAGACCTGACGTCGACCGTGAGACCGGTCGTCACCGTCGACCAGCGACGAGCCCGGTTGGGTCGGCGCCACGCCCTGGCCCAACGGGTGGCCGACCCGGTGGCGGCGGCCGAGGCCGTGGTGGCGCTCCACGCCACCGACCCGGCCTCGGTGTACCTGTCGGCCGCCGCCCGCTGCGCCGAGCCGTCGATCGAGGCGGTGGCAGATGCCCTCTACCGGGATCGGACACTGACCCGCGTGCTGGGCATGCGTCGGACCCTGTTCGTGGTGCCCACCCGCCACCTCCTCGTCGTCGAGCGCTCGTCGACGGTGACGGTGGCGGAGAACGAGCGACGGAAGCTCCTGACGTTCCTCGCCGCCGGCGGTGTGGACGATCCGGCCACCTGGCTCGCCGAGGCGGCGGCCGAGATCGAGGCCGCCCTCCCGCCCGAGGGGGCGTCGGCCCGCCAGCTCACGGCCCTGGTGCCCCGGCTCGCCACCAAGCTGGTCATGGGGGCGGGGACCAAGAACGAGGCCGTCGCCGGCGCCACCTCCCGGGTGGTGGCGGTGCTGGCCAGCGAGGGGGTGCTGATCAGGGGCACGTTGACCGGGTCGTGGACCGGTCGGCAGTACCGCTGGTACCGCCGGAGCGACTGGCTCGACGGGGTCCCACCGCCCGACGGCGACCCGGAGGCCGAGCAGGCGGCGGCGGTGGAGCTCGTCCGGCGGTGGCTGGGTGCCTTCGGCCCCGGTTCCGTGGCCGACCTGGCGTGGTGGACGGGGTGGACGCTGACCAAGGTGCGGGCCGCCCTGACCCGCATCGAGACCGTCGAGGTCGACCTCGACGGCGACAGCGGTCTGGTGCTGGCCGACGACGTCGACGACCTGCTCGGCGACGGCGGGGGCGACGGTGGTGGCGCCGGGCTCGAACCGTGGGTGGCGCTGCTCCCCGCCCTCGATCCGACGCCGATGGGATGGAAGGAGCGGGCCTGGTACCTCGGGCCCCACAAGGAGCGGCTCTTCGACCGCAACGGCAACGTCGGGCCCACCGTGTGGGCCGATGGACGGATCGTGGGAGGCTGGGGTCAGCGGTCCGACGGCTCGATCGCCGTCGGCCTCCTCGACGACATCGGCACGGAGCATCGGCGGTTGCTGGTGGCCGAGACCGAGCGGTTGGCCGGCCTCCTGGGCCACACGGTGGTGAAGCCCAGCTTCCCTACCCCTCTGCAGCGGGAGCTGGCCGCCGGCAACCCCTGACGGCCCGGGGGCGACGGGCGGCAGCTCGGCGACGACGAGGGCGTAGGCGGTGGCCGGACCGTCAGCGGCGAGCGGCCGGTACGGCCTCGGTGACGTCGGCGTCGCTGCCCTGCGACGGGCCGACGGCCGGCCCGACCGGCGGGCCGGCCGCGGTGCCGACGGTCCCGTCGCCCAGGGCGTCGAGCTGGCGGTCGGTCGGCGCCGGCAGCTCACAGCTGCCGGAGGAGCAGTCGAGACCGGCGGTGGCCCGACGCAGGTAGCGGAACCCGATGCCCACGCCGATGGCGTACAGCGTGCCGCAGACCACGCCGACCCACAGCTGGTTGGCGGCGATGACGGCGCCGAAGGCGCTGCCGCCGAAGACGGTGGCCAGCACCCCCATCGTCAGGGGGAGGTGGCAGGGGCAGAAGACGAACGACCAGAGCAGCCAGCGCCGGCCCGTGTGTTCCAGAGGAGGGGCCATACCTCGGGTATCGGCGCGACCGTGGCAGATCTGGAGCACAGTCGCCGCCCCACCGCCGCCGGCCCCGGCCCCGGCTTCTGCCCGGGTTGACGGCGGTGCTTGCCGCCGAGCTCGGCTTCGACGGGTCGGGCCACCTGCTCGACGTCGGCTGCGGTCCGGGGGTGCTCGCCGTCCAGCTTGCCGGACTCGTCGATGGCGTCACGGCGCTCGACCCCGACGCCGCGATGCTGGATCAGGCACGCTGGCACGCCGCGGCCTCCGGGATCGAGCACATCGAGTTCGTGCAGGCCCGGGCCGAGGACATCGCTTCCCTCGGGCTGGCGCCGATGCGTCTGGTGACCTTCGGGCAGTCCTTCCACCGGACGGATCGCCTGGCGGTGGCCGAAGCCGTCTACGATCTGCTCGAGCCCGGCGGGGCCCTGGTCCTGGTGGTCCACGATCCCGACCACGCCGCCCTCTCGATGTCGTACGCCGCTCCCCATCTGTTCGGCGACCAGCTCGACGGCTTCATCGGTGAGCTGCGCGCCCTCCTGGCGGCGTCGACGACCACCGGTCGTTTCTGGGACTGGCCCGGCGACACCGCGGCCATCATCGCCCGCCGACCCGGACGTTCCAGACTCGACGCCGGCGGCCACTGATCATCGGCAGCCCGGTGTCGCGGCCGACCGATGACCCGTTCCCTGGCAGGAGACGCCCTCGGGTTGCCATGATGCGGGGAGCGCAAGGAGGGGGACACGATGGCCCGATACGAGCACGGGATGGTGGTGGCGGCGCAGCCCGAATCGGTGGAGGCGGGGGCGGCGGTGCTGCGGGCCGGGGGCAACGCGGTCGACGCCGCCATCGCCGCCGGGCTGGTGGCGGGAGTGGTCGACCCCCAGATGTGCGGCATCGCCGGCTTCGGGAACCTCCAGGTCCACCTCCCCGACCGTGGGGTCCACCGCTGCATCGACTTCCACGCCAAATCGCCGCTGGCCACCAGGCCCGACCAGTGGGAGGACCTGGTGATCGGCGAGACCCGGGACGGGTTCGGGTTCGTGCTCGAGGGCCACGTCAACGACGTCGGCTATCAGGCCATCGCCACCCCCGGGTCGATGCGCGCCTACTTCGAGGCCCAGACCCTGTGGGGGGTCAAGGACTGGGCCGAGATCGTCAGCCACGCCATCCGCTGGGCCGACGAGGGCTTCGTGGTCCGCCCCCACGTGGCCGGCTGGTGGGCCGAGGGGGCGACGATGGGCCGGGCCGACAACCTCGACCGTCTCGGGTTCTCCGCCACCGGGCGCTACATCTACTTCCGGCCGGACGGCAGCCACAAGCGGGTGGGCGACGTCGTCGTCAACCGAGACCTGGGTGACACTCTGCGCATCGTCGCCGCCGAGGGGGCCGACGCCTTCTACACCGGGCGGTTGGCCGAGCGGATCGTGGAGGACATGGCGGCCAACGGGGGCCTGCTGGGCGAGGAGGACCTGGCCGCCTACCGCACCACCCACAACGATCCCCTCACGGGGACCTATCGGGGTCTCGGGATCGCCACCAACCACCCACCCGGCGGTGGGGTGATGGTGCTGGAGATGCTCAACGTCCTCGAGCACTTCGACCTGGTGGCGATGGGTCACAACACCGTCGACTACGTCCGCACCGTGACGGAGGTGATGAAGCGGGCCACCTCCGACAAGGACGATTTCGTGGGCGACCCCGCCCTCGTCGACGTGCCCCTCGAACGGCTGCTGTCGGCCGAGCACGCCGCAGCTCACGCCGGGTCGGTGCGGGCCGGCGAGCGGGCCCGGGTGACCCGGTTGGCCTACGAGCCGAGGGACACCACCCATGTGGTGGTGGTCGACCGTGACGGCAACGCGGCGTCGATGACCCACTCGCTCGGCATGCCGTCGGGGGTGATCACCGACGGGTTGGGGTTCATGTACAACGGCTGCATGGCGGTGTTCGACCCCCGGCCCGGTCATGCCGACAGCCTGGCCCCGGGGAAGAGCCGCTTCAGCTCCCTGTGCCCCACGATGGCGTTCGACGGCGACGACCCGCGGATCGTGGTCGGCGCCCCCGGTGGCACCCAGATCGCCATGGGGGTCACCCAGGTGCTGCTCAACGTGATCGACCACGGTATGACCATGCTCGAGGCGGTGTCGGCACCCCGGGTGTCGGGCACCAGCGACGCCATCGACGTGGCCAACGGGGTGCCGTGGTCGGTGACCGATTCCCTGGCGGCCGAGGGCTACGAGATCATCCGTAGCCCCCGGACCCACGACTTCGCCTGGGTCCACGGGATCCGGATCAGCGGCAGCCGCCTCGACGGGGGCGCCGACCCCGCCGCCGACGGCGCAGTCCAGGCGGTGTGAGCGGCCGGCCGGAGCCGTGCCCGGAGGTTGTGCTCACCGGATGGCGCCGGCGGTCTTGAGGGCGGCGATGTCCTCCCAGCTACGGCCGAGCCCCAGCAGGATCTCTTCGGTGTGCTCGGCCAGTTCGGGCACGGGGTGGCGGATCTCGCACGATCGGCCGTCGAAGTCGACCGGTGTGGCCACGGTGCGGACGGACGGGCCGTCGGCGACAGGCAGGTCGACGAAGCCCCGGGCGGCGATGGCCTGCGGATCGTCGACCAGATCGTGGGTGTGCTGGACCAGGGCCCACCACACGCCTTCCCGGTCGAAGGTCTCACCCCACTCGTCCCGCGATCGAGTGCGGAAGATCGCCTGGAGCTCGGCGCACACCGCCTCGGCGTTGGTCGACCGTCCCTCCATCGTGGCGAAGCGTGCGTCGTCGTCGAGGTCGGGACGGTCGAGGGCGGCGACGAGTCGGGGCCAGTGGCGGTCACCCTCGAGGCAGAGCAACCAGAACCATCGGTCATCGGCGCCCTGATAGCCGGTCAGCAGGGGGTTCGGCGTGCGATGGACGGGGGTGGCCGCCGTCGTTGTGCCCAGCCGCACGTTGGTGCTCAGGTCGGTTCCGATCTGGTACATGCCGGTGCGTAGCAAAGAGGTCTCGACGAGGATGCCGACACCGGTGCGGTCGCGCTGGAACAGGGCGGCCGCCACACCGCCGGCGGTGGCCATCCCGGCCATGTGATCACCCATCCCACCCCGCTGGTAGGGGAGCGGTTGGCCCTCGACGGTGAGGGCGGCGGCCACGCCCGCCCTCGACCAGTAGGCGCCCATGTCGTAGGAGGCGCGGTCGCGCTCGGGCCCGTCGAGCCCGTAGCCGGTGAGCGAGGCGTAGACCAGGCGTGGGTTGTGGGCGTGGAGGGAGTCCCAGTCGAGGCCCAATCGTTGGAGACCGCCGGGTCGGTAGTTGGTCACGAACACGTCGGCATCGGCCAGGAGGTCGAGTCCCACCCGTCGCCCCTCATCGGAACGGAGATCGACGGCGATGGACCGCTTGCCCCGATTGTCGAGCTCGAACGGGGGATTGTTGTGGCCGCCGAACATGTAGGCGTAACCCCGGAACGGATCGCCGTCGAGGGGCTCGACCTTGACGACGTCGGCACCCCAGTCGGCCAGGATGGCGGCACAGGCCGGACCGGCCAGCCACAATCCCAGCTCAACCACCTTCACGTTCTCGAGCGGTCCCGTCATGGCAGGCACGCTAGTCACGTCCTCGCCCGAGCGGCGACGTGGCGCCCGGGGTGTGGTCCCGGGCTCCCTGACGCCTCAACCGGGCGGCGTAGGTCGACCGTGGCCGTGCTGCTCACTCTCGCCGTGGACGTCCCACTCAACGACCGCACAAGGGGCATCCCCGACGACTTGACAGCGGAGACGATCGGGGAACCCGCCCTACCAGTACTCCTCGTAGTGGATGTTGCCCGGCTCGCCCCGCCGGTCGAGGGTGAAGCCCCGCTCGGACAGGAGCTCGACGACGCCCGTGGTCTCGGGGTACGTGGGGCCGTCGTCGCCCTCGCCCTCCGGCAGGCCGATCATGGCCGGGTTGCCGCAGAGGTAGACGTGGGTCCGGGCCGGGTCGAGCTGCACCCCGAACTCGGTGGTGAACACGTCGTCGGCGATCAGGTCCTGGATGTACCGCTTGGGCACGTCGTCCTCGCGGGTCGGCATCGGCAGGTAGTGGTAGTTGGGGTACCGCCGCTCCAGCGTCCGGTGCTTGTCGATGTAGCCGAGATCGGCCCACTTGCGCACCGACACGGCCGACACCATCGGACCGGTGTGGCCCTTGCGCAACAGCTCCACCACCATGGCGTTGTGCGGCGCCTCGCCGGTGCCGGTCGACAGGAACAGCACCGTGGCCTCGGGGTCGGTGACCAGGTCGAGGGTGTAGCGGCCCGCCACCTTCGGCCCCAGGTAGATCCGGTCGCCGGGGCGCTTGAGGGCCAGGCGGGGCGTGAGGGCGGGGATGTTGTCGTCGGTGGGGGGAACGAGGACGATGTAGAACTCGAGCTCGTCGCCGCCGGTGTCGTCGGCCAGGTAGCCGTGCTGGTCGAAGATCCGGCTCGAGATCGAGTACGAGCGCCGGATCAGCTTCTCCCACTTGTCGTCGAGCCCCGGATCCCTGGCGTCGTCGATCCGGTCCTCCCAGTAGCCGAGCCCGAGCGAGGCGTACTGGCCCGGCAGGTGGGAGGCGTCGCCGCCATCGGGTCTGACCCGCAGCACCCACAGGTCGGAGTGGGTCGGTTCGAAGCGCGAGATCGTGGCGTTGTAGTGCTCGCTCCGCAGCTCCTCGATGGCGCCGGTGTGATGGCGTCGGCGATGGGTGGGCGGGGTGGGCTCGCCCACCTCGAGCTCCGGGAAGCAGGCCCGGGCGATGTCGAGCCCGATTCGCCACCCGGGGGAGACGGGCACCCTGCGGCCGTCGTCGTCCGACCCGAGGAACCACACCCGGTTCGAGACCAGGGCGGCCTCGGTCGCCCCCAACGAGGACGGATCCTGCATGGAGCGGGGCGGGGCGAACACGACCTCGTCGAACTGTAGGTCGGGGGTGCGGCGGTCGTTGAAGTAGGCCATGGGAAAGCCCCCGACCTCACCGATCGAGTCGGGCACCGAGCGGTAGAGGAGCGTCGCCTTCCGTTCCCGCTCCAGGCGCCGCAGCATGTTCTCCCCGGCGGGGGACAGGAGTGCGGGATCCATGCCCCCGGCCGCCAGAACGACCCGTCCACCCCGCCGGGCGAGGGCGGTGGTGATCTCCACCGCGTGATCGGTCGTCCCCACCACCAGGATGTCCTTGTCGTCGACGACGTCGGGCAGTTCGCCGACGTGGATCCGCTCGCCCGCCGTCACCGGCAGCGGAGGCTTCCAGTCGGGGGCCGGAGCCGACCGCTGGGCCACCATCACCGCCCGGGCGGTGTAGGTCCGTTTCGAGGTGGTGACGGCCAGCATCCCGTCGTCGACCAGATCGATGGCCGTGACCGTCTCCCCGTAGCCCACGTCGAGGCGTTCCTCGCCGACCAGGGTGGGGAAGGCGACCTCGCCACCGGGGGCGACGATGCGGATGAGGCGGAGACCGGAACGCTGGGACGAGATGGCAACCGAGAGCGCCCCCGCGGTGCCACCGATGATGACGAGATCGTGGTCGGCCGTCGCCGCCCCGCCGTTGGCTGCTGAGCTCATCGCCTGATCCTACGTCGGTCGGGGGCCGCTCACCGGTGGCGTACGGCGTTGTCGAGCTGGGTCTCCCTGACTTCGTGGAAGACGGCCATGATGTCCTCGTCCTGGTAGAGCGTCCACGGGTAGGCGGTGGCCCGACCGTCGATGCGGGCGTAGACCTCGGTCACCAGGCGGGCCGTCTCGTGGTCGTCGACCGTGAGGGCGAGGGCGAAGGTGTTCAGCGTGAGCAGCTGCTCGGGTCCGGCCCGGCGGGGCGATCGGGCCAGGAAGGCATCGCACGCCGTAACCAGCTCGGCCACCGTCTCCGGGATGGTGAGATGCTCGGTGAGGCTGACCTGGCACTCCGGTCCGAGGCCGTGCTCGAGGTGGGCCATGGGCAGCGCCACCCGGGCCGGCGAGCCCGGTGGCGCCTCCCGCACCAGCCACCGGGCGAAGTCGAACATGGCGGAGTCGACGCCCCCGGCGCGGGCGCTGAGGCCGAGGACGTACTGACGGCAGCCGTCCGGTCGGAACGGAACCCGGCTGTGGAGGTTCTCGAACCGGCCCCTGAGCTCCTCCAGGTTCAGGCCGAGGGCCCGCCCGCTCGACAGGAGATGGACCCAGGGGTCGGCCAGGGCGGGCCGCATCAGCACGGCCCGGCGCAGGGTGGCCTCGGCCTCCTCCAGACGGGCCACGGCGGCGTCGAGAGCGCCGGGGTCGTCGACCGAGGCCGCCAGCAGCACCCACCCGTCACGAACGAGGGCTCCTCCGAGGAGTGACACAGCCTCGGCGGCGTCGCACCTGGCGGTCAGGCGCTCGAACACGACCGTCTCGACGGCGGCCTCCTCGCTGGTCAGCGTCTCCTGGAGGATCCAGCCGAGACGGTCGGGGCGGACGAGGTCGACGACCGTGTCCCACTCCCCGCGGTGGAGGGCCCGATGGGCGCGTCGAAGGTCATCGTCCCCGCGGAACGGATCGAACTGCCACGCCTCCATCCACCACATGTTACGCCTGCCGACGGTCACGGGGCGTAAGATCGTGATGCGGAGCGTGGCAAGCTCCGGTCCGGGTCGAGCCGGTGAGCCCCACCACCGCGAGGCGATGGCAGCCTCGCCCCCATCGGGCCTCCCCGACGACGGCCACGTCGAGCCGACGGCCAAGCGGATCCGGGCCACGCTCGACGGCCACGTCGTGGTCGATACCACCGGTGCGCTCCTGGTGTGGGAGCACCGCCGCTATCCCCAGCACTACGTGACCGGGCTCCCGGCCCGCTGGTAGCTGCCGAAGACCGACGCGGGCGGCGGCGCCCCGCTCGCGGGTGGGTGCGGCACCCACCGCCCCCTCTAACGTTGTGGTGATGATGGCGATGCACATGATGTGGCCGAGGGATTCCAGCTCGGTCGAACACGCCACCATCGATCGCCGGTCGGCGCTGCGGGTGTGGCGCTTCGCTCGCCCCTACCGCTCGCTCGTCGTTGGCTTCTTGGCCACCGTCGTCATCGACGCCGTCCTGGGTCTGGTGCCTCCGATCCTGTTCGGACGGATCATCGACCGGGCCATCCCCGGCCAGGACCGGGGCCTGCTCGGCCTCTACGCCGCCGCCATCGTCGGGGCCGCCCTCCTCTCCGGCGTCGTCGGGCTGTTCGAACGGTACTGGTCGTCCCGAATCGGCGAGGGTGTCATCTACGACCTGCGGGTAGCCCTGTTCGACCATGTGCAGAAGCTGCCGCTCACCTTCTTCACCCGCACCCAGACCGGGGCCCTGACCAACCGGCTCAACAACGACGTGATCGGCGCCCAACGGGCCCTCACCGCCACCCTCGGCACCGTCGTGTCCAACGTGATCACCCTGGTGACGACGCTGGCGGCCATGTTCGTGCTCGAGTGGCGACTGACCCTGCTCGCCCTCGTGCTCACCCCGTTCTTCGTCCTGCCGTACCGCCGGATCGGCCGGATCCAGCAGTCGATCACCCGGGAGTCGATGGACCTCAACGCCAAGATGAACACGACGATGACCGAGCGGTTCAACGTGTCGGGGGCCCTGCTGGTCAAGCTCTTCGGGCGGGGCGACGACGAGCTGCACCTGTTCGCCGACCGGGCGTCCCGGGTCCGTGACATCGGGGTGCGGTCGGCGATCTTCACCCGGGCTTTCATGACGATGCTCGCCCTCCTCGGGTCGATCGGCACGGCCCTCATCTACGGCCTCGGCGGCCTCTTCGCCATCGACGGCTCTTTCACCGTCGGCCAGCTGGCGGCCATGGGCCTGCTCGTCGGCCGCATCTACATGCCGCTCACCGGGTTGACGAACGCCAGGATCGACGTGTTGACCGCCCTCGTGTCGTTCGACCGGGTGTTCGAGGTCCTCGATGCCCCCAGTCCCCTGGTCGACGCCCCCGACGCCGTGGAGCTCACCGAGCCCCGGGGTCGGATCGAGTTCCGCAACGTCACGTTCCGCTATCCCCGGTCCGACGAGATGATCGTCCCCGGCCTCGAGACCCCCGGCTCCACCGAATCCGAGGCCGACGTCGTCCCCGTGCTGCGGGGTGTCGACTTCACCATCGAACCGGGCCAGCTCGTCGCCATCGTCGGGCCGTCCGGGGCGGGCAAGACGACGATCACCTCGCTCGTGCCTCGCCTCTACGACGTCACCGAGGGAGCCGTCCGCTTCGACGGCCACGACGTCCGGGAGCTGACCCAGGCCTCCCTGCGGGAGGCGATCGGGGTCGTCGTCCAGGACCCTCACCTCTTCCACGAGTCGATCGGCGACAACCTCCGCTACGCCAAGCCCGACGCCACCGACGCCGAGGTGATCGACGCCTGTCGGTCGGCCCGCATCCTCGACCTGATCGAGAGCCTCCCCGGCGGCTTCGACACCATCGTGGGCGAGCGGGGCTACCGGATGTCGGGCGGTGAGAAACAGCGGCTCTCGATCGCCCGCATGCTGTTGAAGGATCCGGCGGTCGTCATCCTCGACGAGGCCACCAGCCACCTCGACTCGGAGAACGAGGCGCTGGTGCAGGAGGCCCTGTCGAAGGCTCTGGCCGGTCGCACGGCCATCGTGATCGCCCATCGGCTCTCGACCATCGTCGAGGCCGACCAGATCCTCGTCCTTGACGGTGGCCGGCCGGTGGAGCGGGGCAACCATCGCCAGCTGGTGGCTGACGGTGGCCTCTACGCCGATCTCTACCGCCGCCTGGTGCGGGGCGACGTCGACGCCTGACGGCCACCGCTGCGATCGAAGCCGGTCGCGCCCCGGCGGGCCGGCACCGGGCCCCGATTGCGCAGGGCCGGGCCCGGTGGAACCATGGCCCGATGTCCGAATCGGTATGTGACCTTCCAGCCCGGCGACAGCGGGCCATGGTGGCGGCGAGGGAGATCTCCGCCCGTGAGCTCTTGGCCGCCCACCTGGACCGGGTGAGCGAGGTCAATAGCCGTGTCAACGCCGTCGTCGCCCTCGATCCGGCGGTGGCGGAACGACGCGCCGCCGCCGTCGACGAAGCGATCGCCGCCGGCTTCGATCCCGGCCCCCTGGCCGGTCTGGTCACCGCCCACAAGGACCTGACCGACACCGCCGACTTCGTCACCACCTACGGCTCCCCCCTGTTCGCCGGGAACCGCCCGACCGCCGACAGCCTGCTCGTGTCCCGCCTCCGGGCGGCGGGAGCCGTGGCCATCGGCAAGACCAACACCCCCGAGTTCGGCGTGGGGTCGCACACCTTCAACCCGGTCTACGGGGTCACCACCAACCCCTACGATCCCGCCCGGTCCGCCGGTGGGTCGTCGGGCGGGGCGGCGGCGGCGCTGGCCACCGGGATGGTGGCGATCGCCGACGGCAGCGACGCCGGGGGCTCACTGCGCAACCCGGCGGCGTGGAACAACGTCGTCGGGTTCCGGACCTCGCCCCGGGTCGTTCCCCGCCCGGGGCCCGGCAACCCGTGGCACACCATGTCGATCGACGGGCCGATGGCCCGCACCGTCGACGATCTCCACCTCCTCCTCCGGGTCATGGCCCGCCCCGACGTGCGCGACCCGCTCTCCCGCCCCCTCGACCTGCCGTCGACCCTCGACCCGGTCGACACCCTCCGGGTGGCGTGGAGCCCGACGCTGGGCGGTCTCCCGGTGGAGGGCGACGTCAGCGCCGTGCTGGAGCGGTTCATCGCCGACGTGGCCGAGCTCGGTTGGACGGTGGAGCTGGCCGAGCCCGACTTCGAGGGGGCCGACGAGTGCTTCACCACCCTCCGGGCGTTCCTGTTCGCCACCGGCTGGGGGTCCGCCCTCGACGCCGACCAGCTGGCCGCCACCAAGGAGACCTTCCAGAGCGAGGTCGAACGTGGTCGGACGCTGGGCGCCGACGAGGTGGGCCGGGCCTACACCACCGCCAACCGGCTGTGGCAGCGGGCCATCGGGTTCTTCGAGCGCTACGACCTGCTGATCGGTCCGGTCACCCAGGTGTCGCCGTTCCCGGTCGACGTCGAGTACCCCACCGAGGTGGCGGGAACCCCGATGCCCACCTACCTCGACTGGATGCGGAGCAACTGCCGCATCACGTCGTTCATGCTGCCGGCACTGTCGCTCCCCGCGGGCTTCACGGAGGCCGGGCTGCCGGTGGGGGCCCAGCTCGTCGGCAAGCCGTGGGGCGACCTGGGCGTGCTGCGGGCCGCCCGGGCGATCGAGGAGGCGACGGCGCATCATCGCCGCCGGGCCGATCTCGGTGTCCTACGGGCTGCGGTGGCCTGAGAGGCGGCCGGAGGGGCCGCTCGGGAGACGCCCACGGCTCCTCGGTGGCCCGACCGCTACTCCTCCTCGTCGAGGGGTCGCTCGTCGTCGTCCCAGTCGTCGCTTTCGTCGCCCGCCGCCTCGTCGACCGCGGTGTGGTCGACGGCCTCGGGCCCACCATGGAGGTTCGCTTCGACCAGCTCGTCGATCGTGGCCAGGCTGGGGGGGAAGCCCCCGGTGGCGATCGGGCCCCAGCGCTCCACCTCGACCGTGATGAGGCACTTGCCCTGACGGACCATGGCCTGGCGGTACTCGTCCCAGTCGGGATGCTCGCCCGACACCGCCCGGTAGTAGTCGACCATGCCCTCGACGGCCTCGGGTACGTGGGTGACCGTGGCCCGCCCGTCGACCTGGACCCAGGCCCCCCCGAAGTGGTCGCTGAGGACGCAGATGCTGACCCGGGGGTCGCGGTCGAGGTTGTGGACCTTGTCGCGCTGGGGATACGTGGAGATCACCAGCCGGCCCTCCGGGTTGACGCCGCCGGTCACCGGTGACACCTGGGGGCGGCCATCGGCCCGCAGGGTGGTCAGGACCCAGTGGTGGCGGAGGCGCACGAAGTCGAGGAGCTCGTCCAGCTCGACGAGGTCCTCGGTTGCCAGTTTGCGAGCCATGGGGCCGAGGTTACTGCCCCGCCCCATCGGTCGCGGCGGCGGCGGCCGGCCACAGGCCCGGCGTCGATCAGGCGGAGGCCAGCGGCGGGATGGGCCCGCCGGGCCCGGAGCCGCTCGACGTCGAGGGCGGCGGCCACGGAAGCCAGCGCTCCCAGCACCACCGACTCCAGCTCGCGGTCGACGGGGCCGAGGGCCCGCAGCTCGGCCGACACGTCGGCGATGAGACGGCGGACCCCGGGATGGCTGGTCCGGCGGGCGGCCCGCTCGAGCCACACCTGGTAGCGGGCGGCGTCGAGGCGGGAGGTCAGATCGATCACGGCGGGTTCGGTCATGTAGTCCCATCGGCCCATGCCGTCCGACACCTTTAGCGATTTCTCTCGCTCGGCGGCGAGCCGTCCTGCCGGTTCGATGTCACCGCCCTTCGATGTCACCGGCCATCGCTACGATCTCCTCCGTCGGAGTCGGCACTCCCGTATCGCTCGATCGCTGCTTGTCAGCGTCACGGGAACGAGAGCACAATGACTGTCAGTGAGAACGACCGGCTCGACCTTCGGCGGGCCTTCGAACAGGCTCTCGGCGACCAGCGGCTGGCCGCCATCGCCATGGAAGCCATGCCACCACTGGACTACGACCAACTCGCCACGTCGGGGGATCTGCGGATCCTCTCGGCCGAGCTGCGGGGCGAGATGGCCGAGCTGCGGGGCGACATGGCCGAGCTGCGGGGCGACATGATGGGGTTCAAGGGCGACGTGGCAGGGGAGTTCGCCAAGGTGCGAACCGAGGCGGTCACCAACCTCCGCCTCCTGCTGGCCGGGCAGCTGGCCACCACCATGATGCTGGGCGCCTGGGTCGTCGCCGTAACCTGACCCCGGCCGGTCAGCCGGCGAGCCGGGAGATGCAGTGCCGCTTGTCCTATTAGGCTTGGTTCATGTCGATCGCTGACAGTGGCACCCTGGACCGACTGGAGGAGCGATTCCGGTCGGCTCTTCCCTCCGACGTCGAGTACGCCTCGATCCGCTACAGCGAGGAACGGGGCGAGCATCTCGCCGTCCGCCATGGCGTCCTCGAACCTGTCACCACCACCCACGACTCGGGGGTCATGATCACCGTGTGGGCCGGCGGCGGCCACGGCTACGCCGCCACCTCCGACCTGTCCGGTCCCGGCGTGGCGGCGGCGGTGGAGCGGGCCCGGCACTGGGCGGCCGCCACCGCCGGCCACAGCGTGCTCGATCATCCGCCCCTCGAGCACACGGTCGGCAGCTACGTCTCCCCGGTCGCCGATCCGTGGGACACCACCACGCTGGCCGACCGGGTCGCCCTGCTCATGGCCGCCGACGCCGCCATGGCCATCGATGAACGGATCGTCGACCGCCTCGCCGGCCTCGGTCGTCTCGACACCGACACGCTGCTGCTGACCTCCGGTGGTGGTCGCATCGAACAGCGGTTCCGCAACACCTACCCCACCCTGCTGGCCACCGCCAACGAGGGTTCGAACACCCAGATGCGGTCATACGGTCGGGGTGCCTTCGTCGGTCAGGGCGGCCGGGAGGTGCTCGACCGGCACGGTTTCGACGGCACGGCCGAACGGATCGCCCGGGAGGCCCTGGAACTGCTGGTCGCCGCCAACTGCCCCGATGGGATCATGGACGTGGTGCTGGCCCCCGACCAGATGGTGCTCCAGATCCACGAGTCGATCGGTCACCCCCTCGAGCTCGACCGGATACTGGGCGACGAACGGAACTACGCCGGCACGAGCTTCGTCACCCCCGACATGTTCGGGAGCTACCGCTACGGTTCCGACCTCCTCAACGTCACCTTCGACCCGACCGTGGCGGGCCAGCTCGCCAGCTACGGCTTCGACGACGACGGCACCCGGGCCGAACGGACCCACCTGATCCGCAACGGGATCCTCGAGCGTCCCCTGGGCGGGGCGCTGTCGCAGGCCCGGGCCGGGATCCCCGGCGTGGCCAACTCCCGGGCCTGCAGCTGGAACCGGCCCCCGATCGACCGGATGGCCAACCTCAACGTCGAGCCGGGGGAGTCATCGTTGGCCGAGCTGATCGCCGGTGTCGAACACGGTGTCTACCTCCAGACCAACAACTCCTGGTCGATCGACGACAGCCGCAACAAGTTCCAGTTCGGCTGCGAGTACGGCCAGCTGATCGTCGACGGCGAACTCGGACCGGTGGTCCGCAACCCCGGCTACCGGGGCATCTCGGCCACGTTCTGGCGCAACCTGACCGGTGTGGCCGACGCCGACAGCTTCACCGTGATGGGCACCCCCAACTGTGGCAAGGGCGAACCGAATCAGCAGGTCGGCACCGGCCATGCCTCGCCGGCGTGCCGGTTCGCCCAGGTCGAGGTGTTCGGGGGCGAGGCATGACCGCCGACCCGACCGCCGTCGCCCCCGCCGTCGCCCCGGCGATGGTGGCGTCGTCCCAGGACTACTTCGACGAACTGGTGCGGTGGGCCACCGGCCAGCTCCGGGGCGACGAGATCCTCACGGCATCGCTCGAGGGGGAGAACTCCGACTTCGTGCGGTTCAATGGCGACGCCGTCCGCCAGGCCGGGTCGGTCAGGCAGCGCGCGCTGAGCGTCGATCTCATCGAGGGTGACACCCACGCCGGGGCATCGATCCAGCTGGCCGAGGACCCGGAGGTCGACCGGGCCCGCCTCGGCACCGTGCTGGGTGAGCTCCGGGATCGTCGCCGGCTCGTCCCGCCCGACCCCTACCTGGCGTACGCCACCGACGCGGCGTCGACCGAGCAGGTCAACGACGGCGACATGCCCGATCCCTCCCAGGCCATCGGCGACATCCGAGCCGCCGCCATCGGCAAGGACCTCGTCGGCATCTACGCCGCCGGTGACACGTTCAGCGGGTTCGCCAACTCGCTCGGCCAGCGCAACTGGCATCAGTCGGCCACCTTCAACTTCGATTGGAGCTTCTACCTCCGGGCCGACAAGGCGGTGAAGAACCTCTACGCCGGGCGGCGGTGGGAGGAGGCCGAGTTCGCAGCCAAGGTCGAGTGGTCGGGCCGCCAGCTCGAGGCCCTGGCCCGTCCCCCGGTCGATCTCCGCCCGGGCCACTACCGCACCTACCTCGCCCCCGCCGCACTGTCCGAGCTGATCGACATGATGAGTTGGGGCGGTTTCGGGTTGAAGGCCCACCGCACCAAGCAGACCCCCCTGCTGCGGATGGTGACCGAGGGGGCGACCCTCGCTCCGTCGGTCACGATCAGCGAGGACACGGCGAACGGGGTGGCGCCCAACTTCCAGGAACAGGGCTTCCTCCGGCCCGACGAGGTCGTCCTCATCGACGGGGGCGCCTACCGCCACCATCTCGTGTCGCCCCGCTCGGCCGTCGAGTACGGGACGGAGACCAACGGGGCGAGCCGGTGGGAGGCCCCCGAGTCGGTGGCCATGGCCCCTGGCTCGCTGGCCCCCGACGACGTGCTGGACGAGCTCGGCACCGGCCTCTACGTGGGCAACCTGTGGTACCTGAACTTCTCCGACCGGGCGGCCTGCCGCACGACCGGCATGACCCGGTTCGCCACGTTCTGGGTCGACAAGGGGGAGATCGTGGCCCCCGCCAACGTGCTCCGCTTCGACGACACCGCCTACCACCTCCTCGGATCGAACCTGGTGGCGCTGACCGACCGGGCCGAGACGATCCTCGACCCCAGTACCTACGAGCGACGCTCCTCGGCCAGCTACCGACTGCCCGGGGCCCTCGTCGACGACATGGCCTTCACCCTCTGAGGCGCCCCGCCGGCGGTGGAACATCACCGGTGCCGAGCGAAGGTGGAGGCTGGCGGGTCGGTGCGCGGCGGGCGACGGCGCCTGGCAAGATGGGCGGGTGGATGTTCACGTCGTCGACGGCACCTATGAGCTCTTCCGCCAGTTCTTCGCCCGACCGTCCCACATCAACGCCGACGGTCTCGAGGTGGGCGGGGCCCGGGCGGTGGTCCGGGGCATGCTCTCGATGCTGGAGGAGGGGGCGACCCACATCGGGGTGGCCACCGATCATGTGATCGAGTCGTTCCGCAACGACCTGTTCGAGGGCTACAAGGACGGTTCGGGGCTCGACCCGGCGATCACCGACCAGTTCGGCCCGCTCGAAGAGGGGCTGATGGCGATCGGGGTGGCCACGTTCCCCATGGTCGAGCACGAGGCCGACGACGCGATGGCCTCGATTGCGGCCGTGGCGGCGGCCGACGATCGGGTCGACCGGGTCCTGCTGTGCACCCCCGACAAGGATCTGGCCCAGTGCGTCCAGGACCGACGGGTCGTCCAGTTCGACCGGCGCAACAACAAGATGCTCGGGGTGGCCGAGGTGATCGAGAAGTATGGGGTGCGGCCCGAGTCGATCCCCGACTACCTGGGCCTGGTCGGCGACTCGGCCGACGGGTTCCCCGGACTTCCCGGCTGGGGGGCGAAGACGGCGGCGGCGGTGCTGTTCCGCTACGGGCACATCGAGCACATCCCCCCGGCCGCCGGCCAGTGGGACATCACGGTGCGGGGCGGGGCCAAGCTGGCCAGGACGCTCACCGACCATCTCGAGGAGGCGTTGCTGTACCGGCGGCTGGCGACCCTCGAGATCGACGCACCGACCATCGTGAGTGTCGACGAGCTCCGGTGGTCGGCTCCCGGACCGGGTCTGGCGGCGGCGGCCGCCCTGCTCGACGCCGACGATCTGATCCGCCGTACCGAGAAGCTGGCGGAGGCCCGCCCATGATCCGACCGATGCGACCCGCCGACGCCGAGGCCGTCATCGCCCTCAACGCCGCCTGTCAGCCCGAGGTGGGCCCGTTGGACCGGGTCACCCTCGACCAGTTCCTCGACTGGGCCTCGTACCTCCGGGTGGTCGAGGTCGACGACCGGGTGGTGGCGTTCCTGGTGGGGATGACGGAGGTCTGCCCCTACAGCAGCCCCAACTTCGCCTGGTTCTCGGAACTGCACGCGTCGTTCGCCTACGTCGACCGGGTGGCGATCGACGAGGGTGCCCGAGGGGCGGGGTGGGGGCCGGCGCTCTACCGGGAGTTCGAGGCCTGGGCCCGGGACGAGGGCGAGCCGGTGCTGTGCGCCGAGGTCAACACGGAGCCGCCGAATCCGCGGTCGCTGCGGTTCCACGACCTGTTCGGCTTCGAGATGGTGGCCCAGTTCGAACCGGAGGGCGACCCCACGCACCGGGTGGGGATGATGGAGAAGCGCCTGATCGCCCCCTGACGGCTGGCCGACGGTCGCCGGTGCTTCGTGAAGGCCGTGGCGGCCGGCCTTGAGACCGAACACATGTTCGACTACGCTGTCGGTTGGTGCCCCGCTGGTGTGATCCCACGGCGTCGCCGCCGGCCACCGCCGCGGGCGGTCCCCCGGCAAAGGCGACGCCACTCCGCCAGGGATCTCCGGCGGGGCGCCACGGTCGCACGAGCCGATCCGGCCCCGCTCGTCGACGACACGCGGGAGACGCGCCCCGGGCACGCCCGAGCGGTCAGCCCTTCCTGGCCCGGCTGGGCGCCACCCGCGACGGCTCGTGGGGCATCTTGGGGTAGACCGGCGGCCACGGGGCGTCGCCCAGGCCGGCCTCCCGGTCGCGCTGGTGCATGGCCAACAGCGGCTCGAGCGAGCAGGGTGGTGAGGCGAACATGTCGGCCCAAGGGTCGCCATCGCGCTCGACCCGGGCCACCACCTCGGGCATCGTGAGGTGGTCGGGCTCGACGTCGTCGAGCTCGTCCCAGGCGATCGGGGTGCTGACCTGGGCTCCCACCCGGGATCGGACGCTCCACGTGCCGAACACGGTCTTGTGGGGGGCGTTCTGGTTGAAGTCGATGAACACCCGTTCCCCCCGCTCCTCCTTCCACCACGCCGCCGTCAGCCGGTCGGGGTGGCGCCGCTCCAGCTCCCGGGCCAGGGCCACGGCCGCCAGGCGCACGTCGTAGGAGTCCCACCGGGGTTCGAGGCGGACGAACACGTGCAGCCCCCGGCTCCCCGTCGTCTTGGCGAACGAGCGCAGGGCCAGCTCGTCGAGCAGCTCCCGCACGTTGCGGGCCGCGGCCCGGATGTCGTCGAAGTCGACGCCGGGGGAGGGGTCGAGGTCGATCCGGAGCTCGTCGGTCGCCCCCGGGTCATCGGCCCGGATGGGCCACGGGTGGAAGCCGAGGCACCCCAGGTTGACGGCCCACGCCAGATGGGCGATGTCGTCGGCCACCAGGGCGTTCGACGTCGTGCCGTTGGGGGTGCTCATCACCGTCGTTCGCAGCCACTCGGGCGCCCCCTTGGGTACCCGTTTCTGGTAGAACGACTTGCCGGATGCGCCGTCGGGGAAGCGTTGCATCAGCGTCGGCCGGTTGGCCATCATCCGCATCAACGGCTCCTCGAGGGCGAGGTAGAAGTCGATCAGGTCGAGCTTGGTCTCTCCCCGCCTGGAGAAGAACACCTTGTTGGGACTGGATATCGTCAGCTGGCGCCCGGCCAGCTCGACCGTCGCCTCGTTGGCTGCCACCCCGTCACGCTACCCGGGCCCGACCGCCCCGGGCAGATCTGCCCAAGGGCCCGGAAATCGGCACCGGGGCGGGAACTTTTTTCACCCAGGGCGCGACAGATCTCAACAGTACGTGGATGCGATACAGCGGTCGCCTCCAGGTACGGGATCATGCCGAGCGGCACGCTCCAGTCGGTTCATCCGGCGGATTCAGCTAGGAACTGTGGGATTGGGGTCGAGCTCCCGGCGGATCGCCGAGGACAGCGCCCAATCCCACGGGTTCCGGCTCGTCGAGCTGGGCGAAGTCGCAGTCGCCGGGATCCTTGTCGGGACGCCATCGCAGCACCTTCGTCACCTCCCGGAACCGTCCGTTGAGGGTGCTGCCGTACTTGACCTCCACCACCCGCTCGATGCGCAACGGCACCCACGAGTGGTCCTTCTGGGCGTTCCAACGGTGGGGGGCGCCCGGCATCCGGCCCTCGGCCGCGGCGTCGGCCTCGGCCCAGCTCCGCCACGGATGGTCCGCCAGCGCTCCCTCGGTCAGATCGGCCAGATCGTCGACCAGTTCCGTCCGCTGCTTGGCGGTGAAGCTGGCCGCCACCCCCACGTGGTGGAGGGTGCCGCCGTCATCGTGGAGCCCGAGGAGGAGGGAGCCGACGCCCTGGCCGTCCTTGTGCCACCGGAACCCGGCGACCACGGCATCGGCGGACCGTACGTGCTTCACCTTCAGCTGGGTCCGCTTGTTCTCCACGTAGGGGTCGCCGAGGGGCTTGGCGATCAACCCGTCGAGCCCGGCGCCCTCGAACACCCGGAACCACTCGGCCGCCACCCCGTGATCGGTGGTGGCGGGCGTCAGATGGAGGGGGGGCGCCACGTCGGCCATGACGGCCTCCAGGGCGGCCCGCCGCTCGGCGAAGGGGGCGGGGCGGAGGTCGTCGTCGCCGAGGGCCAGGAGGTCGAAGCCCACGAAGGCGGCCGGTGTCTTCTCGGCCAGCATCGTGACCCGGCTCTCCGCCGGGTGGATCCGCTGTTGGAGCCCGTCGAAGTCGAGGTGGTCGTCGGTGGCGACGAACAGCTCGCCGTCGATGACGCACCGGTCGGGCAGCATCCGGCGGATCGGTTCGATCATCTCCGGGAAATAGCGGGTCAGGGGCCGCTCGTTGCGCGACCCCAGGACGACCTCGTCGCCGTGGCGGAACACGATGCAACGGAAGCCGTCCCACTTGGGCTCGAAGGCGAGGTCGTCGCGCTCCGGGATGCCGTCGACGGCCTTGGCCAGCATGGGTTTGACGGGAGGGTTCACCGGGAGATCCACCCCCTCACGATACGGTCCGGCGCCGGCCGGGCCGAGACGAGCGCCGCCCGTTCCCGGACCCGCTGCCGATCTCCAGCCCGGGGTCGATCAGCCCGCAGGGCTGGGCGCCGCGACGTGGCCGAACTCCCCACCGTCGACGACGCGACGCTGGGCCCGCAACCAGCTCAGGCCGACGGCGAAGGTGATGGCGCCGGACACGACTCCGATCACCGCCAGCGTGGGGCGAACCCCGAGGGCGTCGGCCATGGCCCCCCACGCCGGGGCGAGGAGGGACTGCGACCCGAAGCCCACCATGGCCAGCGACATGACCCGACCGTGGTAGGCGGTGTCGGCGTGGGACATGAGCATGGCGGTGGCGACGAGCATGAAGCCCGATCGCCCGATCCCGACCGGGATGGCGGCCGCCATCACCAGCCCGTAGCCGGGGACGACAGCGAGGAGGGCGAACCCGATGGCCAGGACGGTGCCGGTGACCACCAGGCTGGGACCGGCCCAGCGGGTGCCCACGACGGCCGCAAGTGGGAGGTTGACGACCAGTCCCGCCACCGCCAGGACAAGGAAGATCGGCCCGATCTCGGTCGGCTGGCGGCCCAGCTCCTGCTCCAGGAGGCCGGGCAGGAGGGTCTGGAAGGCGAAACCGCAGACGACGATGCCGACGAAACCCAGCCAAAGGGTGCGGAGCCGGAGGTCGCGCCACACATACGTCACCCCGGCCGCCAACTCGACCCGCATCGATCGGCGAGGGCCGGCGGCCGTGGGCACGGTGTCGGGCAGCGACAGGGTGAGCGGCAGCACGATCAGGAACACCGAGGCCATGAAGAGGTAGGCCCCACCGGTGCCGACCACCGTGCCCACCAATACGGCGATGAACAGGGGGGCGCCGACCTGGGCGATGTTCTGCGCCAGCTGCTGGAGGGCGATGGCGTTGGACAGCGACCGGGTCGGCACGAGCTCGGCCACCCACGCCTGGCGGGCCGGCCCCATGAAGGAGAAGCCGAGTCCCATGATCAGGGTGCCGAGGGTGAGGATGGGGACGGTGATGTGGTCGGTGAGGATCAGGATGCCGACGACGAGGATGACCAGCCCGGGAAGAGCCTGACCGGCGACGACCACCGGCTTCTTGCGGACACGGTCGGCGACCACCCCACCGATCGGTGACACGATGAGCATGCCGATGCCGGAACCCATCTGGGCCAGTCCGGCCGAGGCGTTCGAGCCGGTGATCTCGAACGCCACGCTGGGGACCAGCATGAACGACATCATGAAGGCGACCGTGGCCAGCATCGACCCCGACCACAAGCGCCGGTACTCCTTGTGCTCCAACGCCGCGAACGTCCTGCCCAGCACCGCCATTCCGGTCACGCTACGTGCGTTCGGGGTCGGGAACCCCATTGCCGAACCCGGCGTCGGCGGTCCCTTCGAGACCGCCATGCGACCGACCTGGGCCATGATGCCCCGTTGGCAGTACCCTGCCGAGCGTGGCAGATCATCCCCTCAGCGAGCGACTGGCCGACCTCCGGAAGCGCAAGGAAGAGGCCCTCCATGCCGGGCCCGAACGGGCCGTGCAGCGCCAGCACGACAAGGGCAAGATGCTGGCCCGGGAGCGGATCGACCACCTCCTCGACGAGGGATCGTTCCACGAGCTCGACATGCTGGCCCGGACCCGTCACCCCGAGGCCGAGGATCGGCCCTACACCGACGGCGTCGTCACCGGCTGGGGCACGATCGACGGTCGCAAGGTCTTCCTGTTCAGCCAGGACTTCACGATCAACGGGGGCTCGCTGGGCGAGGTCTTCGCCGAGAAGATCCACAAGCTCATGGATCTGGCGCTCTCGGTCGGGGCCCCCTGCATCGGCCTCAACGACGGGGCCGGGGCCCGTATCCCCGAGGGCGTGGTCAGCCTCGATGGCTACGGGGGCATCTTCTACCGCAACGTCCAGGCGTCGGGCGTGGTGCCTCAGATCAGCGTCATCATGGGCCCGTGCGCCGGCGGGGCCGTGTACAGCCCGGCCATGACCGACTTCATCTTCATGGTCCGCGAGACGTCGCACATGTTCATCACCGGCCCCGACGTGGTGAAGACGGTCACCGGTGAGGAGGTGACGCTCGAGGAGCTGGGCGGGGCCGGCAGCCACTCGTCGCGGTCCGGGGTCGCCACGTTCGTCGCCGCCGACGAGAAGGCCGTCCTCGACGAGGTCCGTTTCCTGCTGTCGTTCCTCCCTTCGAACAACATCGAGGAGCCACCGCGCTACGAGACCGACGACGACCCCAAGCGCCCCTGCGACGCCCTCTCGGCCCTCATGCCGCCCAGCCCCAACATGCCCTACGACATGAAGTCGGTGATCACCGAGGTCGCCGACGACGGCGAGTTCCTCGAGTACCACGCCGCCTGGGCCCGATCGATCCTGTGTGGTTTCATCCGCCTCGACGGCTATCCGGTGGGGGTCGTGGCCAACCAACCCCTCGTCCTGGCCGGGGTGCTCGACATCGAGAGCTCCTCCAAGGCGGCCCGCTTCGTCCGCACCTGCGACGCCTTCAACATCCCACTGCTGACGTTCGTCGACGTCCCCGGCTTCCTGCCCGGCGTCGACCAGGAGTACGGCGGCATCATCCGCCACGGCGCCAAGCTCCTCTACAGCTACTGCGAGGCCACCGTGCCCCGAATCCAGGTCATCACCCGCAAGGCCTACGGCGGGGCGTACGTGGTCATGGACTCCAAGGGAATCGGCTCCGACCTGTCGTTCGCCTGGCCGTCGGCCGAGCTGGCGGTCATGGGCCCCGAAGGGGCGACCGACATCGTCTACCGGCGCGAGATCCAGGCCGCAGCTGACCCCGAGGCCCGCAGGGCCGAGCTGATCGAGGAGTACAAGGAGCGCTTCGCCAACCCGTGGATCGCAGCCGAGCGGGGTTACGTCGACGACGTCATCGACCCCGCCGACACCCGGTGCAAGGTCATCGCCGGGTTCGAGATGCTGCGGTCCAAACGTGAGGAGCTCCCGAAGCGCAAGCACGGCAACGTGCCCCTCTGAGAGCTTGTTGAGGAGAAGACGTGAGCGACGACCGCACCGGTAGCTCGATCCATCCCACCCCGACCGACGAGGAGGCGGCCGCCATCGTGGCCGCCGTCACCGCCGCCTGGCCCCGCCCCACGCCCGAGGATGCACCCGTCGAGCGCGACCCGGCCTGGCGGTTCAGCGGACGATGGTGGAACCGTCCGACCCCCCACGCCCGCCAGCGCCCCTGGCGGCGCTGACCTCTCGAACGGGGCCGGCGCAGCGCCGGCCCTGCGGTCGGCCGGCCGGGCCGCGCCACGGTGGCGGCGCCCGCCCCCGACCCCGGGATCAGGCCGCCTGGGCGCCCGCCGGCTGGTCGGCCTCGCTGCGGACGAAGACCGGCTGGGTCCGCGACGAGCGGGTCGGGTCGAACCGGTACCCCAGTTCATCGAACCCGGCCAGGGCCCGAACCGACTTCACCCGGTTGCGGATGATCCACCCCGCCATGGCGCCCCGGGCCCGTTTGGCGAAGAAGGCGATGATCTTGTGGGCACCGTTTCTCTCCTCGAGGAAGGAGGGTGTGATGACCGGCACGCCGAGCCGTTCCGGCCGCACCGAGCCGAAGTACTCGTTGGAGGCCAGGTTGACCAGCACCGGGGCCCCGGGGCTGGACGCCACCGCCGCTGCCAGCTCATCGGTGATCTCGTCGCCCCAGAAGCCGTAGAGGTCGTGACCGGCCGGGGTCTCCAGCTTCGAGCCCATCTCCAACCGGTAGGGCTGCATGAGATCGAGGGGGCGGAGCACGCCGTACAGGCCCGACAGGATCCGCAGCGTCTTCTGGGCATGGGTGTAGTCGCGTTCGGTGAACCGGTTGCGGACGTCCATGCCCTGGTAGACATCGCCGGCGAAGGCGAGGAGGGCCGGTCGGGCGTTGTCGCAAGTGAACGGCCGTTCCCAGTCGTGGAAGCGCTCGAAGTTCAGCTCGGCCAGCTGCTCGGAGATGCCCATCATCGCCTTGATCTCGGCCGGCGAACGGGCCGCCATGATCGCCACCAGCTCCGCCGATCGGTCGAGCATCGTCGGCTGACTGTGCTTCCTGGTTGGTAGGGGCGACTCGTAGTCGAGGGACTTGGCCGGGGACACGACGATCAACACGCCCTCAGTTTTATCTCATGGTGGCCCGGTTCGGTCGAGTCGCCTCCGCTTCGATGACCTCGGTGAGATGATCGGTTGCGTCGATCAGCTCGTCGAGGGGGGAACGTTCCAGGTAGCGCTTCTGGGCCCGCCGCAGCCGTTCGGCTGCCTCCACCAGCTCGTCGAGGCGGCCCACCACCGCCATCATCTCCGCCTCAAGCCCGCCGTCGCCCTCGGAAGCGGCCGCTCCCGCAGCCGCCCCGTGGAGGGCGACGACGTAGGTGTCGGCGGTGTCGGCCAGGTGGGTCAGGTGGTCGGCCACCGGGCCGTCGGGTGAGCGTTCGGCCAGAGAGCGCAGTTGGGCCGCCCTGGCGGCGGCGCCGGCCACGGTGGCGGCGAGGCCCGGGGTCAGGCTCCACGTGGGGAGGCTGGTGGTGCGCCGGCCCCGGAGGAGGTGGTGGAGGATCGGCACCAGGCCCGACAGGGTCGATGCGGCGACGATGGCCCACCCCACCGGGGTGGCGGCGAGCGACAACAGCGAGAGGGTCAGGGCGGTGACGAAGGTGACCGCGAGCACGGTCAGGGCCGACCGTGAGGCCACCGCCGTCCACTCCACGGTCGGAGGGAGCTCGGTCACGACGATTCGGCCCCGCGACGGGGTCGTGGTGTGGCGCCCACCCTGGTGGCTCGAACCTGTCATCGGCACCTCCCGCCGACGTCGTGCAACGCAATTGTAGAACGGGGTGGGGACGGGCCGGGCATCGGCCCTAACGTCGTCGCCCATGACGAACCCCGAGACGCCTCCCCGCACGGGCCCCCTGGCCGACGTCAGGGTCCTCGACCTGTCGACGGTGCTCGCCGGTCCCGGTTGCGCCCGCCACCTCGCCGACTTCGGCGCCGACGTCATCAAGGTCGAGCGGGCCGGGGTCGGCGACACGGCCCGAAACCTGGGCTGGCGCGATCCCGTCGACGACGAAACCTACTTCTTCAAGGTGGCGAACCGCAACAAGCGGTTCGTCGAGCTCGACCTCGCCAGCGAGGAGGGGTGCCGTCTCCTCCTCCGGCTCGTGGCCACCGCCGACGTGTTGGTCGAGAACATGCGGCCCGGGAAGCTGGAGGCCCTGGGTCTCGGGCCTGAGGTGCTGCATCAGCACCGGCCGTCCCTCGTGATCGTGCGGGTGACCGCCTTCGGCCAGACCGGGCCCTACCGGAACCGTCCGGGGTTCGCCACCCTGGCCGAGGCCATGTCGGGGTTCGCCGCCCTCAACGGGGCCGAGGACGGGCCGCCGACCCTGCCTCCGGTGGCTCTGACCGACGAGGTCACGGCCCTGGCCGCCGCCTTCGCCGCCATGGTCGCCCTCCATTCCGGGGTCGGTCAGGTGGTCGACGTCAACCTGGTGGAGAGCCTCCTGCAGATCATGGGCCCGCTGCCGTCGCTGTGGCTGCGAGGTGGGGAGCTCCAACCCCGTCTCGGCTCCGGTCTGCCCTACTCGGTGCCACGGGGGGCCTACCGCACCAGCGACGACCGGTGGATCGCGGTGTCGACGTCGGCCGACACGGTGGCGGCCCGGGTGATGGACATGATCGGGCTCGGGGGCGATCCCCGGGTGGCGACCACCGCCGACCGGATGGCCAACCGGCTACTCGTCGAGGACCGGATGGCGGCCTGGACGGCGGAGCGGACCCTGGCCGAGGCCCTGGCCGGGTTCGAGGCGGCAGACGCCGCGGCCGCCGCCGTCTACGACATGAACGATCTGGCCGCCGATCCCCACGCCGTCGACCGGGGACTGTTCGTCGAGGCCGAGGGGTTTCCCATGCAGGGGCTGGTGGCCCGGCTGTCGGCCACGCCGGGTGCGGTCCGGTGGCCCGGCCGGGCCCGGGGGGCGGACAACGACGAGGTGCTGGGCTCGCTCGACGAGCCGGCGGGTTGATCTCTCGACGGCGGCAGCGTCGACGGCGACGACGACGAGATCCGAACACGGACGGAGGTCCTAACCACGGGGGGAACCGGGACGTCGTCGGGACACCGCAGGGCCACGGGCCGGTCTCGGGGCGGGTGCTCGACAGCGGTGACCTTCGCCCCTGTCGGCCGATCGACGAGGTGACCAGAATCGTGTCATGTCCATCCACCCCTCGGGCAGGTCTCGCCGCTGCTGCGACTCGTTCGAGGGTCGCCGGACATGAGGTCCGCCTCAGGCCCGGAAACCGACGCCGAGATCGACTGCGTCGGCCGCACCGCCGGCGGTGGGTGAAGAACGACACAGCAACATCGGATGCGAACGGAGACAGCGGATGAAGCGGATCGTGGTCGGCACCGACGGCTCGGAGGGAGCAGCGAACGCGCTGCGGTGGGCGTCTCGGCTCGCAGCTCGTGTCGGCGCCGAGGTCGTGGCGATGACCGGGTTCATGCCGAACGACGCCGAGTTGCGGCCCGAGCGGGTGGAGGTGCTGCTCGCCGAACAGGAGGCACAGCTCGAGGGGTGGAGCGCCTCGGCCCGCCTCGGTGACGTGGTGGTCCGGACCGTGGTCGAACGGGGCGATCCCCGTCCTGGGATCCTGGCGGTTGCCGAGCGTGAGGGCGCCGACCTCGTCGTGGTGGGCCGGCTCGGCACCTCGGCCGGGCCCGGTTTGTTCCACGTCGGCAGCATGGCGGAGTGGCTCGCCCACCACGCCGAGATCCCGCTCGCTGTGATCGGCGGCACCGTCGAACTGACGATTCGTAGCGTGCTGGTCGGTGTCGACGGCTCGGACGGATCACGTGCCGCCCTCAGCTTCGTCCGAGAGCTACGGGGCGACGCCGACCTGCGCATCGTCGCCGCCTCGGTGGAACAGCCGCTCCTCGAATGGACCCCGGCGGACAGTCCGGACAACTGGCGCCGAGGCGCCGAACGACAGATCGTCGACGACTTCGCGTCAGAGCTCACCGAGGCGGGCATCGGGGTGAAGGCCCTGGCCTTGAGGGGAAGCAATGTCGCCGACGCCCTCCTTCGCGCCGCCAAGGACGAGACCGCCGACCTGGTGGTCGTCGGCACCCGTGGCCTGGGTGGTTTCACCGGGCTTCGGGTCGGGGGTGTGACGCTCAAGGCACTCCACCGGTCGGACCGCCCCATCGTCCTCGTCCCCCCGGGCTGAGCAGGGGCCGGACCGATCCCGTGTGCCGACATCGGCTCCGCCGGGGACCGACCGACGAGTGCCCAGGGCGGAACTCGGGCATCCCCGCCCCCGGTGGGCGATTCAGTCGGCGGCGGCCGCCACCTCGATGCGGTCCTGGCGCCATTCGCGGGCCGACACCAGCGCTCGCTCGGCGGCGTCCATGATCTCCGACGATCCGAAGGCGTGGGCCGGATAGCAGGCAATCCCGGCCCAGATCGTGAGTCGCTCGTCGGCCTCGACCAGCTGCCGGCGGATCCGCTCGACCGTCCAGATGGCCCCGTTCTCCGGTGTGTCCTCCAGCAGGAGGGCGAAGTACCCGTTGCGGAGACGGCAGGCGGTGTCGGCCTCCCTCAGGGTCTGCTTGACGGTGTCGGCCACGAGGTCGGCGTCGACGGGGTCGGCCCGCTCCGGCAGGCCCCGGACGACCTCGACCAGCACCATGGCCACCGGCCGCAGGTGGCGGCGGGCGGCGGCGATCCGTGACTCGAGGGCAACGGAGAAGAAGCTTTCGCTGAACAGCCCGGTGTTGGGGTCGAGCAGCGCTTCGTCGGGCTCGGCCACCCCGTCGGCGTCCGCCGTCGACGATCCGGTCTCCACCGCCTCGAGGCGGCGGGCGGTGGCGGCATCGGTCAGGTCGCCGCGGACAGCCTGGAGTTCGGCCTCGACGAGAGCCTGGAGGGCGGCCTGCTCGTCGAGCCGCTTCGCCACCGACCAGCCGGCGAAGCCAGCGGCGAGGGCGGCGATGCCGGCCACGGCGGCGAGCACGGGGGCGTCGAGCACGAGCGACGCCAGCCCGGAGAGGAACCCGAGGGCGCCGGCCACGAGGCAGGGAAGCGCCGTGCGCAGCGTTGTCATTTCGGCATGCTCATCTGATGGTCCATCCCGAAGGATCTCATCGGCACATTCAACCCGGCCGTGAGCCCGGTGCGCCCAATCCGAATCACCCAGCCCGGGGGCAGGGAGGGGCGGTCACGACGGTGCCGGGTCGAGGGTCTCGCCCCGGTGGGCCAACGCCAGCTCGGCCAGCTGGGTGATTATGTCGCCGAGCCGGTAGTCCTTGGGGGTGAACACCGCGGCCACGCCCGCCGCCAGGAGGAGGGGTCGGTCCTCGTCGGGGATGATGCCGCCGACGACGAGGGGGGCGTCGACCCCCTCGGCCCGTATCCGGGCCAGGGTGTCGGGCACGAGCTCGAGGTGGCTGCCCGACAGGATCGACAGGCCGATGGCATCGGGATCCTCGTCGCGGGCGACGGCGGCGATCTGGGTCGGGGTGAGGCGGATGCCCTCGTAGATGACCTCCATGCCGGCGTCGCGGGCCGCCACCGCAATCTGCTCGGCCCCGTTCGAGTGACCGTCGAGGCCGGGCTTGGCGATGAGGATCCGGGGTGGCCCGCTGCTCAGGTTCCGGAGCCGGCTCGAGAGGGCGGCGAGATCGGTGGCCCCGGTCGGCACCCCCGCCGCCGCCCGCACCCCCGTCGGGGCCCGGTACTCGCCGTAGATCTGGCGGAGGCACTCCGCCCACTCGCCCGTCGTCCCCCCGGCGTGGGCCAGGGCGATCGTGGGCCCCATGATGTTGGCGGTGCCGGCGGCGGCCGCCTCCAGGTCGGCGAGGCACCGGGCCACGGCGCCGTCGTCGCGCTGTCGGCGCCACCGCTCGACGTCGGCCACCAGTTCGTCCTGGACCGCAGGGTCGACCCGGAGGATGCTCTCGGCCCCGCCGAGGGATGAGGCGGTGGTCTCGGTGTAGGCGTTGACGCCGACCACGGTCTGCTGACCCGACTCGATGCGGCGCATCCGCTCGGAATGGGACCGAACCAGCCGACCCTTCAGCTCGGCGATCGCTTCGAACACGCCGCCCAGCTCGATGATCTCGTCGAGCTCGACCATGGCCGACTCCATCAGCTCGGCGGTGCGGGCTTCGATCACGTGGGAGCCGGCGAAGATGTCGTCGTACTCGAGCAGGTCGGTCTCGAGAGCGAGGATCTGCTGGGCCCGTAGCGACCACTGCTGATCCCAGGGGCGGGGTAGCCCGAGGGCCTCGTTCCAGGCCGGCAGCTGGATGGAACGGGCCCGTGCGTCACGGGAGAGGGTCACGCCGAGGGTCTCGAGCACGATCCGGTGCATGTTGTTCTCGGGTTGGGCCTCGGTCAGGCCGAGAGAGTTGACCTGGACCCCGTAGCGGAAGCGGCGGGCCTTGGGATCGGTGATCCCGTAGCGGTCCTCGGTGAGGCGGTCCCACAGGGCGGTGAAGGCCCGCATCTTGCAGGTCTCCTCCACGAAGCGGATCCCGGAGTTGACGAAGAACGACATCGACGCCACCACCGCCGCGAACCGATCCTCGGGGACCTGTCCCGACTCCCGCACTGCGTCGAGGACCCCGAGGGCCGTGCCGAGCGAATAGGCGATCTCCTGGACGGGCGTCGCCCCGGCCTCCTGGAGGTGGTAGGAGCAGACGTTCATCGGGTTCCACGCCGGGACGTGCTCGGCGCAGTAGGCGAACATGTCGACGATGAGCCGCCGGCTGGGCCCCGGCGGGAAGATGTACGTGCCGCGGCTGAGGTACTCCTTGACGATGTCGTTCTGGGTGGTGCCCCGCAGGGTGGCGGAGGCCACCCCCTGGTCCTCGGCGTTGGCGACGTAGAGGCCGAGCAGCCACGCCGCAGGGGCGTTGATCGTCATCGAGGTGTTCATCTCACCGACGGGGATGCCGTCGAGGAGGGTCGCCATGTGGCCCTTGTGCACCACCGGCACCCCCACCTTGCCCACCTCCCCGCTGGCCAGCGGATGGTCGGGGTCGTAGCCGGTCTGGGTCGGCAGGTCGAAGGCGATCGAGAGACCGGTCTGGCCCTTGGCCAGGTTGGTCCGGTAGAGCTCGTTGGAGGCGGCAGCCGTCGAGTGGCCCGAGTAGGTGCGCATCATCCACGGCCGGTCCGCCGGGCGGTCGCCGTGGGGGGAGCTGGTGCTGGTCACGCCTATGAGTGTGACGTAGTCGCCGGTGGGTTGTGAAGACGGGCCTGGCGCCGTCAGGGGAACAGGTCGGGCGGGAGCGGTGCCTGCACCGCCCGTCGCAGCCGTTCCAGGTAGTCGGGCCGTGACACCTCGACCGCTCCCAGGCTCGCCAGATGGGGCGTCACCCACTGCACGTCGAGGAGGGTGTCGGCTCCGGAGCCGAGGAGGTCGACGAGATGGAGGAGGGCGACCTTGGAGGCGTCGGTGCGGCGGTGGAACATCGACTCGCCGGCGAAGAACCCGCCGATGGCGATGCCGTAGAGCCCGCCGGCGAGGCCGTCGTCGTCCCACACCTCGACGCTGTGGGCCCATCCCATAACGTGGAGCCGGCTGTAGGCCCGCACCACCCGGCTGTTGATCCACCCCATGGGCCGGGCCGGATCGGCGCAGGCCCGGATGACCTGGTCGAATGCCTCGTCGACGGTGACGGTGAAACGGCGGGTGGAGCGGCGCAGGGACCGACTGATGCGGAGGTCGGCGACCGGCAGGACGCCCCGGGGGTCGGGATGGAACCAGCCGACCTTGCTGCGGCTGACGGGCATGGGGAAGTAGCCGTTGACGTAGGCGGTGAGGAGGGTGCCCGGCTCCAGGTCGGCGCCCACCGCGATCAGGTCCTCGTCGGGGGGCAGTCGGCGCGGATCGGGGAACGTCCAGTCGGTCGCCGGCGGTGGCAGGGGCCGCGCCGGCCGCGGGTGACGAACCATGGGCCCCACGCTAGGCTCCGGCCCTTGCTGTCGGATACTCCCTGGGCGGCGACGCCGACGTTGCGAACCCGTCGCACCCTGACGGCCACGATCGACCTGGCCACCGGCCATGCGGGACGGGCCACCGTGCTCGGGGCCCGGCCCGGCGACGCCGACCCCGACGGTGTGCTCGACGGCATCGACACCGATCCCGATGCCGCCGTCCTCGCCGTCACCGTCCTGTGGTCACCGGCCTGGTCGAGCGCTGATCTGGGAGCGCTGGCGGCCCGCCTGGGCCCCGGCCGGCTCCTGTTCGTGGAGCCGACGGCGGGCCTCGGGTGGCGGCGGGTGCTCCAGCGGGCCCTGGCCCCCGTGTTCCGCCGCCTGCTGGGTCACGACTTCGATCGCGACGTGCCCGCAGAGCTCCGCCGGGCCGGTTTCCTCGTCACCGCCGTCGACCGGTTCCACACCGATAGGGCCGGGATCCTGAGCTACGCCTACGGTGAGGCCATCCGCCGATCCCGCTGAGCCGGCCGGCCGTTACGCCGTTCGCCCTCACGACTGGGTGATCGTCACCGACTCGATGTAGATCTCCTCGAGCGGGTAGTCCTCGGTGTTGGTGGGGATCTGCTCGATGGCGCTGGCCACGTCGTCGCCCTCCACGATCTGCCCGAACAGCGAATACTCGGGGGGGAGGGACTCGCCGGCCGGTCCGGTCACGAAGAAGAACTGGCCGCCGGTGGTGTCGGGGCCGCGCTCCTTGGCCATGACCAGCGACCCGATCTGGTACTCGCCGTTCTCCGGGGTCTCCTCGGCGATCTGGTAGCCCGGGCCGCCCACACCCAGCGGCTCGCCGATCGGGTCGCCGCCCTGGATGACGAAGCCGGGGATGATCCGGTGGAAGGGGGCGCCGTCGTAGTAGTGGTAGCGGGCCAGGAACACGAAGTTGTTGACGGTCTCCGGGGCCCGGTCGGGGTAGAGCTCGGCGACGATCGTGCCCTCGGTGGTCACCATCTCGGCCGTGTAGCTGGCCGTCGGGTCGATGCACAGTGGTGGAGGCTCGGTGAACGACGTGGTCCGCTCCGACGACCCGTCCTCGGCCGGGCAGTCGGGGGTGCCCTCGATGGCGGCCCCCGGGCCGGGGGGTTCCACCGCCGCCTCGGTGAGGGTGGGATCGGTGGTTGCGCTGTCTGCGTCTCCGGTCCCGGCGTCGTTTCCGGTGGTGGTCTCGGTTGCCGACCCGGCGTCGGTTGCCGTGTCGTCGCCGTCGTCGTCACCGCCCAGCGACAGCACGAACAGAACGGCGGCCAGGGCCACGGCGGCGATCACGCCGGTGATGGCGTACCGGCGCCACTGCCGGCGGGTGGCGACCCGCTGCGACGCTTCCTGCTTGCTGGCTCGGTTGGCCTTCTGCCGTGCACGTTTGTCGGTACCCACGGCAGGACAAGGTACCGGGGTTGCAGGGCGTTGCCCGTTCGGTCGGTAATCCGATGTCGATCCCGGCCGGTGGGCAGTACCGTGAAGCCCCGTGGCCTCAGTCGTTCAGAAATTCGGCGGCACGTCGGTCGGCGATCCGGAGCGGATGCGTGCCGTCGCCGACCACGTCGCCCGCTGCCGTCGTCGTGGCGATCAGGTGACGATGGTCGTGTCGGCCATGGGCAAGGAGACCGACGAGCTCCTCCTGCTGGCCGATCGGGTGGCCAAGACGCAGCCCGGTCGCGAGATGGACATGCTGGTCACCGCTGGCGAGCGCAAGGCCGTGGCCCTGCTGTGCATGGCGCTGGCCGATCTCGGGGTGCCGGCCCAGTCCTTCACCGGGAGCCAGGCCGGCTTCCTGACCGACACCAACCACCGCAACGCCAAGATCCTCCAGATCACCCCCGACCGCATCATCGAGTGCCTCGGGGCCGGGGTCGTCCCGGTCGTCGCCGGTTCCCAGGGGGTGTCGACGACCCGCGACGTGACGTTCCTGGGGCGGGGTGGTAGCGACACGACGGCGGTGGCCCTCACCAAGGCCCTCGGGGCCGACATCTGCGAGCTCTACACCGACGTGTCCGGCGTGTTCAGCGCCGACCCCCGGGTGGTGCCGACCGCCCGCAAGATGAGCTCGATCACGTTCGACGAACTGTTGGAGATGACGGCGACCGGCTGCCCCAAACCGGCCATGCGCTCGGTCGAGGTGGCCCACAACCATGGCGTGCCGCTCCACGTCCGCTCGGCCTTCACCTGGGAGCCGGGCACCCTCGTCATCGACAGCGACAGCCCGCTCGCCCAGGAGGTGGAGATGGAAGCCCCGATCATCCGCGCCGTCACCCATGACGTGTCGGAATCGAAGATCACCGTCGTCGACGTGCCCGACAAGCCGGGGGTCTCGGCCACCCTGTTCCGGGCCCTGGCCGACGCCGGCGTCAACGTCGACATGATCGTGCAGAACGTGTCCGACAAGGGGATGACCGACATCTCCTTCACCGTGCCGACCGACGATCTCCAGCTCGCCTCCGACATCCTGAGCGACGGCGTCCTGGCCAGCCTGGGCGCAACCGGACTCACGACCGACGACTCGATCGGTCGGGTGTCGGTCATCGGGGCCGGGATGAAGTCGAACCCCGGGGTTGCGGCCACCATGTTCGAGACCCTGGCCCGCAACGACATCAACATCGAGATGATCTCCACGTCGGCCATCCGCATCTCGTGTGTCGTGACGGCCGAGGAGGTGGAGGAGGCCGTGCTGCACCTCCACGCCGCCTTCGGCCTCGATGGCTGACCAGCTCGACCTCCCGTCTCCCGGCGAGGCCCGGATCGTCTCCGCCTCCCGCCAGGTGCTGGCCACTCCCGAGCGGATCTTCGCGCTGATCGCCGACCCCACCCGCCAACCGGAGTGGGACGCCAACGACAACCTGGCGTCGGCCGTCCCCAGCCAACGGGTGCGTTCGGTCGGCGACGTGTTCGCCATGACCCTCACCAGGGGAGCGGTTCGTGAGAATCACGTCGTCGAGTTCGTCGAGGGCCGACGCATCGCCTGGAAGCCGGCGGAACCTGGCCGGCCCGCCGTCGGTCACCTCTGGCGTTGGGAGCTGGAGGCGATCGACGACGAGCGGTCGCTGGTCGTGCACACCTACGACTGGACCGAGCTCCACGACGAGGCCCGCCACGAGCGGGCCCGGGCGACCACCAGCGAGCGACTCGTCGCCTCCATCGAGCGTCTGGCCGCCCTCGTCGAGCGCTGAACGGTCGAGCCCCCGACGGCCCGGGCATACGGGTCCAACCGGCCGGCCGGACCGGCGGAGGGCCCCGGTAGGGTCGGGTCATGGCGCAGGAGCCTGGTGGCGAGCCGTTCGATCATCTGGAAGACCTGATGGCCACCCACGTGGATGCCGGCGGCGTGGGAGGCATCGCGTGGGCCATCGGCCTCGGTGATCGGGTCGTGTCCGGTTCCGCCGGATGGCTCGATCCCGATCGGCGTCAGCGACCGATGCCGGCCGACGGGTTGTTCCGGATCGCCTCGGTGTCGAAGCCGGTCGTGGCCGTCGCCGCCCTGCAGCTGGTCGAGGCGGGTCTGGCGGGCCTCGACGAACCGGTCGACGGTGTGCTCCCCGAGCTGGCCGACCGTCGGGTCCTCGCCGATGCCGCGGGCCCGCTCGATCAGCGCACCGTGCCGGCCGAGCGCCCCCTCACCCTGCGGGATCTGCTGACGTTCCGGTGCGGGCTGGGCATGGACTTCGACTTCGACACCCCCCAACCGGTGCTCGAGCGGCTGTGGGAGTGGGGCATCGGGCCCGGCCCCACCCCGCCGGCGTGCGACCCCGACGAGTTCATGGCCCGCCTCGGGCAGCTCCCGCTCGCCGACCAACCGGGGACCCGGTGGCGGTACCACACGGGGTCGGACATCGTCAGCGTGTACATCGAGCGGCTGCGGGGGGAGACCCTCGACGTCGTCCTCGAGCGCGACGTGTTCGCTCCGCTGGGCATGGACGACACCGGCTTCTGGGTGCGGCCCGATCAGCTCGGACGCTTCGGCGCCTGCCGGATGGTCGACGACGACGGCGACCTCACCGTGTGGGACGAGCCGGACGGTCGCTGGTCGTCGCCGCCGTCGTTCCGGTCGGGTGCCGCCGGTCTGGTGTCGACCACGGCGGATCTGCTGGCCTTCGGGCGGATGCTGCTGGCGGGCGGTGAGGGGCCGTCCGGGCCGGTCCTGGCTCCCGGGCTGGTCGAGGAGCTGACCACCGATCAGCTCACCGACGAGCAGCGGTCGGCGGCGGGCATCGACGAGGGTGGCGTGGCCCTGGGCTGGGGGTTCGGGGTCGGGGTGCGTCACCATACCGGGCCTGCGGGCTGGCCCGGCGGTGGGTCCTACGGCTGGGACGGAGGGCTCGGCAGCCGCTGGCTCGTCGACCCCTCCGACGATCTCTGCGCCGTCGTCCTGTCGACCGACGCCTTCACCTCACCCGAGCCGCCGCCGCTGATGAGCGCCTTCGTCGACGGCATCGCCGCCGCCCGCTCCACCGACCGCTAGGACCGAGGGGTAGCGGTCGACACGACCGATCGGTCAGCGGGGGATGGAGAACCAGTGCTCGGCGATGCCGTAGCCGGTGCGGCCGTCGGTCTCGAAGCGGGCCAGGCCCTCGTTGACGAAGGTGACCCCGTCACGGCGGGGGATCTTGGTCGGGCAGATCGTCAGGACGGTGCCGTCGACGGCGATGGCGGTCCCGTCGGCGTCGACGGCCTGCAGGTGGACCGAGCGGTGGAGGAGGGGGTTCTCGGGGTCGAGCTCGGTCGTCATCATCACCCGGTCGAGGTCCAGGGTGTCGCCGTTCCGTTGGATCCAGCCCTTGCCGGTGAACGAGCCGTCGGGGGCCCGCCCGCAGGCCCCACCGAGGGCGAGGTCGGGGCCGAAGTTCATCGAGAACCAGTTGAGGAACAGCCCGCTGGTCACGCCGGCCAACCCGGGCCGGGGCTCGGACCCCTGGGTGGTGGCGCCGCTCGGGGCCTGCCAGGTGCGGGGCCCCCACGACTTGTCCCGCACTCCGTGGCCGTCGACGGTCCACTCGTCGTCGCCGAGATGGATGGTGCCCCGGACCCGGCCGGTCTGCTCGAAATGGCCCTGCGTTCCGCCCGTGGCGGAGTGGGGCGGGCCGAGGGCCTCGAAGCCGACGTCCATGGTGAGCGGGGTGACGGTCGACCACCCCTCGGGCCGGTCGCGGGTGGGGAGCAGCATCGCCGTGGGGTCGTCCATCACCGCCGCCTCGCCGACGTAGACGATCGACCACCGCTCGAACGGCTCGCCCCGACGGAGGACCAGGTCGCCCACCACCGGGTCGGCATCGCCCATCGAGCCGACCAGCTCCGGGGTCAGGTCGGTGCGGCGCCCGTAGGTGAACGCCACCCGACCGCCGGGGAGGTACACGGCGTGGAGGGCATCGGCCCACCCGTCGTTGGCTCGGAACCCCATGCGGGTGAAGGCCCCGATCTCCTGATCGGGATCGACGAAGTTGAAGTAGTAGCTCTCGCTCCAGGCCCGATGGTCGCCCACAGGGTGGAACAGCTCGTCTGCCGGATCCGGTGCAGCCATGACGGCATGTCTACCCCAGCACGCCGCCGGGGCGCCGGTCGGCGGCGGTGGGGCGGCGCCCCGTCATCGACGGCGACCTGGAGCTCCACGGCGGGGCGTGATCGGCCGGTCGGGCCCGGCGGGGGCGGGACAGACCCTCCGCTGGTGATCGGTCGGAGAAATCGTGTCGCTCGACACTGCCGCGTGCCCTACCGTTGGGTCCATGCGCGTAGGAATCGTTGGTGCCACCGGTCAGGTCGGTGGCGTGATGAGCAGGCTCCTGGCCGAGCGGAACTTCCCGGTCGACGAGCTGCGGTTGTTCGCCTCGGCCCGCTCCGCCGGGCGTACCCTGACCTGGGGGGGCACCGAGATCACGGTCGAGGACGCCGCCACCGCCGACTACCGGGGCCTCGATGTGGCCCTGTTCTCCGCCGGGGGGTCGACGTCGGCCGAGCTGGCCCCCACGGTGGCGGCCGCCGGTGCGGTCGTGGTCGACAACTCGTCGGCCTGGCGCATGGATCCCGACGTCCCCCTGGTTGTGGCCGGCGTCAACGACGAGGCGGCCGCCCGCCGACCCAAGGGCATCATCGCCAACCCGAACTGCACCACGATGGTGGCCATGCCGGCCCTCAAGCCGCTCCATCTCGAGGCCGGCCTCCGCTCGCTCGTCGTCAGCACCTACCAGGCGGTGTCCGGCGCCGGCCTGGCCGGGGTCGAGGAGCTGGCCCAGCAGGTCGAGAAGGGCGCCGACGCCCGGGCCCTCACCCACGATGGTGCCTCGGTCGACCTCGGTTCACCCAGCGCCTTCGTCGAGCCGATCGCCTACAACGCCCTGCCGTGGGCCGGGACCGGGGTCGACGACGGGTTGGGTGAGACCAACGAGGAGCAGAAGCTCCGCAACGAGAGCCGCAAGATCCTCGACATCCCCGACCTGGCGGTGTCGGGCACGTGCGTCCGGATCCCCGTGTTCACCGGGCACTGCCTGTCGATCAACGCCCGCTTCGATCGCCCGATCAGTCCCGAGCGGGCGACCGAGCTGTTGGCCGCAGCCCCCGGGGTCGTCCTCGACGACGTCCCCACGGCCCTCAAGTCGGCCGGGATCGACCAGTCACTGGTGGGTCGCATCCGCCGCGACGACACCGTCGAGCACGGCCTCGCCCTGTTCGTGAGTGGCGACAACCTGCGCAAGGGCGCGGCCCTCAACGCCATCGAGATCGCCGAGCTGCTCATCGCCGCCGGGGCGTAGCGCAGGGGGTCCGGCCCGTGGATGGTCGCCCTCCCGAACCGGGTGGGCCGCCCGGTCAGGGCGGATCGACGACATAGCGCTCGGCGGCCTCCTCCAGGGTGAGGCCGAGCTGGTTGGCCAGCGACGCCAGCCACGCCAACACGTCACCCAGCTCGTGCAGCTGCTGGTCGGTGGTGCCCTTGCGTACGGCCTGGGCCAGCTCGCCCAGCTCCTCACACAGCCACGCCACGGTGGCTGGCACCCCCCGGGCCCGGTCGGCCTCCCCGTACAGCTCGTCCATGAGGGCCTGGAAGGCGTTCAGCTCCATGGGCCCGAAGGCTACGGGGCCGTGAGGGGCGGTCGTCTCACGACGGGGTCAGGAGGCGGTCGTCGAGATCCATCTCCCGGCGCTCGCTCATCAGCCACCCGATCGAGCGGGTGAGCACGGTGGCGGGGAGGCGGATCCCCAACGGATCGGCCAGCGGCGGAAGGGGTAGGCGGAGCTGGAGCCGGGCCCACCGGGGTAGGAGTCCGAGGGCGGCCGCCGTGATCAGCCCGTAGACGCCCCGAAGGGCGAGCGGCACCGGCGGGGTCAGCAGGAACCGCACGGCCTCCCGCACCTGGGGCCCGTGGGAACACTCGGCCCGGAAGGCGTCGAGGGTGGCCCGCAGCTCGGCCACGGTGGTGGGTACCTCGGCGGCCCCGACGCCGAGGCGGCGGGCGATCTCGGCCATCTCGGCCACGTAGCGGTCGCGTTCGGCGTCGGTCAGCTGACCCTGGCCGTAGCGGTCGTAGGCGGCGAGGAAGCTGTCGACCTCGGTGGCGTGAACCCACAACAGGAGGTGGGGGTCGTTGGCGGCGTAGGGACGGCCGTCGGGGGCGGTGCCCACCACCCGGTCGTGCACGGCCCGCACGGTGGCGATGATCGACTCGGCCGTCGCCGTGGTGCCGAAGGTGGTGCCCCCGATGAATCGTCCGGTGCGGTGCAGTCGCCCCCACGGGTCTCGGCGGTAGTCGGAATGCTCGGCCACTCCCGCCATGGCCAGGGGATGGAGCGTCTGGAACAGCAGGGCCCGGAGGCCGCCGATGAGCATGGCCGCGTCGCCATGGACCCGCCAGGCCACGCTGGAGGGGCCGAACAGCCCGGGGTCGTCGGCCCGGGCCACCTCGTGGGGACGGAGGCCCTCGTCGCCACTGATGGCGTTGCGGAGCCTGTTTCCGCCCTCCCGGCGGACGATCGAGATCACGTCATTGATCAGCGCCGGTCCTGGCAACGTCATACCCGTCCCATCGATCGTTCCTCGCTCCTACGTCGCCCCACGGGGCTGTCGGTGGCCACGGTGCGGGTGGTTGCCGCCGGTGACCCCTCCGATGGTAGGGACGATCGGGCATCGACGAAGAGTCGGGCCCCGATCCCGTAGACTCGGCGGCCGTGGTACGCCCACCCGGATCGTGACCGGGGCCCGCACCCGGAGGGACTCAAGTTCCCGACACTGTCGGTCGATCACCAAGGTTCGTCTTCCCGCCGCCGCTCCCCGGGAGTTCGCCGATGCTCTTTGCCTCACCGTCGCCCCTGCGTCGACTGTTCAACGCGGCCACCACCGTCGTGGTGGCGGCCCTCGCCGTGGCCGCCGTCGTGCCGACGGCCGAGGTCGCCACTGCGGCGGAGGTGCGGCTGATCACCCTCCCGGTCCACCGTGACCGGGTGGACGACGTCCACTGGACCGACACCTGGGGGGCGGCCCGCAGCGGCGGTCGAAGCCACATCGGGGTCGACATGATGGGCGACAAGATGATCCCGCTGGTGGCGGCCCGCACCGGCACCGTCACGTGGGGCCGCTACGACAACGGGGGCGGCAGCCTCCTCCGTTTCCGCGACGACGACGGGTGGGAGTACCAGTACATCCACATCAACAACGACACGCCCGGCACCGACGACGGCCAGGCCACGTGCGCTCAGGCGTTCTCGGCCCGGATCTGTGCCACGGTCGGGAGCGACGGACGGTTGCGCCCCGGGACCCGGATCACCGAGGGCGAGGTCATCGCCTTCCTGGGCGACTCGGGCAACGCCGAGTCGACCGCCCCCCACCTCCATTTCGAGGTCTACGAGCCGACCCCCGCCGGACTGGTGGCGGTCAACCCGACGCCGATCGTCGACGCCGCCCTGGCCCGCCTCCGGGCCTCACCGACGAGTGCCGGCAGCGCCCCGGCCTTCGCCGCTCCGGGCCAGACCGGTTTCGCCGACTACCTGTGGTTCACGATCCACGGCCGGTATCCGACGGTGGCCGAGCGCTCCGCCTTCGACAGCGAGGCTGGGGCCAACGGCGTGTGGACCGCCGTCGGCGACCAGGTCGACGACTCCTCGACCGCCGCCACCATCGACCGGCTCTACCTCGCCTTCTTCCAGCGCTACCCCGACGCCGCCGGCATCCAGTACTGGATCGGTCGGCGCGGGGCGGGTCATCCGACCGAGGCCATCGCCGAGTGGTTCGCCGAGTCCGACGAGTTCACGGCTCGCTACGGGGGCCTGCCGTTCGGCCAGTTCCTCGATCGTCTCTACCTCGAGGTGCTGGGGCGGACACCCGACCCCGGGGGCAAGGCCTACTGGCTGCAGCTCCTCGAGCGGGGGACGGTCACTCGGGGCACGATCGTCGTCTACTTCACCGAGAGCGACGAGATGCGGGGGATCACCGACCACCGCAACGAACTCGTCGCTCTCGAACTGCTGCGGCGGGGCGAGGTCCCGACCGACGCCGGCGTGGCGGCGTGGTCGACGCTCCGGGCCGGCCGGCCGTTGGCCGAGGCCGTGGCCGAGTGGTACCAGGCGTAGGGCCGTTCAGGCCACGGTGGCCACTATCCGGACCGTGCCGGCTGCGGGATCGACCTCGACCAGATCGCCGGTCCTGATCGAACGCATCGCCTCCCGGCACCCGATGACGGCGGGGATGTCGAGCTCGCGGGCCATGACAGCGGCGTGACACAACAGGCCGCCCTCCTGCACCACGACGCCCCCGGCGATCGAGAGGACGGCGTTGAACGACGGACTCGTCCACGGCGCCACGAGCACGTCGCCCGGCTCCATGGTCCTGATGGCCTCGCCGGCGTCGTCGACGACGCGGGCCGTCCCCAGGTGGGTTCGGGCCCCGATGCCCAGGCCCGCCAGGGGGGCCGGCGGCCGCTCGAGATCGGGATCGAGGAGGCCGACGGTGGCGAGGATGATGTCCATCATGCGGCGGATCGAGGGTGGCAGGGGGGTGGTGTCCGGCTTCGGCGTGGTGGGTCCGAGGACGTCGGGGGCGTCGAGCGTCGCTTCCCAGCGGCGGGTGGCGGCTCGTTCGCCCACCTCGCCCGCCGCCGGGGTGGCCGCTCCCTCCAGCGCCGCCGCCAGCTCGTCGATGTCGAGCTCGAAGGCGTGGGCGGCGTCGTCCAGCCGGCCCGTGGCGGCGAGGCGGCGACCGGCCTCGAGATAGGCCCGACGGGTGAGGCCGGCGGGCCAGGCCCAGGTCAGCGGTCCGTTGTCGTCGCGCACGCCATAGGCGGTGCGGGCCGACGCCAGCAGCTGGTCGAACAGCGCCGGGTCACCGCTCCCCGACCGCATCCGGTCGAGGTCGGGGTCGGCGCCCGGTGCGTCGGGCCCACTGCGGGTCTCGCCGCTGTCGACCCGACGGACGAGGGCGACGACGGCCGACGGCAGCTCGTTCAGGGTGAGGCCCCCGATGTCGTAGTCGGAGACGAGCCGCCATCCGAAGCCGGCGAGGTAGTCGTCGGCGGCGGCCGACGCCTCGGGGACGGCCCGGATCTGAGCGATGTCGGAGATCGTGGCCGGGTCGACGCCGGCCCGGAGGAGGGCGGCGGCGATGACGGCGCCGTGGCGGGCGGCGTCGACCGTCGCCGGCGACGACCCCCGGAGCAGGGACATGACCTCGACGTCGTCGAAGCCCCACCGCCGGGTGTGGACCAGGAGATCGCCGATGGGTCCCAGATCGTTGGCGTGGAGCTCGTGGTGGCGGTGCCAGCCGGCCACCAGACGTTCGTCGAGGTGGCGGAGGTGGCCGGCCAGCGCGGCGTCGTCGAGGGCGGCGACGTCGATCGCCTGGAGGGCGGCGTTGGCGTCGATCCACTCGAATCGTTCGGTGGCGACCCAGTGGTCGATGTCGTCCTCGAACGACCGGGTGGCGAAGACGTGGCGGGCCGTCCGTTCCCGCCGGCGGAACTCCGGGTGGAGCCGGGTGACGAGCCACAGCACCGGCGCCGGGGGGACCGTGCCGTTGTCGCGGTCGGGGGCGACGAGCGGGACGAGGCGACGATAGAGGGCCCCGTTGACGAACTGCATGTCGAGGGCACCGATGGCCCCGCCGAAGCGTTCCATCACCCGCCGGTAGACGGGCTCGGTGTGCTCGCTCACGATCCGGCGGTAGAGGGGGGTGGGGGCGGCGGCGGCGTGGGAGCGGTCGCAGACCCAGGAGCCGGGCCCGGGCGGGGTCCACGTGGGTTCGGTGGGGATCATGGGGTCACCTCGTCGGTCGAAGGGGAAAGGAGGGTTCGGTGTCATGGGGTTCGTCGGTGCGGCCGGTGTCGTCCGACGGGGCGGGCTCGAGGCCGGCGTCGGCGTCGGCGTCGGCATCGGCCAGGATGAGCCGGATCACGCCGGTCACGAGCTCCACCGCCTTGTCGGGTTCGTGGCCCATGCGGTCGACCAACTCGAGGAACATCGACGATGATGTGATGGCGATCATCAGGTCGACCTGGTCGTCGTCGGCGCCGGGAACGGCGTGGCGCACCAGGGCCCGGGAGTGGGCCAGGCGGGTCGATCGCAGCTCCCGGCCCGCCGGGGTGGCGTGCTCGGCGATGACCGCCGGCAGCTGGGTGGCGAAGTCACGCCACAGGTGGCGGAGGTAGTCGTCGAAGGAGGCGGCGTCGAGCTGGCGGTCGGCCATGGCCCGCTCGGCCCGGCGGGCGTAGTGGTAGGCGGCCTCGGTCTGGAGGTCGTCCTTGGTGGCGAAGTAGCGGTAGACGGTCCGCACCGAGACCCCGGCCCGATCCGCCACGGCCGGTATCGAGACCTGGCCCTGGCCGTCACGGTGCGACAGGTCGAGATATGCCCCCACGATGGCCCGGCGGGTGGTGTCCCGTAGCCGTTGCCGAAGATCTTTCATGGCACGACTCATGCCATGATGTCACGGACCGTGTCAAGAAATCGGGGTGAACTCCCAGGTCGGCGGAGGGTGTGTCACAACGGGCCCTCAGCGACCGGTCCAGGCGGGCCTGTCGCCCTTGGCCGACGCCGCCCTGAACGCCCGGGCGTCGTCGGTGGCGGCCGCCACCTTCCGCATCGTCTCCCCGAAACGGATGGCGTCGGGGAACGGCATCTCCTGGCCCCGCCTGGCGATCTCCTTGGTGGCCCGCACCGCCAGCGGCGCAGCGTTGTCGACGAGCCGCTGGGCCAGGGCCCGGGCCTGGTCCATCAGCTCGTCATGGGCGACCACCTTCATCACGAGCCCCATCTCCTTGGCCCGGTGGGCGTCGACCCGGTCGCCGAGCAGGAGGAGCTCCATGGCGTTCTGCCAGCCGATCATGCGGGGCATGCGCACGGCGCCCTGCACCGTGGGGACGCCGAGCTGCACCTCGGGGAAACCGAACTGGGCCTGCTCGCTGGCCACCACGAAGTCGCACGCCGAGACCAGGGTGAGGCCGAAGCCGAGGCAGTGGCCGTTGACGGCGGCGATGATCGGCTTCCAGATCTCCTTGCCGCTCTCGAGGGAGGTGAAGCTGGGCACCTCCCAGAACGAGTGCTCGTCGTTGCCGACGGCGGAGCCCGGGTCCTTGAGGTCGGCCCCGGCGCAGAACGCCCGCCCCGTGCCCGTCACGATGGCGACCCAGGCCTCGTCGTCGGTCCGCAGCTGCTCCCACGCCGCGTTCAGGTCCCGCCGCAGCTCACCGTTGACGGCGTTCATGGCCTCGGGCCGGTTGTAGGTGATGACGGCCGTGTGGCCCTCGCGTTCGTAGGTGACGGTGTTGCCCATGGCAGTGGATCTCCTCGGTGGTCCCCGACGATGGCGACGTTAGTGGCGGGCCGGGCGGGCGACCCACCGGACGGGTGGACGGCCACCGGTTTCCGGGTCCGAACGGTGCCGACATCGGCTACGCTCGGGCCCACAGCAACACGGGTTGTGGCGCAGGTTGGTAGCGCGCCTCGTTCGGGACGAGGAGGTCGGGAGTTCAAATCTCCCCAACCCGACGTAGACACGCCGGAGGCGTGCGAACGGGTGGGCTAACGGTTGAGGGGTGGCGTGGCCTGCCTTCGCCGTCGTCGTGGTGACGGGACTGTGAGTCTGGCCGAGATCCGGGTCGGCGACACCTCGGTCCAGTATCAGGTGACCCTCCTCGTCAAGATCACGGCGGCGATCGTCGGTGGAGCTGCCGCCGCCGTCCACCAGGTCGGTCGGTCACGGCTGGCGCTCGCCGCCGGTGGAGCGGTGGGTTTCCTCGCCGCCGTGGGCGCCGTGTTCTGCGGGTACCTGCTCACCACCGGCACGTGACGACCCCGCCAGGGAGCGGTGCCGGTGGCCGGCCGACGCCGCCACCCCGTGCCCTCGTGCGCCCCGGCGGGGGCGCTGGCGTCAGGCGGGGGTGCGGGCCGGCGGCTCGGCCGCCAGCAGCTCGGTGGTGAGGCGGCGCAGCCGTAGGGAGTCGATGGGCTTGACCAGCCAGCCGTCGGCCCGCGACTCGCCGGCCAGCCACACGTCGACCGAGCGGTCGAGCAGGAGCCCCACCGGGCATGCGTCGAGCCGACCCGCCTCCTGGTCCTGCTTCAGGGCCAGGCAGGTGGCGAAACCGCCCATGTTGCCGATCTGGAGATCGAGGATCACCACGTCGGGTTTGCGGGCCAGGCACGCCGGAACCACGTCGGCCCCGGCCCGGACCCGCAGCACGTCGGTATCCTCGCTGGCCAGGGCCGCGTCGACATCATCGAACAGCTCGTCGGAGTCGGTCGCCAGGAGCACAGTGGTCACGGCGCCAATGCTACCGTCCCCGACTCCGGCCGTCGCCATGGCGAGCACTCGGGCACCACCGTCGGTATCGTTCCCCCGGGACGAGGGAAGGACTGTCCACGTGCTCGAGATCCACATCGAAGAGTTCGACGCCTACACGCTGTGTCGGCCGTCGGGCGAGCTCGACGCCTACACGGTGGGCACGTTCCGCGAAGCGCTGGCCAAACTGGCGGGAAAGAGCCACCTCCTCATCGACCTCTCCGAGGTCCCGTTCATGGACTCCGCCGGTCTGGGGGCCCTGATCGGGGGAATCCGCCGGGCCCGTGAGGCCGACGGGGCCGTCGCCGTCGCCTGCTCCCGCCCGGCCCTCACCCGCCTCCTCCACACCACCGGCTTCGACCGCATCGTTCCCGTCACCGAGTCGATCGAGGACGCCGAGGACGCCCTGGCCGGCGACGGCGTCGGCGACTGAGCCCTGCCCTGCCCGGTCAGACCGTTGCCATCAGGCGACGGAGGGCATCGGCCAGCACCAGCAGCTCGTCTATGCTGGCCACGGCATGGCCTCGGTCCTCGACCGTGACCATCAGGCGGCCGTTCACCAGGGGGCGCACCGACGCTTCGATCAGTTCGTCCTCGGCGACCGCCAGCTGCCTGAGCTCCGCCAGGTTGGCGTCGAGGGCGTCGCGGTCGGTTCCCCGAGCACCGCTGGGTCGAATCGACGGGTCCCGGCCGTACGGTGTCAACCGGTTGACGACCACGGCGTCGACGAGCCGGTGCCGTCGCTCGAGGTTGTCGGCGATCCATCCCGCCTCCCGGATCGGCTGCCGCCGGGGCGACGTCACGATCACGTAGCGGCAGTCGGGGCCGGCCAGGAGCTCCGCCGTCTCCACCGCACGGTCCCTGAAACCCCGGTCGAGGCCCTCGAGATCCCGGAACAGGCCGGTGACGTCGTCGACCAGGTCGCTCCCCACCACCCGCCCCACCAGCCGCAGCACCACCTGGGCGGCGGCGTTCACCGAACGCAGCACGCCCCGCCGGGGGGTGAAGATGGCCTGGTAGAAGCGGTTGTCGACGAAGTTGGCGAGTCTGGTCGGGCTGTCGAGGAAGTCGATGGCGTGACGGGACGGCGGCGTGTCGATCACCACCCGGTCGAATCGTGGATCGCGGTGGAGCTGATGGAGCCGTTCGGCCGCCATGTACTCGCTGGTCCCGCCGAGGGTGTTGGTGATGGCGGCGAAGAGCCGGTTGTCGAGAAGTCGGGCAACCTGATCGGCCTCACCGTGGGTCTTGACCAGCCGTTGCAGGGTCTCGGCGGGATCGAGTACCGCGGCCCACAGTTCGCCCGGCCACGGTCCCTCGACCAGTCGGGGCTCGTTGGCCAGGGCCGCGCCCCCGCCGAGGCGTCGTGCCGCCCCGCCGCCGAGGCCCAGGGCGTCACCGAGCCGACGGGCCGGATCGATGGTCAACACCACCACCCGCTCTCCGGCGCGGGCCGAGGCGACGGCGCCGGCGGCCGCCATCGTCGTCTTGCCCACCCCACCCGCCCCCAGCCACACGAGGACTCGACGGTCGGGGTCCCGAAGGTCAGGGTGGCGCCGGTCGGGGTCCCGAAGGTCGGAGTGGCGACGGTCGGGGTCTCCCGGTTGGAGGCCGCTCATCGGGCCTCACCGGCCATATCGAGGGCGTCGAGCTCGGCCGTCAGGACCGCCGCCAGGTCGTCGATGTGGCTCCGCCCCACGTCGGTGGTGAACAGGAACGGGAGCACCACCTGGGCCAGGGGCAACTCGGCTCTGAGCCGTTCGATCTCGGCGGTGTCGGCGGCCACCCGGCCCAGCCGGTAGCGGGCGGCGGCCACCGCTGGCCCCTGCGACTGCGACTGCGGGGCGTTGGCCACGGCCTCGACCAGGCCGGGCACGGGGGCCCACCGACCGTTGACCACCACCGGTCCGAGGCTGATGCCCACCGTGTCCTCGAGGTCGAAGGCGGTCTCGATCACCTCGGTCACCGGGGCCTCCTCGGGCGTGGTGACGAGTTGTACCCGGCAGCGTCGCTCGTCGGCGAACATGGCGAGTACCTCGTCGGCCTGGCGGCGTACCGGGCCGGAGGCGGCCGAGGCGGCCAGCCCGGCCGGGGCTCGGAGGAACGACACGGCGTGACCGGCGGCGGGGGCGTCGACCACGATCAGCTCGGCCACACCGGACTGCTCCAGCTGGCGGATCTTGCCCAGGGCCAGCAGGTCGCGGATCCCGGGGGCGGCGGTGGCGACCACGTCGACGGCCCCCGTGCGGGCCAGCCGATTGGTGATCATCGACAGGCCACTCGAGTCGAGGTAGTCCTCCAGCGCCCATTCCGGGGTGATCTGGCGGGCCCGCAGCCGGCCCCCGCCGGGCCAGCGGCCGAGCTCGACCTCGTCGTAGCGGAGAGCGGCGACGCCGAAGGGGGCGGCCAGGTTGCTCCGCCCCTCGAGTTCCACCAGTAGCACGTCGGCCCCGGTGCGAGCTGCCGCGACGCCGATCGTTGCCCCTACCGTTGTCTTCCCGACCCCGCCCTTCCCGGCGACGACGAGGACGCGCGATGAAGCGAAGAATTCGACAGCTGACACCGAACCGGAGGCTAGCCCGCTCCTGGCTCGGCCTCGTCACGTTGTTGCTGGCCGTAGCGGCCACCGTCCCGCTGTCGCCGGAACCGGCGGGGGCCCAGGACGACGGGCTCACGGCCTGTCCCGCCGACCTGGACGACGTCGCCGCCGGCGATTCCGTGGTCCGGGTGGTCAAGGTCGCCGGTCTCATCGACTCGGTGGTCGCCAACCACCTCCTGGCAGAGCTGGCGACGGCCGAGGAGGACGACGCCAACGCCCTCGTGATCTGGCTGAACAGTAACGGCTCGGTGCTCGACGGCCCGGAGTACCTGGAGTTGGCCACCGCACTGGCCGAGTCGCCCCTGACCACGGCGGCGTGGGTCGGCCAGAGCGGGTCGACCGCCCTGGGGGGTGCGGCCGAGCTGTTGGGCATGGTCGACATCGTCGGCGTCTCGCCCGGCTCGACGATCGGGTCGACGGGGGAGGCCCGGCTCCCCGACCGGTTCCCCCCGGCCTTCGGTGACGCCACCGAGCGGCTCGAGACCGCCACCATCGGGGCCGAGGAGGCGGTCCGGCTCGGCATCTCCGTCGGCCCCTTGGCCGACGTGGCCACCATCGGTCCGTTCCTGACCCAGGTTCCCGGCTACGAGACGTTCCGCTGCCTCGATGCCGAGACCGAGACCCCCCGTACCATCCCGATCACCCGGACCGAGCTCTCGGGTCTGCCGATCACCGCCCAGTTGTTCCACACCGTGGCCAGCCCCGAGGTGGCCTACCTGCTGTTCGCCATCGGGCTCGGGCTGCTGGTGTTCGAGCTGTTCACGGCCGGTGTGGGCATCGCCGGGGTGCTCGGGGCCGGCTTCCTCGCCCTCGGCAGCTACGGCCTGGCCTCGCTGCCCACCCGCTGGTGGGCGATCGGGCTGCTCCTGGTGGCGATGGTCTTCATCGCCGTCGATGTCCAGACCAACGTGCCCCGCCTCTACACCGCGGCCGGGATCGCCGTGTTCGTGGCCGGGACCTTCCTGCTGTACGACGGTGTCTCCATGTCGTGGGTGACGATCATCTCCGGGATCGTCGGTGTGATCCTCTACGCCTACGCCGGGATGCCCTCGATGGTGCGGACCCGCTTCTCCACGCCCACCATCGGGCGCCGGTGGATGATCGGCCAGACGGGGGAGGCCGTCACCGACGTCGCCCCCGAGGGGACGGTCCGGATCGGCGACGCCAGCTGGCGCGCCGTCACCAACCGGGCCACCCCGGTCAAGGCCGGGGATCCGGTCCGGGTCGTCGGTCTCGACCGCCTCCTGCTCGAGATCGAGCCCGAAGAAGGTGGGGCGAAAGACTATCGGGAACGACGATGAGCAACCACTTGTCTCCCCTGGTCGACCGACCTAAGGTCGCAGCGAGCAGAGGGGGAAGCGACGTACATGAGTGCCCAAGCAATTGATGTGCTCTGGCAGCATCGAGCGGCATGTCGGGGCCCGAACCAGGCGATTTTCTTCCCGCCGTCGCAGTTGGAGCGCCGGTCGGAGAAGCGACTCAGGGAGCGTCGGGCCAAGGAGATCTGTGCCGAGTGCCCGGTGCAGCTCGACTGCCGCAACTACGCCCTGCAGATACGGGAGCAGCACGGGATCTGGGGCGGCATGACCGAGGGTGAGCGCCGCACCCTCGGGGGCTGGTAGGCGGGCACCGGCCGTCGACCGCGGCATCGGCCTCCGGCATCGACTCCGGGAGGTCGCGGGAGGTCACCCCGGGTCGGGGAGACGGGGCCCTGCGATCCGTAGATCGTCGCGTCGTCGGGTCACCCCCGTGGCGTCGAGATGGGCCAGCAACGGCAGTACGTACTTGCGCGTCGTGCCCAGGATGTCGCGGGCCTCGGCCACGGTGAAGCCGGCTGGCTGATCGGCCAGGACCCGGGCCAACATCACGGCCGCCCGCTCCACGGCCGATCTGGCGAAGTGGACACCGTCCTGCTCCACGACGGTGCCCCGGCGCACGAGCTCCCGGACCTCGCCCCGGTCGACGCCGTCGGGTCCCGGCGGGTTGAAGGGTTCGGCTTCCAGCGCCGCCACCCACGGGTGGTCGGCCAGGGGGTCGACCGGTGCGCCGACGACGGCCCGCCCGGCCTCGACCGACACGTCGTCGAGTAGCTCGACGACGGCCCGCTCCCGCTCGTCGAGGAGGGCCAGATCGAGCCCGAGCGGACCGGCCTCCCCGATTCGGGCCGCCACGGCCTCGCTGGTGGCGGCCAGGGCGTCGTCGGCCACGACCCACCGGCCGACCACGGCAGGGACGACCCGCCCCGTCAGGCGACGCAGGTGGTCGACGTCGACCCACCCCCGCTCGGCCACCACCCGCTCCACCGACAGGTCGGGGGCCGCCGCCGCGGCCGGGAGCACCGGGTCGACGTCGAGGATCCGGCCCCCACCGACCGTCTCGTCGCGGCCGCTCTCGCGCAGGATGAACCGGTCGCCAGGCAGCAGCGGCAGCCGGTGGCTCAGGTGGAGGCGCACCGGCCCGGTGGCCCCGGGGGCGATCTCGGTCCGGCCGCCGATGATTCGGACCTTCGACGGCAGCTCGGCCGATCCGACGTAGGCAAGGTAGGCGCCGCGCCGGCTGACCGGATGGTCGAGGCTGGCCAGCACGGTCAGCTCGGCGTCGACGGTGGTGGTGTGGTGCCACTCGCTCGTCCTGACCAGCACATGGCCCCGGGCCAGCTCATGATGATCGACGCCCGACAGGTTGACGGCCACCCGGTTGCCGGGGCCGAGCCGGTCCACCCCCCGGTGATGCGACTGGAGGCCTCGGATGCGGGCCGTGCGTAGCCCGGGGACGACGCCGACCTCGTCACCCACGGCCAACGTGCCCCCGACCAACGTGCCGGTGACCACCGTGCCCGCCCCGGCGGGGGAGAACGAGCGGTCGACCCAGAGGCGAGGGCTGGCGGTCGGGTCGCGGTCGGCCAGGGCGTCCATCAGCTCATCGAGGGCGGTACGCAGCTCGTCGAACCCGGCGCCCGTCACCCCCGACACCCCGATCACGGGCGCCCCCTCCAGGAACGTGCCCTCGACATGCTCCTCGACGTCGAGCTGGGCCAGCGCGTAGAGGTCGTCATCGACGAGGTCGATCTTGGTCAGCACGACCACCCCTCGCTCGATGCCGAGCAGGGACAGGATCCTGAGGTGCTCCTCCGATTGGGGCTTCCATCCCTCGGTGGCGGCAACCACGAACACGCAGGCATCCACCGCCCCCACCCCGGCCAGCATGTTGCGCAGGAATCGGACGTGACCCGGCACGTCGATGAACGACAGCTCGCGGCCCGACGGCAGGGCCAGGGCGGCGAAGCCGAGATCGATCGTCAGGCCGCGGGCCTTCTCCTCGTCCCAGCGATCGGGGTCGGTGCCGGTGAGCCGGAGGACGAGCGTCGACTTGCCGTGGTCGACGTGGCCCGCAGTGGCGACGACGGTCACGGCCGGGCCTCGGGGGCCGGGTCCCCGTGGGGGGCGAGGGCGGCGGCGACGACGGGGTCGTCGGCCTCGTCGACGGTTCGCAGGTCGAGGACGGTGGCCCCCTCGACCACCCGGGCGATGATCGGTACGTCGTACTCCCGCAGTGCGACCGTGTGGTCGCCGGGGAACCGGATCCCGGCGCTGGGCAGGGTCACCGTCGGCAGCGTGCCGCCGCCGGTGGTGGCCTCGGTGTCGACGGTGGTGGCGCCGGGAACGGCGGAGGCGAGACGACCGGCCCGTCCTCGGAGTTCGTCGACGGTGAGCGCCGCCATACGCCAGAACGGTATCGCCCGACCGTCGCGCCGCAGGTAGGCGAGGGTGGTGGCCTGCAGAGCCGACAGGACGAGGCCGCCGGGGCGGAGGGCCCGGGCCAGGGGATGACGACCGCAGGCCTCGACCAGGTCGGCCCGGCCGGCGATGATCCCGGCCTGTGGGCCGCCGAACAGCTTGTCGCCACTGAAGGTCACGATGTCGGCCCCGGCGGCCAGGGTCTGGCGGGCCGCCGGTTCCTGCTCCAACCACGCCGGCGGCGGTCCCGGGAGCCAGGGGCAGGCGGCGTCGAGCAGGCCGGAGCCGATGTCGACGATGACGGGCACCCCGACCGTGGCCAGCTGGGCCACCGTCGTCTCCTCGGTGAAGCCGACGATGCGGTAGTTCGACTGGTGGACCTTGAGCACGGCGGTGGCCCCGTCGTCAACGGCCCGCCGGTAGTCGGCCAGCCGGGTCCGGTTGGTGGTGCCGACCTCGATCAGCCGGGTGCCCGACTGGGCCATCACATCGGGTACCCGGAAGGCGCCGCCGATCTCCACCAGCTCCCCCCGGCTCACCGCCACGGCGCTGCCCGCCCCGAGCGCGGCGAGCACCAGTAGGACGGCGCTGGCGCAGTTGTTGACCACCATGGCCGTCTCGGCTCCCGAGGCCGTGGCCAGCAACTCACCCACGGGCCGTTGACGGCTCCCCCGTTGACCGGTGTCGAGGTCGAGCTCGAGGTTGCCGTAGCGGGCCTCCACCCGGTGCGCCATCGGCGCTCGGCCGAGGTTGGTGTGGAGGAGGACGCCGGTGGCGTTGATGACCGGCGCGAGGAGCCGACGGGCGCGCTCGCGGGCCATGGTCTCGGCCTCGTCGACCCGACCGGCGGCGATGGCGGCCCGGGCCACCTCGACGAGAATGGGGTGGGGCAGGTCGGATGTGGTGGCCAGCCGCTGGGCCAGGGCGTCGACCGACGGGGGCCGGTCCGCAGCCGGACGACCACTGAGGCCCGAGGACGCAGTTGAGGATGAGGCGCTCACCATCGGGACCCTAGTGTGCCCTCCGGGCACCCGTGATTCCCGGTGTGCCCTCCGGGCACCGGGAGTTCCCGGCTGCGGCCAGGAGGCGACTCCCGGAGTGGGTCTGGTCCGCCCCGGGGACCATTCCGGTAGACTGGCGGTGAGATGTTTTCGCGAGCCGCGCTGGCCGTTTTCGTGGTGGTGGTCACTGAGATCGTGCTTTTCGGCGCGATGGCTCGTGTCGTGGGGGTCATCCCCGTGGTGGTGGTCAGTATGGCCGCCGCCGTGGTCGGGATGGTGCTCATCCGACGGAATGTCGGCCGGCTGGTCACCGGTGGCATCGGCCCGCTGCTCGAGGGCGATACGTCGGCGAGCGTCGCCGGCGACCGCCTCCTGCGAGCGCTCGCCGGACTCCTGCTGATCGTGCCCGGCCTGCTCACCGGTCTCACCGGGGCCGTACTGCTTCTCCCGCCAGTTCGGGCTCTCGTCGGGGCGCAGGCGCGCCGCCGGCTGGCTCGTTTCATCCCGTCGGACCTCGGTCTGCCGTTCGTCCCGAACGGCTGGTCACGTACCGGTTCCCGCAGCCGGTTCTGGGCCGCCGACGTCGTCGATGTGGACGTTGTCAGAGAAGAACCAACGACCTCGGCTCCCCCCGAGCTGAACTGACTACCTGATCAGGAGACCTGCATCCGATGGTCGAAGAACCAGCACCACTCCCACCGATCACGCCTGGCGTCGCCCGCGCCCTGAGCCCTCTGGTGCGGCGGATCGCCTGCCCCGGTGAGGGAGACGGTCCGGGTCTGAACACCTATCTCATCGGCATCGACGAGATAGTGATCATCGATCCGGGGCCGCTCGACGACGGTCATCTCGACGTCCTGTGCGGCTGCGGAGGCGACCGGATCCGGTGGATCGTCCTGACCGATGTCGACGAGCGCTACTCGGCCGGTGCCATGCCGCTCAAGGAGCGCACCGGCGCCGAACTGGTGGCGCCGGCCGGTTTCGACGGCGCCGATCAGGTCATGGGCGACGGCTACAAGATCGATGCCACCGAGTTCCGGATCACCGCCGTCGCCATCAACGACGGGTCGGACGGTCGCTACTCGTTCGTGCTCGAGCAGGAGCGGACGCTCATCACCGGCGACCACTGCCATTCCGGCATGCCGATGCAGCTTCCGGAGAAGGTCAAGTCGTACCGGATCAGGTCGATCGCACCCGGCCACGGCCAGTACATCGACGACGCCAAGCCCCTCCTGTCGAGCTGAGGGCCCCGTCCCCGGTTCACCGGGGACGGTTTTGCCGGGAACGGAGCGCAGGACACGAGAACGGGCCACCCCGGAAAGGGGTGGCCCGTTCGGTTCGGGTCTCGTCGTCGAGGTGTCGTGGAGGTGTCGGCCTATGAGAACGACTGACCGCAGCCGCAGGTCCGCTGGGCGTTGGGGTTGTCGATCGAGAACCCGGTCTGCTGGAGCCCGTCCTTGTAGTCGAGGGTGGCGCCGACGAGCAGCTGGGCGCTGGTGGGGTCGACGATGACCCGAACGCCGCCGACCTCGTTGGCGATGTCGTCGGCGGTGGCCTCACCGTCGAAGAACATCTCGTAGCTGAAGCCCGAGCAACCACCCGGTCGCACGGCCACACGGAGGGCGAGGCTCTCGTCGTTCTCCTGGTCGAGAAGCTCCTTGACCTTGGTTGCCGCCGATTCAGTGACTGTGATCACGAGTACCTCCTGGTCGTCCGGTCCACTGTACCGCTGGCCGTCGAACCTGGACACATTCGGGCCCTTCGACCCTGGCAGCTCGCCGGCCCCGCTGGTTCCCTCGGCCCGGCGAACCGGCCTGAGCTCAGCCGCCGCCCTCCCCGCCGGGGTCGGCCCGGTCGACCCGTTCGATCGTCACGGTGCCCTCGATGAGCTGCGATGACGGCACGAGGATGGTCTCGCCTCCGGGAGTGGCGAGCTCGATGGCGGTCGGGTGCACCGAGACCACGGTGCCCTCCGTCGTCCCCGTCCGGATCCGGTCGCCCTCGCGCAGGAGACGGCGCAGGACCCTGGTCGACGCCACCTCGGTGGCGACGTGGCGGCCGCCGAGCGCCACCAGCAGCATCAGCGCTCCCGACAGGCCGAAGAACACAGCGGCCAGGGCCAGGTTGATCACCGTGGTGTCGATGCCGAGCTGGCGGATGCCGAGGAGGATGCCGAGACCGAGGATCACCCCGCGCACGAGGGCGAGCGTCTGACGTTGGGCCGTCGTGGGGAGGCGGGCCAGGGCCGGACCGATCGCCGTCACCGCGAACGACGAAAGCACATTGGCCACGATCATGAGGATGGCGGCCGAGAGCAGTCGGGGTAGGTACTCGATCACGTCCCGGGGCAGCTGATCGAGGGCGGATGGCGATACCACACCCAGGGCCACGATGAGGCCGACGACCACGAAGACGGAGGTGGCAAGGCTGGCCAGTGGCTTGGCCGCGGCGCGGAGGGGCTCCGGGCGCGACGGGGCGCCGACGACGGCGACCACCACCCGTGAGGCGATGACCCCGGCCACGACGCCGCCGAAGATGGCGGCGGCGATGATGATCCAGTCAGCGGTCGACATCGGGTTCCTCGGTCAGCAGTAGTCGGGTGGTCTCGAAGCCGGCGGCGAAGAGATCGCCGACGACGTTCAGAACATCGCGCGACGAGAGGCGGGCGGCGACGCCCGTCTCCAGCCGTTGGGTGAGCCCCTCGGGCGACGCCAGGACCTGGGCCAGGGGCTGGACGAGATCGAGATCGGGCGAGGTGTCGAGCTGCTCGAGCACGGCGGCGCACCGCGGGCAGTTGTCGAGGTGATCGTCGAGCTCGTCGTCGGCGTCGCCTGACAGCCAATGTCGGAGGGTGTCGTGGGACGGGTGACGGGCCAACATCACGCCCACTCCCGCAACGACGAGCCGAGTCGGCGACGCGATCGCAGCAACCGTGTCTTGACCGTGGGCAACGGCACGTTCAACACGTCGGCGATCTCGTCGTAGGAGAGGCCCTCCAGCTCCCGCAGCACGACGATGCTGCGCGACAGCTCGTCGAGGGTGTCGAGCGCGGCCACGAAGTCGGCCATGACGGCGCCGCCCTGGACGCGGCTCTCGACGGAGGCGTCCGCTCCCGACGGCTCGTCCGGCAGCTCGTGGGGGTCGACCACGATGGCCCGTCGGGCCCGGAGCGTGGACACCGCGGTGTTGTGGGTGATGCGCAGCAGCCAGCTCCTGGCGGCTGACGGGTCTCGCAGACTGGGCAGCGCCAGCCATGCCTTGACCAGCGCCTCCTGGGCGACGTCCTCGGCCAGGGCCCGGTCGCGCACCACCGACACGGCCAACCGGTAGACGGCGTCGCCGTGATCGACGACGAGACGGCGCAGGTCATCGGGATCGGTGGTGTCGTCGACCGTGACCCCGGTCGCGTCGGGGCACATCATCGGCGGGCCGGCCGACGCAACGGTTCCACCGACGGGACGGAACGGGATGCGGACGCTGGATGTCTCATCGACGCCCAGCACCTTAGAGCGGCCGCGACGTTGCGCGATGTCGTGACGGGAAATCGCGACGACTTCGCGACTACTCCGCCGTGCGGAACGTCAGATGGCGTAGATGCGCACCGGAGCTACCGGGTGCCCGGGCGGCGGGAGCCGCCCCGTGATCGGAGGGTGGGACCGGCGGGCGATCCGGTCCCACCCTCTCCAGACCCATCCAGGCTCGTGCCGGGAGGGGACCACCGGACAGCGGAACGGCGCCGTCGGGCGACGCAGCTCCCTTCCCTGTCGGAGCGGCTGCGGGCGACCGGCCGCCGGTGTGGGCGACCCCGTGGTCGGTCGGACTCAGCGCCGACCGACCACGGCGTCCAGGACGGCGTCGAGCTCCCGACGGTCGTAGATCGCATCGAGACGGTCGACCACGGTGGCCTCACCGTCGACGACGAACAGCGCCGGCTCGAAGTCGAGGCCCAGTTCGACCACGGCCGGGGCCCGCTCCAGGCGGGGGTCGGCGAGGTTCCCGGCGATCTCGTCGGCGTTGACGTAGACCTCGAGGTGGACGACCGCCAGACCGGGACGGGCCGGGGCGGCGACGATCAGGGTCTCCAGCACCGCTCCGCAGTAGGCGGTGGCGCACAGGGCCGGGCTCGTGACCAGTACCGCCAGCGGCCGGCCGGCCGTCACGGCCTCGTCGATGCCGAGCTCGTGGAACGGGCAGGGGGTCGGGGCCCTGGTGCAGAGGGTGTCGACGCCGGCGGGGCGACCGGTGGTGGCCGAAACGATGGCGGGCATCGGCTGACCCGGCCCGAGCACGGTCACGTCGTCGGTGGCGAAGGCCTGGACGGGTAGCCGCCCGACTGCGCCGTCGCCGAGGTCGACCTCCAGGTCGAACACGCCGGGGCGGGGAAATTCGGCCCGCAGCGGGTAGTAGCGGAGGAAGTCGCTGTGGGAATGGCCCGGCTCCGGCGTGCCGACGTGGTCGTGCTCCACGACCCGTCCGGTCACGGTCAGGCGGTCGACGATCTCGTCACCGGACCGCACGGTCACCGCCAGCTCCGCCAAATCCCCCCGATCGGGGCCGTCGGGCTCGACGAGGGCGAAGGGGAGCCGTTGGGGCCGGCCGGCCACGACGACGCGGTCGGTGCTGAACAGCCCGACGATCTCCGGGGCGGCCGTCCCCGTCGTCGGCCCGTCGCCACAGCCGGCGACCAGCCGGGCGGCGAGACCGAGGCCGACGGCACCGAGGAACCGCCGGCGCCCGAGGGCCGTCGCCGGCCTCGCCTGGTGGGGGGACGGACTCACCGGATCGACGCTACCGGAGGGTGGTGGGATCGGGCTCGCCCCCCGGCTGGTCGTCCAGCCACCATCCCGTGCCCCCCATTCCCGGTCACGGCCCCGGTCCGTATGCTCGGCGGTGTGCCCCGATCCGAGCCGCCCCTGACCCTCACCGTCGACGGCGTCGAGGTCACCGTCGACGCCGGCCACCGTTCCCTGCTGTCGGTCCTGCGGGACCAGCTGGGGCTCGTCGGCGTGAAGGACGGGTGCAGCCCCCAGGGCCAGTGTGGCTGTTGCACGGTCCTGGTCGACGGCCAGCCCCGGGTGGCGTGCGTGACGCCGGCTCGACGGGTGGCGGGGCGGACGGTCACCACCGTCGACGGCATCGGTGTGGAGCGGCGGCGGGCCTGGGCTGATGCCTTCTGCGCAACCGGGGCCAGCCAGTGTGGCTTCTGCACCCCGGGAATCATCGTCCGCCTCGACGCCCTCGACCGCAAGGCTTGCGGGCCCGGCTCCGACGGGCCCCGCACCGGGGGCACCGCCCCGACCCCCGCCGTCGACCACGACGCCGTCGACCAGGCCCTCCTGGCCCACCTGTGCCGCTGCACCGGGTGGCGCACCATCCACGACGCCTGGGACCGGTTCCCGGACGAGTTGGCGGGCGGGTCCGGCGGCGACGACGATCGCAACCTGGAAGCGGCGTCCCGGCGGGCCGGGATCGAGGGCGGGGTCGCACAGCGGGTCGGGCCCGACGTGGCCCTCGGGCGCGGCGGGTTCGCCGCCGACACCGCCCCGCCCAGGGCCCTGGTGGCCGTGAGCGACGGCACGGGGGGCTGGGTCGTGGGGGAGACGGCCGAGGAGGCCCGGGCCGCGGTGGCGAAGGTCCAGGGGCGGCGGACCACGGCCGGCCACCGGTGGCCGCTCGAGGTGCCTGCCGGCGTGTGGGCGGCCACCCTGCGGACCACGTGGGTCGAGCCGGCCTACCTCGAGACCGACGCCTCCTGGTGCCGACCCGGAGGTGAGCCGGCCTCGGCGACGGCCAACGGAGGGGCGTTCGGGGCCAAGCAGCCGTCGTTCGCCTCGAGCGCGGCCCGCCGGTTGGCCGACGAGCACGGCCGTGCGGTGCTGGTATTGACGTCACGGGAGGACGCCACCCGGTTCGGGCCGAAGCGTCCCCCCGTTGCCGGCGGGGCCAGGGCCGACGGCACCGGTGTCCTCCGGGTGGTCCGCACCCCCGGCATCGCCCGGGCGGTGGCCGCCGTCGCCCCGGGCCTGGTGGTGGAGGAGGTCGACGTGGCCGGACCGCCGACGTCGGCCTCCACGAGGGCCGCCGGCTGGGCGGAGGCGGTCGTACTCCTGGCCGGGGCGTCGGGCGCCGCCGCACCGGTGGTGGCCCCCTCGGGTGCGGTGGCCACGGCCGAGGTCGTCGACGGGACGATCCGGGCCTCGGTCCGCTGCGGACGGGTCCTCGACGAGGTGGTGTTGCGCTCGTACTGCGTCGGCGCCGCCCACATGGCGTGGTCGTGGCTCACGAGCGAGGCCCTGACGGTCGACGAGGCTGGGGTCGTCCACGACCTGACGATCCGCAGCTTCGGGGTGACCCGGGCCGTCGACACCCCGCCGATCGAGATCGCGGTCGACCTCGACGACGATGGCGAGCCGGTCAACGGGTCCGATGCGGTGTTCGCCGCCGTGGCCGCCGCCGGCTGGTTGGCGCTCGGGCGGACTCCCGACTGGCCGGTCGGCGCCCCCCCTCGCTGAGCCTGGCCCGGCGGCCCGGGGCTCGGCTACCATGCTCCACCGTGAGCAAACCCGTTGGTCCCTACACGCCGCTCGTCGAGGTCGGCGACTGGCTCGTCTGCTCGGGTCAGGTCGGCATCGCCGACGGTGCGATCGTCGACGGCGGCCTCGAAGCCGAGCTACGTCAGGCCCTGGCCAACCTGGCGTCCCTGCTCGAGGGCGCCGGCGCTTCCCTGTCCGACGTGGTCAAGACCACCGTGTTCCTGACCGACATGGACGACTACGGTGAGATGAACCGGGTGTATGTGGAGGTGTTCGGCGACCACCGCCCGGCCCGCTCGGCCGTCGCCGTCGCCGCCCTGCCCGTAGGGGCCCGCATCGAGGTCGAGGCATGGGCTCATCGAGGTGCCTCGTGATCGGCGCCATCATCGTCGCCGTCATCATCGTCGTGGTCATCCCGGTCGGGTTCCTGATGAGCACGGCCGTCGCCGCCGGCGCTCTCGGTGCCCTCCTGCGGGCCAACGCCGAGGCCGAGCACGCCGACAGCGAGCTGCTCGAAACCAACTACTGATCGTCGCCCTGAGGCGGCCGGTCCCGAGCTCGGCCTCCCGCCCACCATCCTCTGCTCCGGGGCAACCCTCCGGGTTCCCCGCTCGAATCGGCCTGGAGTTGGCACGGCAGTTCGCCGACCACGGCTTCGGTCTTGTGGTCGTGGCCGAAGACCCGCCGGGTCGAGGTCGCCGGGCCGCAGGCCTCGACCACGGCCACGTGGTGCCGGTGCGCCTCGGGACCGGCATCGTCGACCACGACCACGACCACGCCGAGCTCGACTCGCTGCTCGGGGTGATCCACGGCCGCGAACCGGTCCGATATCCGGTCGGGGCCGGTTCCGCCAGCGAGTACCGTACGCCCACGTGATCGACCTCCGCCTGCTTCGAGACGACGACCGGTACCGAACGGGAGCGATCGCCAAGGGAGCGTCCCCGGAGCGCATCGACGAGCTGCTGGCCGCCGAGGCCACCCGGCGCGACGCCCTGGCCGCGGCCGAGGCCCTCCGGGCCGAGTCAAACGTCGCGTCGAAGGAGATCGGACGGGCCGCCCCCGAGCAACGCCAGGCCAAGATCGAGGCCGCCGGCGAGCTCAAGGTCCGCCTGTCGGACGCCGAGGAGGCGTTGGCCCGAGCCGAGGCGGCCGTCCGTGAGCTGTCGCTCCTGATCCCCAATCCGGCCCACCCGTCCGTGCCCCACGGCGGCGAGGACGACTACCGGGTCGAGGTCGTCGTCGGCGACACCCCACCGCCACCCCGCTACGACCACGGCACCCTGGGCGAGAAGCTGGGCCTGGTCGACACCGGGCGGGCGGTGCGGATGTCGGGCAGCCGGTTCGCCTACGTGATGGGCGACGCCGTCCGTCTCCAGTTCGCCCTCATCCAGTGGACCCTCGACAAGCTGGCCGGCCACGGGTTCGTCCCCGTCATCACCCCCGTCCTGGTGAGGGAGGAGATGATGGAGCTCGCCGGCTTCTTCCCCACCGATCGCAACCAGGTCTACGAGCTGGAGGTCGACGGGTTGTTCCTCATCGGGACGGCCGAGGTCGGCCTCGCCGGCCTCCACCGCGAGGAACGCCTCGACGCCGACGACCTGCCGTTGCGCTACGTCGGCTACTCGAGCTGCTTCCGGCGGGAGGCCGGCACCTACGGCAAGGACAGCAGCGGCCTGTTCCGGCTCCACCAGTTCGACAAGGTCGAGATGTTCGTCTACAGCGACCCCGACCGGTCATGGGACGAGCTGGAGCTGCTGCGGTCGCTGCAGGAGGAGATCGTCGGTGAGCTGGGCCTGCCCTACCGGGTGATCACCGTTGCCAGTGGCGATCTGGGGGCGTCGGCGGCCAAGAAGTACGACCTCGAGGTGTGGCTCCCATCGGAACAGCGCTACCGCGAGATCACGTCGTGCTCGAACTACACCGACTACTCGGCCCGCCGGATGTCGACCAGGATCCGGAGCGGGTCAGGGACACTTCTGGCCCATACCCTGAATGGAACGGCGTGTGCCGTGGGTAGGACCCTCCTGTACCTGATGGAGAACCATCAGCAGTCCGACGGGTCGCTCATCGTGCCTGAGGTATTGCGCCCGTACTCCGGCGGCCTCGACGTGATCGGGCCGCCGGGCGATTAGCTTTCACAAACCCCCCAACCTGACGACAGGAACAGCATGAGTGACGAGAGGCAACGGAGCCTCCATCAGGTCGCTGTCGAGCAGTTTCAGCGCGCAGCCGATCTGATCGAGCTCAAGGACTCCTACCGGGAGATCTTGTCCCACCCGAAGAACGAGATCATCGTGAACTTCCCGGTGCATCTCGACGACGGATCGACCAAGGTGTTCACCGGGTACCGGATCCAGCACAACAACATCCTGGGCCCCTACAAGGGCGGGCTCCGGTTCCACCCCCAGGTCGACCTCGACGAGGTCAAGGCGCTGGCGGCGTGGATGACCTTCAAGACCGCGCTGGCCGACATTCCCTTCGGGGGGGCCAAGGGTGGGGTCACGATCGAACCGGCCGACTACAGCGAGGACGAGATGAAGCGGATCGTGCGCCGCTTCACCCACGCCCTCGGGGCCAACATCGGCCCCGACCACGACATCCCGGCCCCCGACGTCGGCACCACCAGTCAGACGATGGACTGGGTGATGGACACCTATGCCAACATCACGCCGCCCAGCAACCGCCAGAGCGTCAAGGGCGTCGTGACCGGCAAGTCGCTGTCGTGCGGCGGCTCGCTCGGCCGTGAGGAGGCCACCGGTCGCGGCGTCCTCTACGCCCTCCGCCACTGGTGCGGCGAAGTGGGCGAGCGGCTCGACTCGCTCCGCGTGAGCGTCCAGGGCTTCGGCAATGTCGGCGGCAACTTCGCCGAGCTGGCCAGCGACGCCGGCTGCACCGTGATGGCCGTCTCCGACCACACCGGCACCGTCCGGGCCGACGGCGGCCTCGACGTGGTCAAGTTGCGCCAGTGGGTGCGCGACTGCGGCGGCGTGGCCGACTTCCCCGGAGGTGAGTCGGTCGACAGCGAGGACCTGTTCCGGGAGAAGGTCGACGTGTTCGTGCCGGCGGCGCTGGAGAACCAGCTGACGGCCCAGCGGGCCAAGCTCCTCGACTGCAGGCTCGTCGTCGAGGCCGCCAACGGCCCGACCACGATGGACGGCGAGGACGTACTGGCCGAGCACGGCATCGAGATCGTCCCCGACATCCTGGCCAACTCGGGCGGCGTCATCGTCTCCTACTTCGAGTGGCTCCAGAACAAGTCGTCGAGGGCGTGGACGTTCGACGACGTCGACGACCGGTTCCGCCAGCTGGTGTGGAAGGCCCACGACGCGGTGGTGGGCGTCCGCAACAGCCTCGGCTGCAGCCGCCGCGACGCCGCCTACGTGGTGGCCCTGCGACGCCTGGCCGAGGTCTACGATCGGCGGGCCATCTTTCCCTGAGTGCCACGGCCCGACCGCCCGACCGCCCGCCCTCCCCGGGCGGCGCGGGGCGTCGGCCGCCCGCCGAGGGGAGGCGGGTCAGGACTCGTCCAGCTCCCGGTCGCTCAACGACTCCCTCCAGCGCGACTGGCCGAGCTTGTAGCCGACGCTGCGCACGGTCTGGATGAGGTTGGAGTGTTCCTCACCCAGCTTGGCCCGCAACCGGCGGACGTGGACGTCGACCGTGCGGGCGCCGCCGTAGTACTCGTAGCCCCACACTCGGTTCAGCAGCGTCTCCCGGGTGAACACCCGTCCCGGGTTGGAGGTCAGGAACCGCAGCAGCTCGTACTCCATGTAGGTCAGATCGAGGGGCCGCCCATCGACCACGGCCTGGTAGGTCTCCAGGTTCAGCTCGATCGGCCCGTAGCTGACGAGCTCGGGTCGTACCCCCCGCCCGGCCCGCCACAGCAGGTGCTTGATCCTCGTCTCGAGCTCCCGGGGGTGGAACGGGGTGATGATGAAGTCGTCGAACAGCTCGCTGCGGGCCTCGAGCTCGTCGAGTTGCGCCCCGGAGACGAGCAGGAGGAGGGGCTCGATCGGCACATCCCCCCGGCGGAGTTCACGGCACAGGGCCCACGCCCCCTCGGGGTCGACGTCGGCCGCCACGATGGCACCGGTCCACGACGGTCGATCGTCCTCGTCGGCGGCGCCGGCGTCGGGGGTCGAGATCCAGGCGTAGCCTCCGAGATCGAGGCAGCGGGCCAGTTCGGTCGGCGCCGGATCGGGATACACCAGGAATCGTTCGTCGTCACCCACCGCTCAGCCTCCCACCGGCGAGGGGTGGAGCGCGTCGGAGGGGCGGGACGACCGGGGTTCGGTCACCATGACGGAAGGTAGCGCTCGAGCTCCCACTGGCTGACGTGGGTCTTGTAGCTCTGCCACTCCCGCCGCTTGTTGCGGAGGAACCACTCGAAGATGTGCTCGCCGAGGGCGTCGTGGACGAGCTGGGAGCCCTCCATGACGTCGAGGGCCTCGGCCAGCGACTGGGGGAGGCTCTCGACGCCCAGGTTCCTGGCTTCGTCGGCGGTGAGCTCGAAGATGTTCTGGGTGGCCTCCGGTGGGAGGTCGTAGCCCTTGCGGATGCCCTCCATCCCAGCGGCGAGGATGACGGAGAACGCCAGGTAGGGGTTGCAGGCGGGGTCGGGCGAGCGGAACTCGATCCGGGTCGACGACGGCTTGTCGGCCCGGGTGATCGGCACCCTGATCAGGGCCGACCGGTTGTTCTTGGCCCACGTGACCCACACGGGGGCCTCGTAGCCGACGACGAGGCGCTTGTAGGAGTTGACCAGCTGGTTGGTCACGGCGGTGATCTCGCGGGCGTGGACGAGGAGCCCGGCCATGAACCGTTGCCCCACCTCCGACAGCTGCGACTCGGCCGTGGCGTCGTGGAAGGCATTGGTCTCGGCGTCGAAGAGCGAGAGGTGGAGGTGCATGCCGGAACCCTGCATCCCGGCCAGGGGTTTCGGCATGAACGAGGCGAAGCGGCCCCGCTCGAGGGCCAGCTCCCTCACCACCAGGCGGAACGTCATCACCTGGTCGGCCATCGACATGGCGTCGGTGTAGCGGAGGTCGATCTCGTGCTGGGACGGTGAGTCCTCGTGGAAGGAGTACTCGACGGGGATTCCCATCGTCTCCAGCACCGAGATCGTCTCCCGTCTCAGGTCGGAGGCGACGTCGCTGGTGGTCAGGTCGAAGTAGGAGCCGGAATCGAGCAGGGTGGGAGCGTGCGACGGCTCGCCGTCGGCGAAGTAGAAGAACTCCATCTCGGGGGCGATGAAGAACGAGAAACCGTCGCCCAGGGCCCGCTCCAGGTTCCGTCGCAGGACGTGACGGGGATCGCCCTCGAACGGATGACCGGCGTGGTCGAGGATGTCGCAGAACATGCGGGCCGTCGATCCCCGGTCGGCCCAGGGCATGAGCTCGAACGTCGACGGATCGGGCTTGGCCAACACGTCCGACTCCTGGACCCGGCTGAAGCCGTCGATGGCCGATCCGTCGAAGTGGACACCCTCCTCGAACGCCGTCTCCAGCTCGACCGGGGAGATGGCGACGGACTTGAGCTGGCCCAACACGTCGGTGAACCAGAGGCGGATGAGCTTGACGTTGCGCTCCTCCACCGCCCGCAGTGCGTATTCCTGGCGTCGTTCCACCCTTCGAGTGATACCAGGGTCTCGACCGGTCGGCACGGGACGGGCGCCGAATCGGGGAATCTTACGGTCGCGATTCACATTGCGTTAACACTCGGAGCATTGCCACCTCTCGGAGCAGCCGGTTAAGTGAGATTGTCCGACCCGAGACAAGGTTCACTGAGGAGTTGGAGACACAACGTGACGTACAGGGCTGAATACATCTGGATCGACGGCACCCTGCCGACGGCCGAGGTGCGATCCAAGACCAAGATCCTGGCCGACGGCGACGAGCCGGGCATCTGGGGTTTCGACGGTTCGAGCACCAACCAGGCCACCGGCGACAACTCCGACGTGGTCCTGAACCCCGTGTTCGAGTGCCCCGATCCGGTCCGCGGTGATGACAACGTCCTCGTGCTGTGCGAGACCCTCCTGACCGAGGACCTCTCGCCCCACCCCACCAACACCCGGGCGGCGGCGGTGGCGGCGCTCGAGAAGTACGGCGAGCAGGAACCGCTGTTCGGTCTCGAGCAGGAGTACACCATGCTCGATCCGGTCAGCAGCTGGCCCTTCGGCTTCCCGTCGCACGGCTATCCCGGCCCCCAGGGCCCGTACTACTGCGGTGTGGGGGCGGTGAAGATCGCCGGCCGGGAGCTCGTCGAAGAGCACACCACCCTCTGCATCGAAGCCGGACTCGGGATCTCGGGCACCAACGCCGAGGTCATGCCCGGCCAGTGGGAGTTCCAGATCGGCCCGCTCGACACCGTCACCGTCGCCGACCACCTCTGGGTGGCCCGTTACCTCCTGTACCGCATCGGGGAGGAACACAACGTCGAGATCTCGATGGAGGCCAAGCCCATGAAGGGCGACTGGAACGGCGCCGGGATGCACACCAACTTCTCCACCAAGGGCATGCGCGAAAGCTACGACGACGTGATCACGGCCTGCGAGGCCCTGGGCGCTCCCGGCAAGCCGGAGGAGCACCTGATCGGCTACGGCTTCGGTATCGAGGATCGGCTCACCGGTGCCCACGAGACCCAGCGCTTCGATCAGTTCAGCTACGGGGTCTCCGACCGGGGGGCCTCGGTCCGCATCCCGTGGCAGGTGGCCAAGGACAAGAAGGGCTACATCGAGGACCGGCGGCCCAACGCCAACGCCGACCCCTACGTCGTGACCACCCTCATGACCAACACGTGTTGCGGGGCCCTGAGCTGACGCCGTCCGCCGCCTGAGCAGCACCGCCCGGTCCCGGGGGTCGGGTCCCCCCGAACGTCGATCCCGGCGATCGCTCCTGAGCCTGCTCCCGTGACACGAGAGGGGAGATCGGTTCATCCGGTCTCCCCTCGTGCCGTTCGAGCCAGGTAGGCCGACGGCGAGATGCCCAGGTGGCGGCGGAAGTCCCGGGTGAGGTGGGCCTGGTCGGCGTAGCCCAGCTCGGCGGCGACGGCGGCCCAACCCCGCCACTGCGCCCCGAGATCGACGGCCTCCCGGGCCGCTTCGGCGGCCTCGATGATCCTCCACCGCCGGATCACGAACGACGGGCCCACGCCGACGTGGACGTCGAACAGCCGTTGGAGGGTGCGGACGCTGGTGCCGGCGGCGTCGGCCAGCTCCTCGACCCGGCACACCGAACGGTCGCGCTCGGCGATCGCCGCCACCCTGGTCACCTCCCGGGCCTCGGCCAGCAGGGCCGGGTCACGCCGCGACACCAGCTCCCCGAGGGCCGTGCGCAGCACGGCGATCCGGGACCGGTTGTCGGTCTCGGCGCAGACGGCGGCGACCACGGCGGGACCGTCGAGGCCGGGAACGGCATCGGCCAGCGTGAGTTGGGTGTCGGCGCCGGCCCGGGCCGGGCCATCGAGGAAGACGCCGAGCCCACCGACCGCAGTGCGGGCCGCCACCGTCCAACCGGCCCCCGTGAGGTGACGGTGGCTGAGCGCCGTCATCACGCCGTAGACCCGGCCCTGGGGTGGATCCAGCGGGATCCCGGCGTCGTCGAGGGTGCCGATGCTGATGTTTCCTGCCGGATGGTTGAGGACTTGCTGGTCGTGAACCTCATCGTGGGGGAGATCCCAGGCCACCGACCAGAACCACTCGACGAGGCCGTCGAGGGCGTCGCCGGCGGGGGAGCGGGCGAAGTCGACGTGGCGCATCATGGCCACCGGGTCGACGATGCCCCGGGTGTCGTCGGGGAGGGGACCGCCCATCGGCCCGAGGGTAGCGTCCGAGGTCGTCGTGGATGGTGTGTCGTGAATGTTCAAGACTCGATCGGGCCGCCGCTCTAGCTTCACCCCCATGAGCAACGAGACGAGCGAGCTCCCCCTCTTCCCCACCTCCGCCCCGGCCGTGTTCCGCGACCCGGATGCCGCCGCCCGCCTGTTTGGCGATGTGCTCGGCGGGTTGGCCGCCGTGGTCGATGTGGATGCCGACCAGCTGCCGTGCCCCACCCCCTGCGCGGGGTTCACGGTTGGTGAGCTCCTGGCCCATGTACTGGGCTGGCTCCGGTTCTTCGCCGCCGCCCTGACGGATCCGTCGGCCCGTTCCCCCCGTCCCGATCCCGACGCCGTCGCCGCCGCCGTCTCCGCAGCCGACGGTGAGCGGGCGAGCGAGGTGGTGGGCGGCGCGCTCGACGACTTCCGCCGCGCCATCGCCGCCGATGTGGCGGGGTGGACGGTGACCATGTCGTCGGCGCGCATGGCCGGCGACGGGGTGCTGGGCATGGCGTTGGGCGAGTACATCATCCACGCCTGGGACCTGGCCACCGCCACCGGACAGCCCTATGCCGCCCCCGACGACGCGGTCGAGGCGGCCCTCGAGTTCCTCCGGGGCATGGTGGCCCCCGAGTACCGCGGTCCCGACACCGGCTTCTTCGACGCCGAGGTCCCCGTTGCCGACGACGCCCCGCCGCTCGACCGGCTGCTCGGTTTCGCCGGCCGCGACCCACGGTGGACCCCCGCCGGGTGACCACCGGACGCCGCTCCCCGTCGTCGGAGTCCGGCACCTTTCGCTCCCCTTTCCACGCCGAGTCCTGGTCTGGTCATCATCCGCCCCTAACACGCGGGGTCGACGCTGGATCCATCACCGAGCTGCACGAGGAGCCGCATCCCGATGTACGACCCGATCCCCCCCAGCCGACAGCGATCCGGAGCTCAGCCCCGAGTCGGTCGAAACGGCGACCACCGAGCGACTGACGACGGGAGGGGCCCGGCGCTACCTGGTGGCGGCCGCCGTCGTGTCCGGCAGCGTGGCCGTCGGCGCTCTGGTCAGCCCCATCGGCCTGGTCGGGGCGGGCACCGTTGCGGTCACCGACGACTCGTCGACCGACACGGCCGGAGACGCACCGGTCGAGGGCAGTGCCGACGACACCACGGACGAGACGACCGACGCCCCCGGGCATCATCACCAACGCCGCGACCGGGCCCGGCTGACCGAACTGAGCGACATCCGCGGCCTCAGCGTCGACGCGATACGCTCCGGGCTGGCCGATGGCAGGACGATCGCCGAGCTGGCGGCCGGCAACGGCGTCGACGCCGAGCTGAAGGCCGAGATCGCCGACCGGGTGAGCGAGATGATCACGACCCCGCCCGGGGACCTTCTGGGCCGCCACCATCCGGGGCCGCAGCGCGGCTGCCCTACACTTCTTGCCGATGCGACGACTCCGTGTGGCGGCCTGCCAATTCAACCCCACGGTTGGTGACCTCGACGGCAACGTGGCCCGCATGGTCAACCTCCTCGAGGAGGCCGAGCGGGCCGGTGCCGACATCGCCGTCTTCGGTGAGCTGTCGATCACCGGCTATCCCCCCGAGGACCTGGTGCTGAAGCCCGGGTTCGTGGAGGACAACCTCGAAGCCCTCGCCTACCTGGCGGCCCGCACCGGCGACTGCGCCGCCGTCGTCGGTTTCGTCGACCTCGACCGCGACCTGTACAACGCCGCCGCCCTCTGCCACCGGGGTCGGGTGGCGCTCCGCTACCACAAGCGCCTCCTGCCCAACTACTCGGTGTTCGACGAACAGCGCTACTTCTCCGTCGGCAACGCCCCCCTGGAGCTGGTCGAACTGCACGGGGTCAAGGTCGGCGTTTCGATCTGCGAGGACGCCTGGAGCCCGACGGGCCCCATCGCCGAGCTGGCCCGGGGCGGGGCCGAGGTGGTGCTCAACATCAACGGGAGTCCGTTCCAGGTCGACAAGCAGCTCGACCGGGAGACGATGCTGGCCACGAGGGCGGCCGACGCGTCGGTGCACCTCGTCTATGTCAACCAGGTCGGCGGCCAGGACGAGCTGGTGTTCGACGGAGGCTCGGTCATCCTCGACGCCCAGGGCCACGTGGTCACCCGGGCCCCATTGTTCGACGAGGATCTCCTGATCTGCGACGTCGACGTGCCTGCCCTGTACCGCAAGCGCCGCATCGATCCCCGGGGCCAGTACGCCCCCCTGATCGCTCTACCCAGCCGGCAGCTGACCCCCGACCGGGAGGTCACCACGCCGGCCGTCATCCCCGACCCGGCGCCCATCCCCGACGAGTTGGAGCAGATCTGGCGGGCCCTGGTCCTCGGCACCCACGACTACGTGACCAAGAACGGCTTCACCGACGTGGGAATCGCCCTGTCGGGGGGGATCGACTCGTCCATCGTTGTCGCCATCGCCGTCGACGCCCTCGGGGCCGACCGGGTCCACGCCGTCCTCATGCCGTCCCGGTACTCGTCCGAGCACTCGATCACCGACGCCGAGGCCCTGTGCAAGACCCTCGACGTCGAACACCGAACGATCCCCATCGAGCCGGCCCACGTCGCCTTCGGGGAGCTGCTGGAGCCCAGCTTCGACGGTCTCGAACCCGACACGACCGAGGAGAACCTCCAGTCTCGGATCCGGGGGGTGACGATGATGGCGCTGTCCAACAAGCTGGGCTGGCTCATCCTCACCACCGGCAACAAGTCGGAGACGTCCGTTGGCTACTCTACCCTCTACGGTGACACGGCCGGAGGGTTCGCCGTCATCAAGGACGTCCCCAAGGTGCTCGTCTATGAGCTGTGTCGCTGGAAGAACGCCGCCGAGGGCCGGGAGATCATCCCCATCGCCGTCATCGAGAAGGCCCCGTCGGCCGAGCTACGGCCCGACCAGCGCGACGACCAGAGTCTGCCGCCCTACGAGATCCTCGATCCGATCCTCGAGGGCTACGTCGAGGACGACCTGACCGGTCCCGAGCTGATCGCCGCCGGTCACGACCCGGACATCGTGCGCCGCATCGTGCACCTCGTCGACATCGCCGAGTACAAGCGACGCCAGAACCCGCCCGGCATCCGCATCACCGACAAGGCCTTCGGCCGGGACCGCAGGGTCCCCATCACGAACCGCTACCGCCCGTGAGGGCGGCCCATCGGCGAAGGCGAGCGACCATGCACCACCTCGGCCGGCGGCTCGGGTACGCTCCTCGTCGGCGGGTGGCCGGTGATTTTGTCATGCGTTTTTCCCCATCCAGACTCAAGGCCACTCCGCACATTGCGCTCAGCGTCCGAGCCCCCGTTGCGGTCGTCCTCGTCGTCCTCATCGCCTCGACCGCCCTCCCGGGCGGCGCCGGCCTCAAGGAAGACCTCGAGGAGCTCCGTCAGCAACAGGCGGCGATCCAACAGGACAAGCAGGCGAAGGCCCAGGAGGTCGACGTCGCCACGGCGGAGGCCACCGAGCTGAGTGCCGCCCTCGAGGCCCTCAACGCCGAGGTGAACGAGCAGGCGGCCAAGGTGTCGGCCGCCGAGCAGGCCCTGGTGGCGGCCGAGGCCCGCTACGACGCCGCCGTGCAGGCCGTCGTCGAGAAGTCGGCCGAGATCGAGGTGCTGGAGGGGAGGCTGTCGACGAGCGCCATCTCGTCGTTCAAGTCGCAGAACAACCCACGGTCGCCCATCCTCGAAGAGGCCGATCCCAACAAGGCGGTGCGGATGCAGTCGCTGGTGGAATCGGTGACCGAGGACGGCGTATCGGTGGCCGACGAGCTCAAGGTGGCCAAGGAAGACCTGGAGCTCGAGCGGCTGGAGGCCAGCTCGGCGGCGGCGGAGGCCGAGCGAATCAAGATCCAACTGGCCGAGGACCTGGCCGAGCTGGAACGCCGGCGGGGGGAACAGGCCGCCCTGGTCGAGGAGGCCGAGGACCGGCTCGAACGAGAGCTGGCCGAGGCGTGGGCCCTGTCGGAGCTCGACAAGGAGCTGTCCGACGAGATCGTGAAGAAGAACGAGGAGCTGGCGGCCCAGGCCGCGCTGGCCCGCCAGCGGTCGAGCCCGGCGCCGGTGTCGAGAACGAGTACCGTCGGGTTCCCCTCGGCGGCCGACATCGTGAACGTGAGGGGCATCTGGGTGCACACCGACATCGCCGGGAACCTGGAGGCGCTGCTCAACCAGGCCGAGTCGGAGGGCCACTCGTTCACCGGTGGCGGCTACCGCGACTCCCAGTCGCAGATCCGGTTGCGACGGGCCCACTGCGGCACGAGCGACTACGCCGTCTACCAGATGCGATCGTCGCAGTGCCGGCCGCCGACGGCCCGCCCCGGGGCGTCGCAGCACGAGCAGGGCAAGGCCATCGACTTCCGCTACAACGGCAGCACGATCTCCAGTCGGTCCAATGCCGGCTACCAGTGGCTCAAGGCCAACGCCGCCAAGTACGGGCTGTACAACCTGCCGAGCGAACCCTGGCACTGGTCGGTCAACGGCAAGTAGCCGGCGCAGCGCTGGAGGACGGAGGCGCTGGACGGCGGTGACTCAGAGGATGAAGCTGACCCGGCCGTGGGGGCGGAGCTCCTCCAGGGCCAGGATGGCCTTGCGGGTCCGGATACGGAACCCGGCCGGGCCGCCGGCCTCGAGCAGGAACTCGTAGCGGCCGGGGTACGTGTCGACCGTGTCGCGCCGGGCCCGGGTGACGATGAAGTTGGCGGTGGCCTCCACCGCCCCGTCGCCGAGGTGAGCGGCCCGCACGTTGGTCACCAGGTGGCGGGTGGTGGAGTGGGGCGACTCGGCCCACGCCGTCTTCGTCATGAGGGAGTCGACCCGCTGCTCGAGGAGGAACCGGTCGTCCTGGACGAGGAACATCTCGGTGAACGGGTCGCCCTCGGGCCGGTCGGTGGAGGGCACGAGGAATAGGCACTCGTCGGTGAACAGCGCCAGCCAGTCGTCGAGTCGCCACCGGTCGAGCAGATCGGCCTCGTGGTAGAGGAACTCCTCGACGGCGTAGCGCAGCTCGGGCGACGTGGAGCCGGCCGGGCCGAGGACGACGGGGTCTGGGCTCGCCATCACCGGTCACCCCCGCCGGCCAGGCCGGCGACGTGGCGGCCATGGATCTCGGGATCGAAGGCATAGTGGGGTTCGGGCGGAAGGTCCTGGCCCGTGAGCAACCGGTTCCACCGCCGCCAGAAGACTCGCATCTGTCCCTCGTTGTTGTCGGGGTGCCCGTTCATGCCCCGGGACAGGTCGTTCCACGGCGCGGCCCGGTGGGCCCGGAAGCCCTGCTGGCACCGTTCGAGGGCCTCGACGTCGTCGGGGGTGGCGAGCCCGGCCGGTCCCCAGAAGGTGAGGAAGTTGGCCATTCGCATGGCCCGGAGCTGGTCGTCCTCGCCCCGGGGCACGAGCTGCCAGGCCGACACTTCCATGTAGTCGGGGGCGGCGGGGAAGAACGTGCGGATGGTGCAGCCCATGACCAGGTCGATGACGAACAGGTTGGGGAAGATGAGGTGGTTGCGACCGCCCAGCATCCGGTCGACCCAGGGCTCGCCGTACAGCTCGACCAACCGGTCACGGCGGGCCAGGTGCTTGGCTCTGGCCTCGTCGTCGGGGAACGAGCGACCGAGCCCACCCAACACGTTGCCCTTGCTGGCGTCGACGCTCCAGCTGACGGCGTGGCCGTTGCCCAGATCGAGGGGGAGGCGCCGGTCGACCCCCGATGCGGCCGGCTGGTCGATGGCGGTGTTGAACTGGCGGCCCGACGCCTTCAACATCTCGACGTAGCGCTGGTGGGTGGTCATGGCGTGGTACTGGTCGAAGCTGTTCTCGACCAGCAGTTTCCAGTTGGCCCGCATCGAGTAGAGGTGGGAGCCGCCGACGACGGCCATCCCGTGCTCCGATTGGTCGGCCACCAGGTCGAGGATGGTGCGGGAGTGGCCCAGATAGTCGCCGAGGGCGAGGGCGTCGGGATCCCAGTTGAGGAACACGAAGCCCCGGTAGGAGTCGACTTTCGGGGGTCGGGGCAGGCACATGGCGGCCCGGTCCCACGACCGTCCGTAGCCCCCCTCGTCCCGTAGGGCAACGAGCTGGCCGGCCGAGTCGAAGCTCCACCCGTGGTAGAAGCACTTGAGGAACCGGCCGTTGCCCTCGGCCCTGCCCTCCACCTCCATACCCCGGTGGGGGCAGGTGTTGAGCATGACGTGGAGCTCGCCGCCGGCGTCGCGGGTCATGATGATCGGCCTGCCCCCCACGTCGCGGGTGCGGAAGTCGTGGGGTTCGGCCACCTCCGACTCGTGGCCGACGTAGAGCCAGCACCGCTCGAAGATGGCGGTGCGCTCCGCCTCGAGCACGTCGGGGTCGACCATGGCGGAGCGATGGACCCGGAAGGTCTCGGCCTCGCGGTCCTCGGCGATGAACAGCCGGCCTTCCATGGGTCCTCCTCTCAGCCCGCGTGGCGGGCCGGGCGTTGGGGCCAGTACTTCGACAGGGCGCCCCCGTCGACGGTGATCGAGCCCCCGGTCATGAGGGCCGAGTCGTCGGAGGCCAGGAACACGAGGGGGGCCACGTAGTCCGACGGGGCCGGCAGGCGGAGGGGAACCTGGTTCCAGAAGTCCATGCCGGCCTCGGCGGCCGTCACCGCCCGACCGTCGAACCGCTCCCGCAGGTCGGGATCGTCGGGCCGGGTGGCGGTGGGGGTGAACCCGTTGACCCGGATCCCGTGAGGGGCGAGCTCCATCGCCACCGACCGGGTGAAGTTGATAAGGCCCGACTTGCCGGTGCAGTACCCGACGTTGCCGGCCTGACCCTGCCACGCCGCCGTCGACAACACGTTGATGATCGAGCCCCCCCGGCCCCGCTCGATCATGGCCCGGGCCGCAGCCCTGGTCACGAGGAAGGCGCCGCCGCAGATGATGTCGAGCTGGCGGCGGTACTGATCTACGGGCATGTCGAGCAGGCCCCGGGCGTTGAACTGCACGGCGTTGTTGAGCACGATGTCGACGCCGCCCCACCGCTCGACCACGGCCGCCACCATGGCGTCGACGGCGGCCTCGTCGGTCACGTCGCACGGCACGGCCATGGCCTCCCCACCGCCGGCGGTGATCCGCTCGGCCCGGTCGGCGGCGACCGCCGGGTCGAGGTCGTTGCACGCCACCCGGGCCCCCTCGGCGGCGAACCCGGAGGCGGCCACCCCGCCGATGTTGGGGCTGGTGCCGGTGACGAGGGCGACCTTGCCGGCCAGGCGGCCGGTGCCGTCGGCCGTCATCCGACGGGTTCCCAGGTGGCGAACACCTTGTTGGAGTTGAAGCACTGGGTCTCGATGAACGTCGACCAGGCGGGGCCCCCGAGGTCGAGCTGGCGGGCCGCCCCCGCCAGGCACCACCAGTTGAGGACCTCCTGCTGGCCGGCGTGCTCGACCGACGACAGGGGGGTTTCCGCCCACGTCCCGAACTCGCCGGCCACCAGGGCGTCGTAGAGACGACGATCGGCGGGGATGTCGGGCCGGAGGCGGTAGTTGTGGTCGACGAGGAAGGCGTGCGACCACGATGAGGAGGCCAGCAGCACGACCCGCCACGGGCTGGCCTGCAGGGCCCGGGCCACCGCTCCGCCGACGTCCATCAGCCGGCTCGGTGACGGCGACGGGGGGTCGAGCACGAGCTCCTCACCCAGCGGCTTCCAGGTGCCCCGGGCCGAGATGACCCGGCGTCCGTAGCAGTTGACCGGCATGGCCACCACCGGCCACGGGAACCCCTCACGGTCGTAGTCGAGGAACAGGATGGCGTTGAGGAAGGCGTGGGCCAGGTCGGGGTGGTTCCGGGGCCGGTAGGCGTAGGAGACGTCGATCCCGTTGTCGAGGAGGTTTCCGGCAAGCCACCGGGCCAGCTCGGGGTGGCCCCTGACCTCGAACTCGGCGTCGGCCGGCTCGCCCCAGGCGTTGGGCGCGAGACGCTTGATCCAGGGCCGGGCCACCAGGTCGTCGTAGGCCAGGAGGGCATACGGGGGGATGAGGTCCTCGGTGAAGTTCTCGTACTGGTCGTCGCCCCAGATGAGGATGGCGTCGGGATCGAACCGCTCGATCTCGGCCCGCACGGTGGCGAACCCCGCGCGCAGGAGCCGGCGGTGATCGGCGGCGGCGGACCGGGCCTCGTCGTCGCCCCACTCGGCCCGTTGGGCCGCGGGCCAGTTCGCCGGGTTCTTCTCGTGCTCCGGCACGTCGGGATCGGCCAGCATACGGCGGTGGATCCCGGCCATCTCGTCGTCGATTCCGGCCAGCGGCGGGTAGTGGGTCACCCCCGCCAAAAGCAGTTCGGCCACGGCCTCGGCTCCCTCGTCTCGTGCGCAGCGGCCGGCGGTGGTGGGCGGTGGTGGTCGGTACGGGCCCCGAGTCGCCGAGCCGTGCCCCGGACCCTACTTCGTCCGGTCGGTCGCCGTCTCCTCCAACCCGGCCGCCGACTCGTGGGAGACCTCCCGTTGCACTATGGTCCCGGATCGATGTGACCGCTCGGGGGCGGCGCCGATCGGTACGCCCCGGGGCCAGACGCAAGGGGGCGGCGATGGCCGATCCGCAGAAACCGAGGGCCGCGTTTGCGCCGTGGGATCGGCGTGAGCTGCCCGGTTCGTTCACCGTGGAGGAGACGGCGACGCGGGTGGGTCACTACAAGTGGATCGAGATGCGGATCTTCGAGCTGATGGGAGGGTGGGTGGCCACGGTGCCCGAGCTCGACATCAAGCTCCGGCTCGGAACCCACTGCTATCACCACGCCTTCCACTCGGAGCTGTGGCACAAGCGGCTCCCCGAGCTGCGGGAGATGAACCCCGAGCGGTTGACCGTCGCCCCGAACCGGGAGATGGAGGCGTTCGTCGAGGCGCTCGGAGCCCCGGAGACCCCCGGTGAAACGATCGAGAAACTGGTCGGCCTGTACCGGGTGCTGCTGCCTCATCTCATCGCCGCCTACACGTACCACCTGAACAACACGAGCCAGATCACCGACGCCCCCACGATCCGGTCGCTCAACTTCTGCCTCCTCGACGACATGGAGGAGTGGCGGGAGGGGGAGATGATCCTCCAGTCGTTGATCGAGACCGACGACGAGGTCGACCGGGCCGCCGCCCGCCAGGCGGAGCTGACCAAGCTGATGGTGGCGGCCGGAGGGGTGGTGGGGCCGGGGTCGATCGGGTCGTTCGAACCGGCAGGCGACGAGGCCGGATCGCAGGTGGGGTGAGATGATCACCGTCGTCCCCGAGACGTACACGAAGGTCGAGTACGACGTCGGCGAGCTCAGGGAGTGCGCCGAGCGGGCGCTCGGCCGCATCCCGTCGTTGGCCGACGGTCTCGACGTTGAGATCCGGATCGACGAGATGCAGGCCACCACCCGGCTGTGGATCGTGTCGCTCGACCCGTTGGTGTTCGAGCTCGACAGCGGAGCGGTGGAGAACCTCCGCGACCCCCGCCGGCTGGGGCACCTCGAGGCCGAGGTGGCCTTCAGCCGTCTGTTCCTCGAGCTGACCGACCGGTGGTCCGACGCCTTCGGGGCACCCGCCCTCGGCGCCGACGTGTCGCACGCCCACCGTATGGCGTGGGACGTCAACCTCTACGGCCGTGTGGGCCGGCTGGGCCTGCGGCTCCACACGCCCCGCTTCCGCTACAACTTCCGCAACCGCCACGGGTTCAGCGACCTGGCCGACCGGGTCTTCGACCGGTTGTGGGAGGCCGACGGCCTGACCTGGGCCCAGATCGTGGCCCTGTCCGACGAGGCGATCGACCACCTGGTCGTCGACAACTGATCCCGGGGGGGCCGGGCTGCCGGAGTTCGCAGGCGAACTCCTCCGCTGTGGCTGGTTGGCTCGTTCCGTCAGGCCAGGTCGTGCATGGAGACGTTGTGGAAGAGATCGATGTCGGGGGCGGTCGTGAGCACGTCGGCGCAGGCCCGGGCCATCTCGACCATCTCGGCGCTGTCGAAGTGGGCCCGCTGGGCCCGGGCCGAATCCCACTTCTCGACCACAAGAACCCGCCCCGGGGTCGTGGCCGACGCCACCAGGTCGATGTTGCGTGCCCCCTCCGCTCCGCGGCTGGCGACCACGTAGTGTGACAGGACCTCGAACAGGGCGTCGGGTCGGTCGGTGGTGAACTGGAGGACCACCATCACCGGTTCCCCCTGGTCGGCGCCCCGCTCATCCGCCTCCTGGCGATGCTGGTCGAACACCGTCGGCTCCCCCGTCACCTCAAGCGGATTGCCACCGCTGCCGAGAACATGGTGTAGTTGCGGTGCTGGTCAAAGGTGATCGGCGCTGCAACGTTCACCTTGCAATGTAGACTTCGACAGCACAGAACGGCAGCGACCTGGCTACCCTTTGCAGGAAGCCCAGCTTGGTGCCGCGATGGGGCCACCGGCTCCGTCGGTAGACGAGAGGTTGGATCCTTGGCCAAGGAGCGCGTCGAGCGAGACGAGGAAGATCTCGTCAGACTGTACCTCACCGATATAGGTCAGTATCCGCTGCTCACCAAGGAAGATGAGGTCCGGCTGGCCCAAGCCATCGAGCAGGGCAAGGAAGCAGCCGAAGAACTCGAAGTCGACGCCGACGTTTCACCCGCACGCAAGCGCGAGCTCCGTCGTGTGGCCCGCAAGGGGCGGGAAGCCGAGCGCACGTTCGTCCAGTCCAACCTCCGTCTCGTCGTCTCCATCGCCAAGAAGTACCAGGCTTCCGGTCTGCCCCTCCTCGACCTCATACAGGAGGGCAATCTCGGTTTGATGCACGCCGTAGAGAAGTTCGACTGGCGGAAGGGTTTCAAGTTCTCCACCTACGCCACCTGGTGGATCCGGCAGGCCATCACCAGGGGCATCGCCAACACCGGTCGCACGATCCGGCTGCCCGTGCACGCCGGCGACACGTTGGCTCGCCTGCAGAAAGCCCGGGCCCGGCTCGAGCTGAAGTACGGCCGGCCGGCCACGCTCACCGAGCTGGCGCTCGAGGTCGAGATGCCCGAAGACAAGGTGACCGAGGCGCTCCGCTTCGCCGCCGAGCCCCTCTCGCTGTCGGAGCCGCTCCGCGAGGACGGCGACGCCGAGCTGGGCGATGTCGTCGAGGACCGCTCGGCTGACTCCCCGTTCGAGGTGGCAGCCACCGCCCTGCTGCCGGAGGAGATCGCTCGGCTGCTGGCCCCGCTCGACGAGCGGGAGCGGGAGATCCTGAAGCTGCGCTTCGGGCTCGACCGGGGCGAGCCCCGCACGCTCGAAGAGGTGGGGGAGTACTTCAACCTCACCCGGGAGCGGATCCGCCAGATCGAGGCCCGGGCGATGTCGAAGCTCCGGCACCCCTCGTCCGACACCGGCGCCCGAGACCTGCTGGCCGTCTGAGCCCAGCGACCCTGGGCCCGGTGGGCCGGGGCCAGAACGCGCGCCGGGGGCCGGCGGCGTCCGCGCTCGTTCATCCGCCTCGCTCCCGACCGCTGCGAGCTGTCAGACTCGCCGGTGAGCGAAGGAGGCCGCCGATGCGCGCCGGGTTGGTGTTGGGCAAGGAGCAGTTCGAACTGGTCGAGGTCGGCGATCCCGCCGCCGGCCCGGGTCAGGTCGTCGTCGAGATCGCCCGCTGTGGTATCTGCGGCAGCGACGTGCACGCCTACCAGGATGGCTGGTCGTACGCCCCCGGGATCTGCGGCCACGAGTGGGTGGGCACGGTGGTCGACATCGACGGTGCCGTGTCGCCCGACCTGATGGCGGAGGGCATGCGGGTCATCGGCGGTCAGGCGCCAGGCTGCGGGTCGTGCCAGGAGTGCCGGGCCGACATCCCCCACTTCTGTCGGGTGGCGGCGAGCCAGTACGGCGGTCGCAACGCCCCCAGCTCGGGCGGCTTCGCCCCCTACATGACCCTCAACGCCGAGCGCCTCGTCGTCGTGCCCGAGGGGGCGAGCGACGAGCAGATGGCGCTGGCCGAGCCGGCGTCGGTCGCCCTCCACGCCGTCCGACGGTCGAGGCTACGGATCGGGGATGTGGCCTGCGTGGTGGGCTGCGGACCCATCGGACTGATGGCCATTCAGTGCGCCCGGATCGGCGGCGCCGGCCGGGTGGTGGCGGTCGAACCGTCGGAGGAGCGCCGCCTGACGGCCCTGGCCCTCGGAGCCGACGTGGCGGTCGCCCCCGGCAAGGAGCTGGAGGCGGCGGTCGACGAGCTGACCGGCGGCCTGCGGGCCGACATCGCCTACGACTGCGCCGGAATTCCGGCGACGTTGCAGCAGTCGGTCGACATGGTCCGTCGGGGCGGGTCGGTGTGCATGGTGGGCGTCACCGGCGAGGCTGCGACGATCCAGCCCATGCGGTGGATGATGAAGGAGGTATCGGTCGACACCTCGATCCGTTCCACCCTCGACGAGATGGCCATCTGCGCCGATCTGATCGCCACCGGGCGCATCTCGACCGACGGGATGGTGAGCGGCACGGTCACGCTCGACGAGTTGCCGTCGATGATCGACGACCTGGCCAACCGTCGCGTCAAGGCCGTCAAGATCATGGTCGACCCCACCGGGGGCTGACCGATCGTCGTCTCCCATCGGGCCCGTCGACCGGCCTGCGACGGGTCGGGCGGACGGCCCGATGTCACGAACATGGTGCCGGGCGAAAGATTCGGCATCGTGGTGACAGGTACATGATGTGCGACCGGCCGGTACGACCAGCAACGGATCGACCATGACGACGTCGTGGGGCGATCGACCGTCGCCCGTCGACGATGATGACCGGGTCGAGCGTTTCCGCCGTTTGTACGAGACCAACCACGGACCGATCGATGGCTACTGCCGACGCCGGCTTTCCCCGGAGGCCGCAGCCGAAGCGATAAGCGAGGTGTTCCTCGTGGCCTGGCGTCGGCTCGATGAGGTACCCGATGGTCTCGGGACCCGGCCATGGTTGTTCGGCGTGGCCCGCAACGTGGTGGCCAACCAGAGCCGGGCCGACCGGAGCCGGCGGCGGCTGGAGGAGCGTCTGACCATCCTCCCCGGCCATGGTCACGCCGTGGTCGCCACCGCCGGGGCCGACGAGCAGAGCGTCGATGCCGTCCTGGCGGCGCTACAGCGTCTCGACGAACCCGACCGTGAGCTGCTGCGTCTGGTGGCCTGGGAGGGCCTGCCGATGGCGGAGGTGGCGGCCGTGCTCGACTGCACGGTCAACGCCGCCACCATCCGCCTGCACCGGGCCCGCCGCCGCTTGGGCGACGCCCTCGACGCCGAGGGCGTCGCCCACGAGCACACCCGACGAGCCATCAACCTGAGCGACGAACAGGACCCGACGCCATGAACGGACACCAACTCGATCCGATCGAACTGCTGGGACGGGCCAACCCGGTACCGCTCGAACACACCGAGCCGGGCACCTCGCCCGGTGCCAACCGACGCTTCCAGGAGATCATCATGCACCAGCCCGTATCGGGGGCCGATCGAGACGCTGCGCCCATCACCCTCGACGCACTCCGGGCCTCGGAGCGGCGGCGCGGTCGGGAACGTCGCTGGGCCGTCCGCACCGTCACTGCGGCGGCGGCCGCTCTCGTGGTCGCCGCCGGGGCGGCGCTGGTGTGGCCGACGTCGACGCCCCCGGCGGCGGCGGCCATGGTGCAGGCGGCCGAGCAGACCGGGATGGCGAACTCGGGGACGGTCCTGATCAGCGGGCATCTGGGGATGGACGGTGTCGACGAGCGGGTCGATCTCATCGGCCGGTACGACGGCGACGACGTCTCGCTGGCGCTGACCTCGGGCCCTGCCGGCATCGCCGATGGTGCCTACGAGGCCCGGGTGGTCGACGGGGTGCTCTACACCCGGGCCGACGACGACTGGTATCGGATCGACGACCCGAAGATCGACTCGGTCCTGACGATGGTCGGGTCGCCCCTGGACGTGAAGACCCAGGTATCGGAGGCGCTGATCGAGATCGCCACCACGGCCGAGAACGCCCGGGAGGTGGCGCCCGGGCACTTCACCGCCACCACCACCGTGGGTCGGCTCCGGACCCTCATCCCCACCGTCCCCATGGCCGGGGTCGACGCTGCGGTCGGCGAGGAGCTGCCGCCCAAGGTGGCCGCACAGCGAGTGGCCGTCGACCTCGTGCTCGACGCCGACGGGAACATCGACGTTGTCACCTTCACCGCCGACGACCTGACCGACGAGGCCGGCGCCACGATTTCGGCCGACCTGGTGGTGGACTTCGAGTCACTGGGCGGGGGCGAGGCCATCGAGGCCCCGGCCTCGGCCGAGCCGCTCGAGTTCGACCGGTGAGCCGCTGAGCCCCCGGCCCGGCGGCCTCAGGGCAGGGCGGCGGTCACCGCTTCGGTGTCGAGATAGGCGGTGGCCTCTACCACGAGCCCGTCGCCGAGGCGCAGAACCCAGCAGTACGACTGGTCGTAGCGGCCACCGGCGGTGAGGTCGGCGTGGCCGTCCCACTGGACGACGACGTGATCGCGGTCGGCCAGCACGTTGCGGATCGAGCCGACGAGGGGTCCGGCGAACGCGCCGAACAGCTTGGACGTCGCCTCGGCGATGAACGACCGTTTCGAGGTGTAGGTGCCGCTGATGTCGGTGGTGCCGATCACGACCCAGCGGACGTCGTCGGCCACGAGGGCGAAGAAGGGGGCGGCGTCGCCGGCAACGAATCGCTCGAAGGCGACGGTGACGGCGTGCCGATTGCGCTCTGTGACGGTGGCGGTATCGGCGTCGGCGGCGGTGTCATCGCTCATCACCCCAGCCTTGCAGGTCCGACCGTCCGGCCGCCCCTCGGAGCGGCACGGGCCGATACCGGCGGCCGGGCGCTTTCGGGTCCGTCGAGCCGATCGTGCGATGATGGGGGCAGTGGTGCCAGGTGGGCCGTGAACGGGGGGCTGATCGTTGACCAGACCGATGTTGGAGGGCTACCGCGTCCTCGACCTCTCGCAGTACCTGGCGGGGGCGGGAATCACGCGCCTGCTGGCCGAACTGGGCCCGGAGATCATCAAGATCGAGCTCGCTCCCGACGGCGACCCGAGCCGGCTCCTGCGGTGGGTGAAGGATGGCCGCAGCAGCGTGTTCATCCAGAACAACCGGGGAAAGCGGAGCCTGTGCCTCGACTGGAACACCCCGGAAGGCATGCGGACGCTGTTGGACCTGGTACCCCACTGCGACGTGGTGGTGGAGAACTTCGCCGCCGGGGTGCTGGAGCGACGGGGCCTCGACTACGACGCCCTGCGCAAGCTCAACCCGTCGCTGGTCATGGTGTCGGTGTCGGCCTACGGGCGGACGAGCCCGTGGTGGGATCGGCCCGGATTCGACGGGATCATCCAGGCCACCGCCGGGGTGATGGCGCTGACGGGCGATCCCCAGGGGCCGCCGACGCCCGTGGGGTTCGCCGTCGCCGACAACTCCACCGCCGTGCACGGCTTCGCCGCCCTCGGCTACGCCCTACTGCACCGGGAGCGAACGGGGGAGGGTCAGCACATCGACCTGGCCATGGCCGACGTCGTGTTCGGGCTGCAGGATCAGATGGCCCAGTACGAGATGTCGGACCGGTCGGTGCGGCCCGGTCGCTACGGCCGCCACCACGGCCTGTACTGCCCGGTCGGTACCTACGAGCTCCCTCAGGGTTTCGGGTACCTCCTGGTGCTGGAACGCCAATGGCCCAACCTCTGTCGGGCCATGGGCCGGCCGGAGCTGATCGACGACCCCCGCTTCGCCACCGGCCCCGATCGGGCCGACAACCAGGGTGAGCTGATCCCGATCGTGCAGGGGTGGCTGCTGTCGTTCCCCGACAACGGGTCGCTGGTGGCGGCCTGCCTGGAGCACCGGGTGCCACTGGGCGAGGTGTTCGACCCCACCGACGCCGTGGGCCACCCCCACTTCGAGGCGAGGGAGATGGTGCGACGGGTACCCGACCCGGTACTGGGCGAGGTGGTGGTGGCCGGGTATCCGTTCAAGTTCTCCGCCCAGCCCGACCTACCCGACATCCACGCCCCGACACTCGGCCAGCACAACCGGGAGGTCCTGGCCGAGGTGCTCGGCTACGACGACGCCACGATCGACGCCCTCGAGGCCGCCGGGGTGCTCCACTCGGCCGACCGGTAGGCCTCGCCCGGCCTTGCCACGTAGGCCTCGCCCGGCCTACCCCGGCGGACGATCGGCGATCACGCCGGCCGACTCCAGGGCCGTGATCTCCTCCTCGTCGAGGCCACCCAGATCGGCCAGAACCTGGCGGTTGTGCTCGCCGAGCAGGGGCGCCCGGCCGCGGATCCGAGTCGGGGTTCGGGACAGGCGAGGGGGGAGAGCGGGCGTGACGAAGGGGCCGAACTCGGGCTGGTCGATCGTGACGAAGGCGCCCCGGGCCAGCAGGTGGCGGTCGTTGCGGACGCCGGCGGCGTCGTGGACGGCGCCGGCGGCCACGCCGTGCTCCTGCAGGAGCTCCGCCGTCTCGACCTGATCGAGATAGGCGGTCCACCGGCCGAGTCGGTGGTCGATTCGGTCGTGGTGGTCCCGCCGGTCGGTCACCGTCCACGCCGCCCACTCGGCGGGCAGCCCGGCCAGGTGGCACAGGGCCCGCCACCCCTCGTCGTCGAGTACCGACAGCGACAGCCAGCGGTCGTCGCCGCGGCATCGGTAGGTGCCCTGTGGCGCCAGCAGCGCGTCGCGGTTGCCCGGTCCCCCGTTTCCGCCGGGGTCTCCGCCCGACGCCGGCCGCTCGCTTGCCGGTGGCGGGGCCACCATCGGCTCGTCGTGACGTGGGGAGGCTGCGAGCTGGGCGGCGAGGAGCTGGTCGCCGACGACGGCGGTGGTGGCCTCGAACTGGGCGACTTCGACCGTCTGACCGAGGCCGCCGCCGCCGTCGGCGCCGCGATCCCACAGGGCGATGAGGAGGGCGCCGACGGCGTGGAGACCGGCGATCGGGTCGGGCCAGGCGATCCCGCCCTTCCACGGGACCTGATCGGGATAGCCGATGAGGTGGGACAGGCCAGCGTGGGAGTCGACCGATGAACCGTAGGCGAGCCACTGCTCCGCCGGCCCCGATCGTCCGTAGCCCGGCATGGTCACGTAGACCAGGCCCGGGTTCAGCTCGTGGAGCCGCTCCTCACCCAACCCGAACTGGGGCATGACCCGGGGGCTGTAGTTCTCGAGCACCACATCGGCCCAGGGGACGAGCCGCTCGAAGGCGGCGACGCCGGCCCCGGTGCCGAGGTCGATGGCCGATGATCGTTTGCCGATCGAGTACTTGACCAGGTGCCCGCTGCGATTCCAGGGGCAGGCTCCGGCGTCGTCGTCCGGGTAGTAGCGCACGGTCCGGACCACCGACTCGGGGATCAGGCGCGGTCCTCGTGACCACGGGGCCTCGACCCAGATCACATCGGCCCCCAGCTCGGCCAGCAGCCGGGCCGCCAGGGGTCCGGCCCACACCCGGGCCAGGTCGAGGACTCGCAGCCCGGCGAGAGGGCCGGCGTCGGGCCCCGCCTCGGACCGGTCGTCGCTCGGCGTCGAGTGCAACCACCCGGGGTCGGAGCGATCGGTGCGGGCGCCCGTCGCCCGCCACGGATGACCGCTCAGGCGGAACGGACGGCCGGGTACGCGGTGCCCGTCGTCGGTGGTGGTCCAGTAGTGGCGGGCCGCGAGCTGGGGATCGTCGAGGAGGCGCTCCATGGTGGTGGTCGGGGCGGCCGGTACCCGCACCGCCTGCAGCAACTCGACGACGTCGGCCACGGGCTGCGCAGCCAGCCAGGGAAGCAGCGCCTCGTCGAGCACGTGGGGCGAGGTCTGGAAGTCCATGGGCGACGAGATGTCGGGTCGTTCCAGCAGGTGGTCGAGGCCGCTCACGCCGAGCAGGCGTTCGATCTGGTCGCTGGCCGGGGCGGCGATCGAGACCCATCCGTCGGCGCAGGGAAAGATGCCGTTGGGGTGTCCCTGGCCGGTGAAGCGGTTACCCATGCGGCGCAGCACGTCGCCGCCGATCGTGTAGCGCAGGAGGGTGAACTGGTGGAGGACGGCCATGGTCGCCAGATGGTCGACCTCTACCGTCTGGCCCGAGCCGCTGCGCTCTCGTTCGAGGAGGGCGACCATGGCCCCGATGAAGGCGAAGAGGGCGCTGGCGTAGCGGGGCTGGTTGGGGGGTCCCCGGAGCGGTTCACGTTCGGGGTCCCCGTAGAGGTACTGGTGGCCGCTCAGGGCGTAGTCGATGAGGTCACTGCTCCGCCATGAGGCGTAGGGGCCCGTCGACCCGAACGGTGAGACCTGCACCCGCACCACGGTGTCACTCAGGCCGGTCAACGGTTCGAGGGGCCGGTCGGCGGTGCTCTCGATGACGACGTCGGCCCGGGCCAGGAGGGCGGGATCGAGGTCGGGGGCCGTGGCCTTGCCCTGGTGGAGGTAGCCGGCCTCCGCCTCGCTCAGGGCCGAGGGGCCGACGAGGGTGACGGTGGCGCCGTGGTCGGCGAAGAGCTTGCCACAGTAGGCGCCGGCGATCGACCCGGCGACCTCGACGACCTCGAGGGCGTGGAACGGCCTCATCCAGGGCCGGTCACGGCCGGACCGCACGCTTCGGTCGCTGGGCCAGGCGGTGCAGCATCGGCTGGGCCAGCCTGACGAAGGTGCAGGCCAGGCGGCGGGTGTCGCGGGGGTCGATGAGGTCGACGACGTCGCCGCTCTGGGCCGCCTTGATGGGGGAGCGCATGCGCAGCAGGCGTTGCTCGATCGCTTCGCGGTGGGCCTCGGGGTCGGGGGCGGCGGCGATCTCTCGGCGGTAGGCGGCGGCCACGCCACCCTCGATGGGGATGCCGCCCCACTCGCCGGCCGGCCACCCGAAACGGAGGTTGAGGCCGTCGGGGAGGCCGAGGCTGTTGGGGGCGTCGGCCGCCACCCCGTAGGCCTTGCGCACGTTGAACTCGACCTTCGGCACCTTGGCCTCGGCCGAAGCGATCAGGGCCCGGACCCCCCGGCGCATGGTGGCCTTGCGTTCGGCGTCGGAGCCGAGCATGAAGCCCGGCATGTCGAGGAAGATCACGACGGGGAGGTTGAAGGCGTCGCACAGGTCGACGAAGTGGGCGTACTTGTCGGCCCCGTCGCCGTCCATGGCCCCGGCCAGCTTCATCGGGTCGCTGGCCAGGACGCCGACGCTGTAGCCGTCGAGGCGGGCGAAGGCGGTGATGACGGCCCCGGCGTAGTGGCGCCGCATCTCGAAGAAGTCGCCGTTGTCGACGACGAGGGAGATCAGCGTGCGCATGTCGTAGCCCCGGCGCCGGTTGGTGGGGATGATGTTCAGGAGCTGCTCGGGCCGTCGGTCGGGTGGGTCGCCGGTCTCGACCCGGGCCGCCACGTCGTTGGTCGTGTCGGGCACGAACGACAGGAAACGCCGGATCTGGTCGAAGGCGTCGTCCTCGTCTTCGGCCTCGTTGTCGACCTGGCCGCTGGTGTGGACGTGCATCCGGGTGCCGCCCAGTGCCTCCTTGTCGAGGGTCTCGCCGATGGCCCGCTCCACGACGGGGGGCCCGGACGGGAAGACCTGGGCGTTGCCCTTGACCATGACGGTGAAGTGGGCCATCAGGGCGGCCGCCGCCGGCCACCCGGCGGTGGAGCCGAGGATCCCCGACACCACCGGTACCCTGGCCAGCAGTTCGACGCCCTGGTGCCACAGATCGCCCTGGGGCAGGGCCATCCGTCCCGACTCCTCGTCGGACTTGGAGCTGTGACCAACGCCCTCCCGCAGCTGGACGTAGGGGATGCCGTACTGCAGGGCGAGGGGCTGCACGAACTGATGCGGCATCTTGTGGACGTTGTGGGGGCTGCCGCCGGAGAGGGTGAAGTCGTCACCACCGATGGCGATCGGGCGCCCGTCGATCTCGGCCAGGCCCATCACGTAGCCACCGGGGGTGAAGTCGACGAGGTTGCCGTTCCGGTCGTAGGTGGCGCCTCCCATGAGCTGACCCATCTCGACGAAGGTGCCGGGGTCGGTCATCTTGTCGATCCGCTCCCGCACCGTGTAGCGGCCGCCGTCGTGTTGACGTTTGACCCGTTCGGCGCCGCCCATCTCGTTGGCCAGCGAGCGGAGATAGGCCAGCTCGTCGACCGCCTCCTCCCAGCCCATTCCTGGCTTCCAGCTCTCGCGCGACGGATCGATTGGCACTGCTCTGTTCCCCCGGATCGTCGGTCGGGCCCGGGCCCGTTCGCGCCGCAGCGTAGTGGTGACAGCGGTGGTGAGCCCAGTTGCCGGTTGGTGGATGAGGCACCGGGTGCCGCTCCAATCCCCACTCAGGGCAGGTAGCTGGCCCCCGCTGTCGGACCGAGCTGGGTTCGCAGCACCGGTTGGGCGTCCTCCACGAACTCGGCCAACAGTGGCCGCGTGTCGCGAGGATCGATGATCTCCTCGATGTCGAAGGCGTGCGCCGTTCTCAGCGGCGAGGCCAGCTCCTGGAGGCGGGCCTCGATCTCGGCCCGCTTGGCCGCCGGGTCGTCGGCGTCGTCGATCTCCCGCCGGTAGGCGGCGTTGGCCCCGCCCTCGATGTGCATGGAGCCCCAGTGGGCCGACGGCCAGGCGTAGCGGCGGTACATGTCGTAGGGCCGCCAGTGGAGGGCGCCGCCCACCCCGTAGCACTGGCGCATGAGGAAGGCGATCATCGGCATCGACGAGGCGGCGAAGGCCGACGCCACCCGGGCCCCGTAGCGCACGGCCCCGGCCGTCTCGTGCTCGGGGCCGACGGCCAGGCCGGGGGCGTCGACGAGCCAGGCGTACGGGAGGTGGAACGTGTCGCACAGCTGGACGAGGCGCATGGCCTTCTGCCCGGCCACGAGGTCCATGCCGCCACCGAGCACCTTGGGGTCGTTGATCATGACCCCGACGGGATAGCCGTCGACCCGGGCCAGGCCGGTGATGTGCGACCGTCCGGCGTGGGGTGAGATCTCGAAGAACGACCCGCGGTCGACGACGGCGTCGAGGATCTCGTAGGGGTCGTAGATGCGGCGCCGGTTGCGGGGGATGACCTCGAGGAGGCGTTGCTCCCGCCGGTCGGGCGGGTCGTCCGGCTCGGTCCGGGGCGCCATATCCCACACGCTCGCCGGGAGGTAGGACAGGAACCGGCGGATCTGGTCGAAGGCCTCCTCCTCGCTGTCGGCCAAGTTGTCGATGACCCCGTTGGGGATCTGGGTCCGCTCGTCCCCCAGGTCTTCCTTGGTGATGTCGAGACCGAGGGCGGCCTTGACCACCGGTGGGCCGCCGACGAAGAGCTGGCTGATGCCCTTGACCATGACCGAGAAGTGGCTGAAGCAGGCGTCGACGGCGGGCAGGCCCCCCACCGAGCCCAGCACGGCGCTCACCACCGGCACCCGCTGCATGAGGCGGGTCGACAGATACATGTCGTCGGTCTGGGAGACGTAGGTGCGGCCCAGTTTCTCGAATGTCTTGACACTTCCCCCGGCGGAGTCGAGGAGGCGGACGTGGGGCAGGCGGTGGTCGAGCGAGTGCCGGTAGATCCACGACCACTTCGTCGTCAGGGTCCGCTCGCCGGCGTCGCCCGCCCCGCCCCGAATGGTGAAGTCGCCGCCGGCGACGGTGACCTTGCGGCCGTCGAGGCGGACCGTGCCCATCACCACCGGTGACGGCTGGAGGGCGGCGAGTTGGCCGTCGCCGTCCCACGTCGGGGCCCCGGTGAGGGCCCCGACCTCGTGGAAGGTGCCGGGGTCCTCGAGGCGGTCGATGCGCTCCCGGATCGTCAGCTTCCCCCGCCCGTGGTGGAAGGCGACCGAGTCGGGACCACCCATCGCCTCGGCCAGGGCCCGTCGACGGTGCAGTTCATCCAGCTCGCTCTGCCAGCTCATGGCCGGAGCCTACGGTGGGGCGTCCCTGCCCGGCCAGGCTCGGGGCCGGCCCGCCGGTCGTCGGCACCCGGCTCGGGGTTGCGCCACCAGGCCCGACGCCAGGCGTTCGAGTTTAGCCCCCACCGGGCGCCCCATCTCCCGGAACCGGGGCCGGACCCGCTGGTAGAGCCCGCCGTCGAGGTAGACGGCCAGCAGGGGAGCGACGTGGGGACAGGGAACGCAACGCCCGGATCGAGGTGGGACGCAACCCCGTCCCAGGTTCCAGGTCGTTCTCCATGCCCGTCGGCGCCAGCGAGCCGACGCTATCCCGGCGGCCTCGGCCCGATCGGGCTCGGGCGTGCTACCCCTCGTGCTCCTTGGTGTTCTCGTTGATCTGCCACGACCCTCCCTGTAGGCGATCACCGGAGCGGCTGTGCACGCCGTCCTTCTCCTCCTCATCGGACTCGTTGGGCGCAGCGTCGTTGATCTCGAAGGAGCCCCCCTGATCGTCGCCCTTCGCCTTGTCGGGGTTGTGTCCGTCGTCGTCGCCGACCTCGGAGCTTGTGGCTTCGTCGGCTGGTCGTTCATTGGTCGTCATGGTGGAGTCCTTCGCCAAGCGTTGTGGTCCGAACGGTCTACCCTGTCGACGTCCGTCCAACCGCTCGACGCGGCGACCCCACTCGACCGCGCCGGGTCCACCCCACGTCGGACCTGCCGGTTGGGTCGACTCGGTACCGCGACGTCCCCTCCCGTCGGGGCGGGCATGATGGGGCATCGGCGGACTCGAGGCGGACTCATGAACGGGCGCACAGGCGGGCTCACGAACAGAACCGGCGGCGGGCTGGCCCCAGGGGGCACGACCTCGGCCGCCTCCGCCCACGATGACCGGTGGGCCTCGCGGTGACCCTCCTCGACGTCGGTCTCTTCCTGGTGATCGTCGCCGCCGCCCTCGGCGGCTCCCGGCTCGGCCTGCTGACCCGGGCGTGGTCGTGGCTCGGGCTGGGTGTCGGTCTGTTCGTCGCCACCCGCCTGGCCGGGCCCGCCGTGGAGCTCGTGGAGAACCAGGATGCGTTCATCCGCCTGCTGGCGGCGGTGGCGGTCGTCGCCTTCTGCGCCGTCGTCGGTCAGACGATCGGGCTGAGCATCGGCGACCGGTTGCGGCGAACCCTGCCCGATGGTCTGCAGAGCGCCGACCGGGCTGCCGGTGCCGTCGCCGGTGTCTCCGTGGTGCTCATCGTGGTGTGGCTGTCGCTGCCGACCCTGACCATGATGCCGGGCACACCGGCCCGGCTGGCCCGCGGTTCCACCATCGTGTCGGCCATCGACGAGTACTCTCCGCCGGTGCCCGCCTCGGTGCGGGATCTCGGCCAGCAGGTCACCGACTTCGGCTTCCCCGAGGTGTTCGACGATCTGCGGGCCGCCCCCCAGGTCGGTCCGCCCCCGGAGCAGCTGGGGTTGTCGCGCGAGGTGGTCGACCGCGTGGCGCCGTCGACGATGAACATCGAGACTCGCGGTTGCGGCGGGATCCGGGAGGGAAGCGGGTTCGTCGTCGAGACCGAGCTGGTGGCCACCAATGCCCACGTCGTGGCCGGGAGCGAGACGATAGAGGTGGTGCTCGACGGCGGCGGGAGTCGCCTCGACGCCGAGCTGGTGGCCATCGACGTCGGCACCGACCTGGCCCTTCTCCGGGTTCCCGGGCTGACCCGCCCGTCGCTACCCCTCGGCCCGGCCGAGGACGGCACCGAGGCGGCGGTGTTCGGTTTCCCCGGCGGTCAGGACCATCTGCGGATAGCACCGGCCGTGATCGCCGATCACCAGATCGCCGTGGGGCGTGACATCTACGATCGGAGCGTGGCCAGCCGCGAGATTCTCATCCTGGCCGCCGAGGTCCGCAGCGGCGACTCGGGCAGCGCGGTGGTCGACCCGTCGGGTCGGGTGGTCGGGGTGCTCTTCGCCCTCGCCCCCGACCGACCGGCCACCGCCTACGCCCTCGACGTCGCCGAGCTGGTCAACCTGCTCGGCGATCCCCGCGACCCGTCGACGTCGTCGGGGGCGTGCACCTGACGACCCCGACCCTGGTGCCAGCTAGACCCCAGCTAGACCGCCTCGACCAGTTCCGGCCGCTCGGCAATCCCGGGCCCGGCGTCGGGCGGCAGGACCGAGTGCCCGTCGATGTCGACGGTCGGCAGCACCCGGTCGAGCCATCCGGGCAGCCACCAGTTGGCGTTGCCCACGAGGGTCATGGTGGCCGGTACGAGCACGACCCGCACGATGGTGGCGTCGACGAGGATGGCCGTGGCCAGGCCGAGCCCCATCATCTTGACGATCGGGTCGTCGCCGCCCTCATCGCTCCCAGCGTCACGCCCGCCTCCTGGCGTCGTTCGCCGACGCGGCACCGAGGCCGGTGGCCGAACCGGTCGAGCCGCTCACCGAGCGCGAGGAGGAGGTCGTGCGCACGGTGGCACGGGGGCGGACGAACGCCGAGATCGCCGACGAGCTCTACATCAGCCTCAGCACGGTCGAGTCGCACCTGGCGAGCCTGATGGCCAAGCTCGGGGCCCGGAACCGGGTGGAGATCGCCATGTGGGCCTACGAGACCGGCCGGGTGCGCTGAGCAGGCCCGTCAGCCGTCAGCCGTCAGCCGTCAGCCGTGGCGGACGGAGCGCTCGGGGCGGGTGGGGTGAACGTGTCCCAGTGGGTCAGCTGGGCGGCCGGTAGCCGATTGGCCAGGGCGAAGTCGGTGCCCTTGGTGTAGGCCACGGGGAACAGGCCGGCCTGGGTGTAGCGGTCGAAGGGGATGCCGAGCAGGTCGGCCACCTCCCGCTCGTCCGGCAGGTGGAGGGTGGTCCAGGCCGAGCCGAGGCCCCGCTCCCGGAGAGCGAGCATGAAGCTCCACACTGCGGGCAGGATCGAGCCCCACTGGCTGGCCTGGGCGAAGGTGCCGAGGCCCTCATCGAGGCGGCCCTCGATGAGGGGGATGACGAGGAACGGGGCCCGGTGGAAGTTCTCGGCCAGGTAGGTGGCCGACGACCGCACCAGCTCCTGGCGTTCGGCCCGGGTGTCGCCGTCGGGGTAGCTGCGCCCGGGTTGGGAGGCGTACCAGTTGAAGTTGCGGGCGTAGGCGTCGGCCACGGCCCGCTTCTTGTCGGCGTCCTCGATGACCATCCACTGCCAGCCCTGGGAGTTGGACCCGGTGGGGGCCTGGAGGGCGATGTCGATGCACTCGAGCACGACCGACCGCTCGACCGGGCGGTCGAAGTCGAGGCGCTTGCGGACCGATCGGGTGGTGGTCAGTACGTCGTCGGCGGACAGTCCAAGGTGCATGTCGTCTCCTGCAAAGGGCTTCGGGATCCGACCACGATGGCGGAGGGATGCCCGGCGGGCAAGCGGCTGTATCGCGTCCGCCTCGGTCCGGTGGTGGGTGTCGATGCCGGCGACGGCGGCCTCGAGCGGCCGAGCCTGATCAACGAGCCGTGGCGTCACCCTTACGTGTCCGCGGACGCGTTGGCCGATGCCTGCGGCGGCGTGGTTGCACCGCCGTCCCGCGTCATTCGAAGCGGCGGATCACGTCGCCGAAGGCCTCGACCCGCTCCGGGCCGTCGTTGCCGGTGAGAGTGACGCAGGCTCGGGACACGCCGAGGGTCGCCAGGACCCGGAACCGTTGCTCGTGCTCGTCGGTGGTGCCGGCCCGGTTGGCCTCGGCGAAGGCCTCGGCCGACCGGTTGCCAGGTCCGAGCCGCTCGACGATGCCGGTCAGCTCCCGCCCGGTGCGGGCGTGGACGAGGGGCCACAGCACGGTCATCGCCGCGGCACCGGATCCTGGATCGGGCGGGGGTAGGCCAGCGCCTCCGGTATCGACACGTACCGCCCCTCGAACGACTTCGACCCCGGCCCCACAACACCGGCAGGGCTTGCAACGCCTCCTCGAGCGTGTCGAGCCGCACCCGGTCGGGGTTGACCGGGTAGCCGTACGCCGCCTGCTCGGCGTCGAACCAGCCGGCGCCCACCCCGCACTCGGCCCGGCCTCCCGACACCACGTCGAGGGTGGCCACGATCTTGGCCAGCAGGCCGACGTTGCGGTGCTCGACCCCAGTGACGAGCGTGCCGACCCGCAAGGTGGTGGTGCGGGCGGCGACCCGGCGTTTGCCGGTGTGCGGGGGGCTCGCAGCGGCCCGGTGACCGGGCGGGCCGGTCCGGGGTCGATGAGCACGAGGTCGAACCTCTCGTCGGCCCGGCCGTCCCGGACTTGGCGCCACCGTCGGAGCTGGCGGTCGAGGACCGACTTCGGGATCGGGCGCTCCCGCGCTGCGTAGCGCTCGTGGCACCGCCGGGCCTCAGTGTCGAACCCGACGGCCACGCAGGCCAGCCCGGCTTCCCGGGCGTGGCGGCGGAGGGTGGCCCGGAGGTCGTCGTCGAGGCCGAGGGTGTCGACGACCGTGGTCAGGCCCTTGGCCAGCCGGACCGCCACCAGCTAATGGAGCAGGGCGAAGGCCTCGGTCCCCGCCGTCTGGTCGTCGGGTCCGGCACCCACGAAGGCCCGGAACTGGTCGCTCGACAGCACCTGCCCCACCCGGAAGTTGGCCTCGGCCCACGTCGACTTGCCGGCCGCCGAGGGCCCGACGAGCACGATCTGGGCGGGGGAGGGGATCGTCGCCTCGACGTCGCCGGGCACCGGGTCGAGCGCCATGGCCGGACGGTACCACGGGCGGTGCCGGCCGGGTCCCGCCACCTCGGGGGCATGGCGCCCTGGCAGTGGAGGGCTGACAGCTCGGCGGGCGGCAGGAACACCGTTTGGCGGAGGTGGACGGGAATCGAACCCGCCTACGGTGGTTCGCACCGTACACCCGCTTTGAAGGCGGGGGAGCCCACCAGGCGCTCGGACACCTCCGGCAGGCACGATAGCGGGTGCCAGACCCCGCCGGAGCCTGGTAGCCACTGGTAGCCATTCATCGAGCCGCTCACACCGGTCGCAGCGGTGACAGGCCGACGCCGGCCGGTCAAGCTGGGGTTGCCGATTGGGCTGGCACCTCGGAGGCCATGGTGAGCCGGGTCTACCGTCATCGCCTGCGCCGGGTGTCGCCTGGCGGTGCCGGTATCGCTGGTGCTGGGCCTCGTACCACTCGCCCCGGAAGGTGGAGAGGTCACCGGTCCACAGCAGTTTCATGAGCGTGATGGCCTCGGCCCGCCACCGCCCGAGGGAGCCGGAGTCGGCCGGGGCCGGCGAGGCGCCGATCGCCGAGGCGGCGGTGGCCCGGTCTGGGAGGCCGCCGGCCACCGGGGGTAGTGTCGGGCCGGAGGGGGCCGTCGTCGGATCGGCTGTCGGTCGGCGCTGCCCCGGTCCGGGAGGTCCCGTCATGCAGCTCGAGATCACGCCCCTGCCCGATGCGCCGCTGGGAGCCCTGGTCGGCGGCTGGGAGCCGTCGGAGCCGCTCGACGACGCCGAGCGCGACGAGATCCTGGCCGCTCTCCACCGCCACCGGGTGCTCGTGTTCCGGGGCCAGCCCCAACCGACCGACGACGAGCTGGTCGGCTTCGTCGAGCGCTTCGGTCAGCCGATCAAGGGCTCGGAGTGGTTCCGCAACGCCGGTGCCCTGCCGGAGATCCTGCCCGTCACCAACATCCGGGGCCGGGACGGCACCCGCCTCGGGGTGGAGGGAGCCACCGACCTCGAATGGCACGCCGATTACTCCTACGTCGCCACGCCGGGCAAGACGAGCTTCCTCAACGCCGTCGAGCTGCCGGCCGAGCCGCCCCGCACCTACTTCACCGACATGTACCGGGCGTTCGAGACCCTCGACCCGAAGCTCCAGGACCGCCTCCGGGGCCTGCGGGCCACCCACAGCATCGCCGACTACATGGCCGAGCCCGACAAGGGCTTCGAGGCCAAGGTCGAGCGCGACACCGCCCAGGGCATCGAGCGCCCCGCCATCCCCGAGGCCGAGCACCCCGTGGTGGTCCGCCACCCCGACACTGGCGACGAGCTCCTCTACGTCTCGCGCGGCATCACCCGCCGCATCGTCGGCATGGACCGGCCCGAGAGCAGCGCCCTACTCAAGGAGCTCCACCTCCACGCCACCCGCCCCGAGCGGGTCTACGCCCACGACTGGGAGGTCGGCGACCTCGTCATGTTCGACACCCTCGGCACCATGCACCGCCGCGACTCCTGGGACCCGGGCCAGCGTCGCCTCATGCGCCAGCTCAGCACCGCCTGCGAGGTGGAGGCCACCGCTCCCGTGGCCACGACCTGATCGGCCCCGGCCCTGGCCGGGCCTATCGGCCCGCCAGGGGCACCAGCAGATCGGCCAGCCGGTCGGGGGCGCACAGGAACGGTGAGTGATCGGTGTCGATGTCGACCACGTCGTTGCACCGCTCGGCCATGGCGTCCTGACCACCCAGGGGCACCGCCTTGTCCTGGAGGCAGCGGATGTAGGTCGACGGTACCGTCCGCCAGTTGGCCCTCGTCGAGGGCTGCTTGAACGTGGCGGCCCGCTGCGGGCCCAGCCGGGCCACGGCCGCCGCCGCCTGCTCCGCCGTGCACGTGTTGTAGAACACCGGTCGACCCAGCGCCGGATCGGCGCCCATGGTGCCATCGGAGTTGCGCACGAACAGCCCGCTTCCCTGCGACGCCCCACCCGACGCCGTCCCCGTGGGCGGCGGGGGGAAGCCGGCCATGACCGACGACGGGTCCTGACCCTCGTCCGGCACCAGGGCCGACAGGTAGACGAGATGGTTCACCCGGCCCCCCAGCTCGGCCTGGCTGATCACCGCCCCGCCGTAGGAGTGGCCGACGAGGACGAGCTCGTCTGCCCCCTCGTCGGCCAATCGGGCCACCACCGCCGACACGGCCTCGGCGTCGCCGTGGAGGTCGGCCAGCGGCTCGGTCGACACCCCGTGGCCCGGGAGGTCGACGGCGAACGACGGGACACCGCGCCGGTCGAGCGCGGCCTGCAACCCGGCCCAGCACCACGCCCCGTGGAAGGCGCCGTGGACGAGCACGACGGTCCGGGGCAGGGGCAGCGGGGACGAGGACGACGGGTCAGCCATGGCCAGATCCTACGTCGTTCGAAAGCGTCACATTCCGTGTCCCTGGGCGAACCATCCGGTGGTCGTCGAATCCCCCGGTGTCGGGGGTACGGTCTCGGCGCCCGAGCGAATGAAGGAGCGAGATGAGGAGCTGGCACCGGTACGCGACGCCGGGTCCTCGTCGTCACCGTCCTGGCCACGGCGTGCGGGGGTGGGGACGACGACTTTGGTCGTGCCACCGCCGCCGTGGTCACCACGTCGTCGACCGTCGGGTCGACGACGGACCCGGCTGCGTCGTCGACCTCGGCGTCGACCACGACTGGCGAGGCCATACCCGCCTCGTCGGCCACGACCCCGACGACGGGGGCGACCACCACGATCGCCTCGTCGACGGTCGCCACGTCCGCCACCACCGCCACGACCACCGGGCCTACCGTGGCGGCCGGCCTGCCGACGCCGGCGGACGTCGCCCTCCAGTACGACAACCTGTGCCTCCAGACCGACAGCCGGGAACTGGTGGAGAAATGGTTCGACCCGGCCGTCCTCGACGAGCTCAACCGCCGGCCCAGCACCGACCTCCCGGTTGGCCAGCAGCGGGTGAGAAATGGCTGGCTCGATACGGCCTGCGGCCGCTCCGGGTCCTTTGACTCTGATCGGGCCGGTGGCGTGCAGGTACCGTCGCCCGACATGAAACGCGTCCCGATCACGAAGGTCATGACCGCCGAACCGTCGACCATCCAACGCGGTCAGCCCCTCTCCGAGGCCTACGACCTGCTCCAGAACGCCCCGTTCCACCACCTGCCGGTCCTCGACGGCGACACCCCCGTCGGCATGCTCGCCTCGACCGACATCCTCCGCCTCGTCTACGACGTCGACGCCACCGACGACCGCACCCTGCGCCTCATGCTCGACCACCAGTTCACGATCGACGACGCCATGAGCGACAAGCTGACGGCCCTCAAGCACGACGCCACGGTCAAGGACGCGGCCGTGGCCCTGCGGGACGGGACCATCCATTCCGTGCTCGTCCTCGACGACGGTGACGAGCTGGTCGGCATCGTCACCACCACCGACCTGGTCAGCTTCCTCCTCGATCAGTTCCGCTGAGGATGCCGCTCAGCGCCGTCACGACGAGCCGATCGACAGGAGGTTGTCGACCGGCCGGTACAGCTCCTCGAGGTAGGAGACGTCGTCGTCCGACAGGTCGATCTGGCACGCCTCGACCAGCTGGTCGAGCTGCTCGATCTTCGACACCCCCACCACGGGGGACGTGATCTCCGGCTTGTTGACCAGCCAGGCCAAGGCGATCTGGGCCGGTCGGACGCCCAAGCGCTCGGCTACTGCGACCACCCGGTCGGCGATGGCGAAGTCCATCTCACCCCGGTACAGGCTCTCGGTGCGGGCCCGGTCCTGTCCCGTCGACCGGTTGGTCGAACCCTGATCGAAACCGCCCCGGTAGGAACCGGCGAGGATGCCGCGAGCGAGAGGCGACCACGGCATGAGGGCGATGCCGTTGCGGGCGCAGTACGGGTTCATCTCCCGTTCCTCCTCCCGGTAGATCAGGTTGTAGTGGTTCTGCATGGAGACGAACTCGGTCCACCCGTGCATCCGGGCCGTGAGCTGGAGCTCCGTGAACTGCCAGGCGAACATCGACGACGCCCCCAGGTAGAGGACCTTGCCCGCCTTGACCACGTCGTGGAGGGCCTCGAGCGTCTCGGTGATCGGCACCTCGGCCTGGCCGGGCACCCCGTGGGGGTGGCGGTGGATGACCAGCTGATCGACATAGTCGAGGCCGAGCCGTTCGAGGGAAGCGTCGACCGCCTCCAGCACGTGCTTGCGGGACAGGCCACCCTCGTTGGCCCCGGGACCCATCGGCATCGAGATCTTGGTGGCGATGACGTACCGCTCGCGGGGCAGCAGGTCGCGCAGCAGCTGACCCACCACCTTCTCGCAGGCCCCGACACCGTAGATGTCGGCGCAGTCGAAGTAGAACAGCCCCCGGTCGATGGCGGCTTCGAAGATCGGTCGGGCCTCGTCGACCCCGAGGGTCCAGTCACCCTGATGGCCCCGTCCCGGCTCACCGAAGTTCATGGTGCCGAGGCAGAGCTCCGACACCCGGAGCCCACTACGCTGCCCGAGCTGTACGGTCTTCAACATCGGATGCCTCCCCGCTTGGGTCGAAGGTCGATTCCCGACCGTGACCGTAGTCGCCTCGGGCCGGCGGGACGACCGGCGTCCCGGGGGTTCCGGCCTCCCGGCGAGGCGATCGGCCGGGTGGCACCCGACCGGCCGACCCAGCGGGCGAGCATGCGGCGCCCCCTCGCCGAGCTGGCGAGGCATCGGGTTGGGGCCATCTCGATGACGTGGACGTCGAGCCCGAGCGAGCGGAGAGCGTTGGCCGCCTCCAGACCGAGCAGGCCGCCGCCGATGCCCACCCCGGTGACTCGCTCGGACGGCTCGGCCCAGTCGGATCCGGGCCAGGTCGTCGAGGGTGCGGTAGGTGAGCAGCCGTCGAGGTCGGCTCCAGGGAGCGGGGGCACGAACGGCGACGACCCGGTGGCGAGCACCGCCTCGTCGTAGGCGATCACTTCGCCGTCATCGAGCTCCGCCTTGCCGGCCCCGGATCGAGCGAGATCACCGCCCGCTCCAATCGGTACTCGACACGGTCGCCGTGGAGGAGGGCGTCGTCGACGAGGGGAGATCGGCCTCGGTCCGACCCTGGAACCAGCTCGACAGGGCCACCCGGTCGTAGGCGGGGCGGGGTTCCTCACCGACCACCGTGATGGCGAGCGACGGGGAGGTGTCGGCGGCCACCAGACGCTCGACGAGGCGTTGGCCGACCATGCTGTTGCCGATGACGAGGACACGACGTGAGGTCATGCCCCCACTGCAGCCTCGATGCGTTTCGGCCCCGTGTGTGGCCGGTGACGATCCGGGGTCGGCCGACTCGCCCTGCGTGCGGCGGGCTGAGAGCCACCTCACACGGCCCTCCGCACGTCGTGCGCCCCGTTAGGTACCCGGCGGAGACGACAACTACGTTGGTCGAAGTACTTCGGGGACCGAGAGGGAGCACGAGATGATGAAGGACACGCCGGCGATCACCACCGATCCGAACACGGGCACGAAGATCTTCAACACCCGCGCCGAAATCGCCAACGACAAGATCAAGGGCAAGGGCTACGACATCGTCGACGACGAGCGACTCAAGACACTACCCGACCAGCCGGCGGGGGCGTCCTTCGATGCGGAGGAGCAGGCGAAGTATCGGGAGTACAAAGAGGCCCGCCGGGGGGCGGCGGATTACATGGCGATGGAGGGGGAGTTCTCTCGCTATTTGAAGGACGTGTACTCGGCGGATCCGGTGCCGCGTGAGGGATTGTCGGATGAGTGTGATGTGTTGGTGGTGGGGGCGGGGTTCGCTGGGTTGTTGTTGTGGCACAAGTTGAGCCAGGCGGGGTTCGTGGATGTGCGGTTCTGTGAGAAGGGGGGTGATGT
>JBHJNQ010000045.1:0-53056 GCA_050330635.1 Acidimicrobiales bacterium | reverse complement strand
AGCAAAATAGTAGAGCGCCCAGACCCCGTACGCGAGTCAGCGGCCCTGATTGGGCCGCTGACCTGGGGTTTTACTGGAGCGGACGACGAGATTTGAACCCGCGACCCTCACCTTGGCAAGGTGATGCTCTACCAGCTGAGCTACGTCCGCAAGGGTCTTGATCATAGCGTCCACCGACGCCGGTGACACGACACGTTCAAGGATCCTCGTCCCGGTTTCGCGGGCGTTCGGGTGGTTCTGCCCGCCGGCCCCTCGACCGCCCGCCCTACCGGCCGGGCCGCAGGTCGATCCGCAGGGTCAGCACGCCCTCGTCGAAGCTGAGGTCAAGCGTCGCCGATGATGGCGAAGTCCATGAAGTCGGTCTCGGCCTGCTTGATGAACTGCTGGCGCTCGTCGCCCCCGACCGGGGGCCGGTTACGCTTCTTCACCGCCGCCGCCCGCTCCTTGAACCGGGCGACCATGGCATCGGGATCGAACGCCGTCATCGCTCGTACCGGTAGCCGGCGGGGGGCTCGTCGTACCCGTGGGGACCCGGCTGGCCCTGGTAGCCCTGGTGACCCGGATACGCTCCGGCCTCGATGTAGCCCTGCTGATGGCGCAGGTCGACGTCTCGATCGAGCTCCGGCAGGACCCGTCGCACGTAGCGGCGGGGATTGGTGTGGCGCCAGTACCACAAGGTCAGCAGCGCCAACATGGTCGCCACCACCAGCAACAGGATGATCAGGGCCGTGATGGTCCGTTGGGTCTGCTGGGCCTCGGTAACCAACGCCACGGCGATCACACTGTCAACCTACCCGACTCAGCGCTGATGAAGCGGGCATGAGTAGGTCGTCCTGCCCCCCACCTCGCGCCGCAGCAGATCGGCCCCGTCGCGGGGGCAGTGGCCGCCCCGGATCCGGAACGGCTGCAGCCTGCCGGTGTGCGAACCGCCGTCGCGCAGGAAGTCGCGCAGCACGTTGCGGAGATGACGGTGGAGACGGCGTTGCTCGGCGTCGTCGAGCGATCCCGCCGGCCGGGCGGGATCGAGACCGGCCCGCCACAGCACTTCGTCGGCGATCAGGTTGCCCACGCCGGCCAGCCGTGACTGGTCCATCAACCGGGCCTTGAGGGCCACGTCGCCCACCAGCACCCACCGCCGCAGATCGCCGAGGGTGGCGGTGAACGCATCGGGTCCGAGGGCCTCCTCGTCGGGGTCGAGTTGCACCCCACCGAGGCGCCTCGGGTCCTGGAGGCGCAGGTCGCCGCCCTCGGCGAACTCCACGGCGAAGCGGTCCCACTCCGGCCGGTCGTCGTTGCTGGCGTACTCCAGGTCGTCGACGGCCGCCACGTCGTCGACGATGGGGCGACCGGTCATCCCGAACCGGAGGCCCAGTCGCCCCCCGTCGTCGAGGTCGAGCACCAGCAGCTTTCCCTTGCGTCGGGCCGCCACCACCCGCCGCCCCAGCAAGGTGGCCGTCAGCTCCGGAGCGCTCAGCCCGTCCTTGAGGAACCAGGCGTCCGGGGCGTGGACCGCCGAGATCGTCCGTCCCACCACCGGTTCCACGCACCGACGGTAGAGCTCGATCTCGACCGCCTCGGGCATCAGTCCTTGGCACGGTCGCTGAGGAAGGCGGAGAGCAGCGGGGTCAGCTGATCGAACTCGATCAGGAAGCCGTCGTGTCCATGGTCGGAGTGGATGACCTCGTAGTCGACCGCCACCCCGCCGCTGTGGAGCCCGTCGCGCAACTCGATCTGCTGGCGGGGGGTGTAGAGCCCGTCGCTGTCGACCGACACGACGAGCGCTGGGCAGCGGACCCGGCCCAGGGCCGGGCCGATGCCGCCGCGCCCGCGGCCCACGTCGTGGAGGTCCATGGCCTTGTTCAGCACCAGGTAGCTGTTGGCGTCGAAGCGCCGGGCCAGCTTCTGGCCGTGGTAGTCGAGGTAACTCTCGATCTGGAACCGGTCCCACAGGTTGAAGTGGTCCATCCGGTCGACCGTAGCCCGACCGAACCGGTCGGCGAATGACTGGTCGCTGCGGTAGTGGATCTGGGCGATCCGCCGACCCAGCATCAACCCCTCGTGAGGTCCCTGACCGGGGGCGGCGTCGTAGTAGTCACCGTCGCGCCATTTCGGGTCATGGGCGACGGCGAGACGGCCCACCTGACTCCACCCGATCTGCTGGGGGCTGGCGGCGGCGTTGGAGGCGATCGAGACGATGGAGACGACCCGATCGGGGAACATGACCCCCCACTCGAGCGACTGCATCCCCCCCATCGAGCCGCCGACGACCGACAGCCAACGGTCGATCCCGAGATGATCGGCCAGCGCGGCCTGGGTCCGCACGATGTCGCGGATCGACACGACCGGGAACCGTGACCCGTAGGGCCGACCGTCGGGGTGGAGCGACGCCGGGCCGGTGCTGCCCTGACAGCCCCCGATGACGTTGGCGCAGACCACGAAGTAGCGGTCGGTGTCGAGGGCCCGGCCCGGGCCGATCAGTTCGTCCCACCAGCCGTCGGTGCGCTGCCCGGGGCCCGACGGTCCGGCGGCGTGGGCGTCGCCGGTCAGGGCGTGACACACGAGCACCGCATTGGAGGCGTCGGCGTCGAGCACCCCCCACGTCTCGTAGGCGATCGTGATGTCCTGCAGCTCACCTCCCCCTTCGAGGGCGAAGCGACGACTGCCACAGATCGAGACGAACCGGCGCCACGCCGGCGGATCGGCCGGGGTCCAGGCGCCTGAAGCCACGATCGGCTCCTGGGGGTCGGCTCGGGGCCGGCGAAGGGAGGACATAGCTCCGCAATCCTACCGACACCGGACGGACCGGGCGCATGACTTCCCTCCGCCGCCGCTCACGACCCGGGTCGGGGGCCGAGCCGTCGACGCCACCAGTCGAACACCGTCGTCGGCGCCCCGTAGGCGGCGGTCATGATCTCCGCCACCGCCACCGCAGCCGACCACCCGTCGCCGGCGTCGGCGCCGTCGGCCGCCGCCACCACGGCCGCCGCCTCGGCCCACGCCCCGTCGTCGCTCGGCAGCGGGAGCTCCGCCACCTGACGGGCCGCCAGCTTCAGTGCGTCGACGGCCAGGGCCGCCCCGAACCAGCGCTGCCACGCCCACAGGGTCACCGGGGGGGCCAGCAACACGGCGGCCACCCGGTCGAGGTCGTCGGGGTCGGCGTGCACGGCGATGAGCGGTGTCGCCGGGACCAGGTCGCCGACCCGGTCGACCACCGGCTCCAACACCTTGGACTGGGTGGCGAGCAACACCTTGGGTCGGGCCCGGCGCTCGAACCAGGCCGCCACCTTGATGTCGAGGGCCGCCCGATCGATCACCGGCCGCTGACGGTCGAGGCCCCCGAACCGGCACCGACGGTGGCCCCAGCCGACGTGCAGTGGATCGACCAGGCCCACGGTCACGAGCCGGGGGGCCGGCCCCAGGTCGGCCTCCTCCCGGCAGGCGGCGACGAGGCCGTAGTGCTCATCCCGGAACCCGGCAGTGGCGGTGACGAGTTCACCCAGGGTCCGCTCCCCCATCGCTGTCGGATCGGGGGCCCCCAGGGCCGCGGTGGCGAGCTCGGTCCACCGCCCGGCGGGCCGGCGGCCCCGGCGTTCGACCGTGGGGCCGGCGGCCAGGGCCACCGTCGCCGGCGGGTCCGCTCCCACCACCGCCACGACGGCGCAGGCCCGCACCCCGGCGTCGAAGACCGCCTCCCGGGCCGCCCACAGGGCCCGCAGCGGGGCGACGGTGTCGATATGGCGGCGGAGGTCGTCGGTGTCGCGCCCGGCGAGGACCGACTGGGGGAGCACCAGCGCCACCGCCGATCCCGGAGCGCTCAGCTCCACCGCCCGCAGGAGGTGGCGGGCGGCCAAGTCGGCGTAGGGGCCGAGAAGCCCGGTTCGCTCATCCCGGTAGCGGACGGCGCTGGCCGGGATGACCCCGGCTCGCAGCGGGCTGGCGAACGGCGGGTTGCCGGCCACGAGGACCGGTCCCTGCCCCCACCACGGGGTCCGGTCGACGAGGGCGTCGCCCACCTCCACCGCCACGTCGAGCGCGGCGACGGCAGCGGCCGTCTCGTCGGGGTCGGCACCGGCCCGACGCAAGCGCGCCGCCAGCCACAGCCGGATCGACCACTCGCTGACCGTCACCGCGTCGGGATCGAGATCCATGCCCGCCACCCGCCCGACGGCATCGACGGGGCCGATACCGGTGGCGGCCAACAGGTCGAGACCGGCGAGGAGGAAGGCACCACCGCCACACGTCGGGTCGACGATCCGGGCCGGCACGCCGACCTCGTCGACGGCCAGCGCTAGCAGCCCGTCGACGACCGGTCGGGGCGTGTACCACGCCCCTCGCCGTCGGCGCGACCCGTCGCGCTCCGCCCGCTCGTGCACGGCCCCCACCAGCCACGGGTCGTTCCAGCCCCCGGGGGGCCCACCATCATCGAGCACCGGCGGTGAGCCACCGCCGGCGAGGGGACCAGCGGGCACGGTGAGCGATGGGGCGCGCCCGACGACGGGCGGGATGCCGAGGGCGGCGGCCACCCGGTCGGCGATCGCCCCGCTCAGGGTGCGGGCGTCGACGCTGGCGTTGGCCCGGCACAGCTCGTCGACCCAGCGGCGACCGGGATCGGAACGACCCATGACACGGGAATCGGAACGACCCATGACGAGGTGGACCTGAGGGGTTGGCCGGCGACCGGGATCGGGCGCCCCGATCAGACGACCGCCGTGGGATCCCATCCGGTCAGATCGAGCAGCCGATCGTCGTTGGAGAACATCTCGATGATCGGGATGTCGAGCGACAGCCGTTTCTGCATCCGCTTGACCTCGAGCTCCTGGTTCCACAGGACGAGGGTGACGGCCACCCCCGAGTCCCCGGCCCGGGCGGTGCGACCCGAGCGGTGGAGATAGGTCTTGTGGTCCTCGGGCGGGTCGAAGTGGATGACCACGTCGACGTCGTCGACATGGATACCCCTCGCCGCCACGTCGGTGGCCACCAGGGCCTGCAGCTTTCCCTCGGAGAAGTCGCCCAGGGCCTTCTCCCGCTGCCTCTGACGGAGGTCACCGTGGATGGCCTCGGCGTTCACCCCGAGCTTGTCGAGCTCGCTGGCCAACCGGTCGCAGGCCCGCTTGGTGTTGCAGAACACCATGGTACGGCTGGCGGCGTTGACGATCGACGCCACGACCCGGTTGCGGTCCATGTCGTGGACCTGGATGAAGCGGTGGACCATCTGCTCGACCGTGAACTCGTCGGCCGGGACCTCGTGGCGCACCGGGTCGTTCTGGTAGCGGGTGACCAGCCCGTCGATGGCCCCGTCGAGGGTGGCCGAGAACAGCAGGGTCTGGTGGACCCGCTCGATGCGGCGGAGGATCCACTCGACCTGGGGCAGGAACCCCATGTCGGCCATGCGGTCGGCCTCGTCGATGACGACGTGGCTCACGTCGGCGACGTCGATGACGCCCCGGTCGATGAGGTCGATCATGCGGCCGGGGGTGGCCACGATCAGCTCGATTCCCCGGTTCAGGGTCTTGATCTGCTTCTCGATGTCGGCCCCGCCGTAGACGGCGAGACTGCGGACACCCATGACGGAGGCCAGCGGCTCGAGCTCGGTGAAGACCTGGGTCGCCAGCTCGCGCGTCGGCACCAGGATCACGCCACCGATCCGCCCCTTCCCCTCGTCTGCCATCAGCTGCACGGTCGGGATCCCGAACGCCAGCGTCTTGCCGGAACCCGTCTTGGCCTTGCCGCACACATCGCGGCCGGCCAGGGCATCGGCGATGGTCATCTCCTGGATCGGAAAGGCCTCCTCGATGCCGTTCTCCCGCAGACCGTCCACGATTGCTGGTGCGACACCTAGCTCCTGGAACGTCTTGCTCAACTCATTCGTCCTGTCTGACTCGTGCTCGTGGCCCCTCGGGTCTCCTTCGGCGTTCGCGCCGAGCCGTTGACCTTGGCTACGAGATATCACCGACCTTTGACACCGAGGCACGTGGATGCGCCTGGCTGTTGTCGGTGATCGTGCTCCCCCAGGCTACCGACATCGGCCACCGAGCGCGCGTACCAACCGATGGGTCCCCTACGCTGGCCGACGATGTCGGCCCTCGATCTCACCGCCCACTGGCCCGTCGGCAACGTCGCCGCAGGCTGGATCGATCGTTCGGGGCGGCGCGCCACGTGCGGCGACACCGACCGCCCGTTCGGTCTGGCGTCGGTGACCAAACCCCTCGTCGCCACCGCCGTGCTGGTGGCGATCGAGGAGGGAAGTCTCGCCCTCGACGGGCCGGCGGGGCCCGAGGGGGCCACCCTGCGCCACCTCCTGGCCCACGCCTCCGGCCTCGGCGATCGCGTCGACGAACCCCTGGCTGCGGTCGGGGCCCGGCGCATCTACTCGAACGCCGGTTTCGAGGTCATCGGCCGCGAGCTCGCCGCCGCCACCGGGATCCCCGCCAACCGCTACCTCGACGAGGCGGTGGTCGAACCCCTCGGCCTCACCGCCACCGACCTCGTCGGCTCACCGGCCCACGGGGCCCGGTCCTCGGTCGACGATCTGCTGGCCCTGGCCGCCGAGTGGCTCCGACCCACCCTCCTCGACCCGTCCACCATGGCCGAGGCCACCACCACGCAGTTCCCCCACCTGATCGGTGTCCTCCCCGGGTACGGGCGCCAGGACCCCAACCCCTGGGGTCTCGGCTTCGAGATCAAGGGGGCGAAAAGTCCCCACTGGACCGGGGTCGACAACTCGCCGTCGACCTACGGTCACTTCGGCCGGGCCGGGACGTTCGTGTGGGTCGACCCGGAGCGGGGGGTGGCCTGCGCCGTTCTCACCGACCGCGACTTCGGTTCATGGGCCGTCCCGCTGTGGCCGGCCCTGGCCGACGCCGTGCTGGCCGAGGCCGCCCGACCAGCGGGCGGTCTCAAGTCACCGGTGACGCCGCCGATGGAACCGCCAGCTCATGTCCCGGCCCCCGTCGACGTCAACGCCCAGCCTCGCCGAGATCCGCGCCCGCGAGATGCTGCGAGCGGCCGGTCTCCCGTTCGGTGACGCGCTCCAGCCCGCCAGCAGCACCAACAACGAGATCCACCTCTCCGAGCGCTGCGTCGTGCGGGTCAGTGATCAGTCGAAGAACCGCCTGGCCCGGGAGGGCGCGCTGTACCGCCACCTCCCGACGGCGCCATGGCGCCCCGCCCTCATCGCCGCCGGTCAACAGGCCGGCGCCGACTACGTCATCGTCGAGCGAAAACCCGGCCGGCCCCTGGCCCACGCCTGGCCATCCCTCAGTGTGATGGAACGCCGGCGCGCCGTCGGCCAGCTCGCCCGATGCCTGCGAGAGCTGCACGCCGTGACCACCCCCGACCTGCCTCCCATCGCCGGGAAGCCCCTCCACGTGCTCGGCTCGGGGCGGGGCCCCGAGCATGTGACCGACCCCCTCCTGCGGGCCCTCGACCACGTGAGCCACCATCCCGCAGTCGACACCGGCATCGTCGAGCTGGCCCGCCACTATGTGCTGGCCAACCGTGACCATCTCGACGACCACCGCAACGACCATCTCATCCACGGCGACGTCACCTTCGAGAACGTCCTCGCCGACGAGGGCCAGATCACGGCCCTCATCGACTTCGAGTGGTGCCGTGGCGCCCCCGCCGATCTCGAGCTCGACGTGCTGCTCCGCTGCTGCGCCCTACCCCAGGTCCACGTGGCGGCCGAGTACGCGGCCCGGAGCCGCCCGCAGGACTATGCTGCGGTGCCCGTGTGGTTGGCCGAGGACTACCCGGAGCTGTTCGCCCACCCCCACCTGGTCGAGCGGCTCACCATCTACGCCCTCGCCTTCGACGTCCGGGACCTGATCGAGACCGGAACGGTGCCGGCCCAACGGAGTGACGTCGACGACCTCCATCCCTACAACCGCCTCATCAACCTCGTGTCGACCGGGGGCCACGTCGCCGAGCTCCTCGACCGCGCCGGGGTCCGTCTCCCCTGAGCCGGGCGGGACGGGGATGGCCGGCCGGCGGCACGCCGTGACCATCGGCAGGCCCGGGAACCGTCGCCTCGGCCCGGGCGGGCTCAGGCGAGGACGTTGCGGCGGGGCCGGCGCGCCGATCGGCCCATGGCCCGCGCCAGGCCTCTCACGGCGCCGCCGCCGGCCCGCAGCGAACGGCGAGGATGCCGCAGGAACCGGAGCGGGTTGCCTGCGCCCCGCAGCGGGTGACGCAGCTGTGCCACGATGCCGTCGGGGATGTACTCGTCCACCCCATAGCGCTGAGGCCGACGATGGCGGGGCATGAAGTAGGTGCCGAACAGCAGGTCCCAGGCCGGCAGGAACACGGAGTAGTTCGAGTTGATGGCCCCAGCTTCGTTGGCATGGTGCCAGTGGTGGAACTCGGGGGTGATCACGATGCGATGCAGGGGCCGGAGACGCCACCGCACGTTGGCGTGCAGGAAGATACCGAGCACGAGCTGGACGATGGCCAGCACCCCCGTCAGCTCCGGGCCGAACCCGGCGGCGAGCAGGAAGACGAAGGCGGGGGCCACCAGCGTCCCGTCGAGAGGATGGTTGCGAAACCCGCTGATCCAGTCCATGTGTCGTGGCGAATGGTGGATGGCGTGGAACCGCCACAGGACCGGGACCTCGTGATACCAGCGATGGGTCCAGTAGATGACGAGGTCGAACAGGACGAGGGCGACCACGGGCAGCACTGGTGCCGGGATCAGGGCGACGAGGGGTCGTGCGGCCAAACCGGGGATCCAGGCCAGGCTGACCACGGCCACGACGACGGCGCAGGCCGCCCCGATCCCCCCGAGGAGGGGGCCGGCCAGGGCGTAGGCGAGGTCGGTGCCGAGCTGGGGTCGGCGCAGGCGCTGCCGATGGCGGGGGAAGAGCCGCTCGAACGGCACGACGAGGGCGAACAGCACGGCCACGGCGGCGATCGGTTCGGCGTCGATGAGGAGCGAGACGATGACGAGGGCGGCGGCCAGGGCGGCCGACGCCCGTCGCCCCCACCGGCGGGGCGGCCGTCCCGGGGACGGGTCGGTGCCGACGCTCGGCGGCGGCCACGGGGACGGGTGGGGGCGACGGGTGCGGGTGCGGGGGTCGTCGGGAGGAGCGATCATCACCATGCCGATCTGTCGTGGCGTGAACCGATCGCGGTTCACGCCACGACAGAATGACGATGACCCCGCCCGACGATCGCGACGAGAGCGAGGACCGAGCGCTCGTCACCCGCATCGGTCGTGGCGATCGAAGCGCCCTGGAGCAGCTCTACCGTCACAACGCCGGTTGGCTCACGGCCCGCCTCGACAGCCGGTGCGGCGACGCCGACGTGGTCGACATCGCCCTGCAGGACACGTTCGTCGCCGTCTGGAAGGGCGCCGGCCGCTACCGGGGCGACGGTGCCGTCGGGGCGTGGCTGTGGGGCATCGCCCTGCGCCGCCTCATCGACCACCTCCGCCGGCGTCACCCCGTCCCCCTCGCTCCCGAGTCGATGCGCAGCTTCGAAGGGGCCATCACGTTCGAGTCGGCCCTGATCGACTCCGGCGCCCACGGCGAACTGGGCCCCGCCCTCCGCCGGCTCCACCCCGACCTGCAGGCCGTGCTCATCGCCACCGCCATCGACGGTCTCACCACCAGGGAGGCATCCCAGCTCCTCGGCGTCCCCCAGGGCACCGTCAAGACCCGGCTCATGCGGGCCCGCCACCATCTCCAGGAGGTCCTCTCCCATGACGACGGGTGACTGGAACACCGACCCCAGCCGCATCGAGCGCAACTGGCGGGCCATCACCTTCGAGCTCGACGCCCCCCGCCCGGGCCGCATCGAACGTCTCCTCCGACTCGCCGGCATCCCCGCCCACGTGACCCGGCTCATGGTCGCCACACCGGCTCTGCGCCGAGCGTGGTTCGTGGCCATCGGCCTGGCCATGGTGCTCGGGCTGGGGTCGACCGGCGGAGCGTCCGACCAGCGCGACAGCCTCTTCACCCTCCTGCTCGTAGCCCCGCTCGTGCCGGTGCTGGGCGTGTCGTTCGCCTACGGCATCGAGGCCGACCCGGCCCACGAGGTGGCCGTCGCCACGCCGATGCGGGGACTGCGGCTCATCGTGACGCGGGCCGCAGTGGTGCTGGCGGTGTCGTCCGTGTTCCTCGCCGTCGTCGCCGTCCTCGCCCCGGGTCGCCAGCCGATGGCCTTCGCCTGGCTCCTCCCGTCGCTCGGGCTGACCACGGCGACGGTGGCGTTGATGACGAGGTTCTCACCCCGCCGCTCGGCCGTGATCGCCGGCGCCGTCTGGGTCGTCGGGGTCCTGGCCGTCACGACCCCGGCCTCCGACCGCCTCGCCGCCTTCGCCGCCCCGACCCAGCTCGTCATGGCGATCGTGACCGCCGCCGGCCTCGCCATCGTCTGGAACGGACGGGAGAGCTACGACCGTCTGGAGGGGCGGCCGTGAACGCGGCCCAGGTCCTGGCCTTCGGCCTCGTCAAGCGGTACGGGTCAGTCGAGGCCCTCGCCTCGGTCGACCTCGCCCTCCACGGGGGGCTGATCTCCCTTCTCGGATCGAACGGCGCCGGCAAGACGACCCTGCTCCGGTGCCTGGCCACGGTCGTCCGACCCGACGCCGGCTCCCTCCTGGTCGACGGCCTGGACCCCGACCACGAGGCCGATCGGATCGAGATCCGCAGCCGGCTCGGCTACCTCCCCCAGGAACCGGGCCTGTCCCGTTCGGCCACCGCCTTCGACGTCGTCGACTACGTCGCCGTGCTCAAGGGCCACCACGACGACCGCCGCCGACGCCAGCACGTCTTCCGGGTGCTGGAGCGGGTGGGGCTGGCCGATCGGGCGGCGGCCCGGGTCGACGACCTGTCGGGCGGGATGCGCCGTCGCCTGGCCCTGGCTCAGGCCCTCCTCGGTTCCCCCACCCTGCTCCTGCTCGACGAGCCGGCCGCCGGCCTCGACCCGGACGAGCGCCTCCGGCTCCGGGAGATCGTGGCCGAGTTGCGCCACCGGACCACCGTCGTCATGTCGACCCACCTGACCGACGAGGCGGCGGTCAGCGACCAGGTGCTGGTACTGGCCTCCGGACGGATCGCCTTCGTCGGTTCCCCGGAGCGCCTCACCGCTCTGGCCGCCGGACAGGCGTGGCGTCAGGTGGGCGAGCCGTTCGGGGTCCGGGCCAGCTGGCGCCAGGCCGACGGCTCGTACCGCTGCCTCGGCCACCCACCGCCGGGGGCCGAGTTCGTCGCACCGACGCTGGAAGACGGCTACCTCCTGCTCCAGGAACCCCTGGCCGGGGCGACCAATCGGGGCCCGTTCCGCTGATACGTGATAGTGCAGAGTTTCGCCGACAAGCGGTGACGCCACCAACCTCTACATGGGAGGGCCGAATCTACGGCGGCCATGCGACGGTGCCCGGGACGACGGTGTCCGCCCATGTCAACCGGTGAATCGACGCGGGGGAGGACCCGGGTGGGTCGAACCGCACTAGGTTGTCCCCCGTGAGCGAGGTCAAACCAGATGCCATGATGGAACCGGCCGCCAAGACCGGAGAACTGACCCCGGCGTGGCGGGTGAACCCCGTGGGGCCTCTCACGGGCGAGATCGTGGTGCGGGGGTCGAAGAACGCAGTGACGAAGCACCTCGTGGCCACCCTGTTGGGTGACGGCGAGTCAACCGTCAGCAACTGCCCCGACATCGGCGACATCGACATCACGGCGAAGATGCTGGAGGCGCTCGGCTGCGTCGTCGAGCGCACCGACGGCAATGTCACCGTCGACTCGAGGTCGCTGGTCTCCAGCCGGGTGCCCGTCACCTTCAGTGGCATGAACCGCATCCCCATCCTCATGGTCGGTCCCCTGCTCCACCGGGTCGGGGAGGCCTTCGTCCCGATCGTCGGAGGCGATGACATCGGCGCCCGCCCCGTCGACTTCCACGTCAGTGCCCTCCGCAAGATGGGGGCCGAGATCACGATCACCGCAGAGGGTCTCGAAGCGAAGGCGAGCCGCCTCCGGGGGGCCCACATCGAGTTGCCCTACCCCTCGGTCGGAGCCACCGAGACCGTGCTCCTGACGGCGTCGATGGCGGAGGGCCGCACCGTCCTCGACAATGGGGCGCTCGAACCCGAAGTGATCGAGCTCGCCCTGTTCCTCCAGAGGATGGGGGCCCAGATCGAGATGCGCCCCGACAGGCGCTATGTCATCGACGGCGTCGACCACCTGTCCGGAGCCTCCCACCGCCTCCAGGGCGACCGTATCGAGGCCTTCTCCTACCTGGTGGCGGGGCTGGTCACCGGGGGCAAGGTCACCGTCTACGGCTGCAGCCAGGATCGGCTGGTGACGGCCATCTCCACCCTGTACCGCATGGGAGCACGCTTCGACATCACCGACACGTCGGTCTCGGCCATGGCCGACCATCTGAGTCCGGCGGCCGTCGAGACCGACACCCATCCGGGGTTCATGACCGACTGGCAGTCGCCCATGGTGGCCCTCTTCACCCGCTGCGAGGGTCTGTCGGTCATGTACGAGACGGTCTACGAGAACCGTTTCACCTACGTGCCGGCCCTCAACAAGATGGGAGCCCACATCCAGACCTACAACACCCCGTTGGGCAGCATCGAGGGTCGGTTCGTCGGCTCGTCCACCCCGTGCTCGGTCGTGGTCCGGGGTGGCACGCCACTGCGGGGAACCGAGGTCGTGGTGCCCGACATTCGCGGTGGCTTCGCCTACGTGCTGGCGGCGGCGGCGGCCGACGGGGCGACGACCATCACGGGTACCCACCACCTCGACCGCGGCTACAACCGTCCCATCGAGAACTTCGCCAGCCTCGGCCTCGACATCGAGCGAGTCCTCGTTCCCAAGCCCCCGACGATCTGAGCGCCCGGCGCTCAGGCCCGCCCAGGCCTGGCTGTTCTCGGCCGACCGGTTGGCCCCGGCCGCTCACCCCAGCTGTTCGGCGCTGAGGGCGAAGAGATCGGCGGCCCCCGCCGTGACCGCAGCCTCGAGGGAAACAGCCGTGGGGAGGATCTGCTCGCCGAAGAACCGAGCCGAGACCACCTTGGCCCGGAGGAGGCCCTCGGCCTCGTCGCCGCCGGCCAGCCTGGTCGACGCCGCCACCGCGGCCCGGCCCATCAGGCCGCCGCACACCACGGTGCCGAGCAGGCGGAGATAGGGGGACGATCCGGCCAGTGCCTGGTTCGGATCGGACGCCCCATGGGCCAGCAGCCAGTCCGTGGCCCGCCGGGCCGCCGACACGGCCGACTCCAGCTGGCCGGCGAAGCCCTTCAGCTCCTCGTGAACCGACAGCTCAACGGCCACCGCCGCCACCTCGTCGAGTTGGTCGACGACGGCGGCGCCACCGCGCATCGGGAGTTTCCGCCCCACGAGGTCGGCGGCCTGGATCCCGTTCGTTCCCTCGTAGATCGGGGCGATGCGGGCGTCACGGAAGAACTGGGCGATCCCGGTCTCCTCCACGTAGCCCATGCCACCGTGGATCTGCATGGCCAGGGAGGTCAACTCGCAGCCGACGTCGGTGCACAGCCCCTTCGACAGGGGCGTCAGCAGATCGGCCCGCTCCCGACCCGCCTCGCCGGTCGGGGTGCCGGCGAACGCCGCGGCCCGGTCGATGGCGGCGGCGTTGGCGTAGAGGAGGCACCGCATGGCATCGATCCACGCCCGCTGGGTCATCAGCATCCGGCGGACGTCGGCGTGATCGATGATCGGACTCGACGTGCCCCGCTCGGCCCCCACCGCCGTGCCCTGCCGCCGTTCGACCGCATAGGCCAGGGCCTGCTGATAGGCCCGCTCGGCCAGCGACAGGCCCTGGAGGCCGACGGACAGCCGGGCGTTGTTCATCATGGTGAACATGTTGCGCATCCCGTCGCCCTCGTCGCCGATCAGCCAACCGATGGCGCCCCCACCCTCCCCATAGCTGAGCACGCAGGTCGGGCTGGCGTGGATCCCCAGCTTGTGCTCGATCGACAGGCACGTCACATCGTTGCGCTCACCGAGCGAACCGTCGTCGTCGACAAGGAACTTCGGCACCAGGAACATGGAGATGCCACGCGTGCCGGGCGCGGCGTCCGGGGTCCGGGCCAGGACGAGATGGACGATGTTGTCGGCCAGGTCGTGTTCGCCGAACGTGATGAAGATCTTCTGACCCGAGATCCGGTACGAGCCGTCGCCGACCGGTTCGGCCCGGGCGGTGAGGGCACCCACGTCGGAGCCCGCCTGAGGCTCGGTGAGGTTCATGGTGCCCGCCCACTCCCCCGTCAACATCTTCGGCAGATACATCTGCTTCTGCTCGTCGGAGCCGTGGTGCTGGAGGGCGTCGATCGCCCCCTGGGTCAGCAACGGGCACAGGGAGAACGCCATGTTGGCGCTCGTTAGCATCTCCTGGATCACGAGCGCGACCGTCCACGGGAAGCCACCGCCGCCGTAGTCGGGGTCGAACGGGATGGCCCCGAACCCCGAGGCGACCCATTGACGGTAGGCCGACCCGAACGAGGGTGGCGTGGTCACGGACCCGTCGTCGTTGCGGACCGCCCCGACCTGGTCGCCCTCCCGGTTGGTCGGAGCCACCACCTCGGCCATGAACCGCCCTACCTCGGCCAGCACGAACGACACGGTGGCGGGGTCGATCGCCTCATAGAGGGGCGTCTCCAGGAGGGCCGGCAACCCGGCGATCTCGTTCAGGACGAACTCTATGTCGGCCAACGGTGGCAGGTAGCTGTCCATGGTCTCGTTCTCCCGTCATGCGGTCGACACCGAGTCAACGCAGTCGATCAGATCCGGCTCGGGCCGCCAGCTGGTGTCGATCACCCAGAGTAGATCAGCAGCCTTCGCGACCGGGAACGAGCGGCCCCCGATCGGGCCCGACGACACCCCCGAACCCATCGATGCCGAGACCGGCGGCGACTAGGGTTCCTGGCATGGACGCCGAACGTGCCGCCCGCTACCCCTTCGTGCCCGGCCCGGTACCGCTGACCATCGTCGGGGGTGAGGGAAGCTACCTGTTCACCGACGACGGCCGCCGTATCCTCGACGGCGCCGGCGGGGCCATCGTCGCCAACATCGGCCACGGTCGGCCCGAGCCGGCGGAGGCCGCTGCTCGGGCCCTGACCGGCGGGGCCTACACCGTCCCCCTGTTCGCCACCGAGGCCCGGCTGGCCCTCGTCGACCGCCTCCTCGACCACTGGCTGCCCCCTGGCCTGACCCGCTGCCTGTTCGTCAACGGCGGCTCCGAGTCGATCGACACCGCCCTCCGAGTGGCGCGCCAACACCACGTGGCCGCCGGCCGGCCCGAACGGTGGAAGTTCATCGGCCGCTCGATCAGCTACCACGGCGCCACCCTGGCCGCCCTCTCGGCCGCCAACCACGACCGGCGTCGGGCCTCGCTCGAACCCCTCTTGGCCGATTGGCCCAAGGCCGACCCGTTCGACATCGACGCCGTCCGCAAACTGGTGGAAGCCGAGGATCCGGCGACGGTGGCCGCCATCCTCGTCGAGCCGGTGAGCGGAGCCTCCGGTGGCGCCCTCGTCCCCCCCGACGACTACCTTCCGGGCCTGCGCCGCCTGTGCGACGAGCATGCCATCCTCCTCATCGCCGACGAGGTCATGACGTCGTTCGGCCGGACTGGGGCCCGTTTCGGGGTCGACCACCACGATGTGGTCCCCGACCTCCTCGTCGGCGGAAAAGGCCTTGGCGGTGGGTACGTGCCGATCGGGGCCGTGTTCGCCACCGATGCCGTCGTCGCACCGCTGGCCGAGGCGGGTCGGTCGGTCATGTACTTCACCTTCAGTGGGGCCGACGTGGTGTGCGCGGTGGCCGAACGGGTACTGCGGATCATCGAAGACGAGGACCTCGTGGCCCGGGCCGGCCAGCTCGGCCATCACCTCGACGGTCTGCTCCGTCAGGCCTTCTCCGCCCACCCGAACGTCGTCGACGTTCGGGGACGCGGCCTGCTCCAGGGCATCGAACTGGCCGCCGACGGCGCCGGCGCCGACGGGACCCTGGCCCCGGCCGTCGTGGCCGAGGCCCTGCGGCGCGACTGCTGGATCTATCCGGCGGGTTCGGCCGGGGTCCCCGACGCCCTCCTCTTCGGCCCCCCGTTCACCGCCACCGAGGCCGAGCTGGAGCAGATGGTCGCCATCTGCGCCGAGTCGCTGGACGCCGCCGTTGCCGCCGCCCCGGTGGGGTGAGGCGACGATGCACCTGGTGGAGCTGGGCCGGGGCGTCTTCGCCTGGACCCACCCCGAGCCCCGCTACGGCAACAGCAACGTCGGGCTCGTCATCGACGGCGACGGTCTGACCGTCGTCGACACCTCCGCCACGCCGGCCCGGGGGGCGGCGGCCCGATCGGCCATCATCGACCTGACGGCCGAGCTCGACCTCCGGATCAAGCGGGTGGTCCTGTCGTCGAGCCGGGTGGCGTTCAGCGGCGGGAGCGACGCCTTCTGGCCCGCCGCCTACTACGGCTCGGAATCCACCAGCGACCAGCTCGACTCCCCGGCCGCCCCCGGCACCCTGGCCCGGCTACTCCCCCACCTGGCCGAGGCCTACGACGAGGGATTCACCACCCGACCGATCACCCACACGGTGTCGGAGGAGGCCGCCCTGTCGTCCGCCGCCGTGGCCGTCCCCCTCCCGGGCGAGGGGCCGGTGAACCTGGCCGTGCACGTGGCCGGCGCCGGCGTGGTCTTCGCCGGCGCCCTCGGGTCGTTCGGGGTGACCCCCCTGGCCTTCGACGGCGACCCCGCAGCGTGGGCCACGTCGCTGCAACGGCTGGCCGCCCTCGCCCCCACGATCGTGCCCGGTCACGGCCCGCCGGGAGGCGCAGCCGACGTCGCCGATCTGGTGGGCTACCTCCGGGCGTGCGTGGCCGCCGGCGGTGACCCGCAGGCGATCGCGCCCGGCCCGTGGGACGGGTGGACCGATCGCCGTTTCGACGCCGTCAACGTCGAGCGGGCGGCGCGCCTCGCCGCTGACGACCGGGAGGTCCCGGCGGCGATGTACCGTCTGCTCGGTCTGGTCTGAGCCCCGGGGGGAGATCAGACCAGCTGCTCCTCGACCTGATCCATGGCGGCCTCCTCGGTGACGTTCAGGGCGAACGACAACTCGGACACCAGTACCTTGCGGGCCTTGGTGTACATGTTCTTCTCACCGGCGGACAGGCCCTTGGCCTTCTCCCGCAATGCCAGGTTCCGCACCACCTCGGCCACCTGGTAGACGTCGCCCGACTTCAGCTTCTCCTGGTGGTTCTTGAACCGCCGACTCCAGTTGGCGGGTTCGCGGACGTCCTTCTTCGACAGCAGCACGAACAGGTCTTCGACGTCCTCCAGGCTGATCGGCGGCCGCATGCCGACCTCGTCCACCTTGTCGACCGGGACTCGGACGGTGAGATCGTCGTGTGCCGTCTTCAGCACGAAGTACTTCTTCTTCTCACCGTTCAATTCCACCATCTCGGTCTTTTCGATGATGGCGGCCCCGTGATGGGGGTAGACAACTCGATCGCCGGCCTTGTACGTCATCGATCTCCTAAGCACGCTTCGCCCGGCCGGTGCCACCGGCCACCATCCGATGATGGCGCGTCTCTCAGAGTATCGCACCCAGCCCGGTGGCGACGGTGCCGAGGACGAGGAGAACGACGCAGAGGATGGCGACCCACCAGGCGAAGGGGTTCCGCTGCCGGAGGCTGGGGTAGGGCGCCGCCGCCCCTGGTCCCCGGTCGGCATCGCCCGGGGACCGGGACGTCCGGCTCGTTTCCTTGCGCCGGGTCACGGCGTCGACCGTCCCGCCCGCTCAGGCGGCGACAACGATCGTCTTGGCGATCTTGTCCCAGACGGTCTGCCGCATCGAGTCGGTGAACAGGAAGACGAGGCTGGCGATGAGGATCACCAACAGGATGAGGTTGAACAAGAAGCCGATCGGCCCGGTGATGGCCCCGAGGATGCCGAGGCCCAGGTAGTGGGCCATCCGCATGGCAGCGTCCCTGAAGTCGACGGGTGAGCCGTCGGCCCGGGTGACCTTCAATCCCAGGGCCATCTTGCCCGGGGTCTGGCCCCTGCTGCCGACGAAGTAGATCTCGTAGGCCGCCACCGCCAGCGTGGACAGGATCCCGGCGGCGGCGGTTGCGGCGTAGCTCACCTCGAGCGACCCGGTGGCGAAGGCGCTCACCCCGAAGATCACCCCGATGACGAACGAGATGATCAGCCAGATGATGCCGTCGATGATGCGGGCCCCGATTCGGTTGAGGGGCTCGGCCAGCGTGGGGCCGCCCATCACGTCCTGGGGAGCGCCGGGAACCGGTTGGGGGCCACCCTCCCACTTCTGGCCGTCCCAGTAGCGCTGGGTACCGGGCGGGTCACCCTGTGCGTAATACCATCCCGGAGGCTGGGTCTGTGGGGCATCGGACATCGGTCGTTGTCCTCTCTCTCTTCTTTCTCGTTGCTTGCGCGTACGAAGATCGCGGGTCCGTCGGTTCGACTAGGCGTCGATGACGCTGAACTTCATGACCTTGTCGGTCAACCGTTTCCGGTCCTCGTCCCAGAGCGGCCATAGTATGTCGAGCAGTCCGCCGATACCGCACGTCACGGCGCTGATGGCCGTTGCGACGATGTAGCGCACGAACGCCATGCCGGCGCCCGGGGGTTGCGCGGTGGCGTCGGCCACCAGCCGGATGTTCTGCTGCTGCTTGCCGATGGTCTGACCCGTTCGTCCCTGGCGGATGACGGCGTTCCACAGGTAGAACACCAGGGGCACCACATAGATGCCGACCAGGAGCACGATGACGGCGAGGTCCTCGTTGATTCCTGCGATGGCGACACCGACGCCGACGAAGACGGCGGCCAGGACGAGGGCGATGCCACCGTCGATCAGAGCCGCCACAACTCGCCGGCCCCACGTTGCCGGTGTACCGGGCCGCAGCGCGTAGCCGGGAGGATGACCCCCGCCCGGCGCCCGGCCGTAGGCCGGCTCGTAGGCCGCGCCGTAGCCGGCGGTGTCGACCGGAGCCGCCCCCTGGGCCAGCTGTGGGCCGCCGACCCATTGGACCCCATCCCAGTACCGCTGGGTGCCGGGCGGGTCACCTTGGGCGTAGTACCACCCGGGTTGCTGCCCTCCACTGTCGGTCACCACACCCTCCCTGTCGTCCCGGTCAGGTGCGAGCCTAGCCACGACGATTCGACACGCTGCTCCATCAACCGATGTCCGCCCCGCCCGGAGCGACGGGCACCCCTCGAGCAAGGAGGAACGCCCCTCCGAAGGGGCGGCCCACATCGGCCTTGTCGCCCGTTGCCTCCATCACGGGCTCCATTAGATCAGATCGCAGGCTCCGGTCCAGGGCAAACGCCCCACTTCTTCGCCGGCGAGGACGTCGCCGATCCGGTCGACACCGACCGTGGGACGACGTTCCCGCTGCGGGGCCGGGCCGGGTGGCACAGCTAACCTGGTTCTTCCGCACTGGTTTCCGCCCGCCGTGGTGCCCACGCCGCGGCCGCAGCCGACTGGATGGCCATGTCCCGAACGATCCTGATCACCGGTGGTGCGGGCTACATCGGTAGCCACACCAGCATCCGCCTGCTTGAGCGCGGCTTCGACCTCGTGCTCGCCGATGACCTGTCGAACTCGTCGGAGGTCGCCGTCGACCGGATCAACGTGCTCGGAGGTCGGCCGGTCACCTTCGCGCGGATCGACCTGACCGACGGCGAGGCCGTCGGGCGGCTCTTCGACGACCACCCGATCGAGGCCGTGATCCACTTCGCCGGCCTCAAGGCCGTCGGCGAGTCCGTCGAGCAGCCCCTGCGGTACTACCGGACCAACCTGACCTCCACCCTGAACCTGCTCGACGAGATGGAGCGCCACGACGTCAGGGACCTGGTGTTCTCCTCGTCGGCCACGGTGTACGGGGCGCCGGAGGTGCTCCCGATCCCGGAGACGGCGGCGACGGGGCCGACCAATCCGTACGGCCGGACGAAGCTGATGATCGAGGACATCTGCCGCGACGTGGCCGCCACCGACCCGCGGTGGCGGATCAGCCTCCTGCGCTACTTCAACCCGATCGGCGCCCACCCAAGCGGCGAGCTGGGCGAGAACCCGAGGGGCCGACCGAACAACCTCGTTCCCTTCGTCATGCAGGTGGCGGTCGGACGGCGGGACCGACTCGAGATCTTCGGCGCCGACTGGGACACCCCGGACGGGACCGGCGTGCGCGACTACATCCACGTCCTCGACCTGGCCGACGGGCACCTGGCGGCCCTCGACCACCTGTCGGACGGTTGCGACGTCTACAACCTCGGCACGGGCAGCGGCACCTCGGTGTTCGACATCGTGAAGACGACCGAGAACGTGAGCGGCCAGCCCATCGCCTACGACGTGGTGGACCGTCGCGACGGCGACATCGCCACATCGCTCGCCGACCCGTCGAAGGCCAACCGCGACCTCCACTGGCGGGCCGACCGCAGCATCGAGGTCATGATCAGCGATGCCTGGCGGTGGCAGTCCCGCCACCCCGACGGCTTCGGCGACACCTGAGCCCACGGGTCGAGGCCCTCAGGCCGGCGCCCCCCAGTGGCCGACCTGGCGCCGCCGCGGTAGCGACGCCTGGGCGCCACGCGTCGTGACCGTCTCCCCGGCGACCCTCACGGCCCAGCCCGTGGCCGCCTCCACCCCGGCCCCCTCCACCAGGGCCACGGCCAGGGCGCCGCAGAACGAGTCGCCGGCCGCTGTCGTGTCGACGGCGGCGACCGGCACGGCGGGAACGGTGACCACATCGACACCCGACGCCGCCGCCCCCTGGTCGTTGAAGACGACCACCGCCCCCTGGCCGCCCACCGTGACCACGACGACCGGGGCGTCGAGCGACCGGGCCTGATCGACGAGGGTGGCCGGGTCGGTGGCGGGGGCATCGCCGGCCAGCACGGCCAGCTCACCCCGGTTGGGGACGACGATGTCGAACCCGGCGAGGCCGGACGCCCGCTGGGCCGGCGCCGGGTTGAGGATGCGACGGCCCGAGCACCGTGCGGGCACGGCGGCCACCGTGGCCAGGGGCAGCTCGAACTGGGCGAGGACGGCCCCGGCACCGTCGAGGATGGACGAGGCGGCGTCGAGATCGCTGACCCTGACACGGCCGTTGGCCCCGCTGCTCACGACGATGGCGTTCTCCCCGTCGGCGTCGACCACCACCACGGCAAGACCGGTCGGGACGCCCCGGGTGGGGAACAGGGCCCGCACGTCGACCCCGTCGGCGTCCAGCAGGTCCCGCAACCAACGACCGTCGTCGTCGTCACCGACCCGTCCGATGAGGGCGACCCGGGCGCCGAGACGGGCGGCGGCGACGGCCTGGTTGGCTCCCTTGCCGCCCCCGCCCCGCAGGGTGTCGCCCCCGAGCACGGTCTGGCCCGGCTCGGGTAGCCGCTCGACCGGGATCGACAGGTCGACGTTGGCGCTGCCGACGACGACGACATCGAAGGACCCGCCGGTCGTCACCAGCGCGGCGGCCCCGACCGCTCCGCAACTGACCGCTCGGCCGTTGACCGCTCACCCATGGGCCGCCACCGCCTCGAGGAGAGCGGCGAGGGCGCCGGGATGGTCGAGCCGCTGGCCGTGGTGCACGTTGCCGCCGTCGTCGTCGACGTCGTCGGCCGGGCGACGGTCGACCACCGTCATGCCCCGGGTCAGGGTTCCGGTGAGCTCCACCCCCACCCGACGACGGCGGTGACGGAACAGGTGGGGGTGGGTCACGGCCAGCACGGCGCAGGGATCGTGGAGCCCGCCTCGCCGCCATCCGCGAATGGCCTCCACACGATCGAGGTAGGCGACCACGAGGTCGGCCAGCATCACCGCCCCCGGGGAGGCGATGGCCCGCAGGCGGTCGGCCAGGTCGTCGTCGACCACGAACTGGTGAGTCAGGTCGAGACCGGCCATCAGCACCGGCAGTCGACGTCCGGCGTCGCACACGACGGCCGCCGCCTCCGGGTCGGCCAGCACGTTGAACTCGGCGACGGCGGTGTGGTTGCCGACCGTGGCCGACCCGCCCATGAAACTGATCCCGGCCAGCCGGTCGCAGAGGTCGGGGGCGGCCCGCAGGGCGAGGGCCACGTTGGTGAGCGGGCCGGTGGGGACGAGCCACGATCCGGCCTCGGCCCGGATCGTCTCGATCAGGTACTCGACACCGTCGCCGGAGGCCACCGACCGGGCCAGGGTCGGCAGGGTCGGTCCGGCGAAACCGTGCTCGCCATGGATCTCCGGGGCGTGGCGGGGTTCGCCCACGAGCGGACCAGCGGCCCCGGCGTGGACCTCGACGTCGAGCCCGAAGACCTGGGCGGTGAGCAGGGCGTTGGTGGTCACGGCGGCCAGCGGGGCGTTCCCCCCCACGGTCGTGACGCCCACCAGGTCGGCGAAGTGGGCGGCGACGACGATGGCGGCGGCATCGTCGAGGCCGGGATCGCAGTCGAGCAGGATCCGGGGCCGCTCGGGACCACCCGACGGGCCGCCCCGGGCGGCGGTCACGTTGTCACCCGTCCGACAGCTGTTCGAAGATCTCTTTGCACTCCGGGCACACCGGATGGCGGTCGGGGTTGCGCGACGGCACCCACTTCTTGCCACACAGGGCGATGACCGGCGTGCCCTCGACGGCGCTGGGGACGATCCGGTCCTTGCGCACATAGTGGGCGAAGCGGTCGTGGTCGCCACCGTCGTCGAGCACACGGTCGGTGTCGGGTCCGGTGATGGAGGGTGCCGTTTCGACAGAGCTCATGGCCTCATCCTGGCCCGGCGTCGCCGTCTCGCCAACGCCTGGTCGAACAACCGGCGGCGACCATGGCATGATCGGTGCTCCATCGACCTGGCACGCGCATTGGTACCACCGTGCGACGGCCGGACAGGAGACACGACCACTCATGTTGGCAGCAGGTACTGAGGCCCCCGACTTCACCGTCGACGATCACGACGGCAACCCGATCTCCCTCGCCGAGCAGCGGGGACACTGGGTGCTGCTCTGGTGGTATCCCAAGGCCGACACCCCCGGTTGAACGCTCGAGGGACAGGGCCTGCGTGATCAGGCCCCGGGCTTCGAGGCTGCCGACTGCACCGTGCTCGGCATCTCGTTCGACACTCCGACCGACAACAGGTCGTTCCGCGACAAGAACTCGTTCCCGTTCTCCTTGCTGTGCGACACCGATCACAGCGTCGGCGCCCGCTACGAGGTGCTGCGCGATCCGGGCGACAAGTTCGCCGGCTTCCCTCAACGGATCAGCTATCTCATCGATCCGGAGGGCAGGATCGCGAAGAGCTACGAGGTCACCGACCCGGCGGGCCACGCCGCCGAGGTCCTGGCCGACCTCGAGGCGGCCCGGCGATGACGGGGTAGGGGGCGTCGGCGGGCGGCCGGCGAGCGGCCGCCCGCTCAGGGCGTCGACGGAGGAAGGCCCGTGATCAGGTCGGCGTCGACGGGGACGGGGTGGACACCGGCCGCCGTGGCCAGGTGGGTCATGGCGACGTCGTGGCTCTCGAACGGGAGCCCGTCGACGACGAGACCGGCGGTGATCCCGACCAGCGTCCGGCCTCCCTCCAGGCGGCCGAGGAATCGGTCGTAGTAGCCCGCTCCCCGGCCGAGGCGGGTGCCGTCCGGTCCGAAGAGGAGGCCGGGTACCAGGACGACGGCGATGTCGTCGTCGGCGACGAGGGGGCTGGTGGCCACGGGCTGGTGGAACCCGTAGCGGTGCCACTCCCGGCCCCGACCCGTCGGGTGCACCGTGAGGTCGCGCCCGACGTCCGGGGTCCGGGTCAGGGCGAACGGACCGAGCTCGGGCCGTTCGAGCAGGGGTGCCAGGTCGACCTCGTCGGCCATGGCGTCATAGCCGACCACCCAGCCACCGCCGGCTCGCCCGGCGAGGAAGCGGGCGAGGGCGTCACGGTGGCCGTCGCCGTCGACGACCAGCGCACGACGAACCTGGCGCGCCCGTCGCCGCCACTCGTGCTTCGCCGTCGTCACCCCGGTCGTCCGGGAGCGGCGGGCTGGCGCCCGAGGATCCGACTAGGGGCGTTCGACGACACGGTTCTACGCTAGCCCCATGTCGAGCATCGGTGGTCCGCCGGCCGCTCCGGTCGAGGTACTGACCGAGCTGGTCGCCATCAACAGCGTCAACCCGCTCCAGGCGGGCGAGAGATCGGGCCCGGGAGGCGAGAGCGAGCTGGCGGCCTGGCTGGCGACCCGGGCCGAGGCGATGGGGGCCGAGGTCACCGTGGATGAGGTGATCGACGGGAGGACGAACTGCTACGCCGTCTTCCCCGGCTCCTCCCCCCGCCGGGTGGCGGTCGACGTCCACCTCGACACCGTCGGCGTCGAGCACATGACGATCGACCCGTTCGCCGCGTTCGTCGAGGACGGCCGGCTCCACGGGCGGGGTTCGGTCGACACCAAGGCAACCCTCGCCGTCCTCCTCCCCCTGCTGGAGGAGGCCGCCCGTGACGGCCGTCGCCCCCGACCCGAGCTCGTGGTGGTCGGCACGGTCGGCGAGGAGGCCGGCGGCCTCCTCGGAGCCCATCGATTCGACGAATGGGCCACCGGGCAGGGTGTGCGCTTCGACCAGATCATCGTGGCCGAGCCGACGTCGTGCGCCCCCGTTCACGGACACAAGGGAGGTGTCGGCATCGAGATCACGGTCCGGGGCCGGGCCGCCCACTCCTCGAAGCCCCATCTCGGCCAGAACGCCATCGCCGCCGCCGCCCGAATCGTCGAGGCCTTCGAGGCCGAACACGAACGGGTCGTCAACGGCCCCTCGTCGACCGCGGTGGGCACCGGGACCCTCAGCGTGACCGAGATCGGCGGCGGGCTGGCCCGCAACATCATCCCCGACCGCTGCTTCGTCTATGCCGGCCGACGGATCGCTCCCGGCGAGGATCCGGAGGCCGAGTTCGAGCGGCTGAGCGAGCTGGCCCGACGGGCGGCCGCCCCGCTCGACATCGAGGTGACGATGAGCAACGGCCGCTGCAGCCCCGCCTTCTACGAGGATCGCGACTCACCCCTCGTGGCCGAGCTGAGCGACCTGGCCGGCCAGGGCCCGGCGACCGCCACCTACGGGAGCAACGCCCTGGTCTACCGCGACATCGCCGACCAGATCGTCGTGTTCGGGCCCGGTTCGATCGACCAGGCCCACACCGCCGACGAGTGGATCGAGCTGAGCGAGCTCGACCGGGCCTCGAGCATCTACCGACGCTGGCTGGGCGTCGGCTGACGGGCCCCGAAACGGCACGATCGCCCCATTCCCGCCTAGGCTGGACAGGCAGCGACACACCTGCCCCGACACCCGCTCACGGCCCTGCCGACCACCCGGAACCGATGGTGGGTCATCTATCCCGAGACCCCGTACCTCACCATTTCGCACGGTAGACAGGCAGCGGAGCAATCGTTCTGTAACACACCCGCAAACCCCTGATGGCCCTCCACCACCGACGGGAATCGGCCGGTCACACCCGGTTCCTCCTCGCCCTCTCGCTGTCGACACTGACAGCCGCTGCGGTTGCCGCGCCGCTGGCGATCCAGGCCCACAACGCCGCGGAGCCCCCCGGCTTGGCGGCCGACGGAACGGCGGGCCGGACGGGCGACAGCGCATCCGGTCCGGAGCCGCCGACATTGGCCGGAAACGAGCTCGACAAGGGCGGCATCGACGCCCGCCCCGGCGCAGCGAAGGCCCAGGCCCAGACCACGAAATCCGGGGACTCGGTGGCGACGACCGAGGCCCGTTCGTCCGGCGACGCGGTGTTGAGCAACCCCGAGACGGTCACCGACGACCCCGGCCCCTCGACCACGACGAGCACACCGGCGACCACCCCCGTCACGACCGCAGCGCCGGTGGCCACGACCGAGACATCGCCGTCGGGTTCGTCGTCCAGCTCGCCGACCACGGGCGGCTCGTCGACCACCACCGTGGTTTCCTCCACGTCGACCACCGCCTCCTCCAGCTCGTCGTCGTCCAGCTCGTCGACCACCACCACCGGCGGCTCGGCGACCACCGGGACCTCCTCGTCGTCGACCACCAGCTGAGGCACGCCGATCCTCGTCGAGATCGAGCGCCCGGCACGGGACTGCCGACCCTCGGAGCGTCCGGCCGATCCGCCATCGAACGGAATCGGCTCGTCGGCGGCACTAGGCTCGCCAGACGAGCGCGTAGAGCAGGGGTTCGATGAGCGACTACAACCCTCCACCAGACCCGGGGTATCCGCCACCCAACCCACCCCCGAGCTGGGGACAGGCCCCCGCCCCGTCACCGTGGGGTCACGACGGCACCGGCCAACCGCCCGCCGGCAGCGAGCCCGGGTACGGGCAACCACCCTACGGTCAGCCCCCGTACGATCAGCCCCCGTACGAGCAAGCACCGTACGGCCAGCAGCCGTACGGTCAGCCACCGTACGGTCAGCAAACGCCGCCCGGCCCCTACGGGGCCGAGCCCGGGCCCTACGCGCCGACGGATCAGCCACCGTTCTACGCCTACGGGGTCCCCGCCGGGTATCCCCGTCAGAGCCAGGCCGTGGCCGCCCTCGTGCTGGCGATCGTCGGCTACTTCTGCTGTGGCGTCCCGTCGTTGGTGGGAATGCTCATGGGCCGCCAGGAGATGCGGGCCATCGACGAGGGCCGCACCGACCCGACCCAGCGGAGTACGGCCCAGGCCGCCTTCATCATCGGGTTGATCTGCACGATCCTCTACGGGATCGTGCTGCTGTTCTACGTCGTCGCCATCGTCGTGGCCGCCGCCGGCTACGTCTGATGACGGCGCCGACCGGCGACGGCAGAGCGGCCGCTCATCATCGGTCGACCGGCATGGCCTGGCCGGTCCCGCCGTCACTGGCGGCGGGGCTGGTGGCCGTGGCCGCCGTCGTGGTCACCGACGACGATGGACCGGTTCTCTGCCCGTTCCGCCTCTGCACCGGCGGCTACTGCCCCGGATGCGGCCTCAGCCGCGCCGGCGGACGACTGGCGCGGGGCGACCTGGCCGCCAGCTGGCACCAGCATCCGTTCGCCCTCCTGGCCGCCCTCCAGCTCGTGGTCGTCGCAGCGTGGTGCCTGGCGGGGCGACGTCGGCCGGGGAGCCTGCCGCTCGTCCCGTTGCTCGTCGGCAACGGCGCCGTGCTCGTCGGGCTGTGGATCCTCCGCCTCATGCTGGGCGACATTCCGGCGCCGTTCGCCGGCTGACGTCGGCCCGGATCGGGGCCTCCGATCGGGCGGGTGCGCCGCCCTCAGCGCAGGGGTGCTCCGGTGGGCAGCAGGCCCAGGTCATCCTTCAGCCGCAGCACCCGCAACACGGCCTGATCGAGCCGGTCCTCGGTCAGCTCGCCGGAACGGACCGCCTCCACGACGGCATCGTAGGCGGCGGGAAAGTCCTCGGACATCAGGAGGATGTCGGCACCGGCCGCCAGGGCTTCCACGACGAGCCGGTCGGGTTCGATGTCGTCGACGGCCGACATGTTGAGGGCGTCGGTCATCACGACACCATCGAAGCCCATCTCCTGGCGCAGCAGCTGATCGATGAGCACGGACGACACCGTGGCCGGCGCCCCCGAGGGGTCGATGGCGGGCAGGGCCAGGTGGCCCACGAGCACGATCGACACGTCCTCGTCGACGGCGGCGGCGAACGGGAGGCGGTCGCGCTGATCCCATCCGTCGCGATCCATGCCGAGTACCGGCAGGAGATTGTGGCTGTCGACGTCCGTCGACCCGTGGCCGGGCCAGTGCTTCGCCGCCGCCGCCACCCCGGAGCTCTGGAGGCCGTCGATGGCGGCGCGGACCATGTCGGACACGACGGCGGGATCATCGCCATAGGAGCGGTTGTTGATCGATCCGGAGGGTCCGTCAAGGGTGACGTCGGCCACGGGCGCCAGCACGACATTGATGCCCTGCATGGCGACCTGCCGGCCGGTCACGTAGCCAGCCTCCCGCACCGCATCACGGTCGCCGGACAGCACGGCCGCCGGGGGGAACACCGTGACGCCATCGGTCAGGCGGTTGACCCGACCCCCCTCCTGGTCGACCGCGATCAGGAGGCCGATGCCGGTGTTGGTGAGGGCGGCCCGCTGGAGGCCCGACGAGAAGTGGCCGACCTGGTCGGCGGTGACGATGTTGTTCTGGAGGTAGATGACCCCGCCCAGATGATACCGGTCGACCACCTGGGCCGGCGTCTCGAGCCCGAAGGAGGCCAGGTTGGCGCGGCGGGAGCCGGGGCCGAGATCGTCGGCGTCGTAGCCGAAGAAGACCGGCATGAACAACTGCCCGACCTTCTCCTCGACCGACATGGCGGCCAGCAGCTCGTCGGCCCGGTCGGGGGCCGGCGCCTCGGGCGGGGCGGAGGTCGTCTCCGTGGTCGGTGCCTCCTCCGACCGGAGCGGGGGCAGGCTACCCGATGGCGCGCTCGCTTCTGCGGCCTCACCCGAGGTGGACGGCGCACATCCGACGGCCATCAGCAGGCCGAGCACTGTTCCTACGATTGCAAGTCTCACCAGTCAGCTCTCGACCCCGGCCACACGATAGCGGGTCGCCTCCTCGTTTCCGTGGCCATCCAGCGACGCCCGACACCCCCTACCAGGTCATCGACGGCGGGTGGACGCCAGGGTGGACCCGTAGGCTCACCCTCATGCCGAGAACGGACTGGAATCCGGTGCTGCGGGAGGAGTTCGCCAAGCCCTACTGGCGGGACCTGCAGGAGTTCGTCCACGCCGAGCGGGCCCGTCACGAGGTCTATCCTCCACCCGACGAGGTCTTCGCCGCCCTCCACCTCACCCCCTACGAGGAGGTCAAGGTGCTCATCCTGGGCCAGGACCCGTACCACGGGCCGGGTCAGGCCCACGGTCTGTGCTTCTCCGTCCGGCCCCCGGTGCCCCCACCCCCGTCGTTGCAGAACATCTTCATCGAGCTCAGCGACGACATCGGGGTGGCGGCACCGGGCCACGGGTCGCTGCGACGGTGGGCCGAGCAGGGCGTCCTCCTACTCAACACCACCCTCACGGTGCGGGCCCACCAGGCCGCCTCCCACCAGAAGCGGGGCTGGGAGACGTTCACCGACGAGGTCATCCGGGCGGTGAGTGCCAAGCGTGACACCGTCGTGTTCATCCTGTGGGGCTCGTCGGCCGGCCGCAAGAAGCAGCTGATCGACACCAGCCGTCACGTGGTCATCGAGTCGCCCCACCCGTCACCGTTGTCGGCCCATCGGGGGTTCTTCGGCTCGAGGCCGTTCTCCCGGGCCAACGCCGCCCTGGTGGCCGCCGGCCGGGACCCCGTCGACTGGGACCTCCCCGAACGTCCCTGACCCGGTCCGATCCGGGCTCGACCCGCCCCGCACCGCCCCGCCCCGCCCCGCACGGCACCGGTGTCAGCTCATCAGCGGTGCCGATGGTCCTCAGTACATCTTCTTCGACGACGCCTCGTCACCACCGCCTCGGGCCTCCTTGAGACCGGCCCGGGCCCCGGTGCCGAGCGCCTGGAGATCGGAGGTGACCGTCACCATCGTGAAGCCCTGCTCCACCCGTTTCGGGGCGACGCTGGGAGCGGAGTGGATACCGGCGGCGATGCCCCGGGCCGCGGTGGCGGCCAGGATGGCGTCGATGGCCTCGACGAAGGACGGGTCGTCGTTGTCGACTCCGGGCGGGAGTCCGAGGCTGATGCTGAGATCGGCCGGCCCGACGTAGACGGCGTCGATGCCGGGCACGTCGAGGATGGCGTCGAGATTGCCGAGGGCCTCGACCGTCTCGATCATCGGGATGCAGGCGATCTGGGCGTTGGCTTCCGAGGCGTAGTCGGCTCCGTGGACGGCGGCGGCCCGGGCCGGCCCGAAGCTGCGGGCCCCGACCGGGGCGTAGCGGCAGGCTCGGACGGCCTGCTCCGCCTCGGCCGCGGAGTTGACCATCGGGACGACGATCCCCATGGCCCCGGCGTCGAGCAGCTTGCCGATGATGCCGGGCTCGTTCCACGGCGCCCGGCAGATCGGGATCGCCGTCCCGTGACGCACGGCCTGAAGGAGGGGGAGGCTGGAGTCGTAGCCGATGAGGCCGTGCTGCAGGTCGACGCAGATGTAATCGAAGTCGATGGCCGCCAGCTGTTCGGCTCCGATCGGATCGGGCGACGACAGCCACAAACCGAGGGTCGCTTCGCCGGCGTTCCAGGAGGACTTGAGTGTGTTCTCTCTCACCGGGCCGAAGGTACTACCCCCGCTCCCGGCTAGCGCAAGGGAGCCAAGATCCGGGCCAGCCGCTTTCGCGGCCCCGACAGCGGGAGGGCGACCAGAGCGAGCAGGATCGGGTAGATCTCGAGTCGGCCGAGGAGCATGACGCCGATCCCGACCAGGCGGCCGAACCGAGACAGGTTGAGGAAGTCCTCGGCCGGTCCGACCTCGGCCAGCCCCGGTCCGACGTTACCGAACAGGGTGGCGGAGGCGGAGAAGGCGGTGATGAGATCGTCACCGGCCATCGCCATGAGGATGCCGGCCGACCCGAACGTGGCGAGGGCCAGGACGAAGAAGCCGAGCACCCGGTCGGCCACCTTGTCGTCGAGTACGCTGTCGCCCAGCCTCACCGGACGCACCAGTCGGGGGTGGAGGTGCCGCAACGTCTCCCGGTGGGCGTGGCTGGCGATGGCCAGCACCCGGATCATCTTCACCCCGCCAGCGGTCGATCCCGCCATCGCCCCCACCGGCATCATGGCCAGCAGGATGGCCTGGGCGGCCTGGCTCCATGCGGCGAAGTCATCGGTGGCGTAGCCCGTGGTCGAGACCACGGTCAGGACCGCGAACAGGGAGTGGCGGACACCGTCGGCCCCGTGGCCCGGGCCGTCGGCGGTCACGAACACCGCGGCGGCGGCCACGAGGACGACGGTGATGTACAGGCGGAGCTCGATCGACTGGAGCACCGGAGTCACCGAGCCCCGCAGCAGCTTGAACAGCAGCGTGAAGCTGGACCCCGCCACGAACATGGCGACGATGGCGATCCACTCGATCGCCGCCGACTCGAAGTGGCCGATCGAGCGGTTGTAGGGCGAGAACCCGCCGGTCGACACCGTGGTGAAGCTGTGGGACACGCCGTCGTAGAGGCTCATCCCGGCCACCATGTAGGCGGCGGCGACTACGACGGTGAAGCCGACGTACACGGCCCACAGGCGCCGGGCGGTGTTGGCCACCCGTGGGGTCAGCCGCTCCCCCGTCGGCCCCGGGGCCTCCGCCTCGAGCAGGTCCATCCCACCACTGCCGAACGTGGGCAGCACGGCCACCACCAGGACGATGACGCCCATGCCCCCGAGCCACTGGGAGATCGACCGCCAGAACAGGATTCCGGCCGAGGCGTCCTCGATGGGACGGAGCACCGTGGCCCCGGTGGTGGTGAAGCCCGACACCGACTCGAACAGGGCGTCGTCGAAGGTGCCGAGGGCCCCCGCGGCGAGATAGGGAACGGCGCCGACCACCGCCATGGCCAGCCACGCCGAGGTCACGGTGGTGAACACGTCGAGAGGGACGATCTTGGCCGGCACGCCGGTCAGTCGCCACAGGGCGAAACCGGCGGCGGACACCACCACCCCCACCGTCAGGAGCGGGGCCACATCGGGACCCCCGTCGATCGTCTCGACCGCAGCGGACACGATCTGGCCGACACCGGCCACCGCCAGGCTGAGGCCGACCACGTGGAGGACGAGGTTCTGGCGACGGGTCGGGTCCGGGCCCCGAAGATCGCCGAGCCGGGCCCGGCGGGCACGCTGCCGGTAGGTGGTCACCCGACGAACAGGTGCTTGGATGCGGCGATGGCCCGGGGCCGGCCGAACACGACGACGTGATCACCGGCCCGCAGCTTCGTCCGACCCCGGACGATCTCGGCCCCGCCGTCGGGACGGGTCACCGCCCCGATAAGGATGTCGTGGGGCAGGTGGAGATCGGCCACCACCGACCCGTCGGCCTTGGTGCCCGCCCGGATCTCGAGCTCGTCCACCTCCGAATCGCTCTCCAGGAAGGTGTTGACGGCGGCGGCGTCACCCCGGACGCGACGCAACACGGCGTTGGCCGACGCCGTGCGGGGACTGAGCGCGGCGTCGACCCCGAACCGCCGGACGAGGGGCAGCAGGGCCAGGCTGTGAAGGACCACGATCGTGTAACGGGCACCCTCCGATATGGCGAAGGCACAGGCCAGGGCGTTGGACCCATCCTCGCCGGTGGCGGCGATGACGGCGTCCATCCGCCCCACCGACTCCTCGAGCAGCAGGTCGGTGTCGGTGACCTCCCCCTTGACCACCACCACCCCCTTGAGCTTGCGGGCCAGGTCCTCGGCCCGCTCGGGGTCGCGTTCGATCAGCACGACCTCGGTTCCCTCGTCACGGAGACGGGTCGCCACCCGGGCACCGACCGCGCCCCCGCCGAGGATCATGACCCGCCGGGCGTTCGTGCCCTCGACGCCGAGGAGATCGAGGAGCTCCTGACGGGCCGAGGACTTGCACACGACCCGGACATGGTCGCCGGGCAGGAGCTGCTGGTCGCCCCGGGGAACGACGGTCGTCCCGTTGCGGGTCACGGCCCCGAAGAGGAAGTTCCAGTCGGGGCCCATCGTCCGGCCGATCTCCGCGAGGTAGCGGTTGGCCAGGGGTGACGTCTCGGTGACGTCAGCCCCGATCACGGCCAGCTCACCGCCAGCCATCGGGTACACCTCGTCCGCCCCGGTGGTGTGGAGCAGCTCGTAGATCTCGTCGGCGGTGTCGGCGTCGGGGTCGATGACCACGTCCGCTCCCGCCAGCCGGAGCAGCTCGGCCCCCTCGGGTCCCCGCAGCTCGGCCGACTGGAGGCGGACGATCGTGGTCTCGACGCCGTAGGCCTTGGCCAGCAGGCAGGCCACGAGGTTCGTCTCGTCGTTCTGGGTCACCGCCGCCACCATGTCGGCCCGCTCCACGCCGGCGGCCAGGAGGTCGAGGGGGCTGGTGCCGCTGCCGTGCACGACCTGGACGTCGAGCTCGGCACTGGCGGCGTCGGCCAGCCCGGCGTCGATCTCGACCATCGCGGTGTCGATCCCCTCCGCCCCGAGCCGCTGGGCCAGGAACCAACCCACCTCACCCGCCCCGATGATGATCACGCGCACCCGACCAGGATGGCACCGCTCGGGCCGCGATCGTCGGTATCCATCCGATCGGATCCGGGTGACCGCCATCACCCGGGCCGACCTGCGGCGGCCGCCATCCTCGGCCGAGGTCGCTCCTCCCGACGTCCCGGTCGACGCTGGCCGATGTCACGCCCATGGGGCGGTGGCCGCAGTACCTAGTCGATGGCGCGCACCTTTGCCCACAGGGAGTCGAACACGTCGGTGAGGTCCTTGGCCTGGGACCCGAACGAGTGCAGTGGGGCCCGCTCGTGATGGGCCTGGGTGACCAGCACCCGTTGGGGGACATGGGGCGACCACACGCTCTTCGTCCCCACCATCTTCTCGAGCTCGGCGATCCGGTCCTGGGCGGCGGACGAAACCGCCGGCACCCGATTGAGGACCACGCCGGCCAGATCGAGCCCACCGTTGTCTGCCGCCCACACCTCCTCGATCAGATCGAGCACCGGACTCACTCCCCGGAGCCCGAACACCGACGGCTCGACCACCACCACCGCCCCGTCGGCCGCCGCCAGTCCGTTCACGGTGTTGAGCCCGAGCGACGGGGCGCAGTCGATGAGGCAGACCTCGAAGTCCTCGGCGACACCTCGCAGCGCCTTGGCCAGGCGGCGACGGGCGGCTGCGTTGCGAGTGTCGGCGTCGCGTTCTATGAGATCGGCCGAGGCCGGCAGGAGCCAGATGTCGTCGCCCCACCCGGACGGCACGATCATGTCGCCCGCCGCACCGACCCGGTCGGCGGTCATGGCGTCGCCCGAACCGAGGTTGTCGAGCGATGGATCCACGCCGAGCGACCAGGTGGCGTTGGCCTGGGCGTCGAGATCGACCACGAGGGTCCGAACGCCGGCGGCCCAGGCGGCGGAGGCGAGACCGAGGGTGACGGTCGTCTTCCCCACGCCCCCCTTCTGATTGAGAATCGCAGCGGTTGTCGACATAGCCGCCCATCTTCGCGCCGGCACCCGGCCCGTGCCACCGATGGTGCCTCCCGGCCGTCGCCAGTGACCAGGTGAAATGGGTCGCAATCGCGACACGAGACCACGTCGAGTGGTCTCGTGTCCTGCTTGTCGGGCGATGCCGGGGCGTTGGCCCCGGGGTGATCAGAGGGCGACGCCGCCTTCGGAACGGGCCATCGTCCGCTTGGCCTTGGCGCTCTTGTCGTCGCTCGGACGGAGGTCGATGATCTGGGCGCTGGCCGGGTCGATCATGGCTTGGAGGCGGGCGATCTGCGCCTCGTGCTCGTCGCGCTTGCGACGGGCGGTCGTCAACGCCCCGTCGGCCCTGGCGATGAGTGTACGCAGGTTCGAGATCTCGCTCTGGAGCTGGGCGTTCTGCCGGGCCAGCTCGCTGTCGTTGATGGTGCTGGGCGGGCGCCGCTCCCCCAGACGACCGTCGCCCTTCTCGCCCGAGCGGTAGGCGAAGAGATCGTTCACGGCCTGCGTGCGCTGGCGTTCGATCTTCTTTCTGCTCTCCACCAGCTTCTTGATCGTTCGCTGGTGACGACGATCGAGCAGCCATACGAAGAAGCATCCGATGAGGATCCCGATGGCAGCCCCAATAGCCAATTGTCCTAGGTCCATGTGCTTTGCTCCGCCGTGGTCGGGCAGCCAGAGAGATCTCCATGCCAACGGCACGAAGACGCGCCGCTGATCTCCACCTGCTTCCGTAGGTACCCAAATCGTAACGAAACGGTCCACCCTTGTCCATCGCCACCGAGCCCCCTCCGGGGTGCAGGGCCCCGGAGGGCGGCGCCCGTTCCCGTCACCGAACTGCAATCAGATCGCAGCCGAGCTGTTTGCTGACCAGGCAATTCACCCAGATCGACCGAAAACGGGATCGGCGGGGGCGATCGACACCGTCGCCCCCTCACCGACGTCCGGAAAATCTGAGCGGACTCGAAAATGCCACTTCCCGCGACTAGAAACCACCCAGAGTGGCGTGAACGGTCGAAAGGCGACAGAGCGGGGCCGATGATCGCCGCGCCGTTCGTCGGTCGCGGAACTAGCGTTATGGCGTGGAGTACGTCGGAACGAGGCCACGAGCCAACCCGGTGCGGCCCAGCCCCATCTTCCTGGGAGTGGTCGCCGCCACCGCCGCCGGCGCCTGGCTGTGCGTCGCCCGCCCGATCGACGACGGCGTGGCCGTGTTCCTGTTCGTGGTGGCGGGATGGGTCCTGTCGCTGATCCTCCACGAGTTCGCCCACGCCTTCGTCGCCCTCCGGGGCGGCGACCTGTCGGTCGTCGACAAGGGCTATCTCACCCTCGACCCCCGCCGCTACACCGACCCGCTGACCTCGATCGCCCTCCCCCTGTTCTTCCTGGTCGCCGGGGGCTTCGGACTGCCCGGCGGCGCCGTGTGGATCAACCGGGGAGCCCTACGGTCGACCGCAGTGGAGACCGCGGTATCGCTGGCGGGGCCGGCCACCAACCTGGTCGTCGCCGCCGTGTGCCTGGTTCCCCTGTCGACCGGCATCGTCGACACCGCCGCCGATCCCGTGCTGGCCCGGGCACTGGGCTTTCTCGGGTTCGTGCAGATCTTCGCCTTCGTCCTCAACATGCTGCCCGTTCCCGGGCTCGACGGGTTCGGGGCCATCGAGCCCCACCTGCCGGCATCGACCAGGGCCCTGCTCCGGCCCCTCCGGCAGTGGAGCTTCATCATCCTCTTCGTGCTGTTGTTCGGGTATCAGCCGGCGGCCGACCTGCTGTGGCGGGTGGTGACCGGCATCATGGACTGGTTCGGCACCGACCCTGACCTGGCCTTCGACGGCTACCGGCTGCTCACCTTCTGGGACTGACGGCGTGCCGGAACTGCGCCGGAGCTAGCCCGACCCGAGCTCGGCCACGAGCTCGTCGATCTTGGCCGCCACCGCATCCTCGTCGTTGCTGCCGATGACCTCGTCGGCCGCAGCCCGGGCGTCGTCGGTGGCGTTGGCCATGGCGAACGAGCGACCGGCCCACCGCAACAGGGCGATGTCGTTGTGGTTGTCGCCGAAGGCGGCCACCTCGTCGCGCCCGATGCCCAGGTCGGCGGCCAGGTGCTCGACCGCCGACGCCTTCGTCACGAGGCTGGCGGCGAGCTCGATGAAGGCCAGTCCCGAGTAGCTGGGCACCGCCAGATCGCCCACCACCGTGTCGACGGCGGCGTACAGGTCCTCGACCGACCGGGCGGTATCGAACACGAGCAGCTTCTGGACCCGACGGTCGAGGGTGGCGACGAGGTCGTCGGTTGGCGGCGTGGCCGGCATCTGGGGCACGACGTGTTCGAAGCCGGGCTCGTAGGCGACGTCGTCGTCGAACTCGACGGCGAACCCCGCAGTCGGCACCACCCGGCGCAGTCGCCCGATCAGGTCACGCACCAGGTCGAGGTCGAGCCAGAACCCCCGGACGAGCTCGGACCGGCCGAGGTGCCAGGTGACGGACCCGTTGGCGAAGATCCAGTGGTGGACGAAGTCGAGCTCGGCGATGACGTCCTCCGCCACCATCCGGGGCCGGCCCGTGGCGGGCACGATCTCCACCCCGGCGTCGAGGGCGGCGAGCAGCGAGGAACGGACCCGGGGCGACACCCTGCCGTCGGAGCGGAGCAACGTACCGTCGAGGTCGGTGGCGATCATGCGCACCGGCCGACGCTCGGTCACGGACCGACCTCTGCCACCACCTCCTGCATCGTCGACCACAGGGCTTCGACGTGGTGTCGCTCGGTCGACTCCACCCCCACCGAGACCCGCACCATCCAGCGCTCGTCGAGCATCGAGGGGGTCAGGTAGGCGCGGCCGGAATCGTTGATGGCCCCGACCCAGGCCAGGGTGTGCCGGTCGAGCGCCGCTGCGTCGAGGGCGGGCGGGCGGTGGCGGACGCACACCGTCTGCAGCGTCACCGGTGCCACGAGCTCCCAGTCCGGGTGGTCGACGATCCGCTCCCCCAGCCACGCCGCATTGGCCAGGTCGCGGCGGATCCGTTGGCGCAGGGCGTCGACCCCGTCGAGGCGGAGCTGGAACCACAGCTTGAGCGCCCGGAACCGGCGGCCGAGGGGGATGCCCCAGTCGCGGTACTGGACCACCTCGCCGTCGACCCCCGACCGCAGGTAGGACGGGTTGGTCGACATGACCCGAACCAAGTGGTCGACATCACGGAGGTAGAACAGCGACGTGTCGAGCACCGTGCCCAGCCACTTGTGGGGATTCCAGGTGAGCGAGTCGGCCCCCTCCACCCCGGTCCACAGGTGCCGGCACTCCTCCAGCAACATGGCCGAGCCCGACATGGCGGCGTCGACGTGGACCCACGCCCGGTGGGGGGCCGCCACCGCCACCACCGCCTCCAACGGGTCGAAGGCGGTGGTGCCGGTGGTGCCGGCGGTGGCGATCACGGCGGCCGGCTGCCGGCCGGCGGCCACGTCGGCCTCCATGGCTGCGGCCAGGGCGGCGGGGATCATGGCGTGGGTGGCGGGATCGACGTCGACGACCCGGAGGTTGTCCTCGCCGTAGTCGGCCAGCAGTGCCGCCTTCTTCACCGACGAGTGCGACTGGGAGGTGCAATAGACCACGAGCGACCGGTCGTGGGAACGGAGGCCGCCCCGACTCTGGGCGTGGTCGCTGGCCCGCTCCCGGGCCGCCAGCAGGGCGACCAGGCACGAGGTGGAGGCCGTGTCGTGGATCGTGCCCGACCACGCCTCCGAGAGCCCGGTGAGCTGGCGGAGCCAGTCGCACACCACCTCCTCGACCTCGGTCAGGGCGGGGCAGCTCTCCCACGAGATCCCGAGACCACCGAGCCCGGACGACGCCAGATCGCCGAGCACCGACCCCAGCGCAGCGTTCGACGGGAACCAGCCGTAGTGCATGGGGTGCTGGACCAGCGTCATTCCGGGCACGACGATCCGCTCCAGGTCATCCAGGACGGCGGCGAAGGGCTCGGGACTGGCGGGCGGCACGGTCGGGAGGGCGCCGGCCACCTCGCCCGGCGCCACGGCGGCCTTCACCGGCCGCTCCTCGAGCGACGTCCGATGGTCGGCGATCCAGTCGATCAGCTGATGGCCGGCCGTTCGGAACTCGTCGGGGGTCATCGGTCGGAATGTAGCTGACGGGGCACCGGGACGACCCGGCGGCCGGCGGCCCGTGCACCGACCCGACCAGCGGCACCGGCGCCATCGACGACGCCCAGGCCTCGGGCGCGGTGGAACCGCTGGCGCTCGACGCCGCCGCCGGAGGTGGGGAGACCGAGGCCGGGGGGTTGATGTTCGAGTCGGTCCTCGTCGATGTCGAGCTCTTCGACCACGGCACCGGTGCCGAGATCGATGCGGCCCCGGCCGATCAGGTCGTACCCCTGGGCAGTCTCGGGGGGCTCGGCGGGTGATGCTGCGCCGCCTCGGGTCGACGGCGACCGACCCGTCCGCCGGCGCGGCCGTAAGGTCGAGCGGTGGCCGCCAGGGTGGCTACGGTTGCGATCCGGGCTCCGCCGCGGGCAGGGTGGCCGCATGAGCGAACAGCAGACGATCGAACGGGTCGGCGTGGTCGGCGCCGGCCTCATGGGGTCCGGCATCGCCGAGGTATCGGCCCGGGCCGGCATCGACGTGATGGTCGTGGAGGAGAACGCGATGGCCGCCGAGGCCGGCCGGGCCCGGATCGAGAAGTCGCTCATGAGAGCGGCCGACGCCGGCAAGATCGCCAACGACGAGGCCGAGGAGTCCCTGGCCCGGCTCGCCTTCTCCACCGACCTGGCCGATCTGGCCGACCGGCAGCTGGTCATCGAGGCCATCATCGAGGACGAGGCGGCCAAGACGTCGCTGTTCCAGTCGCTCGACAAGGTGGTCGAGGACCGCCACGCCATCCTCGCCTCCAACACCTCGTCCATCCCCATCATGAAACTGGCGATGTCGACGACCCGACCGGAGAACGTGATCGGGATCCACTTCTTCAATCCGGTGCCGGTGCTCCACCTCGTGGAGCTGGTGACCTCGCTCCACACGTCGGAGCAGGCCCTCGACCGGGCGGAGCGGTTCGCCACCGAGCAGCTGGGCAAGCAGGCCATCCGATCGAAGGACCGGGCCGGGTTCATCGTGAACGCCCTGCTGGTTCCCTACATCCTGTCGGCCATCCGCATGTTCGAGTCGGGCTTCGCCTCCAAGGAGGACATCGACCAGGGCATGGTCCTCGGCTGTGCCCATCCGATGGGTCCCCTCCAGCTCGCCGACCTCATCGGCCTGGACACGACGATGGCGGTCGCCGACTCGCTCTACGACGAGTTCCGCGAGCAGTTGTACGCCCCGCCGCCGCTGCTGGCCCGCATGGTCGAGGCGGGGTTGCTCGGCCGCAAGACCGGGCGGGGCTTCTACGACTACGCCCGCTGACGATCGGCCACCAGTCGTCGGGCCGAGCCGACCCAGTCGTAGCGCTCGATCCGACCTCGGAGCCCGCCGAGCGACGATTCGACGGCGGCGATGTCGTCCGGCGTCCACGACGCGATCTGTGCCCAGGTGGTGACGCCCAGGGCCTGCAGCTTCCGGTCGAGCACGGGGCCCACGCCCTTGATCGCCGTCAGATCGTCGGCCGGTGTTCCCGGCGGCGCCGAACCGACCACCGGGGTCATGGGTGCGTCGGGCGCCGGTACCGTCCCTCGGCCGGCGGCGTCCCTGACCCGCCGGGCCTTGCCGGCCCTCTTGCCCCTGTCGCCCTTGACTCCCTTGTCGACCTTGACTCCCTTGCCTCCCTTGCCGTCGCTGCCCCGCTTGCCGTCCTTGGCCCGGGCGACCTTCTTGATCTTGCCGTGCTCGCCGCTCCTGCTGGCCTCGACGGAGTCGAGCGGACGGGCTGTCGCCGAGCCCAGCTCGTCGAGCGTGGCCCGAAGCTGACGTATCGTAGCCTCCCGGCGAGAGGCGAGCTTCGCCTCCGACTCGGCCCGACGGAGCCGGCGTCGCAGGATAGGGACCTCCGCCGCCTGATCGGCGGCCGTGGCCGCCGCCCGCTCGGCCGCCTCGAGCCGGGCCTCCAGCCGGCGGATGACGGCGTCGCGGCCATCGGCCAGCGCGGCCAGGGCCTCCAGGGTGGCGTTGCGTTGCCGCAGCGACGCCACCTCGTGCTCCAACCCGTCGGCCTCGCGGGCCCGGGCGGTGGCGGCAACCAGACGCGAGCGGAGGCCGTCGACCTCGCCGAGGCGGGCGTCGAGCCGGTCGTCGAGATCGTCGATCTCGAACCGGACCGCTTCGAGATCGACGGTGGCCTGGGCGGCGCGACAACGGGCGGCCTCCATCTCGATGAGGGCGCGACGCAGCGCTGGGTCGCAACCGGTGGAGGGCACAGCGGGGACCTCGGCCACTCGGCGGCGGGCGTCTGCCGCCTCCTCCCGGGCCGCCGCCAGCTCCCGCTCGGCGTGACGGCGGACGGCAGCCAGCTCCTGTTCAGCGTCACGACGGGCGGCCGCCAGATCGGCGCCAGCCTGCCGTCGGGCTGCGGCCACGTCGACCTCGGCCCGGCCGAGGGCCGAGGCCAGATCGGCCTCCAGCGCGGCGATGCGGTCACCGCCCTCCACGGCTGCGATACGCATCCGGAACCGGTGGGCCATGGCCTCGCCCTGCAGCCGCTGCCGATCACGCTCCCGGCGGTGGGCGCGGCGACGGAGCAGCAACCACACCAGGCCGACCAGGAGACCGGCGGCGAAGGCGGTCGCGACCCCGGGGGCCCCCGTCACCGGGACAGCCGATAGGGAGCGTTCACCATCGGGTTCAGGGGTCCTCGCACTCCTCCGCCAGTCTCGGATCGAGAAGGGACCGGCAGACGTCGGGCCATCGGTGGGAGTCCGCCGCCCCGATGTCGCCGCTCACTCTCGCCACGACTGGCGCTCGTCGTCGGGTCGTGTTGACGGCAACCGACGACCGGGTCGACGGAACCGCACGGTGATAGTAGAGCATGGTCGCCGATGCCGCCGTCGGGCGACCCGGCTTCCGGTCATCAGAGCTCCCTGATCCTGACGTAGTCGATCTCGAACGTGGCGCCGGCAGCCCCCACCGCCCCCGGCGCCAGCGGCCCGGGGCGGCCACCGAGGGCGAGGTTGATCTTGATCTCGCGCACCGGGAGATCGAACGGCGCCGGCGCGCCCTGGGCCGTGCTGATACCGGAGACGGCGAAGACCTCGCCGCCGTCGAGGTACCACCTGAGGGCACCACCCCGCCCGTACTCGAACCGGACGGTGTGCCAGTCGGTGCTGAAGGGGGCGGGGCCGACCACGGGGCGGTTGCTGACGCCGTGGGTCCCGTCCGGTTTGGCGTAGTGGACGCTGTAGATCGACCGCCTGGGGTCGTTGGCGGTCATGACCTCGAGGAAGTCGATCTCGCCGGAGCGAGGCCAACCACCGCCGTCGAGGCCGGAGGCCCACACGGCCGGCCACAACCCGCCCTGGTCGCCGGGATCGGCGGGGCTCAGCTTCACCCGGAACTCGAGGGACTGCCCGGGGGAAACGGTGACCCCCCGGCTGCGCACCATGCCCGAGGTCACGCGGCGGGTCGAGCCGTTGGGACACGTGTAGGTCTCGGTCACCGCTCGCAGCACGAGACGGCCCCCGCTCACGCTGACGTTCTCGGGGCGATAGCACTGGAGCTCGTCGTTCCCATCGCCGTAGGTCGAGTGCTCGACCGCCCACACGGTGGTGTCGAGCCGGTCGAACTCGTCGGCCCACACCAGCCGGCCGCCCCCGGTCGGGGTGGCGACCGTGGGCGCCGGACGGGTGGTCGTCAGGACGGGGGCCGTCGGGACGGGGGCCACAGTCGCCGCCAACCCGGTCGATTCCGACCCGGCCACCGGCCTCGTCGCCACCGAGCCGGGGGACGGCGTCGGTGCCGGTCGGTCGGACGGGACCCCCACCCCGACCGCCAACACGGTGGTGGCCGGATGCAGGCTGGTGCCGCCGCCGTCGCCGCCACCGCCCGTGCCCCCACCGTCGGTGCGCTCGCTCTCGCCGTCAGGCCCGATGTCGCGTTCGCCCGACACGACGCCGCCCTGCTCGGAGCGGGTGCTCTCCCCCGCCGGCGGCCGGTCGCCCGCGGTCGGCGACCCGGCGCCCGACGGCGGATCGGTTCCGATCCCGGCCGCCAGCATGTCGGCGCCGTCCTCGGCCGGTCCCGCGCCCCGGGTCACGGCCGCGGTGGCAGCGACCACGACGGCGCCGATGGCGACGAGTGCGATCAGGGAACGGGCGCCGGGGCGGGGCGACCGGAGACGGCTCCGGTGGCGGGTCCGGGACGGGCGGACGGAGTCGTTGGGCGTTGTATCGAGCCAGCGCCCGAGAACGGGCCGGTGGGACGTGCCGTCGGCGAACGAATCCGCCTCGTCGGTGATCTGGTACATCGCTCTTCTCGTGGTGCGGGGACAGGGACTGGCGGATACGACCACGAAACGGGCGGACTGGTCACGGAGAGTAAAGCCCTCCCCGCTACGAAAACGCAACATAGTGGTCGCATCTTCGCCATCGACGGCGGTCGGTGCTCCGGCGGTCATTACCATCACCTCATCTGTGCCGACTGCGGCACCATCTTCGACGTGACCCTGCCTCCGGCGATCGAGGAGGGACTGGAGGCGAGCCTCGTCGAGCAGGCGGCCGCCCTCGGGTTCGAGGGCCACCACCACCGGGTCGACCTGGTCGGCACCTGCCGCCGGTGCCGCCCCTGACGGCGGCGCATCGGTCGTCCCACGGTCAGGTCAGCCGGGCCGCCAGGCGGTCGGCGACGACCAGTATCGGGAGGTTGGGATTGGCGTTCGGCAAGTGGGGAAGCACCGAGGCGTCGACGACGTGCACCCCGTCGACCCCGACCACCGCCCCCCACTGGTCGAGGGTGCCGCCGCCGAGGCGGCAGGTGGCACCGAGATGGCTGATCGGTCCGGGATGGCCCACCAACCACCGGTCGAGCTCGTCATCCGACCAACCGCTGAGGTCGGCGGCGGGGGTACCCCGGTCGTCGACCAGCACCGCCTCCGCCACCCCCGCCGCCATCACCCGCTCGAGCAGGGCGGCCACGGTGCTCACCGCCCGGCGCATCCGGCGTCGGTCGCCCGGGTGGTCCAGCCACCCGGGCTCGAAACGCAGGTCGGCGGCGTTCGAGCCGTCGAGACGACCGCGCCCCTCGACGTCGGTAACCGTGACGATCACCGCCCCGTAGCGACGCCCCTCCTCCCCCACACCGACATGGTCCATGATCAGCGCCAGCAGGTCGTTGCCGCCCTCGCCCGGCGATCCCCACCGCAGCACCGCCGACACTGCGGGCACGGCGACGCCGACCGGCTGGCGGGCCGCCGGGGCCAGGGCCACCGTGAACACGAACGACGGATGGTCCTCGATGGCGCGCCCGACGTCGACCCCGGCCAGGCCCGAGCGGCGGAGCAGGAGAGGGGTGTCGGCGGCGCCCGCCGCCACCACCACCAGGTCGGCCCTCAGCACGGCGGCTCCCGCCGCCAGCTCCACACCCCGGACGCGACCGCCGGCGGTGACGACGCGGTGCACCGGATGGCGGGCCAGCACCGAGAGGGCGGGGCCCGCTCCGTCCAGCTCGGCCTCGACGACCGACCACCGTCGGGACGAGGGAGCGGTGCCGTCGGCGTGGAGGGTGGCGGGGAGGAAGCCCACGGCGCCGGGTTGGCCCGAACGTGCACCGAGGGCGAAGCCGGCATCGGCCGCCGCCGCCCCCACCGCCTCGGCCAACGGGCCCGGTTCTGCGTCGACCAGGCGGTGGCGACCGGTCACCCGCTCGAGGTGGGGAGCCACGCCGTCCCAGGACCAGTCGGGACAACCCATCGCCGACCATCGGTCGTAGTCGGCCGGATCACCGGGCGTGGCCACCATCGTGTTGACCGCCGAACCCCCGCCGACACCCCAGCCGCTCCGGTAGGCGACCTCGATCCCAGTACCCGTCCTCGCCCGCAGACCGGGCCGGAAACGGTCGACCTCCGTCAGCGCCTCGGCGCCGTCCAGCGAACGGAGGGACGGTGGCAGCGGCAGGCCGGGTCCGGCGTCGAGGAGGGCGACGGCCAGCCCGGCGCGGCTCAGGGTGCCGGCGGCGACGCAGCCGGCGGTGCCGGCGCCAACGACGATGGCATCGAAGCGGTCCAGGGTCGGCACCCTAGTGGGTTGGAGCCCCCGCCCCGTTGGCCGGCCCGCAACCCCCTCCCCCACGGCCCTCCCCCAGGTCAGGCGAGGCCGCTCGAACCGAGCAACCCGTCGAGGACGAGCTCGTCGCCGGCGACGAGGGTGAGTCCGACCGTCAGCCACAGCACCCCCCGGGGACGCAGGCCGAACCGTTGGGGAAACGTGTAGCGGTAGGGACGGCGGACCCCATCATCACGATCGAGTCCCCGGGTGGCCAACCAGCCGGCCAGCCAGGCGGCCGAGCCGATCAGCACGAACGACAGCGGGAGGACCGACACCAGGCTGCGGGCTAGCTCGATGGTCCGGGCCGCCATCGGGTACGCCACTCCCGGCTCCCCCACGCGGTGGTAGGCCTCGATCACGTCCCCGTCGTCGGGGACGGTCGACCCGAAGGCGGAACGGGGCCCGATCAGGGTCGACACCACGGCCGTCTCACCGTCGACAATCGCCAGCTCACCCCGGCAGCGAACCCGGTCGGCGGCCAGTCCCGGCTCCACCGCACAGGAGGAAACGGAGAACTCACCGTGCCCGGCGAAGGTCGATGTCCACCCACGGAGGGCCGCGATCTGATGCACGGTGGCCACCAGTGAGGCGAGGAGGAGGAGGCCCACCGCCGTCACCCCGAGGCCGACCGCCGACCGTCGCAGGGAGGCGATCCGCAGGCGACGGGCACTCCGTGCGATCGCCGTTCCCCTCGTCGTTCCTGTCGCGGCCACGGCCGCCACCCCCGTCGTCGCTGTGTCACACCACGTTACGACGGCGACCCCGGTCGGGTCAGGTCGATGGGAGGGACGACGAAGGCCGCCGGCGTCGAGATACCGGTCAGCGGCGGGACCCGAATAGGGTCCGGAGCCTGCGGTAGAACCCGACGAGGCCGGCCATGTGGCGGTGGCTGATGACGGCCGACCCCTCCTGCCACTGGCGGGGAGGCACCCCGCGGCCCGTCGCCACGTCGCTCGCCGAGTAGGGCCGCACCAGGGGGGTGATGGCGTGGCCGTCGTCGTCGCCCTCGAAGGCGAGACGCCGCATGGCCTCGACCTCGGACCGGACGGGATCGGTCCACCACAGCGACAGCACATCGAGCGCTTCCCGGCTGAGCGGCGCTCCGAGATCGACGAGTTCATCGAGCTGGCGCCGGGGCGGGACATGGGCGGCGGCGGCCACGGCGCCCCGCCACAGTCGGCGACGGTCGGCGTTGGCCACCGCCGACACCTCCCTGGCGAAGACCGGCACGACCCGCCCGTCGGGGGCCCGGTGGTAGTCGACGACGCGGGCCCGACCGGAGGCGGTCATCGTCTCGACGCACGAGACCGGATTGGTGATCGGCCATGGATCGGATCGGCCGTCGAAGGCGAACCGGCGTATGTCCTCGACGGCCTCGACATCGGGTAGGAGCTTGTCGCCACCCAGGTGGAGGTGTACTGGCCGGTGACCGGTGACCTCCTCGACCACACCGGACATGGCCCAGGCCAGCCGACCGCGCCAGCCGACATCGACCAATCCGATGGGGCGGCGGGGCAGGTCCAGGCCGTGCAGGTAGTCGACCAGGAGGCCATGACGCTCCGCCGCCCGGCGCCCGACCACGACCCGCACCGCCCGATCGTCGATCAGCTCGCGCCACGCCCTGACCGACCGCAGCGGAAGCGGCCGACCCGGGTCGAGGGCGGCCAGTGCGGCGTGGCCGCCGAGATCGTCGGTGGTGAGTCCGATCCGGCCCAACAGGGAGCGGAACGACACCCGGTGCCGGTTGGCGTGGATGAAGGCCCGGTCGTCGGTCGTGCCCGCCTCGAACCAGGCGTCGACGCCCCTGGAGGCGGCGGCCGACAGCAGCCACGACCAGCGGGAGCAGTGGACGTAGCCGAGCGTGGTGTCGCCCCAGTGATCGGCCGGGAGGGCGCGGGCCATGTCGAGGAACAGCTCACCGTCGCGGGAGAGGAAGGCGAGGTGGCCGAGCTCCTCGGCCCCGGCCTGCTCGCCCACCCACAACAGGAAGGCGGTGAAGGCCTGGCCGGCGACGTCGGCGCCCAGCACCTCCAGACGGGTTCCCGCTGACAGCGGCCCGAGCGGCGCCGCCCGGGCCAACACCTCGAGGCGGGCCGCCCGGGCCGCGGCGGCCACGGCCGGTCCGGCGGTGTCGGGGCGGGCGGCCATGATCTCCTCGTAGCGGGTGGGGTCGGCGGTGGTGATCGAGAAGGCCTCGATGCCCGAGGCGTTGGCCATGACGACATCGGCCCAGGTGTTGTTGCCGACGTGCCAGACCACCCGGTCGTCGTCCGGCCACGTCCACCGGTACAGGTCGCCGTCGGACTTGGTGGCCCCCGCCTCGCACGACGCCACCAGCCGGTCGCCGTCGACGAACAGGCGGTGGCGGCGGAGGATGTCGACGAGGGCGTCCGAGGAGCGGTCGGTGTCGGACAGGAACACGACCTCGACGCCGCGTGTCCGGATGCGCTCCAGGGCCTCGGCCACACCGGGAATCGGTCGGCACAGCCGGCCCTCGAGCTCGTCGGCCCGACGCCGCCGCCCCCCGTTGTCGGCCCCGGCGACACCGTCGAGGGGGCCGAGCGCCCGCTCGATCGGGTCGTCGCCCATCAGCGAGCGGACGATGCAGGTATCGAACACGTCGACGCTGAGCACGTCGGGGGGGTCCAGCTCGATCATCGGAACGAGCTCGGTCCACCCGATCGAGGCCGGACCGAGCCCGATGCGGTGGAGGCGGATGACGACCCGAGGTCCGACCCATGACACTCGGGCCAGCGAGCGGGTCACCCCGGCCCGCAGGCCGCGGCCCGGGCTCGCTGGGTCGCTGGTTGGCGGTGGCTGCGCAGGCATGGCCCGACCGAGGATACGCCTGATCAAGGTCACCCCGCTCCCACATCTGCCGAGCGTCGCCCGTGTCACTACAGTGGGCTCCGCACGAGAACGAGAGCCGTACACCGAAACCGACGCCGGAGGTCGACGCCCCATGAAGATCAACTACGACCGCGAGCTGTGCTGCGGGCACAACCGCTGCTACTCCCTGGCCCCGGAGATCTGGGACGTCGACGACGAGGGCTACGCCATCCTCCGCATCGAGGGCGAGATCCCGGCCGAGTTGGAGGACAAGGCCCAGCTGACGGCCGACAACTGCCCGGAGTTCGCCATCAAGATCGAGGGCTGAGGCCACCCCCCGTCACCGGTCGACCTTCCCAGGCCGGTGACGGGGTCGGCCGGATCAGACGGCCGGCGACGAGGGCTTGAGCCACCCCTGACGAATGGTCAGCCACAGGAGGCCGGCGGCGACCAGCGCCCCCAGGACGATCGAAACGAACCATCCGGCAGGGCTGAACACGAGGCCGACGATCACCGCCGACACCACCCCCACCAGCACGGTCTTCACCACGCCGATGTCCTGGGCGCCGGGGAGTATCGCCCGCCCGCCGTAGCCGATGATCGCTCCGAGGATGAGATTGCCGAGTAGCCACCACATGATTTCCTGTACCCCCATCGTGTCATGGACGACCGGATGTACCCCACCCGGACGTTCATCAGCGTAGTTCTCAGCGTCAAGATCTGTCATGACGGGTCAACGAGATGAAACAATCGATACAGAGGAGCGCCAGGTCAGGAGGAGCGCCAGGTAATGAGCAGCACGGAGTCATTCGGTAGGCCGTTCAACTTCGCCCGATGGATCGAGGACAACGCGGAGTCGTTGCAGCCGCCCGTCGCCAACAAGCAGATCTGGGAGGGGGCCGACATGATGGTCACCGTCGTGGGGGGCGGCAACGTCCGCTCCGACTTCCACGACGATCCCCGCGAGGAGTTCTTCTATCAGCTGAAGGGCGACATGAACCTCCGGATGCGCCACGGCGAGGGCGAGCCGGCGGTCGACACGCCGATACGGGAGGGAGACGTCTTCCTGCTGCCGTCGCACGTCCGCCACTCGCCCCAGCGGCCCGATCCCGACAGCATCGGCCTCGTCGTCGAATACGCCCGCGATCCGGGTGAGCTCGACGGGTTCGAGTGGTACTGCGGCAACTGTAACGCCCTCGTCCACCGGGTCGAGGTCCAGCTCGACTCGCTGGTACGCGACCTGCCGCCCCTGTTCGAGGCGTTCTACGGCGATCTCCCCGCCAGGACCTGCGACGCCTGCGGCACGATCCACCCCGCCCCCGAGGGCCATCCACCTCCCAACACCTGAGCGGGGCTGGATCGTGACCGCGAACGGTGGTGGCGTGCCTGCCGAGGCCGAGGCCCTGGCCCTCGACGAGCGCGACCCGGTGCCCTGCCTGCGCCACCGCTTCCTGGTTCCCGAGGGTCCGGACGGCCCCCAGGTCTACCTGGCGGGCAACTCGCTCGGCCTACCGACCGTCGACACCCGCCGTTACGTCGATGACGAACTCGAGCGCTGGGCCCGTCTCGGCGTCGCCGGCCACTTCACCGGGGAGGGAGCGTGGGCGCCCTACCACCGGCTCCTGACCGAACCCCTGGCGGCCCTGGTCGGCGGCCACTCCGACGAGGTGGTGGCCATGAACTCGCTGACCGTCAACCTCCACCTGCTGCTCATCAGCTTCTACGCCCCGACCGAGGGGCGTCACAAGATCCTCCTCGAGGCCGGAGCCTTCCCCTCCGACCACTTCGCCGTCGAGTCCCAGATCGCCCAGCGGGGCCACGACCCCGCAACCTCGATGGTGCTCGTCGAGCCCCGGCCGGGCGAGGACCTGCTCCGCCCGGAGGATCTCCTGGCCGCCATCGAGCGGACCGGCGACGAGTTGGCGACCGTCGTCCTCCCCGGCGTCCACTACTACACGGGCCAGGTCCTCCCCATGGCCGAGATCACCGCCACGGCCCACGCCGTGGGCGCCGTCGTCGGGTTCGACCTGGCCCATGCCGCGGGGAACCTGGTGCTCGACCTCCACCGGTGGGACGTCGACTTCGCCGTGTGGTGCAGCTACAAGTACCTCAACGGCGGCCCCGGCGGTGTCGGCGGTGCGTTCGTCAACCGTCGCCACGTCGACGACCCCCACCGGCCCAAGCTGACCGGGTGGTGGGGCACCCGGCCCGACACCCGGTTCGAGATGTCGACCCGGTTCGAGCCGCTTCCCACGATCGAGTCATGGCAGTTGAGCAACGCCCCCATCCTGGCCATGGCCTCGCTGCGGGCCTCGCTCGATCTCTTCGCCGAGGCCGGCGGGATGGGCCCGCTCCGGGCCCGCTCCGGGCGCCAGATCGCCTACTTCGATCATCTTCTCGACACCGTCCTGGCCGGCCGGGTCGAGTCGATCACCCCCCGGGCCCCGGCCGAGCGGGGATGCCAACTCGCCCTCCGGATCACCGCCCCCGGGGTCGACGGCAAGGAGGTCCACACCGAGCTCGAGCGGCGGGGCGTGGCCTGCGACTGGCGCCACCCCGCCGTCATCCGGGTGGCCCCGGTGCCGCTCTACAACACGTTCACCGACATCCACCGCTTCGTGACGATCCTCGACGAGATCCTGCGATGACGACACTGGGTCAGTGGGGCCCGACCGTGGTGGTGGGAGCGGGCCAGGCCGGACCCCTCCTCTCGATCCACCTGGCCCGTCAGGGCCACGACGTCGAGTTGTTCGAGAGCCGTCCCGACCTCCGGCGCAGCGACATCGACGCCGGCCGGTCGATCAACCTGGCGCTCGCCACCCGGGGCCTGGTACCGCTGACCGAGCTGGGCCTACGCCGCCGGGTCGACGCCATCACGGTGCCCATGGCCGGACGCATGGTCCACGCCACCGACGGCACGACGTCGTTCCAGCCCTACGGGACCGGCACCGACGACGTCATCCACTCGGTGTCTCGCCGCGATCTCAACGCCATCCTGCTCGACGCCGCCGAGGAGACGGGGCGGGTCCACATCACGTTCGACCGCTGGTGCCACGGCGTCGACATCGAGCGCCGCCTCCTGTCGCTCGGCCCCTACGGCCGACCCGGCGAGGCCACCGACGTGCCGTTCGGCACGGTGTTCGGGTGCGACGGGGCGGGCAGCGAGATCCGCCGGGCGGTGGTGGCGGCCAACGGTGGCTCGGTCGAGACCGACGCCCTCGACCACGGCTACAAGGAGCTCGAGATCCCACCCGGACCGGGGGGTGGTTTCCTCCTCGACCCCGGCGCCCTCCACATCTGGCCCCGGGGCGACTTCATGCTCATCGCCCTCCCCAACCCGGCCGGCGACTTCACCACCACGTTGTTCCTCCCCCACCGAGGTCCTGTCGACAGCTTCGCCGCCCTGGGCGACGGGATCGCGGTCGAACGGTTCTTCGCCCGTGAGTTCCCCGACGTGGCCGAGCTGATCCCCGATCTCGTCGACCAGTTCGCCTCCCACCCCACCGGCTCACTGGCCACCGTCCGGGTCGACGGCTGGAGCGTGGGCGATGCCGCCGTCCTCGTCGGCGACGCCGCCCACGGCATCGTCCCCTTCCATGGCCAGGGCATGAACCTGGCCATGGAGTCGTGCCGGCTGCTCGACCGAGAGCTCCGGGCCCGCCCCGACGACGTGGCCGCAGCGTTCACGGCCTTCGAGCGGAGCCGGAAGCCGGCGGCCGACGCCATCGCCGACATGGCGATCGACAACTACCAGGAGATGCGCTCCGGCGTCGTCGACCCCGACTACCTCCTCCGACGCCAGCTCGCCCTCGAGCTGGAGCGACGACATCCCGACCGGGTGGCGGCCCGCTACGGCATGGTCATGTTCACGACCATGCCCTACGACGAGGTGCAGCGCCGCAACGAGGCCCAGCAGGCCGTCTTCTCCGAGCTGATCGCCGACGCCTCCTCCCTCGACGACGTCGACTTCGAGCGGGCTGCGAACCTGGTCGAGGCCCTCGGCCCCCTACCCGACTGGATCTGAACGTGCCCGACCACGCCCCCGCCCCCGACATCGATACCGACCCGGGCCTGACCTACGGCGACTACCTCAAGGTCGACGAGCTGCTGTCGCTCCAGCAGTTGCGCTCCAACCCGCCCGAGCACGACGAGCTGTTGTTCATCATCATCCACCAGGTCTACGAGCTGTGGTTCAAGGAGGTCCTCCACGAGCTCGACCAGCTGATCCAGCATCTCGACGACGACCGACCGGCCCTGAGCGGCCATCAGCTCGAGCGCGTCCTCACCATCCTGAAGACGCTGGTGGCCCAGATCGACGTGTTGGAGACGATGACGCCGGTCGAGTTCGTGTCGTTCCGGTCGTTCCTGGCCAACTCGAGCGGCTTCCAGTCGGCCCAGTTCCGCGAGATCGAGTACACCCTCGGCGTGAAGAACCCCTCCCACCTCGAGCGGTTCGCCGGCAATGAGCGGGAAGGGACCAACCTGACCCGCCGCTATCACCGGCCCTCACTGTGGGATGCCTTCTGCCGTTACGTGGCTCGCCAGGGTTACGACGTGCCGGCCGAGCTCCTCGGGCGCGACGTGACCCGGACGGTCGAGCCGTCGACCGGGATGCAGCAGGTGCTGGCCGAGATCTACCACCACGACGCCGCCCTGGCCCGGCTGTGTGAGTCGTTCACCGACCTCGACGAGGGCCTGCAGGAATGGCGCTACCGCCACGTGATGATGGTGCAACGCACGATCGGGACCAAGCAGGGCACCGGCGGCTCCGACGGGGTCGAGTACCTGCGGTCAACCCTGTTCCGCCCCGCGTTCCCCGACCTTTGGGCGGTCCGCTCCCTCCTGTGAGGCCGCGAGCCGGGAGTAGGCGAATCGGCCCCGCACGTAGCGGACGACCTCGATCAGCACCGTGACCGAGAGCGCGGTGCCGAACGCCCACCAGAAGGCGGTGCTGTGGTCGTCCTCGAACCGGTCGCCGAACACGTAGCCGAGGGTGCCGGCGTACGTGGCCCACAGGATCGTGGCCACGATGTCCCAGCGGGTGAACCACGACCAGAACGGCTGTTTCGTCACCCCGCAGGAGAACGTCAGCGCCGTCCGGCCCCCGGGAATGAAGCGGGCCGTTATCAGCAGCAGGCCACCCCGGCGGCGTATCTGCTCCGACGCCCGGAGAAGGCGATCGGCGCCCTTCTCACCCCGGAAGAACCAGCGGGTGATGAGGTCACCCGATCGCCGTCCCAGCACATAGGCGAGGGTGTCGCCGACCCAGGCGCCGACGGCGCCGGCGACGATGACGATCCCGATCGACAGCCGACCCTGGCCGGCGGCGATGCCGCCCAGGATCACGGTCGTCTCGCTGGGAACGACGGGGATGACCGAGTCGAGGAGGGCGATGACGAAGATCACCAGGTAGAACCACGGCGACGACGAGAACGTCTCGAGCCGTCCGAGCAGCGAATCGACGAGATCGAAAGCGGCAGACACGGCCCTGACCGTAGCGGCCGCCCGAGTGCCCGATCGTTCAGCAGCGCAGGTTGCCCGGTGGTGGCGCCGTCCGGGCCCAGGTTACTGTCGATTGCAGGGTTCTCGAGAGAACCGGACGCTCGCCGCAGGCCGGATCAAGGGAGTGCATGTCATGGGGGCCATCTCGATCGACCCGGCCACGGGCCGGAAGATCTTCGACACCCGGGCGGCGAGCGCCACCCCGACGCTCACCGGGCGGGGTTACGCCGTCGTTACCGACGACGAGCTCACCACCCTGTCGGACCAGCCGGCCGGGGCGTCCTTCGATGCGGAGGAGCAGGCGAAGTATCGGGAGTACAAAGAGATTCGTCGGGGGGCGGCGGATTACATGGCGATGGAGGGGGAGTTCTCTCGCTATTTGAAGGATGTGTATTCGGCGGATCCGGTGCCGCGTGAGGGGTTGTCGGATGAGTGTGATGTGTTGGTGGTGGGGGCGGGGTTCGCTGGGTTGTTGTTGTGGCACAAGTTGAGCCAGGCGGGGTTCGTGGATGTGCGGTTCTGTGAGAAGGGGGGTGATGT
>JBHJNQ010000044.1:0-57110 GCA_050330635.1 Acidimicrobiales bacterium | reverse complement strand
ACCCAGAGCCAGCCCAGGTGGCGCCAGGGCGGTTGATGCGGCGGTGGGTCATGCGGCCGGTGGGGGTGGCGCAACCAGGTGATCCGTAGGTCGGGGGGTGTGGGCGGGGGATCCTTCTGCCGCCTCACGGCGACGATCCAGGCGTGGCAACGGGCGGCGAAGATCCGAATCCGTCGCCTGGTGGTGGCCGGCACCCGCCCCATGGCGTAGCGACCGCGCCCGAGGCGCACCACCCGCCCGCGACGGACCTCCCACCGCAAGGCGTCCGAGATCACCTTCGACGCTCGCCCCGCCAGAGCGTAACCGGCCGCCGTCACCGCCTCGACCAACTCGGCCACCGTCACTTCCCCGGTGGCCATCAACTCGCCCACCAACACGAACCGCAGGCCCCGACCCCGCAATGCCACCGAGAGACCGGGAGCCGAGGGACTGGAGGGACCGGAGGGACCGGGACGAGGCTCCGGGAGGTGAGGATGCGTGGGATGAGGGCCGGGAGGGCCCACGCCGGACGGAACATCAGCGAAGCGTTGACGAGCGATCGTTGGATTCATGATCGAACACTAGTTCGAGTCTGTGACAGTGGCGGGGGCCGAGCGGACGGCGCCGCCACCACTGTCCTCCACCCCCGCACCCCCGCCCGCATCACAGCGACAGCTCCACCCGCTCGACTCACCGGCCCCCTTCGGATCCGCCCCGCTCCGCTCGCCGCACTCCCCGCTCGACGCTCTCCCCCGTCGCACTTCCTGCGCCGCCCTTCATCTCCCCAGCCCAGGCCAGCCTCTCTTGTCGCTCCGACGCGACCCCACCCGACCCCAGCGAAGGAGCCCACCACACCGACAACACCCACTGTCGCTCCGACGCGGCACATCAGCCGAGGCAGGGCGGGAGGCCAGTGGGCGGTGGGCGGAAGGCGGAGGCGACCGCTCAGAACGCCAGCAACGAGAGCACGGAGGGGAGACCCCCGCCGAGCTGGGTCCAGTGGCCTTCGCCGTTCACCTGCCACACCTCACCGGTGTCGGTGCCGACGATGACCCCACCCGGGCGCTCCGGATCGACCGTGAGCCCATGGAAGTTGGCTGCGCTCGGCGAGTGGGCCTCGTCGCACAACGAACGCCACGACGCCCCCCGGTCGTCCGACCGGAACAACATCGCCTGTGCTCCACCCTCGTCGCCATGGTTGGAGAACGCAGTGGGCGCACTGGCCACGGTCAGGGCGTGCGGGGCCCGGTCGTCGATGCACATGGGCCGCGAGTAGCGGGGCGTGACCCCAGCCCAGGCGTAGGTCCAGGTGTCGCCGCCGTCGTCGGAGCGCAGCACACCGGCGTTGCCCTCCACCATCTCGGCGATGTGGTCGAAGCGGCCGTACCCGGTGGAGGCGAAGAGCACGTCGTCACCGCCCGGATCGGCCACCATCATGTGCAGGTCGGGGTTGCCGTAGGGCAGCTCGACCTTCCACGTCGCCCCGCCGTCGGTGGTACGTGCCACGCCACCCACCTCGACCCCCACCCACACCCGGTCGGGATCGGCCTCGTCGACGACGATGGCCCGGGCCCGGCCCGGCAGCGGCGGGTCGAGCGGCACGCACCACACCTCAGCCTCGGGCAACGCAGCGAACGACTCGATCTCGGTCCACGTGTCGCCCCGGTCGTCCGACCGGAACAATCCCGCCGGTGCCGTGCCGGCGTAGAGCACGCCGCCCCCAGCCCGCACCGTCCACACCTCACGGTCAGCCATGGCCACCAGCCGCCAGGTCTCCCCCCCGTCGTCGGACACCTGCAACCCGGCGCTCGTCCCGGCGAAGCACCGACCATCGACGACGACGAGGACACGCACCCCCCGCTCGTCGACCACGGAGCGGCTCTCGCCGCCGTCGATCGAGAACACCCCTCGGCTGGTACCTGCCAGTATCGTCATCGCCGAACTCCCCACTCGTGCCGAACCCGTGGGGCCGCCCAGCGGCGACACCCGTGGTGCCGACACTAGCGCTCGCCCTCCGACGCCAGCCATGACGGCCGGCGCCCCGCCCCCGGGACCCGCCCCTGAACCCCGCCCCCCCGGACCCCGGGTCTGGCCCCATCGTTCGAGTGGGCTCTAGCCTGGATTCGAGCCGAAGGGGAGGCCACCATGCAGGTCCAGCGCTTGAACCACGTCGCCTACCGGTGCCGCGACGCCAACGAGACCACCGAGTTCTACCGTGACGTCCTCGGCCTCAAGCTGGCCCACGTCATCGTCCAGGATCGCGTCCCGTCGACCCAGGAGCTGGCGCCCCACGCCCACGTGTTCTTCGAGATGGCCGACGGGAGCTGGGTGGCGTTCTTCGACCTGGTCGACGAGGAGACGATCGACCAGGAGACCAACCCCGACTGGGCCCAACACCTCGCCCTGGAGGTCCCGACCGTCGACGACCTCGAGCAGGCCCGACGCAACCTCGTCGACCACGAGGTCGACGTCCTCGGCCCCGTCGATCACGGCTTCATCCAGTCGATCTACTTCTACGACCCGAGCGGCCACCGCCTCGAGCTCGCCACCCGCACCATCGCCGAGGGCGTACTCGACCGCTACGCCGGCGAGGCCACCGCCATCCTCGACGAGTGGACCCGCCGCAAGAAGGAACGCCTCGGCGCCTGATGGTGAAACTGCCGCCCGCTCCCGGGTGGGCCGGGCGACCCGGTCCGCCCGGCGCGGCGGGGCTGTCAGAGGTCGATGCGGTACAGCTCGGCGGCGTTGTCCTGCATGATCCGCCGCACCGTGTGGTCGTCGAGGGCGGCCAGCGTCGAGGCCAGAGGCTCCCCTTCGAGGGTGGCTACGCTCGTCGCCTCGCCGCTCCGGGGATACAGGCACGTCGGATGGGGAAAGTCGGTCTCGAACATCACGCTGCCGACCCCGAGATAGTCGATGGCCGCCGCCACCATGGCCGACTCGAACCAGAAGCAGCCGTAGAACTGGCGGCGGAAGTAGTCGGATGGCGACATCGACAGGAACGACAGCTCGTTCGGGGCCGTCTCCAGCAGCTGGTGATCGAGCGCCTCGAGGAAGAATGGGAGCCAGCCGATACCGCTCTCGACCGAGACGAACCTCAGATCGGGGAACCGCTCCGGGACCCCGGAGTAGATCAGGTTGCCGATGACCCGGGCGTTGCCCATGAAGAGGTTGGCCGACCCGATGGCCAGCTTGCGCTCATCGCCGAACGACGGCCACGGCGCCTTGCCGAAGAAGTCGAGGTTCCCCTCCGACGAGCCGATGTGGAAGTTGACGGGGATGGCCAGATCGGAGCACAGCTGCCAGATCGGCTCCCATTCGGGCTGTCCCATGTCGGGTAGGCCCGCCTCCTCCGGGTTGCTGCACGTGACCACGCCACGGAGGCCGTTGTCGTGGATGCGCTGGATCTCCTCCACTGCGGCGTCGAGATCCCACCACGGCACGAGCGCCATCCCGTACACCCGCCCGGTCTGGTCCTGGAACTCGGCCAGGGCGTCGTTGTAGATCTGGACGCTGACGAGCCGGAGCATGTCGTCGGGCGACTTGAGAAACCGCTGGTTCCCGAACCCGGCGACGTTGGGGTAGAGGATCTGGGCGTGGATGCCGAGGGCATCCATCATCGCCACCCGAGCCTCGGGATCGAAGCTCGACCGGTGAACCATGTCGTTGTCCATGTCGAAGAAGCCGGCGCCGGTGATCTTCGTCCCGTCGGGATCGATCACACTGGAGGCGATCGGCATGCCGATCGGGATGTCACCGTCGAACCACCACCGTCGCCGACCGTTCCGTTCCTGCATCTGGGGGACGCGGTCGACGTAGGCGGCGGGGGCCCGGGAGGTCCACAGATCGTACGGTTCGGACCAGTGGGTGTCGGTGTCGATCACCTTCAACCCGGTGAGGACGGAGTCGGTGGCCATCGGCCGAGCTTACGTCGCCCGACCGGTCCGGGCCCAAGCGGTGGGCGGCCCCGGCGCAGACCAGCTAGCTTGCGGCGATGGGAGTTCAGCTGGCCAAGTCCGCCATCGACCTGGGGATCGTCATCTCCGACAGCGAGCGTTCGCTCGGCTTCTACCGCGACCTGCTCGGCTTCGAGCACGTGGCCGACACCCCGATGCCGATCGCCGGCGGTGGCACCATGCACCGCCTCAACATCGGTGACACGCTGCTCAAGCTGGTCAAGCTCAACAAGGACCCGGCCGGCGACGGCAGCGGCGGTATCGCAGCGTCGACCGGGATGCGCTACTTCACCATGATCGTGTCGAACCTGGCCGAGATCATGACCGCCTGCGAGGAAGCGGGAGTGACGGTGGCGGTGCCGATCACCGAGGTCCGCCCGGGAGTCACCATCGGCATGGTCGAGGACCCCGACGGCAACTGGGTCGAGTTCGTCGAGCAGGGCTGAGTGTCGGCGTCCCGCCGCCGGTCAGCCGTCGTCCGGATCGAGCCCCAGTTCCCGTAACCGGGCCGCCAGCACCTCGGCGCGCCCCCGTGCCTCGATGGCCTCGGCCCGCGCCGCCACCGCGTCGGCCCGCGCCGCCACCGCGTCGGCCTGCGCCGCCGCAGCCTCGGCTCGGGCCGCCTCCGCCGCGGCGTCGAGCTGGGCCACGAGGGCGTCGTCGCTGTCGACCCGGAGGCCGTCGGGGGTCGTGACCACGAGGTCGCCGTGGTCGAACCCGATCGACAACCCGCCGAGCTCCGGGATCGGTCGATCGGCCCACGGCCGGTCGGCTTCGCCCGGGGCCAGCCGGATCACACCCTGCGGAGAGTGCATCACCACCAGGTAGAGCACCACCCCGAGCTCCCGGCATCGCAACGTCTTGGCCCGCAGGGCCACGAACCCGTCGCTGTCGGACGGTACCTCCACCGCCACCGTCGGGGTCGGGCCACCGGTCTGGTCCTGGCGGTACGACTTGGGCCGGACGTCGGCCGGCCCGCCCCGGGGTGGCATGGCCCCGGCCGGGAGCACGAGGAGGTCCGGCGCCAAGGGTGGTCGCCCGTCGCCCGGATACCAGTTCATGTCCCGGAACACGTCGAACTCGGCGCCGAGCAGGCGGGCCGCGGTCAGGCCGATCACATCGGTGGCGCCGCGGTGGGCGGGGCTCTCCGGCATCTTCAGGTCGTCCGGATCGATCGGCGGGTGATCGTCGTCGTCGTGGCAGAAGGCCATCGCTGGCATGGACACAAGGCTACACCTCACTCGAACACCGGCCCGGCGGCGCCCCTGGCTCCGACAGAGCCTGGGAGCCAAAGCCTGGGGGCCAGGGCTGCTTTCGGACCGAAACGATGCTGAGGGAGCAGGGGCTCCGAGACGGGAGCTCAGGTGGCGGCGTCGTGAGGGAGGGATCCCCGGGCGGCCCGCAGGTAGGCGAACGGGGTCTCGGCCCGGAAGTTCGACACCCGCGACGTGTACACGTCGGCGTAGCGCTCGACCTGACGGGCGAACAGGCTCTTGTCGTTGCCGGCCCGCATCAGGGGGCCCCAGATGGGGTTGCCGAGCTCGGCCGCGGCCTGGGCCAGGGGTACGATCTCCTCGTCGAGGGCGTGGACCTTGGCCGTGGCCCGGGCCACCGCCGACGCCGACACGCCATCGTGGCGGTGCTGGCGGGCCAGGCGGAGCGCGGCCTGGCGACGTTCCGCCCGCACCTTTCGGGCCATCAACGCCTCCAGCTGGCGCTGACGCTCGGCGAAATCCATGGCGTCGGCGATCTCGGCCTCGAGCTCGCGGGCGATGAGGGCGGTCCGCCACCGCAGCACGTCCTTGGTGACGTGGACGTCGCCGAAGAGGTGATCGCCGACATAGAGCGGCTGGCCGCCGGAGATGCCGAGGCTGACCTCGACCAGGCGGGCGTTGCCCCCGAAGTAGACGTCACCGGCGGCCAGCTTGTCGTAATGGGGATGGAGCAGTGAGTTGGCCTCGTCCACCACCCGGTAGATGGGATCGTTACGGGAGAAGAACGTCGGCTTGTTGGCCGACACGATGACGATGTCGAACAGGTCGCGCCACGTCGTGCCGGTCGGGCAGAACCGGTCGAAGGCGTAGGCCATCATCCGGCTGGTGTACGACCAGTCGGAGTTGGTGATCAGCAGGAGCTGCTTGCCGGCGCCACGCTGGTCGAGGAGGGTGGGCACGATCTCGGGTTCGAGCACGACGAACCGGTCGGGGTCGGCGACGATGCTTTCCTTGAGGGTCCCGGTGAGGTGGGTCTCGCTGAGGGCCAGGTCGATGACGTGGTACAGGTCGGCGTACGACGTCACCCCGGCCAAGGGCTCGGCGTCGTGGATAGCCACGAGCTGGGTGAAGAGGCTGGCCCGGGACAGTTCGAACAGCGTGTTCATGAACCGGAAGCGGGGTTCCGACAGCTCGACCACATCCTCCTGGTAGAACTCCCGCTGCCGATCGAAGCTCAACAGCTCGTTGCCGTGCTGGGCCCGGACCACGTAGCCGAATCGGGTCGCCTTGACCAGATTGCCGAGCTGGAGATCGAACACGAGCCCGAGGGTGAAACGATCGGGGTCGAAGGTGAGGGAGGCGACGGGCCAGCTCCTGGCGGCCAGCAGATCGCGAGCGGTGGCGAAGGCGGCCCCCTCCCACTCGTCGACCCGATAGTGGATCAGCGTGTAGTCCATGTCGTAGCCGACGGCCTGGACCGCCCGCATGTTCAACGTCCGGTTGGCGAACACCCCCCGCTCGGCGGGGACCGGTTCGACCTCGAGGGGTGACACGCTCCGGACCTCCGGGCTCGGGTACAGGGAACGGTTCATCGTAGGGTGGTCGCCGGTGAGCTCCCCGTGACCGGCATCGAGATCGTGGCCGTCGCCGCCGCCGTCGTCGTCGCCGCCCTGCTCAAGAGCATCACCGGCATGGGGTTCCCGCTGATCCTCATCCCCACCCTGGCCCTCGTGATCGACGTGACCGACGCCGTGATCATCGTGGCCCCCGCCAACCTGTTCCTCAACACTTCCCTCGTCTGGGACGCCCGGCGCGCCCGCCATGACGCCCCGGCCCTGCCCGGCTTTCTCGTCGGGGGCGTGATGGGCGGCATCGCCGGGTCGCTCCTGCTGTCGATCCTGGCCGAGGAGACACTGCGGTGGATCCTGATCGTCGTCGTCGTCCTCTTCCTGGTCAACCGCTTCCGGGCCCCCGACCTGACCATCCCCGGCCACCTCGTAGGGCCCCTTGCCCCGGTGGTCGGCACGGTCGCCGGCGTGTTCCAGGGGGCGGCGGGCATCTCCGGTCCGCTCGTCACACCCTGGTTCCTCAGCCTCGGCCTGTCCCGCGAGACCTACGTCTTCTCCATCGCCGCCGCCTTCGCCCTGAGCGGTGGGGCCCAGATCGCCGGCCTGACGGCCCAGGGCCTGTTCACCCTCCATCTGCTCGGCCTGGGCGCGGCCCTCGTCGCCGTGGCGGCGCTGCTCCTACCCGTGGGGGTGCGGCTACGGCGCCGAGTCCCCGTGGTGGTGTTCGAGCGTCTCGTCATCGCACTCCTGGCGGCCTCGGCGTTGACGATGATCCTCCGGGCCGTCTGAGGCGACCGTCCGGATTCGGAACCGGGCCGACGGTCGGCGACAATGGCGCCGTGAGCATCTACGACGAGACCCACGACCTGTTCCGCGAGAGCTTCCGCTCCTTCGTGCAATCGGAGATGGTGCCGCGGGTGCCGGAGTGGGAGGCGGCGGGGATCATGGACCGGGAGATCTACGCCGCCGCCGGCAAGCACGGCTTCCTCGGCATGGCCGTCCCCGAGGCCCACGGCGGCGGCGGCACCGACGACTTCCGCTTCAACGCCATCATCGCCGACGAGTTGGCCCGAGCCTCAGCCGGGGGCGGCGGGCTCGGCCTCACCCTCCACAACGACATCACCACCCCCTACTTCGTCGAGTACTGCAACGAGGAGCAGGCGGCTCGTTGGATGCCCGGCATCGCCTCCGGTGAGCTGATCACCGCCATCGCCATGACCGAGCCCGGCACCGGTTCCGACCTGGCCGGCATCCAGACGACGGCCCGACGCGACGGCGACGAGTTCATCCTCAACGGAGCCAAGACGTTCATCACCAACGGCATCAACTCCGATCTCGTGATCGTGGTGGCCCGCACCAACCCCGACGCCGGCCGCAAGGGAATGTCGCTGCTCGTGGTGGAGCGGGGCATGGACGGCTTCGAGCGGGGCCGTAACCTCCACAAGATCGGCCAGCACTCGGCCGACACCGCCGAGCTGTTCTTCTCCGACGTGCACGTCCCGGTGGCCAACGTGCTGGGCGAGGAGGGCTCCGCCTTCGAGTACCTCGGGTTCAACCTGGCCCAGGAGCGCCTGTCGATCGGCATGTACGGGCTCTACGTGGCCCGAGCCGCCCTGGGATGGACCGTCGACTACGTGAAGGAGCGGACCGCCTTCGGCCAGACGCTCGCCTCGTTCCAGAACACCAAGTTCGTGCTGGCCCAGGTGGCGACCGAGATCGAGGTCACCTCCCCGTTCATCGACCGGGCCATCATGAAGCTCAACGCCGACGAGCTGTCACCCGGCGAGGCGGCCATGGCCAAGCTGTGGGGCACCGAGCTCCAGCAGCGCACCGTCGACGCCTGCCTCCAACTGTTCGGGGGCTACGGCTACATGGCGGAGTACCCGATCGGCCCGGCCTACGTCGACGCCCGCATCGCCTCGATCTACGGCGGCACCTCGGAGATCATGAAGACCATCATCGCCAAGGACGTCCTGGGCTGATCGCCGTCCAGCGGCGGTGGTGCGCCGGGGTCACCAAGCGAAGAGCACAGCGACGCCCAGCATCACGGTGCCGAGGCCGAGCACGATTCGGCGGATCTGTGCGCCGCGCTGCCCGAAGGCGTGCGCAGCACCGATGTCGAACCGTTCGGAGTGAATCTGGCGTGGCGGGACGCCCCGGTCGCGGACGGCGCGTTCCACGGCATCCATCATGGGTGGCGGCCCGCACAACACGACGTGCCACGTGGCGGCGGCGCCGGCGGGTACGTAGGTCTCGATCAGGTCGGCGTCGATGACGCCCGCTGCCCGCCCATTCGGCCATGGAACGCTTCCTCCTCGTGGGCCCCATCGCGTGTGGGACGAAGCGCCCCACACGCTGAACGGACCCGAACATGGCCGGAGGTCCCTTTCCCCCGTCACCCACGAACGAGGGTGGGGACGTTGGCCCCCGCGGGGCGCCGAAGGGCCGGAGGCTCTACACTGGCCGACGGGCGTGCCGGGAAGTCGGGTCGGCGTTCACTCAGCCGCGACCCGGAGGTTCTCGCATGTCCACTCGTCCCGCCGTTGACGGGGTGTCGCCGTCATCGCCCGTGTACCTCACCGCAGACGGGCGGCGACTCCTGGCAGACCGGGCCCGGCTCCTGGATGACACGGTCTCTGCGTTGCGAGCCGCCCTCGAAGACCCCGAACACGGCGTCGAGAGTGTCGAAGCTCACCAGCGGGCCACCCAGGAGCGCGACCGTCTGCGTGTGCTTCTTCGTGACGCCGGCGCACTGGAGCACCTACCTCACGACCCGCACACCGTCGATCTCGGCGACATCGTGACAATCCAGCTCCAGTCCGGCGACACGGAGTCCTACATCGTCGTCCACGCCGCCGAGGCGCCGTTGGAGAATCGGCGCATCTCGGTGGAGAGTCCGCTGGGCGGTGCGCTCATCGGGCGCAGCGTCGGCGCGGAGGTCGAGGTCGGGGTGTCGGGCGGCGGGTACCGGTGCACGATCCTCGGTGTGCGACGCCCCGGTCCCGCCAAAACCTGAGGATGCGGCAGGCACTCGCCGTCTCAGCCGCCCCACCGCCGCGGGCGTCGGTGGAGCACGCCCTTCTCGGCGGGTTCGAAGGCGAGGGCGATGTCTTGGAGCCCATTGGTGACCAGGTTCAGCCAGAGGAGCTGGGCGGGCAGCATCAGCAGCGTCCACTGCAGCCAGACGCCGACGAGGATGGCGAACACGATGGCGGCGCCGGTCGAGACGAGGAAGAAGGTGACCTTGCGAATGTTGTCGAAGGTGACTCGGCCTTCCTCCACCGCTGCGGTGATGGAGACGAAGTTGTCGTCGGCGAGGACCATCTCGGCGGCCTCGCGGGCGACATCGGTGCCCTTTCACCCATGGCGATGCGACTCGTCCCCCGACCGGAGGATGCCGAGCCGTTCGGCGACGGCGCGGGCGGTGTCGACGTGATCGCCGATGATCATGACCACCCGGATGCCGGCGGCCTGGGTTGCCGCGATCGCATCGCCCACGCCCGGTCGAGGTGGGTCGATCATGCCCTGCAGCCCGAGGAAGACGAGCCGATCCGGCTCCTGCAGGTCGGCCAGCGGGGACAGGGGATCGGGCAGCTCACGGTAGGCGAGGGCCAGCACGCGGCGACCCCGGGCCGCCATCTCGCTGGCCGCCTCCTGCACCACGCTCCGATCGATCGGTACGGGCCCGGCCGCAGTGTGGATCTCCCCGCACATCTCGAGGACCCGCTCGGGCGCGCCCTTGACGAACACGTTGTGGGTGCCACGCCGGTCACGGACGGTCGCAGTGTACCGGGCGGCCGGCTCGAAGGGGATCTCGGCCACCTGCGGAAAGGCGGCGCGGGCGTCCTGGGGCTCGATGCCCGCCGTGAGTGCGGACAGGAGCAGTGCGACCTCGGTCGGATCACCCGTGCCATGCAACCGGCCGTCCTCGCGGTGCAGGTCGGCCTCATTGGTCAGAACCCCCGCCAACAGCAGGAGATGCAGCACATGGTCACCTTCGACCGACACCGGCTCGTCGTCGACGAGGAAGTCACCCTCGGGTACGTCATCGGCCAACACCGCGTGGTGGTCGTGGGTCCACAGGTCCTGGACGGTCATCCGATTCTCGGTGAGCGTGCCGATCTTGTCGGACCCGATCACCGTGGTGCTGCCCACCGTCTCCACGGCGCCAAGGCAGCGGATGATGGCGTTGCGCCGGGCCATGCGGCGTACTCCCACGGAGCGTGATGGTGACTGCTATCGGCAGACCCTCCGGGACCGCAGCCACCGACAGCGCCACCGCCACCAGGAACATGTGGTGCGCCGACTCTCCGAGCACCGCCCCACTGGCGAAGGCGCTGATCGCCGACAGGAACACGACCATGCCGATCAGCTTGGCGAATCGCTCCATGCGACGCTGCAAGGGCGTGGCGGTCACCTCCTCCCCGCGTATCAGGCCGGCGATCGTTCCGAGCTCGGTCGAGGCGCCGGTGGCCACGACCACGCCGGTGGCACGGCCGGCGGTGACCGTCGCCCCCGTGTAGGCCATGCAGAACCGATCCGGCAGCGGGGCGCCCTCGTGCACCGCGTCCGCCCACTTGGTGACCGGCGCCGACTCGCCGGTGAGCAGCGACTCGTCGACCTGCAGGGCGTTGACGGTCACCAGCCGCAGATCGCCGGGCACGCGCACACCGGACTCGACGAGGACCAGGTCGCCCGGCACCAGCTCCCTGCTGTCGATCTCCCGGTCGTGACCGTCACGAACCACACGCGCCCGTGGCTGCACCAGGTGCATCAGGGCGCGCACCGCCGTCTCTGCCTTGCGTTCCTGGGTGAACCCGATCACCGCGTTCAGCGCAAGCACCAGCTCGTTGGCTCCGTACCGGGCCAGGCGGGCCTCTGCCTCCCGGCGGCTCAGCCCGTGGCTGCCCGTCTCCAGCCACTCCTCGATCTCGGCACGGGGCATACTGTGCCAGGCAGGAGCAGGCGCTTCGTCGAGCGTCGGAGCATTGGCGTTCCTCGTCGTCTCGGGACGCATCTGGTCAGCCAACCAAGCGGGGTCGACCGCGGTCTAGGGTCGATGGCCACAAACGGTGCTGGGTCGGCACGGGCCCCGAGCCGCATCTCCCAGGTCGTGGCCCACCGGGACGTTGGCCCCTGTTTCGAGTGGCAGGCCGCCGTCATCGTCGCGGTCATGGTCAACACGTCGGCGGCCCGATCATGATCACCGTCGTGGTTCCCCTCGATGGATCGGAGTTCGCCGAACGGGCGCTGCGCCCCGCCTGCGCCCTGGCCGCCCGCCTCGACGACGCGTGCCTCCTCCTCGTCTGCTGCTCCCCCGACGACACGGCGGCGGCGAGGGCGTACCTGGACGATCGAGCTTCGCTGTTCGCAGCCGCCGTCGACGTCGACACCCGAATCCTGGACGAAGGCAGACCGGCCGATGGCATCCTCCGCCTCCTCAGCGTCACACCCGACGCCTTGTTGTGCATCGCCACCCACGGCCATGGCGGCTTTCGCACCGCGGTGCTGGGAAGCGTCACCGAACGGGTCGTGCGCAGCTCGTCCGAACCGCTCGTACTCGTCGGCCCGGCATGCCGGACGGTGCTCCTGGCCGGCGAGCGGGGCCGGCTGCTCGTCTGTTCCGACGGCTCCGCGTTCTCCGACGCCATCGTCCCTGCTGCTGCCTCGTGGGCAGCACGGCTCCAGTTGGAGCCGTGGGTGGCCGAGGTGGTGGGCCCCGAAGAGGACGTGGCCGTCCCCGGTGGACCGGTGCGGAACCGCCAGGTCGAAGCGGCCTCGGCGCGCCTCGACCAGCTCGCGCTTGGCCTCCGGACTCCGCCCGCATGGACCAAGGTGCTGCACGGCACGCCGGCGAGCCGGTCGATCGTCGACTTCGCTGGTCGGCTGCCGGCGTCATTGATCGCGTTGGCGACCCATGGGCGCACCGGTCTCGCCCGCTCGGCGGTGGGAAGCGTAACGGCCGAGATCGTTCGTCATGCTCCCTGCCCGGTCCTGGTAACCAGGCCTGGGCCCATCGACGAATCGTGACGGCACCTCGTCCTGCGACCGACTGCCGTCTCGAGCACCGTCGTGACGCCGACGGGGTCAGCGGGTGGCGATGACCCCGGCCCTGGCGTCGGGGGCGTAGCCACCATCGGCCGACCAGGTGAGGGTGCCGTTGACGATCACCGCGTCGACCCCCTCCTGGTGGCGGATCCAGCGGATGCCGTCGCCGGGGAAGTCGTCGGAGGCGATCTCCGGACCCCGGCCGATGCGGTCGGGGTCGAACACCGTGACATCAGCGGCATAGCCCCGACGAAGCAGCCCCCGACCCTCCAGGCCCCAGATGGTGGCCGGGTCGAAGGTGATCTTCTTGACCGCGGCCTCGAGCGACAGGGCACCCGTCTTCCTGACGAACTCGGAGAACAAATAGCCGGTGTCGCCGAACGTGGAGAACGAACCGACGTGGGCACCCCATCGGACGCCCCCACGTGGACGAGGGGGTGGGCCAGCAGCTGACCGACCACCGTCGAGTCGTCATGGCCCACGCCGGCCCGGATGAACCAGGTACCGAGCTCCTCGTCGAGGGCCAGGTCGAGCACGGCGTCGCCGTGGGTCACCCCCCGCTCGGTGGCGATGTCGTCGATCGTGCGGCCGATCAGGTCACGGTTGCGGTCGGTCACGGTGTCGCGGACGACGAAGGCACCGGCCCCCAGGCCGCCGTTGGGCCGGCTGGACAGGGCGTTCATCTCCGCCACCAGCTTGTCTCGCTGGTCGACGACGGCCGCCATCTTCGTCTCCCGGTCGCCGAGCGACGCCACCTTCCACCACGAGGGCATCGTCAGCAGCATGAGGCTCCGCTGGTCGAGGGTGAAGCTGATGTCTATCGGCCGGGTCTGGACCTGGGGCCACACCGCGGCCCCGTCGGCCCGGGCCCGCTCAACCGCCGCCATGACGGCGTCGACGGCGCCGGACGAGCCGCCGCTGTGGAACAGGGGGGAGAGGGTGGTGGTGATCGAGTGCCGGCGGGACAGTTCGGCCAGCTGCTCGATCCGGGCCACGGTCAGGTCGGTGTTGTAGAACTCGTGGACGATCTGCAGGATGCGGCCCCGCTCCCCCAGCACCGCGGCGAGGGCATCGAGCTCGCTGGCGTGGGCCCAACGGCTGGGCACGGGCCGATAGGTCTCGTCGACGTCGACGAAGCTGGTCGACAACCCGACCGCACCGGCGTCGAGGCAGACCCGGAGCAGGTCGGCCATGGCCGCCACCTCGTCGGGGGTGGCGGCCCGGCGCTGGGCGTCGGCGCCCATGACGTACATCCGCAGCACCGAGTGGCCGACGAGCGACGCCACGTTGAGCGCGATCCGGCCCTCCAGGGCGTCGAGCCAGGCGCCGAAGTCGTCGCCCCACCGCCAGTCGACCCCCCGATCGAAGGCCGCCTCGGGCATCTCCTCGATCAGGCGGAACATCCGCCCGAAGGCGTCGCGATGCTCGGCCCGCAACGGGGCGAGGCTGAGCGAGCAGTTGCCGGGCACCACCGTGGTCACGCCGTGTTCGATGGCGGGGAAGGCGTAGGGATCGAAGCACAGCTGGGCGTCGTAGTGGGTGTGGGGGTCGATGAAGCCGGGGGCCACCACCCGACCGGAGGCGTCGATCTCCCGGCGGGCGGCGCGGGCCCGGCCGCCGACGGTGACGAGTCGGCCGTCCTGGATGCCGATGTCGCCCACCCGGGCCGGCAGGCCGGAGCCGTCGATGATGCGGCCGTCACGGAGGGCGAGATCGAGCATGGTGGTCTCCTACGACTGGCGGTGAGTGGGGGTGGCGGTGATGGTCGACAGGGCGGGCAGCACGGCCCGCCACGGCAGGCCGACGAGGTGGTCGATCGAAGTCACCCCCGAGCGGTCGAGCGAGGCGGCGCACGCCTCCTCGTCGAGGGCGACGGTGGTGACGCCCCCGTTGGGGTAGGTGATCTCGACGAGGATCTCGGCCCGGCCGTCGTGGGTTGGAGGCGGCCCACCAGGGCCACGCCGCTCCGACGGCCCCCTCGACGGCGTCGTCGACGCCATCGGCGACCTCGACGGAGTGGACTCGGTCGACCGCGACGGGGGACGCCTCACGATCGCCTCGCCCCACGGAACCCGCCTCGTCGGCCAGCTCGCCTCACTCCTCTAGGAGCGGGGCGTGTCGATCGACGAGCTCTCGATCCGCTCCCCCACCCTCGACGACGTGTTCCTGGAGCTCACCGGCAACCGGATGGGAGGACGGAACGGCAACGGTCGGGCGGGAGGGCGACCGACTCCGAGCAGCACGACGACGAGCGAGTCGGCGACGGCGACCCTTCCAGGGACGGGAGCGAAGCATGAACACCACCTCGACAGCGGGTACGGAGACACCCGATTCCCTCGGGCCCGACGCACTCGGCGGGCGCCCATCAGAGCAGGGCGGCCAGCCGTTCGAGCAGTTCGACGACGTCGTCGACCCCGTCGAGGCGGAACTCGGCCGCCGTCTCCCCCGGGCCGACCCTCACGCCGACGCCCAGTCCCTCGGCGGCGATGCGCCCGAACGCGTCCTCGTCGGTGGTGTCGTCGCCCAGGTAGAGCACCGGAACCGTGTCGGCGGATCCGCCCCGGGTCTTGGCCACCACGCCGGCGAGGTGGACGACGGCCGCGCCCTTGTCCCAGTCGAGGTCGGGAAGGATCTCCACCACCTCCTTGCCGTGCTGGGTGCGCAGCCCCTCGACCCGCTCGCCATGCTCGGCGGCCAGGGCACCGGCCCGCTGGCGGATCGCTTCCGACGCCGCCCGGCGTGTGTGCACGGCGATGGCGTAACGCTTGCGCTCCACCTGCACACCGTCGCAGGAGCGGGTCGCCTCAACGAGCTCCCGCTCGACGCGATCGAGCTCACCGAGCAGCGCCGCCGCCGGTTCGTGCTCGCGGTACAGCCCCCCGGGTCCGGCGATCTCGAAGCCGTGGCTCCCGGCGAAGTACAGCCCCTCGAGGCCCACCCGCTCCCGGACGTCGGCCAGACCCCGCCCGCTGACGATGGCCACGGCACATCGCCCGGCCAGCCGTTCGAGAGCCCGACGGGCCGGGTCGGACAGCGTCGCCGCCTCCGGGTCGTCGACGATGGGGCTGAGCGTCCCGTCGTAGTCGCAGCACACCAGCGGCGCGGGGCCGAGGCGTTGGGCGATGGGGCCGAACGCAACCAGCGCATCGGGCTCCTCCCGGCCGTCGGCCCCATCGCCGCCCGCCGAGCCGTCGCCGGCCGGCGGGCCGGCGCCCCCGCTCGCCCACGAATCGGGGTCGGGCCCGAGGTGGCCGGGGCCGGCCACCACGACGTGGGCCCCACCGGCGGTCAACGCCGCCGCTGCCTGGTCATCGGAGGCGATGCCGACGACGAGGCCGAAGCCGCCGGCCCGACCCGCCTCGACCCCGGCCGGCGCATCCTCGACGACCACGCAGCGGCCCGGCGCCACCCCGAGCCGTTCGGCGGCGTGGAGGAACAGGGCAGGGTCGGGCTTGCCCGGCACGTCGAGGCGGGCCAGGTCGGTGCCGTCGACGATGACCTCGACGACGTCGTCGAGCCCGACGGCGGCCAGGACCCGGCGGGCGTTCCGGCTCGACGACACGACGGCGATGGCGATCCCCCGCCGGTGGAGCCCCGCCACCAGCTCGGGCACGCCGGGAAGGACATCGGCGCCCTCGTCGTCGAGCAGCTCGCCGTAGCGCCGGTTCTTGGCGTTGCCGACGGCCCGCACGTTGTCGAGGCCGGGCTCGGCGTCGCTTGCTCCCTCGGGCAGGTCGATCCCCCGCGACGCCAGGAACGACCGGACCCCGTCGTAGCGGGGTTTGCCGTCGACGAAGCGGCCGTAGTCGCCGACCGGGTCGAACGCCTCGCCGGCACCGAGGTGGTCGAGGAGCCGGTCGAAGGTCTCGGTCCAGGCCCGCACGTGGAGGCGGCGGGTGTCGACCAGGACCCCGTCGAGGTCGAACAGGACCGCTGCGAATCCCGGGCCGGCGATGGCTCCGACGTCGTTCACACCAGTGCGCTACCCTGCTTCGGCGGTGGGGAAACGACGGCGCCGCCGGGTCGGACCCACCCACGGTATCGTGCGACCCCCGGCCAGGCAGGACGGTTCCCATGGAGCTCGACCCGCGGCCGCTCGACGACTGGCCGACGCTCACCTACCACACCTACGACCCGGGGGCGGAGAAGCTCCGCGAGGCCCTGTGCGCCGTCGGCAACGGCGTGTGGGTGACCCGGGGAGCGCAGCCATGGGGTGACGCCGACGACATCCACTACCCCGCAACGTATCTGGCCGGCGGCTATGACCGGGCAACGAGCGACGTCAACGGGCGCCCGGTGGAGAACGAGGACCTGGTCAATTTCCCCAACTGGTTGCCGATCACGTTCCGTTTCGGGCGCGGCCCCTTCTTCGGCGTCGACGACGTCGAGCTGCTCGACTACCGCCAGGACCTCCTGCTCGGTCAGGGGCGGCTCGAACGGCGGCTCCGTTGCCGGGACGGTGACGGACGGGTGTTCCGCCTCACCGAGGAACGGTTGATCCACATGGAACACCGCCACCTGGGGTTCCAGCGGGTCACGATCGAGCTCGAGGAACGATCGGGCGATCATGGAGGAGACGGCGACGACGGAAACGATGACGGGCGCGACAGTGACCGGGGCGACGGCGGCGAGCCGCTCGAGATCCGGATCGCCATCGACGGCGCGGTCCGCAATCGGGGGGTCGACCGCTACGCCGCCCTCCAGGATCGCCATGTCGAGGTGCTGGAGACCGGGGGGGAACACGATCGCATCTGGTTGCGGGCCCGCACGATCTCGTCCCACCTGGAGGTCGGCATGGGTACCCGGGTCCGGGTCACCGGCCTCGACGACCCGGAGCGCCACATTGCCCCCACGGCGGCGCAGGTGGAGCTGTCGGAGCGGGGCGTCGTCCGCCCCGGCCGACCGGTCGAGGTGGAGAAGGTCGTCGCCTTCCACACCTCGCGCGACCGTCCCGGCTACGACCCGGTCGTCGACGTGCACCGCTCCCTCGAGTGCGCCGGGCCCGGCGGTGAGCTGGTCCGCTCCCAGGAGCGGGTGTGGGGCGACCTGTGGCGGCGGAGCGTGCTCGAGCTCGATGCCGGCGACCCGTGGGCCGACATGGTCCTCAAGCTGCACCTGTTCCACGTGCACCAGTCGATCTCCGACCACGCCATCGACCTCGACGTCGGTGTCCCCGCCCGGGGCTGGCACGGCGAGGCCTACCGGGGCCACGTCTTCTGGGACGAGATCTTCGTCCTCCCGTTCCTCGCCTGCCGGTTCCCCGAGCGGGCCCGGGCCGCCATCCGCTACCGGTACCGCCGCCTGCCCGAGGCCCGCCGGGCTGCCGCCGAGGCCGGCCACCGGGGGGCCATGTTCCCCTGGCAGAGCGGCAGCACCGGCCGGGAGGAGAACCAGCGGTGGCACCTCAACCCCCGGTCGGGCCGGTGGAACCCCGATCCGACCCACCTCCAGCGTCACGTCGGGGCCGCCATCGCCTACAACGTGTACCGCCACTGGTGCGTGACCGCCGACGACGAGTTCCTCCACGACGACGGCGCCGAGATCCTCCTGTCGATCGCCGACTTCCTGGCCAGCCTGGCCACCTGGGACGGGCGGCGCCAGCGCTACGTCATCCGGGGCGTCATCGGGCCCGACGAGTACCACACGGCCTACCCCGACGCCGACGGGCCGGGCCTCGACAACAACGCCTACACCAACGTGATGACGGCGTGGGTGCTCGACAAGGCGCTCGCCGTGCTCGACGAGCTGCCGGCCCTGCGGCGGGCCGAGCTGTTGGGTCGGCTGTCGATCGACGACGACCGCCTGGCGGCGTGGAACGAGATCGGGCATCGCCTGTTCGTCCCGTTCCTCCCCGACGAGACCTGCCCCGGGCGTCGGGTGATCGAGCAGTTCGAGGGCTACCGCCACCTGCGGGAGTTCGACTGGGAAGGGTACCGCCAGCGCTACGGCGACATCGCCCGCCTCGACCGCATCCTGGAGGCCGAGGACGACTCGGCCAACGCCTACAAGGCGTCGAAGCAGGCTGACGTGGTCATGTTGTTCTACCTGCTCACGGCGGAGGAGCTGGTCGAGCTGTTCGAGCGGCTCGACTACCCGTTCGACGCCGACGACATCCCGGCCAACGTCGACTACTACACGGCCCGGACGTCGCACGGGTCGACGCTGTCCCGGGTCGTGCAGTCGTGGGTCGAGGCCCGGGCCGATCGGCGGGCTTCGTGGCACTGCTTCCTCGAGGCGCTGGCCAGCGATGTCGACGACGTCCAGGGGGGTACGACACCCGAGGGCATCCACCTCGGTGCCATGGCCGGGACGGTCGACCTCGCCCAGCGCGTCTACAGCGGGCTCGCCGTCGACGGCGACCTCATCCGGCTCAATCCCCGCCTGCCCTCGGAGGTGCGGCGCCTGGCGTTCCGCATCCGGTTCCGCACCCACTGGCTGGTCGACGTGGAGGTCAGCGACGGCGAGCTCGTCGTGGGCTGCGAGGCCAGCCACCCCGATCCGATCAGGGTGGCGGTCAAGGACGAGGAGGTCGCGATCGCCCCCGGCACCGTCCACCGCTTCGACCTCGTGGCCCTGAAGAACCGGGTCGGCGCCCCCTGAGCGGTGCCCCACCGGGACGATGGTGTCCTAGTGGCGGAGGATCTGATCGAGGAAGGCCCGGGTCCGGGCGTTGCTGGGGTTGTCGAAGACCTGGTCGGGGGGGCCGATCTCCACGATCCGGCCCTCGTCGACGAACGCCACCCTCGACGCCGCCGCTCGGGCGAACCCCATCTCGTGGGTAACCACCACCATCGTCATCCCGTCGTCGGCCAGTTCCCGCATCACGTCGAGCACCTCGGCGATCATCTCCGGGTCGAGGGCGGAGGTCGGCTCGTCGAACAGCATGACCTTGGGTTCCATGGCCAGCGACCGGGCGATCGCCACCCGCTGCTGCTGGCCTCCCGAGAGCTGACCGGGGAAGGCGTCGGCCTTGTCGGGAATGCCGACCCGTACCAGTTGGCGCCGGGCCATGGCCTCGGCGTCGGCCTTGGATCGGCGCCGCACCTTGCGCTGGGCCAGGGTGATGTTGCCGAGAACGGTGAGATGGGGGAAGAGGTTGAAGCTCTGGAACACCATGCCGACGTCGGCCCGCACGGCGTCGAGGTCGGTGGCGACGTCGATCATGTCGACCCCGTCGATCCTCACCTCGCCCTCCGTGGGGATCTCCAACAGGTTGATGCAACGCAGGATCGTCGACTTGCCGCACCCCGACGGACCGACGACGACCACCACCTCGCCCCGCTCGACCACCAGGTCGACACCCCGCACGGCGTGGATGTCCCGACCGAACGTCTTCACCAGACCCCTGAGCTCGATCACGTCCGTCCGCCCGTCACCGGGCCCCCTCGTCATAGGGGGTGAACCAGCGTTCCACCCACCGCAGGATCAACGACAGGGCGATCACCAGCACGAGGTAGATGAACGACAGTGTGAACAACCCGGCGGGGAACTTGAACGTGCTGGCCGTGAACTGGCGGGCATTGCGGGTCAGCTCCAGGATGCCCAGTACCGACAGCAGCGACGTGTCCTTGAGGATGGCGATGAAGTCGTTGCCGATCGGGGGGATGATGGCCCGGAACGCCTGGGGAAACACGACGGACCGCATCGTGGCCCGGGGCGACAACCCGAGCGAGCGCCCGGCCTCGACCTGGCCCCGGGGCACGGCCTGGATGCCGCCGCGGAAGATCTCGGCCATGTAGGCCCCGTAGATGAGGGCGAGAGCCAGCACCGCCCGCCAGAACGACGAGACCCGGTTGGCCACCCCCAACGCCTCCGTCACCTGGGGAACGACGACGAGGGCCACGGTGAACAGCAGGGCCAGCATGGGGATGCCGCGCACGATCTCCACGTAGGCCCGAGCCAGGTTGCGGATCGCCACGTTGGACGACAGCTGACCCAGGCCGGCCATCAGGCCGATGATCGAGGCCACGACGAACGAGGCCAGGGTGGCCTGGATCGTGATCCCGACCCCGGGCCAGATGCGGGTGAAGGCCAGCCGGTAGTCGTCGTCGACGATGATCCGAGCCGACATGTACACCATGACGGCGGCGATGATGGCGGCCCACCAGGGGGCACTCTGCCACCATCGCTGCTCGTCGGTCCGCCGCCGGCGGGGGCCGGCATCGCTGGTTGCGGTCACCGTGGCCGCTGCATCACTCGATGTCGTCGTAGGTGATGGTGAAGGCGTCGGAGAAGTACTCCTGGCCCAACCGCTCCATCGTGCCGTCGGCCTTCATCTCGGCGATGGCGGCGTTGAACGGCTCCACCAGGTCGGACCCCTTGGGGAAGATGAACCCGAGCTCGTCCGACGACAGCGAGTCGCCCACCAGCTTCAGCTCGTCGGCGTTCTCCCCCAGGTAGCCCTGACCGGCCGTCTCGTCGATGATCACGGCGCACACGTCGCCCACGATGAGGGCCTGGATGGCGAAGCCGAACTCGTCGAAGGCCTGGACCCGGTCGGCGCCCACCAGCTCGGTGGCGGTCTCGAAGTTGGTGGTGCCGGTCTGGGTCCCGACCGTGCAGTCGGAGGCCTGCAGATCGTCGGCGCCGGTGATGTCGTCGTTGTCGAGCTGGACGAGGATCCGCTGTTCGATGTTGATGTAGCCGTCGGAGAAATCGACCACCTGGGCCCGTTCCTCGGTGATGGTGATGCCGTCGGCGGCCAGATCGAACTGACCGTCGGCCACCGCCTGGATCATCGGATCCCACTCGAAGGTCTCGAACACCGGGATGCAGTTGAGGCGGTTGCAGATGTCCTCGAGGGCGGCGTAGTCCCACCCCGCCGGCTCGCCGGTCTCGGCGTCGATGTAGTTGAACGGCAGATAGGCGTTCTCCACCGCCACCGTGATCTCCCGGCCCTCCAGGTCGGGCAGGGCGCCCTCGTCGGCCGCCGCCCCGTCGTCGGTGCCCGCCTCGTCGGTGTCGGCGTCGTCGTCGGTGGTTCCCTCATCGGTGGTGTCGTCGTCGGCGGCCGTGGTGCCGGTGGCACCGTCGTCGCTGCCGGCCTCGGTGCCGCTGTCGTCGGAGCCGCACGCTGCGCCCAGGAGTGCCAGGGCGAAGAGCATGGCGAAGAGCTTCTTCATCATCGGATCGTTCTCTCCCATTCGGTCCGCCGGGCTCGCGCCCGACGAGTGGTCACTCCCCGTGCCCGTGCGGCACGAAGAGTCCGAAGACGACAATCTACCGGTCGCCGGCCGGCCGGTCGACCGCTGCGAGCTGGTGAAACCCGGCGTTCACACATCCCTCCGGCAGTCGGATCGAGGTCACCGCCGGGATCCATTAGGGTGGGCGGGTGGACGATTCCCCACCCGATATCCAGACCGACCTCTCAGCCGATGTCGGCCCGGCCCTCGCCGTGAATCGAGCCAATTGGGACAGCCGGGTGCCGGTCCATCTCGGTCCCGGCGGCTACGACGTCGACCGCTACGTCGACGATCCGGCTCGGGTGAGCTCCGTCGTCGCCTTCGACGCCCCCGCCCTCGGGGACCTCACCGGGCGTCGCGTCGTCCACCTCCAGTGCCATATCGGAACCGACACGATCTCGCTCGCCCGATTGGGGGCGGCGAAGGTCGTCGGTGTCGACTTCTCCCTCCCGGCGATCGAGGCGGCGCGAGCCCTGGTCGCGCGCACCGGGGATGAGGTCGGCTTCGTGCACACCGACGTCTACCGGGCTGCCGCCGCCCTCGGCCCGAGCTTCGACATCGTCTACACGTCGGTCGGCACGATCTGCTGGCTCGACGACATCGACCGATGGGCGGCCAACGTGGCCGGCCTCCTGGTTCGCGGGGGACGCCTCGTGTTTCGTGACCTCCACCCGACGATCTGGCCCTACGAGGAGATCGACGGCACGCTGGCGCCCGTCTACCCCTACTGGCAACGGCCCGACGAGCCGCTGGTGCTGAACACGACAACCTCGTATCTGGGTTGCGGACAGCTCCTGTCGCCGACGACCAACGAGTGGAACCACACAGTCGCCGAGGTGGTCAACGCCCTCATCGGGGCGGGACTACGGATCGACCGCCTCGACGAGCACCGTGAGTGCGACTGGCAGCTGTTCCCTTCGGCGGTGGTCGAGGGCGACCACTACCTCCTGCCGGAAGCGCTGCGCGACAAGCTCCCGGTGTGCTGGAGCATCACCGCCACCCGCCACTGAAATGCCTCGTGGGGCTACAGCTCGACCGGGGTCTCCGGGAGGCGGTACACGAAGTCGCAGTGGCTGGCACCGCTCATGATCGTCTGGGTGCGGGTGAACTCGATGCGGGGATTGAACCCCTGCACCATCGTGCCGTCACGGTTGCACGACAAGGACGCTCCCAGGTCGGCCAGGCCCAGGTCACGGTACATCTCGGCGTAACGGCAGCGGGTCACGTTGAAGGCGAACACCTCGGCGCCCCGTTCGACCACCTCCACCTCGAGCGCCCCGCCCTTGGTCCAGTTGTCCATCGAATCGGCGAAGTGGTCGAGGCCATTACCGCCGAGGAGGCCGGCGAGCTCCGCCCCCTGGGTGCGAGCGACCTCGACGATCACGTCCTGGGCCACCTCACGCACCTCGTCGTGGCCGAACCGCTCGCCGAGACGCTCGAGGAGCGGGGCGACGATGCGGGCCTCGATCTCGCGGCGGGTGAGGACCCCGACGTCGTTGAGCGTGTCGGGTCTGCTGGTGTCTTCGGCCATGGCGTAACCCTCCGGTGTCCCACGTCGTTCGGCGTCACCCCACTGTGCCAGAATCGTCGCGGCAACGAGAAGGAAGGAGGGCCATGTCCGACAAACCAGTCATCACGCCGGTCGAGCAGATGATCGCCGCGGCCCGCAAGGAGATCGACAACCACTCGCCGCAGGAGGCCAAGCGCCGGGTCGAGGAGGAGGGAGCGCTGCTCGTCGACATCCGCGACATCCGTGAACTCCAGCGCGACGGCGTCATCCCCGGCGCCATGCACGCCCCTCGGGGCATGTTGGAGTTCTGGATCGACCCGGCGTCGCCGTACTTCAAGCCCGTCTTCGCCGAAGACATCGAGTTCGTCCTCTATTGAGCGGGGGGTGGGCGGACAAGTTTGTCCGCGAAGACCCTCAAGGACATGGGACTGCCGAAGGTGTCGCACATCGAGTCCGGGTTCGGGGGGTGGAAGGAGGCGGGCCTACCCGTCGTCGACCACGACACGTGGAAGGCCAGCTCGACGAGCTGATCAGCTCGGGGCCCCATGCGGTAGCCAGTTCTCGATCCGGTGGTGATCGGGCTTGAATCCATGGTCGACGCCCCACAGGACGGCGTCGACCCGGTTCGTCACGCCGATCTTGCGGTAGGCGGACCGGATGTACGACTTGATCGAGTTGATCGACAGGTGGACGAGTTCGGCGATCTCCTGATTCGACTTGCCCTGCGTGATGAGGGCCAGCACCTCCGACTCCCGCTCGCTCAGCCCCTCGGTCCGACCCGGCCAGTCGAGGCCGGTGGAGAACCGGTGGCGCGGCGGGGCGGGGCTCGTCACCCGCTCCCCGCCATGGATCGTCTCCAGCGCCGCTACCAGGTCGCGGGCCGGCAGCGTCTTCGACAGGTAGCCGCTCGCCCCCTTGGCGTAGGCGGCGTCGATCAGCCTCGGGTCGAAGTTCCAGGTGTAGACCACGAGCCGTCCGGCACGGGGGTTGGCGGCCAGGGCATCGAGTTCGGACATGTCGGCCTCGGGCTGGGCGAACGAGTCGTAGAGCACCAGGTCGACGCTCTCCTTCACCGACGTGTTGGCGTCGAGCTCGACCACCCGGATCCGGTCCTGGTAGGCGTCGAACATGTGGGCCACGCCGACGACGACCACGTCGTAGTCGTCGACCAGGGCCAGCGTCAGTGGGGTGTCGGACATGTGGGGGGAACCTACCCCCGGGCCGAGGGGCCAAACCCACCCCTGGGGGTGGATCGGGCCGTCACGCCGACCCGAGCCGCTTACTCCCGGCCGGTCGACCACAGCGCCTCGTGTCGACCGCCGACCACCTCGACCACCCCGGCCACGGCCCGGTCGAGGACGAGCCCGTCGAGGCGCCGGCCGTCCCGCAGGCGGAGGGCCACGGTGCCGGCTGCCGCCTCCCGCTCCCCCACCACCGCCAGGTACGGCACCCGGTGGCGCTGACCGTCGGCGACCCGGGAGCCGAGGGTGGCGTCGCGGTCGTCGAGCTCCACCCGGAGGCCCCCGGCCCGCAGCGACGCCACGACCCGGTGGGCGTGGTCGTGGCCGCCGACCACCGGGAGGACACGGACCTGGACGGGGGCCAGCCACGGGGGTAGCGCCCCGTCGTGGACCTCCAGCAGGTGGGCCACCATCCGCTCCATGGTCGACACCACGCTGCGGTGGATCATGACCGGGCGCATCCCGCCCGCCCCATGGTGCGCCACCAGACCGAAACGGGCCGGATGGTGGTAATCGACCTGCACGGTGGAGAGGGTCTCCTCCCGACCGCGGTGATCGACGACCTGCAGGTCGAGCTTGGGTCCGTAGAACGCGGCCTCACCCGGCGCCTCGTCGTAGGCGACGCCGAGCCCGTCGAGGGCGGAGCGGAGCACCGCCTCGCTCCTGGCCCACAGCTCGGCGTCGTCGACGTACTTCGGGCCGCCGTCAGGAAGCGAGAGCCGGTAGCGGGGCGGGGGGATGGCGAGGGCCCGGTAGGCCTCTTCGACCATGGTCACGATCGAGACGATCTCGGCCTCCAGCTGGTCGGGGGCGCAGAAGACGTGCCCGTCGTTGAGGGTCATCTGCCTGACCCGGGACAGGCCGCTGACGACCCCGGAGCGCTCGTAGCGGAACATGGTGCCGAGCTCGGCCAGGCGGAGGGGCAGCTCACGGACCGATGGCCGTTCGGCCTCGAACACCAGAACGTGATGGGGACAGTTCATCGGCCGCAGGACCACATCGTCGCCGCCGACGGCCATGAGCGGGAACATGTCGTCGCGGTAGTGGCCCCAATGGCCCGATCGTTCGTAGAGCTCGCGCTTGGCCAGCTCCGGGGTGTAGACGTGGCGGTAGCCGTACCGTCGTTCGAGGTCGACGACGTAGCGCTCGATCTCGCTGCGCACGGCGGCCCCGGCGGGGAGCCAGAGCGGCAGACCGGGTCCGCACCGGTCGTCGCTGGCGAAGATGCCGAGCCGACGACCGAGCCGGCGGTGATCGGGCGAACCCGGATCCCCGTCGTCGAGATCGCGGTCGTCGTCGGGTTGTTCGTGTTCGTTGTCGCGGTGGTCGGGCATGACGGTTCCTTGCCTCATGGGCCATCGGCCGGGAGAGAACCGTGAGTGACGCCTCCGACCCGGGACGGTGGCCCGGGTCGGTGTCGCGTGCTAGGACGCGCCCCCGCCGGGCGGTGCCGGCGTCGTGGTGGGAGCGGGTCCAGGGTGCACGTCCCCGAACGTAGCGGCCCTCACCTCCACCGGCCACCGAATATGGGCGCCGGACCGGGTGCCGGGCGGCGGTCACCGACGAGGGTCCACGCGGGGGCGCGGCCCTGCCGGCCGTCCGTCAGCGGGTGGGCATCTCCGCCCAACCAGTGGGCGGAGCTGGCCAACGGGCACACCGGTCGTCCATCCTGTCGGACCTATGGACGAGACATGGCTCGAGGTGGCCCGAACCGACGACCCATCGTGCTGGGAGCTGCCGGTCGGTCTCGGCCTCACCGGCGGCAAAGGTCAGCTGTTCGGGGGGTGCGTCGTGGGGGCGGCGGGCCTGCTCCTCGAGTCGGTCACCGAGCGGCCCGTGCAGTGGATCACCTGCCAGTTCGTCGCCGGCGCCGCCGAGGGTGACACGGTACGCCTGGCCGCCGATGTCGTCGTCCGGGGCCACCGGATCTCCCAGGCCGAGGTCCGGGGGACGGTCGACGGGGCTCCCCAGTCGACCGTGCTGGCGGCCCTTGGCACCCGTTCGTACCCCGAGGGGTCACCGACCCGGACCCTGCCGGCCGTGCCGCCCCCCGACGACTGCCCGCCCCACACCTTCGAGGTGTCACGGGGTGGGCTCGACGCCCGGGTCGACGTCAGGGTGGCCGATCCCGAGCCCGCCGCCCGGCGGGCCACCAGCCGGTTCTGGTTCCGATTCCACGACACCACCGCCGGCGACCTCGCCTCGGTGGCCATCGCCACCGACTTCGTCCCCCTGGCCCTCAGCACCGCCCTCGGCCACCGGGTCTTCGGCGCCAGCCTCGACAACACCTGCCGATTCGTCGATCGGGCCGGGGGCGAGTGGCTGCTCGTCGAGATGGCGGTCGACGGCGTGGTCGACGGCATCGCCCATTGCACGGCCCACGCCTGGGCCGACGACGGTCGCCTCCTCGCCGTGGCAACGCAGACCTGCACGGTCGCCGCCTTCGGCTGATCAGGCGTCGGTGTCCGACGGCCGGTCCCGGTCGTCGAGGTCGAGAAGGTCGGCCACGATGGCGGCCGCCGACTCGACCCGCTCGACCCGCTCGGCCGACGTGCCGGCGTAGAGGGCCATCGCCGCCACGTCGCCGGTGGCGTCGGCGGTGGGAGGAAGGGTCGACCATCGTCGCACCACGACCGATCCTGATCGGCCGACGACATCGTCGTCGTCGCCTTCCGCCGCGGCCTCCACCCCGCCGACGTGGCCCATGGCGGCCAGCTCGAGGGGGAGGCGGCAGCCCACCAGCGTGCAGTACTCGTTCGACGTGTCGCCTTCTATCGCCGGTGTGACCGCTGGCGGACCTCGGGCCGTTTCGGACAGGTGAGCGACCTCGGTAGCGTGACCGTTGTGGACATCGTGCAGTCGATCGCCGATCGCCGCATCGCCGAGGCCAGGGCGGCGGGCCTGTTCGACGGCCTCGCCGGTGCGGGACAGCCGATCCCCGACCTCGACCAGGTGCTGCCTCCGGGCTGGTGGGCGACCCGGCTGATCGAGACCGAGCGGCGCAGGGACGAGGCCGACCGCCGTCGGCGGCACTGACGCTCCCGCCATCAGCCGCCGCTGTCGACGGCGTCGACGGTGTTCCCGGCTCCGTCGGTCGCCCCCTCGGATCCGGGAGGGGTGAACAGCTCCGACGGCACGACCAGCACGGTCTCGTCGAGCACGACCGGGTCGAGCGGGTACGAGATCAGCGTGTCGAGGACCACGAGGCCTCGAGGGCCGGGGACGACGGTGCCACCTCGCCGAGCAGCTCGCCGACGTGGACGTCGTACAACCGCCACGCCGTTGCATCGGGCGGCCCTCCACCGTCGTCCCCGACGACCGCCACCCAGACCTCGTCGGGCTCCGGGCCGGGGGCGACACCGACACCGTCGGGGTCGGTGCGGCGGCCTGTGGGGGCAGCCAGGAAGGTGGCCTCCCCGCCGATGTCGTCGAGCGGCACGGTCATCACCTCACTACTGGTCCGGTCGACGACGACCAGTCGTGAACCGACGACCAGGAGCGGGCGGTCGGTCGTGGCGAACGTCTCGACCTGGCCCGAGTCGAGATCGATGCGACGCAGGCCGTCGGGGAGCTTGCCAGCGACCAGAGGAGGAGGCCGATGGTCGCAACGGCGATGATCGCAACGACGGCGGTCACCCTCGGTGACGTGCGCACCGTGGCCGTGGTGGCCGTGGACACCGCCGGTTCCACGCCGATGGGGTCGACGCCGATGGCGTCACTGCCACTGGAGTCGCTGCCACTGGGGTCGACGCCGAGCGGATCGATGGCGTCGCTGCGGTCGCCCTCGTCGTCGTCCGGCACCCGAGTCCCCGATCGTCGGCCCCATCGACGCCGCGGCGACGGCACCGGGTCCGTCACCGAGCCTATGGGATGGGCCGACGGAAGAGGAGATCGCCGGCCTCGGGTCGGGCCCGGCCGTGAGGCAGGGATCCGAACGGGCGACGGGTGGCGCTCAGGGATGGAGGGTCAGCCGGTCGAGAGCCTTGTCGATCTGGCGAGCGGGGCCGGCCACGGCGAACCCGGACAGCTCGAGTTCAGCGGTCGGGACGGCGGCCACGGCAGCCCGGTTGGCCTCGTCGTCCATGGTGGCGAACAGCTCGTCGATGTAGACGCTGACCAGGAGGTCGCGTCCCGTGGCCCGGTCGAAGGCGCGCCGCAACGCCGGGCCGTCGCCGGCGAAGACCCGGATCGGCAGTCCGATCATGGGCGGGTACGAGCGGCCCGAGCCGTCGACATAGTCCTTGCCGATCACCCCGGGCTCGGCCGTCCCCAGACCGCTGACCACGAAGGCGGTGACGTTCAACGCCTGCCATGGTGCCAGGTCGTGACGGACCGCAACGGCCACCTTCCACCCATCGATCATGGCCGTACACCACGATCGGCGACGGCGCGATCGGCAATGGCACGATCGGCGATGGAACGCTCGATGACGGGGCGGCCGTTGGGAGCTGGGCTGACGGGTCTGGTGCTATCCATGACGCCGAGTCTCGCCGGTGGGGGGCGGTGCCGTCTTGTACGTTGTTGACGTGGACGACGTGCTACCTGGGGGCTGTCGGGTGCGGCGTGGCGACCGGAGGTGCCGGGGGTGGCCGAGGTCTTCCACGCCCGCATCATCGACGACCCCCACCTGCGGGCCACGTTGGTCGACGTCCATCGGGCCCGGGCGCTACGCCACCGGTCGTCACCCTTCGGCGACGGCCGTGGGCTGAGCGCACCCGGCAACGGGCCCTCGGTCGGTACCGCCCGATCAGTCGCCACCGACTGCCTCCGCCGTCGAACCGTCCGAGGTGGCTGCGGGGGCGGACGGTCCGAACAGCTCGGATGGCACGAACAGCACGTCGCCGCCGGCTACGAGATCGAGCCGGTAGGAGACGAGGGTGTCCAGGTCGTGCACGGTGACGGTCCGAGGCCCTGGCGAGGCCACGTAGCGGCGGTTGGGTGAGGAGCTGAGCAGCCACGCCCCCATCGAGACCTGCAACCGCCGACCACAGTCGACGTCGAGCATCGACACCCCGTCGGGGCCGACCGTGACGAGGAGTCGGCCCACGAGCAGTGCGGGGCCATCGGCCGCCAGCGGCCCGTCGGGGAGCGGGCGGTCGACCGGCTCCCAGGTCCGGCGATCGAGCCAGCCGAGCTCGCACACCGCCGGCCCGGTGCAGGTCTGGACGAGGACCAGGGTGTCGTCGTTGACCACCAGTCCCCCATCGAGACGCCGCCGGTAGCCGCCGTCGGCCTCCAGGCTCCACACGGCTCCGTCGGGGCCGGCGCCGACCGGGTCGTTGGCGGTCACACCCAGCACGGTGGCCACACCGTCGAGGTCGCCCAGCGGTAGGGCCGTCACCTCGCCACTCTTCGGATCCCACAGGACGAGATGGTCGTCGGCCACCAGCACCGCCCGACCGGTGGCGCGGAACGTCTCGCGCTCCCCGGTGTCGAGGTCGAGGCGCTGGAGCCCGCCGGGGATGGTGATGAGCAGCGAGAGCCCGGTGGTGTGGCCGAGCAGCGGCGGCACTCCCGCTTCCCTCGCCTCCAGCGGCGTGGGGTCCGTCGTCGGGCGGTCCGGGGCGGTCGTCTCGTGCTCGGCAGATGACGACAGGACGGTCGTGGTGGTCGCCGGGAGCGAGGTGGAGGTCGGTGCCGTCGCCTCGTCGTCGGCGCCGCCGAGCGACCACAGCAGGGCGCCGATGACGGCCACGGCGGCCAGCACGGCCACGGTGGTGACGGCTGGCGCGGTACGGGCCGTCCCGGTCGTGATCGCAGACGGCGCCGGCTCCACGAAGAGATGTTCGACCTCCATCCCGTCGTTGCCCCCGCGGTCCGACACCGCCCGATCGTAGATCGACGACCGGGTCGACCGACGGCGCGCCTCCGAGTCACCGGACCGGGACCGGGGGTTGGTGGCGTCCGACCGGCCCTACCTACGATGGGAGCAACGTATCGCGGGCCTGCCGTCGCCCGCCGAGGAGGCCACCATGACCGACCAGTCCGTGCTCGAGTCGAACGAGGGCCGGGCCCCCGGCCCGGAAACCGACTACGAGGTCATCGTCATCGGGGCCGGTGTGGCCGGGATCTACCAGATCAAGCGACTCGTCGATCTCGGGGTGAAGGCCACGGTGCTGGAGGGTCACGAGGATCTGGGCGGGACCTGGTTCAAGAACCGGTACCCGGGGGCCCGGTTCGATTCGGAGAGCTTCACCTACGGCTACTCCTTCAGCCAGGAGCTGCTCGACGAGTGGCACTGGACCGAGCAGTTCTCGCCCCAGCCGGAGACGCTGCGCTACCTCAACCACGTGGCCGACAAGTTCGACCTCCGCCAGTACATGCAGTTCAACTGCCACGTCGACGCCATGATCTTCGACGACGACACCGCCACGTGGACGCTCCGGCTGCGTGACGGGCGAGAGCTGACGACCCGCTACGTCATGACCGCCATCGGCGTGCTGTCGATCCCCACCGAACCGCAGATCGAGGGGATGGACAGCTTCGAGGGCGAGTCGTTCCATCCGTTCGACTGGCCGGAAGACCCGATCGACCTCGCCGGCAAGCGGGTGGCCATCATCGGCACCGGCGCCACCGCCATCCAGATCATCCCCGAGGTGGCGAAGGAGGCCGGCCACCTGACCGTGTTCCAGCGTCGCCCCAACTGGGCCGCCCCCCTCAACAACTCCCCCATCTCCGAGGAGGAGATGGACGAGATCCGTCGCCGCTACGACGAGATCTTCGCCGCCTGCGCCCGGACCCCGGGCGGGTTCGAACACGAGCCCGACCGTCGCGGTTTCTACAACGTGCCCCGGGAGGAACGCCTCGAGCTGTGGGACCGCCTCTACGACGGCCCGGGATTCGGTATCTGGCTCCAGAACTTCGTCGAGATCTTCATGGACGAGGACGCCAACGCCGAGTTCTCCGACTACATCGCCGACCGGATCCGCCAGCGGGTCGACGACCCGGAGCTGGCCGAGAAGCTGATCCCCACCGACCACGGTTTCGGCATCCAGCGGGTGCCGCTCGAGACCGGCTACTTCGAGGCCTACAACCGCGACAACGTGACGCTCGTCGACGCCCAGGAGACACCGATCGAGCGCATCACCCCCACTGGGCTCCGGACCACCGACCAGGACTACGAATTCGACATCATCGTCTACGCCACCGGCTTCGACGCCTTCACCGGGGCGTTCGACCGGATCGACATCCAGGGTGTCGGCGGGGAGCGGCTGCGGGCCAAGTGGGCCGACGGTCCGGTCACCTACCTCGGGCTCATGGTCAACGGCTTCCCCAACCTGCTGATCCTGGCCGGACCCCAGATCGCCGCCACCAACTTCCCCCGGGCGGCGGAGACGGCGGTGGACTGGGCCACGTCGCTCCTCGAGTACCTCTTCGAGCACGACCATTCCCGCTTCGAGGCGACACCCGAGGCCGAACAGGCCTGGTTCGACCATGTGGTCGACATGTACAAGCCCTTCCTGCTACGCAAGGCCAAGAGCTGGATCACCGGCTACAACTCGAACCTCGACGGCCACGAGTACGGCAAGATGCGGTACAACATCTACAACGGCGGCGGGCCCAAGTACACGGCCCGGCTCCACGAGGTGGCCGACAACGGCTACGAGGGCATCGCCTTCTCGTGAGCGGGTCGCCGCCGGTGGCCAGACCCGGGGCCCACCGGCCCCGGGTGCTCGACCGCCGTGGCGCCGGCGACGGCTCACTTCTCATTGTCACTGTCAGTCGAACAGGATCACGCCGCGGATGTTCTCGCCGTCGCGCATCGCCTGGTAGCCGTCGTTGATCTCGTCGAGCGTGTAGGTGCGGGTCACGAGGTCGTCGAGGTTGAGCTGGCCCTGGAGGTAGAGCTCGAAGAGCCGCGGTATGTCCCGGCGGATGTTGGCCGACCCGAACAGGGAGCCGATGAGCTGCTTCTCGTACATCGTCATCATGATCCCCGGCACCTCGATCGTGCCCTCGGAGGTCGAGTGCAGGTTGGTGATGACGATCTTGGACCGCTTGCCCCCCAGGTTGAAGGCCTGGCCCAGCGTCTTGCCGTCGCCGGTGCCCATGGTCATGATGACCTTGTCGTAGCCCCGGTCCCAGGTGACGTCGCTCAGACCGTCCATGGCCTCCTCGATCGAGGCGAAGGCGTGGGTGGCCCCGAACTCCATGGCCTTCTCCCGCTTGAAGCTGACCGGGTCGATGGCGGTAACGACCCGGGCCCCGGCCATCTTGGCCCCCTGGATGGCATTGGAGCCGATGCCCCCACAGCCGACCACGGCGACGTAGTCGCCGGGCTCCACCCCGGCCGAGTAGACGGCCGAACCCCAACCGGTGACGACACCGCAGCCCAGCAGGCACGCCTTGTCGAGCGGCCAGTCCTTGTCGATCTTCACGCAGCTCGCCTCGTTGACCACCGTGTGCTCGGCGAAGGTGCCGAGGAGGCACATGAGGCCCAGGTCCTTGCCGTCGGCGGTGTGGTGGCGCGACGTGCCGTCGAGGATCTGGGTGCCCTCGGTGAAGGTGGCGGCGGCGTCGCACAGGTTGGAATGGCCGGAGGCGCACGACGGACAGCGGCCGCAGGCGGGGATGAAACCGAAGATGACGTGGTCGCCCGGTTCAAGCCAGTCGACCCCCTCCCCCACCTCTTGGACCACGCCGGCCCCCTCGTGACCACCGATCATCGGCGGGCCGGGGACCAGCCCGGCGATGTGGCCGTCGTAGGCGTGCTCGTCGGAGTGACAGAGGCCGGACGCCGCCAGCTTGACCAGCACCTCGCCCCGCTTCGGTGGGTCGAGCTCGATCTCCTCGACGCTCCACGGTTGGTTCAACTCGCGTAGAACGGCTGCCCTGGTCTTCATGACTGTTCCCCTTGTCTGTGGTGACGCCCGTCTCGGGGCGGGTCCTGTTGCGGACTGTAGCCACGGCGACCGGCGCAGGCGGGCTCGGGCCCCAGATCGAGCTCCCGCGGACTGCTGGGACCAACGACCCTCCACGACCGGCCCGCCGCACCCGAGGATCGTCGTGTGGGCCCGCAGGTCGCGACCACGCCGCTGCCGGCGGCCGTCAGATCCCTCGCCGGATGCGGGGCCCGCGCCACCTCGTTGCTGGCGCGCCGCCAGTTGGGCCAGCCCACCCGACACCGTGGTCGGCGGCTCACGTTCGCCGACGGGACAACGGCCGCCGTCTACCGCGAGACCGAGCTGCGCCGCCCGGCCCCGGTCGAGCCGGCGGTGCTGGTCGTGGGCTTCCGACTGCGCCTCGTGACCGGGCCGCGGGCCCACGCCGCCGAACGCGGTGGCCTCCGCCGACGTGCTGGTCGTCGGGGCCGGGCCCTCCGGTCTGGCCCTCGCCCTGCAGGCCGCAACCCTCGGTGCCTCGGTGCGCAGCGTGGAACGTCGACCCGACCCATTCCGCCCGTCGCGCGCCCTCCTCGTCCATCCCCGCACGCTGGAGGTGTTGCGTCCACTGGGCGTGTCGGCGGCCCTGGTGGCGAGCGGCGACGCCGCCCCGGCCGTCCGGCTCCATCTCGGGCGCCAGGTGGTGTCGGCCCGCCTGGGGCCCTTCGCCCTTCCCGACAGCGCGTTCCCGTTCCTGCTCTTCGAGCGCCAGGCCGTCGTCGAACAGGTGCTGGCCGACGCCCTCGCGGGGCTCGGCGTCGACATCGAGCGCCACGTCGAGCTGGTCGACCTACGATCCGGCTCCGACGGGGCCGTCGCCACGCTGCGCCGCAGCGACGGGAGCACCGAGGATGCGACGGCCCGCTTCGTGGCGGGCTGCGACGGATCGGCCAGCACGGTCCGTCGCCACATCGGGGCCGGGTGGCGGGGAGGCCGACACCGCCACGAGGTGGTGCTGGCCGACGTGGAGCTCGAGTCCGACCTCTCACCCCGGGTCGGCCAACTGGCCGTGGGACCTACCGGTCTGCTGTTCCTCTTGGCCCCATCGGAGCAGGCGACCTGGCGGTTGCTGGCCACCACACCCTGCGAGCCGACCGCCACCACCGACCAGCCTCCCGCCGACCCGGCCGGCCCCGACGAGGACATCCGCCGCCTGATCGGGGCCGCGCCCTTCGACGCCGAGGTGACCAGCATCGCCTGGTCGCAGCGGGTGCCGCTCGAGCATCGGCTCGCCTCGCGGTACCGGGCCGGCCCGGTCTTCATCGTCGGCGACGCCGCCCACACCCACTCCCCGGCTGGCGGCCAGGGCATGAACACTGGCATCCAGGACGGGATCGACCTGGGATGGAAGCTGGCCTTCGCCGCACGGTTGCCGGCGTCGACCGAGCGGACTCAGCGGCTGCTCGACTCCTACGAGGCCGAACGTCGCCCGGTCGCCCGACGGGTGGTGGCAGCCACCCGGGTGCTGTTCTGGATCGAGGCCGGCACCGACCCGATCGCCCGTCTGGCGCGGTCGGGCATCGCCCCCCTGGTGGCGCCGCTGGTCCCCGTGCTGTTGCGCCGGCACCGGCTCGTGGCGGTGGGCGCCCGGTCGCTCGGCCAACTCCGGGTCCGCTACCGGCGGAGCCCCCTGTCGCTGGACGACGGGGCCAGCGGTCCCAGGCCCCACCGATGGCGGGGCTCCCGTCCCGGCGACCGGCTCCCCGACCGGCCCCTCACCGGCGTCGGCCCCGATCGCCTCCACACCCTGATCGCCACCCCCGGGGTCCACGTGCTGGTCGGTCGCGACGCCGCCCCCCTCGATCCGGCGACCCTCGGGCCGTGGGCTCGCGTCCACCGCCTGGTCGACCGGCCGGGAACGGGCGTGGTCATCGTCCGACCCGACGGCTACGTCGGCTACCGCCACGACGACGTCGACACCGACCGGATCGCCGACTGGCTGGCGTCGATCGGGGCGGTGCCCGGGCGGGCGCCCACGCCCTGCGAGGGGCACCCGGCCCCCGTCAGACGGCGTGGCTGGCGAGGGCGATCATGGCCAGATGGGGGGCGCCGGCCACGACGGTGAAGGCGTGCCAGATCTCATGGAAGCCGAACACCGTCGGGGTGATAGGCGGCCGAGACGCCGAACACCCCGGCCAGGCAACCGCCGTAGAGGGCGACGCCGAGTCGGGCGCTCGGCCCGTCGGCGCCGGGGTGCCACGGTGAGCTCCTCTGGGGGATGAGCCGTCTACGAGCCGAAGTGTGACATCCCATGATCGACGGTGGGGCCGGAGGGGGAGCTGTTCATCGAAGGTTGACCGCCGCCTCGTCCCCTGTTCGCTTCACCATCCCCCGGCGACCGGGAGGTGAAGTCTCGACGAAACGGTGCCGCCCAGCCTGGTCGTGATCACTTCGTTCGAGCGAGACTGCGGCCACCGCGCGAGGCCGACGACGAGGTGGACGAGGTGCCCCCGGGACCTGATCATGGAACATCCCCATGCCCCGGTGGTCATCGGTCTGCCCCCTCGAGGGGTGGCATCGCCGTCGTCATCCAGGGCGGTGCCATGCGTTGTCTGTACGCCCTCGGCGCCGTACGGGCCATGGTCTACGCCGGGCTGCACGACGGCGTCCGCTCCATCCACTGCGTCAGCTCGGGAGCCATCCCGGCCGCCATGCTGCACCTGGCGTGCGGGGGCCACGAGATCGGCGGCTTCATCGACGAGCTCACCTCCCGCCACGGCCCCATCGTCCGTCCGTGGCGACCGGGTCGGGTCATCGACCTCGAGCGACTGGTCGCCGTGGTCGACGAGCTCCTGCAGCCAACGCTCGGGTCACCCGAGGCCTCCGATGTGGCCCTCGAGGTCGGTCTCACCGAGGCCTTGACCGGCCGGGCCCGCTACCTCGACCTGACCGGGTTGACGATGGAGCGTCGCCGTGCGGCCCTGCGGGCGACCATGGCCTTCCCGCTGCTCCACTCGAACCGGGTGACGATCGACGGGGTCGCCTACCTCGACGGGGGGATCGCCGACCCGCTCCCCGTCCAACGGGCGATCGCCGCCGGGGCCGATCACATCATCGCCATCACCAACAAGGGGGCCGGGCGGTGCGGCAAGCCGTCGGTGGGTCTGGCGGCGTGGTTGGTGCGGGCCGCCCCGAACGTCCACGACGAGGTCAAACGCAAGATGCTGACCCGGAACCCGCTGCGGTCGGGCCGGGTGATCTCGGTGATGGGGCGGTCGGCGGGGTGGCCGATCGTGAGCAGCTTCGAGCACTAACGATCCCGAGGCATGCCGAGGATCGTCCGGGCCAGATCCTGGTCCCGGCTCGACGACACCCCGGGGTCAGCCGAAGTCCACGCCCTCGAAGTCGGCCTCGGTGTACTCCCGTGGTTCGACGAGGACGAGCCAGTTGCCGGAGTCGTCGCGCATCAGGGCCTCGACGCCATAGGGCCGCTCCTGGGGTTCCTGCAGGAACTCGACGCCCTTGGCCGCGAGGTCGTCGTGGGTCTTGCGGCAGTCGTCGACGTAGAGGCCGACGCCGGGCAGGCCGCCCTCGGCCTGGGCCCGTCGCAACGCCTCGATGAGATCGTCGGACAGCGGCTTCGACGGGATGGTGAGGTGGAGGTGGAGCTCGGGCTGGTGGGGATGGCCGACGGTCACCCAGCGGAAGTCCTCGCCGAGGGTGACGTCGTCGCGGGCCCCGGAGCCCAGGACGTCGGTGTAAAAGCCGAGGGCCCGGTCGATGTCGGTGACCCAGACGGTGACGATGGAGACGTTGGTGATCATGGACCCGACGCTACGACGGAGAACCGTCGTCGGGCTTCTCCCCGTTTGCGGTCCTGCGTTCGACCAGGCCCCACATGAAGACGTAGCACCCGGGGATTCGGGGGGCGCGCCCGCCGTAGCGGCGCTGGAACCGGCTCGGTGACTCGCCGACGATCTGGCGGAAGCGGTCGCTGAAGGAGCCGAGGCTGGCGAAGCCCACGGCGAAACACACCTCGGTCACCGTCAGGTTGGTCGAGCGGATCGGCGAAGTGCCGATCGGCGTGATCGCGGGCCCGTCGGAGATCGACGAGCCGCTCCTCGGCCGGTTTCGTCGCCATCACCGGCCAGGGTAGACGGGGCCGGGGCGAGCCGGTCGCCGGGCGACCGGCGGCGAGCTACAGTCTCGCCATCGGGGGCCCGTCGGTGACCACCCGACCCGGAGGTCATGAGGTGGATCCCGTCGAGGGTGCCCGGTCGTTCGCCACCACGGGCGATGCCTACGACCGCTTCATGGGTCGCTATTCGCGTCTTCTGGCGGTGTGCTTCGCCGATGCCGCCGGCGTGGCCGGGGGCCAAGCGGTCCTCGACGTCGGCTGCGGCCCCGGGGCCCTCACCGGGGTCCTCGTGGAGCGGCTCGGTTCGGCATCGGTGGCGGCCTGCGACCCGTCGCCGCCGTTCGTCGAGGCCTGTCGTGATCGTCACCCCGGCGTCGACCTCGTCGTCGATCCCGACGCCCCCGACGAGGCCCGCACCCTGCGATTCGGCCAGCCGGGCGAGATCGCCGAGCAGCTGGCGAGCGCCGGCTTCGTCGACATCGAGGAATCGGTCGGCTCGTTCTGCGTCTCGCTCGATGACGACCGACGGGCCGCCCTCAGACAAGAGCTGTTCCGCGGCCTCGGTTCCCCGGAGGGGCCGATCCGGATGACAGCGGCGGCCCGCTGCAGCGTGGGCCGCCGACCCGGCTGACCGGCCGCCGGGAGCACGCTCGGCTGCTGGCGCGCCCAACCCGGCGGGGCGTTCCCATCATCGACGCCGTGGTCGACCGCCTCGGCCGACCGGGCGACGGCGATGATCGGACCTTCGTCCCTGGCCGCCAGGGTGCTTGTCGAACGACACTACAGGTGTTGTGAGGCTCGACGCCCGTGACGAGAGGGGCTCGCTATGACCGACGCACCCGCTACCCCGCCCGGCGAGGCGGCGCCGAGATCGCCGATGGGGATGGGCCGGATCGTGGCCATGGTCGCCGGTTCGCTGTTGGCGCTCGTTGCGCTCGGCTCGCTGGCGGCCGGTGCCGTGCTGTTGGGCGCCCACGCCTTCGGCCGTGACGTCGACGGCTACTACGATGCCACCCTCGACCAGGCCAGCTCGTCGTCGGCCGCCATCACGGCCGAAGGCGTGGAGTTCGGCCTCGATCCGGGGGCATCGGACTGGCTGGCCGATCGCGTGCGGACCGATGTCCGGCTGCGGGTGACCGACACCAGCGGCACGGGAGACCTGTTCGTCGGCATCGCCCGGCAGCGTGACGTCGACGGCTACCTGGCCGGCGTGGCCCACGACGAGATCACCTCGATCGTCGACGGCCGGCCGATCTACCGGCACCGGGACGGAGCGGCGAGCGCCGACCCGCCCACGTCCCAGGACTTCTGGGTGGCCCAGGCCTCAGGGCCGGGCACCCAGCGACTGGATTGGGAGGTCGAAGCCGGCAACTGGGCGGCCGTGGTCATGAACGCCGACGGCTCGGCGGGTGTGACCAGCGAGATCGGCGCCGGGGTGCGGGCGCCGTTCGTACTCCCGTTGGCCGTGACCCTGCTGGCGGCCGGCGCCGTGGTGGGAGCGGCCGCCGCCGCCCTCATCGTGTTCGGGATGCTGGGAGCCGCCCACCACCTGCCGCCAGCCGGTCCCGTCGCCGGCCCGGAGGGACCGGACGCCTGGAGTGGGACGTCGGATGCGCTGGTGCTGAGCGGGCCGGTCGACGCGCCGGAGCTCGTGCCGGCCAGCCCGGTTCGACTCGAGGCAACGCTCGACCCCGAGCTGTCGCGGGGACTGTGGCTCGTGAAGTGGCTGCTCGCCCTCCCCCACTACATCGTGCTGCTGTTCCTGTGGGCCGCCTTCATCGTGTCGACCGTCGTCGCCGGGGTCGCCATCCTGTTCACCGGCCGCTACCCGGAGTCGATCTTCCGGTTCAATCTCGGGGTGCTGCGCTGGCACTGGCGGGTCAGCTACTACGCCACCACCGGCGGCATCGGCACCGACCGCTACCCGCCGTTCAGCCTGGGCGCCGTGCCCGGCTACCCGGCCCGCCTCGACATCGCCTATCCCGAGCACCTGTCGCGGGGCCTGGTGCTCGTCAAGTGGTGGCTGCTGGCCATCCCCCACTACGTGATCGTCGGGGTGCTCTACGGCGGGTTCGGCACCGGGGCCGAACCGAACGGCGGGCCGGGCCTGCTCCCGGTGCTGGTCGTGGTCGCCGGCGTGATCCTGCTGTTCACGGCCCGGTATCCCCGACCGCTGTTCAACCTCATCGTCGGGTTCAACCGGTGGCTGTTCCGGGTGATCGCCTACGCCGCCCTCATGACCGACGACTACCCACCATTCCGCCTCGACCAGGGAGGGAGCGAGCCCCGGCCGGTCGGCCCGGCCACCCCGCCGGCCGCACCCACCGCCGGCGCCGCCGAGCCGACGCCGGCGGCGTCGCTCGACCCGGCGACGACAGGTGTCTGAGCCGAGGCCCCCGGTGCCGCCGTTGTCGTAGAGAGGGCGATATCGGAGACGACCCCGTCGGGTCAGACCTCGTCGACCTCGGCCGCCGGTCGACCGGCCAGGAGCTGGTAGCCGGGGCCCCGGTCGAAGAACGGGGCCGGACCTCGCTCGGCCGCCAGCTCGGCCCGGCGCTCGGTGGTGGCGGCCGTGTCGACCGACGGTGGGGCGACGCCGGCGGCGGCGGGACGATCGCCGCTCCCGGCGCCGTCGGCCAGGATCACGCCGTAGTGGCGGGCCGCTCCCTCGGCGGTGACCTTGCCCTGGAGGACGTCGAGGGCCACGGCCTCGGGGTGGCGTTCCAGGGGATCGCCCCAACCCCCGCCGCCGGTGGTGTCGATCCGGATGATCGAACCGTTGGCCACCGGCTCCCGGTCGCACAGACCCTCCATGATCCGCTCGTCGGGCGTGCCGGGGTCGATGGTGACCCGGAACGGGGCCCCGGCCCGGCCCCCGTTGAGGCCCCAGCACGACAGGATCGACCGGTCGGCGATCGACATGAAGGTGGCGTCGTCGGCCAGGACCCGGATCTCCTTGCGATAGCCCAGACCGCCGCGGTGCAGCCCCGGCCCGCCGGAGTCGGGGGCCAGACCGAGCCTCTCGATCCTGACCGGGAACCGGCCCTCGACGAACTCGGCCGGCAGGTTCTTCGAATCGGGGACCACGTGGATGGCGTCGGAGCCGTCGGCGTAGTAGCGACCCCCGGAACCGCCGCCCAGGATCTCCCGGCTGAAGAACCACTCGCCCCGCTCGTTGATGCCCTCGATCCCGGTGTAGCGGATGGTCTCCTGGTCGGCCGGCATCCTCCCCCCGGTGGCCTTGGCCAGCACCCCGGCCAGTACCCCCAGGAGGCGGAGGATGACGAACGTGCGGGCGTTGGTCGGGGCCGGAAACACCGGGGTGACGAGCGTGCCAGGCGGGGGGAACTCGATCTCGATGAGGGGCACCACCCCCTCGTTGACGTCGAGCTCGGCCATCCGTTCGGGGGTGTCGGCCAGGTTCCGCAGGATCGGGGCCAGCCACTTCTTGAGGAACACCCCGTCGGCGTAGTCGCCGGCGTGGTTGATCGGCCCCTTGGCCTGGGGGCCGGTGCCGTTGAGGTCGAGGACGAGCTTGTCGGCCGTCCTGGTGAGGGTGATCCGCTGGGTGTGGAGGCGGGGAGGGTCGACCCCGTCGTGCTCGGCGTAGTCCTCCCAGGTCCAGGTGCCCTCGGGGATCTTGGCCAGCACCTCCCGACGGAAGGTCTCGGTGGTCCGCTCGAGGATCGTGTCGAAGCAGGCCTCGACGGTGTCGGCCCCGTAGCGCTCGAACAGCTCGGCCAGGCGGGCCGCCCCCATCCGGCAGGCCGAGCACTCGGCGTCGAGGTCGCCGGCCAGGCTGTCGGGGAGTCGGGTGTTGCGGGTCAGGATGGTGAGGGCGGCCCGGTTGGGGACCCCCTGGTCGTAGAGCTTGATCGGGGGCACCATCAGCCCCTCCTCGAACACCGACCGGGCGTCGCTCGGCATCGATCCCGGGACCTTGCCCCCGATGTCGTCGTGGTGGCCGAAGGCCTGGACGAAGGCCACCACCCGACCCTCGGCGAACACCGGCACGGTCACGCACAGGTCGGGGAGGTGGCCGATGCCGCCCTCCGACAGGTAGACGTCGTTGTGGAAGTAGATGTCGCCGGGCCGCATCTCCGAGAGGGGGAAGTCGCGCACCACGGGCTGGACCAGCGCCGAGTACGACCGGCCCGTCAGCTTGCGCAGCCGGGCGTCGTGGATGCCGGCCCGGAAGTCGTGCTGGTCGCGGATCATGGGCGAGCGGGCGGTGCGGCCGATGGCGTCCTCGACCTCGGCCTCGACCGAGGCCAGGGTTCCCTCCACGATCTCGACCAGGATCGGATCGACGTCCTTGGGGGCGCCGCCGCTCGTTTGGTTCATCTCCGCACCACCAGGTTCCCCCACTCGTCGACGACGGCCGTGAAGCCGGGGAGGATCGGGGTGGTCGACCCGAACTCCTCGATCACCGCCGGGCCGGCGACGACGTCGCCGGCACCCAGCGTCCCACGGTCGTGGATCGGGGTGTCCATCCAGTCGTCGAAGAACACCGGGCGGGTCCGGGCCGGCGCCGCTCCCGTGCCGGGGCCGACCGGGCGGGGCTGGGGGGAGGCGATCGGCCCGAAGGCCGAGACCCGGAGGTTGACCCACTCGACCACCACGTCGGGCCGGTCCCGGTAGCAGTAGCCGTACTGCCGCTCGTGCTCGTCGTGGAAGGCGGCAAGCACGGCGTCGACGAACCCCGTCCCGTTCCCGCACCCGGAGCCGTCGATCGGCCCAGTGGGCGCCGCCGCCTGGACCTCGAAGGCCTGGCCCTCGTAGCGGAGGTCGGCCCACCGCTCGATCCGCTGCTCGGCCGCCGGATGGCCCTGGTCGACGAGGGCCGCCGTGGCCCGCTCCTCCAACCCGGTGTAGACCTCGGCCAGGCGTTCGATCGAGAGCTCGGTGTGGCGCCCGACCAGGGTCTGAACCTCGTCGTGGCGGAGGTCGACGACCAGCAGCCCGTAGGCGCTGACGTTGCCGGGATCCCGGGGGATGACCGCAGCGTCGAGCGACAGGATGTCGACCAGGCGACAGGCCTGGAGGGGGCCCGATCCCCCGAAGGCGCAGAGGGCGAAGTCCCGCACGTCGAGGCCCCGGCGGACCGTGACCTGGCGGATGGCGTTGGCCTGGTTCCAGGCCGCGATCTCGAGCACCCCGGCCGCCGCCCCCTCGACCCCCAGCGCCAGGTCGGTGGCGAGGCCCGCCATGCCCCGTCGGGCGGCGCCGACATCGAGGGGGACGCCGCCCCCGACCAGGGCCGGGGGGATGCGACCGAGCACCAGGTGGGCGTCGGTCACGGTCGGCTCGGTTCCCCCCTGGCCGTAGCAGAGAGGCCCGGGATCGGCCCCGGCCGAGCGGGGCCCCACCTTGAGCCCTCCGGCGGGGTTGACGGCGGCGATCGACCCGCCGCCGGTGCCGACGGTGACGATGTCGATCATCGGCACCTTCGTCGGGTGGCGACCGACCGACCCCTCGGTGGTCAGGGCCGGCACCGCTCCCTGCACCACGGTCACGTCGGTCGACGTGCCGCCCCCGTCGAGGGCCAGGACCCGGTCGAAGCCGGCCCGCCGGGTGAGGTCGGCCGCCCCGAGGGCCCCGGCGGCCGGGCCCGACAGCACCGTGGTGATCGGTTGGTCGCCGACGGCGTCGGCCGAGATGACCCCGCCGTTGCTCTTCATGATGTAGAAGGCGGGCGGCTCGGCCCCACCCCGATCGAGGTCGGCCAGGCGGCCCTGGATGCCGGCGATGTAGTGGACGACCTTGTCCTTGACGAAGGCGTCGACCAGCGTCGTGACCGACCGCTCGTACTCCCGGTACTCCCGCAGCACCCGGGAGCTGATCGACACCGCGGCCCCGGGGTGGACCGCGGCGATCAGCTCGGCCACCCGTTCCTCGTGGGCCGGGTTGAGGTACGAGTGGAGCAGGCAGACCCCGATGGCGTGGACCCCGGCCTCCTTCAGCGCCGCCACCTCGGCCCGCACGGTGGCCTCGTCGAGGGGTCGGACGACGTTGCCGGCGGCGTCGAGCCGCTCCGGCACCTCCCGCACCAGGTGGAGGGGGACGATGCGGTCGGGTTTGACCCAGAAGTACGAGTTGCCGTACCCGTCGGGCACGCTCTGGCGGGCGATCTCCAGCACGTGACGGAAGCCCTCGGTGGTCAGCAGGGCCAGGCCGTCGGTCTCGTCGGCCAGCAGGGCGTTGGTGGCCACGGTGGTGCCGTGGCTGACGGTCGACACCGCCCCGGGGCCGACACCGGCCTGGGCCAGGATGAGCCGCAGCCCGTCGGCGAAGGCCCGCGACGGGTCGGCCGGGATCGATGGAGTCTTGGTGGCGTGGAGGGCCCCCGTCTCGGTGTCGAAGGCCACCACGTCGGTGAAGGTGCCGCCGGTGTCGATCCCGATCCGCCACGTCATGGGGTCAACCCCCGCCCGTGGGGACGGGATCGGGCACGGCCCGGGCCAGGGCCGCCACCGCCTGGTGGAAACAGGCCATCGGCGGATCGACCAGGCCGGCCCCGACCTGGCCGGTGCCGGCCACCCGGCCGGCCATGCCGGTGTTGACCGCCGGGACCAGCCCGGTCGTGACCACCCTGGTGGCGTCGATCCCGGTGGGCGAGCCCCGGAAGTCCAGGGGTGCGATCTGGAGGAACGGGCTCTCGGCCAGGGTGATCTCGTACATCGACCGGGTCTTCTGCTGGGCCAGGGCGGCGGAGCCGCCGACGAAGCGGACGATGGCCGGGGCGCAGGCCATGGCGAACCCGCCGATGCCGTAGGTCTCCATGATCGTCGAGTCACCGATGTCGGGGTTGACGTCGTCGTCGGTGAAGCCGGCGAACAGGATGCCCTTCGGGGTGTTGGCGGGGGCGGTGAACCAGGTGTCGCCGGTGCCGCTGGTCTGGATGCCGAAATCGGTGCCGTTGCGGGCCATGGCCACCACCATGGTCGAGCCCGGGACGTCCCGGGCCAGGTCGGCCGCCACCTTGGCCGCCGGCATCACCATGTTGAGCACGAAGTGCTCGTTGCCGTCGACGAAGCGGAACACGTCGGCCACGTCGGCCGACGAGTGGCCCGACTGGGCCAGGTCGGCCGCCATCTCCCGCAGGAACAGCGCCGTCCCGGCCCGGTTGCGGTTGTGGCCCTCGTCGCCCATCTGCAGGGCCTGGGCCAGGAGGGCCCGCACGTCGACCGGTCCGTGCCGCTCCAGGGCCGAGGCCAGCACCGGGGCCAGGACCGCCGTCATCCATCGCAGCCGGTCGATGACCTCGGGGGCGTAGGCCCCCATGCGCAACACCTTGCCCAGGCCCTCGTTGAGGTTGGCGTAGGCCCGCCGGCCGGTGCCCTCGTCCTCCAGGATGTAGAGGGGCATCGACGGGCTGATGACGCCGGCCATGGGGCCGACGGCACCCCGGCCGTGGCAGGGGGCCAGCTCGATCCCGCCGGCGGCGCAGATGGCTTCGGCCTCCTCCGGGGTGTCGGCCTCGCCCTCGAACAGCAGCGCCCCGATCAGGGCGCCCCGCAACGGCCCCGAGGCCTGCTCCCAGTCGATGGGGGGACCGGAGTGGAGGAACTGGCGGCGACCCAGACCGAGGTCGTCGGCGGCCAGCCCGATACCGACCAGCCGGGGGCGGGCCTCCATCATGGCGTTCACCGCCCGCCGGTTGGCGGCCGGGCGTCGGGGGTCGGCGGCGATGCGATCCAGGGCGGGGCCCAGATCCTCCGGCGGGGGCTTCCAGTCGACGTCGGTCACGTCGACGGCCTGACGCCGGAGAGCGTCGGCCAGGATGGGGACCCCGACGGTGACGACCGTGGGCTGGGCCAGCAGGGGCGGCTGTCCCTCGGCGGGCGGGGCGGTCGAATGGCTGCTCATCGGGCCTCTCGGGTATCGGCCGCCGCCGGAGCCGAGGCGGCGGCGGCCCGGGCCGCCGCCGAGTTCGACAGCCAGACCGACGCCCCGGCTCGAGCCAGGGCCTCGGCCTGGGAGTCGCGGCCCTGGGGGTCGTCGGCGGTGCCGACCACGGCCACGTGGACCGGGCGGTCGGTGGCGGCGATCACGGGGGCCAGTCCGGCGGCCGGGTCGGCCAGGCAACCGTGACCGAGGACCACGTCGAGCAGGACGACGGCGACGTCGGGGTCGGCCAGGGCCTGGTGCAGCCGGTCGAGGCGGAGCCGGTCGTCGATCATGGGGTGGGGTCGACCCTGCGTGTAGCGGTCGTCACCCAGGTCGACGATCTCCCGCCGTTCGGGCCCGATCCCGGCCGCCTCCAGCACGGCCTCGGCCTCGGCGGCCAACGTCCCGCCGCCGTAGAGGCCGACGATGCGACCCCCACCCTCGCCCGCCGGGCGGGCCACCTCGGGAGGGGTGTCGGCCGGGCCGATGTCGGCCGGACGGGTGTCGGCCGGGCGGGTGGCGGCCGGACGGGTGTCGGCCGGGCGGGTGGCGGCCGGGTCCCAGTGGAGCGGCTCGGGTGGTTCGACCCCCGCCACCGCCAGCAGTTCGGCCGTGGTCGCGGTCAGGTCGTCGGTGCCGAGGAGGACCGACGGGGTGGCGAGGGTGGCCCGGACCTCGTCGAGTCGGGCTGCGGTGGCCGGGCCGATCTCCTTGGCCACGATACCGATGACCTCCACCGCCGGGTCGGCGTCGAGGAGGCGGAGGGCGGGCAGGGCCGAGCGGCCGCCGACGGCGTCGCTCAGGTCGCGGCCGCCGAGGCCGATCACGTGGCGGACCCCGAGCCCGGCCTGGTCGGCCAGGGCGCAGACCTGCTGGGCCCCGGTGCCCGAGGCCGAGACGAGCCCGATCGGGCCGGGGACGACGGCGTTGGCGAAGCCGAGGCCCACACCGTCGAGGATCACGGTCCCACAATCGGGGCCCATGGCCACCAGGCCGGCGGCGTTCGCCGCTTCCTTGATGGCCACCTCGTGATCGACCGAGACGTTGTCGCTGAAGATCACCGGGTGGAGGCCGGCCTCGATGGCCTCCATGGCGGTGCGGAAGGCGTGGGCTCCGGGGACCGAGATGAGGGCGACGGTGGCGCCGCTCCGGGCGGCGGCGCTGGTGACCGAGCGGGGCGGATCCTGGCCAGCCGACCCGCCGGTGCCCCGGGCGGCATCGGCCTGGGAGCGGCTGAGGAGGCCGTCGGCCAGGGTCCGTAGTCGTTCGAGCTCACCGTCGGCGTCGCCGAGCCCATCGACGAGGTGGACGGCGATGACGAGGTCGCCGGCCCCGGCCCCGGGAACCTGGTAGCCGGCGTCGGCCAGCAGCTCGAGGTTGAGTCCGGTGGCCATGGCCACCAGGGCGTGGGCCACGGCCGGGTCGTGCCCCAGCGTCTCGCTCAGCAGCATCAGGGTCACCGAGTCGTGGTAGCGCCCGGCCCGCACCTCGACCGAGCGGCTCACCTCGGCCCTCCCCCATCGGGGCCCGCCGCCGACAGCAGCAGCGGTGGCCGGGCTGTGCGGTCGAAGCGACGCTGGCTGGCAGCTGGGCCGTCGCCCGGGGTATCGGAGCCGGCGGCCCCGACCCCGGTCTGGCCGACCCCGGTCTGGCCGGCCCCGGTCTGGCCGGCCCCGGTGTGCCCGACTCCGGTCTGGCCTGCCGCGGTCTGGTGGAGGGCCCGGCGGATCCCGTCGAGGAGGTGGCGGCCGGACGTGGCCCCGAACCGCTGGAGAGCGGCCACCGCCGGCGGCAGTGGGGCCCGGCCCCCGAGGGCCCGAATCACCCGCAGGACCGGCCCGGCGGCCTCGCCCCGGGCGGCGTGATCGAGCAGGGCCCGGGAGAAGGGCACGGTGTCGGCCCCGGCGCAGGCCGCCGCCAGCTGCTCGCCCAGGTCGGGGCGCCCGGCGGCCCGGAGCCCGACGAGGAGGCCGACGACCACGTCATCGCCGGCCGGGGTCAGCCCCGGGCCCCAGCCGATGCAGCGTTCCGGGGGGCCGGGCAGGGGGAGCGGATCGGTGGCGCCGACGAAGCGCCGCACGAGCGCCGGGTCGAGCCCGCCGATCGGGCAGGTTGGGTCCCACCAGCGGCGGGCCCGGACCGGACCGGTGGCCGGCCAGGACCACGGGCCGGCCTCGTCGGCCACGGCGCCGTTGGGGAACCGGGGTCCACCCACCGGCTCCCACACGATCGTGGTGTCGGGCCCCGCTCCCCGTAGGGCCAAGCTGGCGGCGGCCGCCACCCCCATCACGGTCATCGGGCCGCCACCGTCGTCGGGCCCACCACCGTCAGCCGACCTCGATGATGGCGGCCGCCGGGCCGCCCCCGGCCGGGCCCTGGTGGAGGGCGGCCACCGACACGAACACGGCCGGCTCTCCCAGGGCCGAGGCCACGACCCCGCCGACGGTGGCCTTGATCTGGCGGTGGTGGTGGACGTCGGAGTCGTTGAGCATGACCTGGCGGTAACCCCGGAGCTTCGACGACGGGTCGGCCTCGGCCTTGACGAAGACCTGGACCACCCGACCCCCGAGGTCGTCGGGGTGGGGCCGCTCGGGCAGGTCGAGGCCGGCCGAACGGATCGCCTCGTAGACACCGTCGCGGTCGATGGCGTCGCGCATGACCGAGTGACCGACCCGGAACCGACCCCCGATCCCGGCGGCGTTGCCCACGACCACGATCTGTCCCCGGTCGAGCTCCACCCCCGACGAGCACGACGCCACCGAGGAGTACAGCGACAGGTCGTGGCCGATCTGGTCGGCCGCCGGCATGTCGATCTCGCCGAGGGCCACGGCGATCCCGAGGGCGGTGGTGCCGTTGGAGATCGCCATCGACTCCAGTGGTTCCTCGGTGAAGACCGACTCCCCGCGGGACTTGGCGTCGTTGATGGTCTCCATGGTCAGCAGCGGGGTCTTGGTCTGGACGTAGTGGACATCGGCCGGGTCGGTGATCCCCGCCTCGGCCATGGCCACCGTCACCGCCTCGGCGATCTTGATCACCATGGCCGGTCGGCCGATGTCCTCCGGGAGGATGACGTCGCTCATAGCGATGCCGACCGTCAAGCGCGACTCGTCGGGCTCCCCGGCCGGCTCGTCGGTTCGGGACAGGATCACGGCGTTGGGGCAGATGACGCCGTCGGTCCCGCCCGACCAGGCCATGGGGATCTCGGCGATCTCGGCCGCCGAACGGGTGCCCCGGGCCCCGAGCACCCCCCGGAAGGCCTGATCGGCCAGGATGCGGGTGTAGTCGTTGACCCCGCCGTTGCCCTCGGTCTTGCCGATGATGGCGATCACCCCGTCGGCGTCGACCTCACCCCGGTCGATCAGGTCGACCAGCCCTCCGGCGTCCGACACCCCCTCGATCACGACCTTGTGTGCTGCGAACGCCATGGCGGCAACCGTACTTCAGGCCACGACCGCCGAGGGCCCTTCGGGCGACAGTGGTCCGCTCGGGGGCGCTGCCGTCCCCGCGGCCCGGCGCAGGGCGTGGATCTCGTCGGGGGCCAGCGGCATGCGGGTGACGGTGAAGCCCTCGGCGTCCTCGATGGCCGAGGCGATCACGGCCGACCCCGGGATCACGCCGGCCTCGCCCGCTCCCTTGATCCCCAGCGGGTTCAGGGGGCTCGGCGTCTCCAGGTGGTCGGTCTCGATCGTGGGCACCTCGGTGCAGTAGGGCATGAGGAAGTCCATGAACGAGGCGTTCCTCAGGTTGCCGTCGGTGTCGTAGACCATCCGCTCGTAGAGGGCGCCGCCCACCCCCTGGGCCACGCCACCGTGGATCTGGCCCTCGACGATCATCGGGTTGATCATGTTGCCGCAATCGTGGGCCACGCAGTAGCGGATGATCTCGACCTCGGCGGTGTCGGGGTCGACCTCGACCTCGACGGCGTGGACCCCGCTGGCAAACGTGGCGCGGATCGGCGAGTACCAGCCGGTGGCCTCCAGCCCCGGCTCCTCCCCCGGCCGGACCGGCGGCTCGGTGGGATCGGGGGTACCGGCGAACTGGGTGGCGGCCCGGGCCGCCTCGGAGAACGAGTAGCGAAGGGGGTTGGCCAGCACCGCCACCTGGGTGAGGGGGATGGCCCGGGTCGGGGTGCCCCTGACCCGGACCTCGCCGTCGACGATCTCCAGGTCGGCGGGGTTGGCCTCGAGAGCGTCGGCGGCGACGGCCAGGGCCTTGGCCTTGACCTTGCGGGCGGCGTCGGCCACGGCGTTGCCGCTCATCACCGCGGCCCGGGAGGCGAACGTGCCGACGGCGTAGGGGAAGCGGTTGGTGTCACCGGTGACCACGACCACGTCGTCGAAGGGAACGCCGAGCTCGTCGGCCACGATCTGGGCGAACGAGGTCAGGTGACCCTGGCCGCTGGAGGCCAGCCCGGTCGACACCTGGACCGTGCCCCCGGTCTCGACCCGGACGTGGCCCCCCTCGTAGGGGCCGAGCCCCGTGCCCTCCACGTAGCACGCCACCCCGATCCCCCGCCGTCGACCCCGGGCCGCGGCCTGGGCCCGCCGGTCCTCGAAGCCGTCCCAGTCGATGAGGTCTAGCGCCTTGCCCAGCAGGGCCGGGTAGTCGCCCGAGTCGTAGATGGTGGGACGGCCGTCCTGGAAGGTCAGGCCCACGTCGTAGGGGAACTCGTCGGGCTGGATGAGGTTCCGGCGCCGGACCTCGGCCCGGTCGAGGCCGAGGTGGCGGGCGATGGCGTCGACGGTCCGTTCCATGGTGAACACGGCGTGGGGGCGGCCGGCCCCCCGGTAGGGGCTGACCAGCACGGTGTTGGTGTAGACGCTGCGGAACGCCACCCGGTAGGCCGGGAGCCGGTAGGGGCCGGGAAGCTGGGCCGCGGTGATCAGGGGGTTGATGATCCCGTAGGGGGTGAAGGCGCCGTTGTCGTGGACGAAGTCGACGTCGAGGCCGAGGATCCGGCCGTCGTCGTCGAACCCGACGGTGACCCGGTGGTGCTGGGCCCGCTCGTGGGACGTGGCCACGAAGTGCTCGCTGCGGTCCTCGGTGTACTTCACCTCGTGGCCATGGGTCATGGCCGCCCAACCGCAGAGGATGTCCTCCGGCCAGGGGTGGATGATCTTGGTGCCGAAGCCGCCGCCGACGTCGATGGCCACCACCTCGACCTGCTCGTCGGGGAGGCCGAGGATGTTGGCCAGGGCGAACCGCAGGCTCGTCGGGGTCTGGGTGGCGTTGTGGACCTGGAGCCGGCGGCGGTGGCGGTCCCAGTCGGCGTAGCAGGCCCGCCCCTCCAGGGCCGAGCCCATGCTCCGCTCCATGGTCAACTCGAGCTCGAGGCGGTGGGGGGCGGAGGCCAGCGCCTCCTCGACGTCGCCGACGTGGTCGAGGTGGCGGGCGGCCACGTTGCCGGGGATGTCGTCGTGGACCAGCCGGTCGGCGGTCAGCGACGCCTCGATCCCGACGACCGGGGCCTGGTGCTCGTACTCGACCTCGACCAGCTCGGCCGCGTCCTCACCGACGTAGCGGTCGACGGCGAGGATGGCGGCCACGGCCTGGCCGACGTGGTGGACCCGGTCCCGGGCCAGGACGTCCTGGGTCCGGGGGTGGGTCAGGGAGGGGTGGGGGATCAGCAGGGGCAGGGGCTCGGCGAGGCGACCGGGGAGGTCGTCGTGGGTCCAGACGGCGACGACGCCGTCCAGGGCGGCGGCGGCCGAGGTGTCGATCGAGACGATGCGGGCGGCGGCGTACGGGGAGCGGACCATGACCAGGGCCCAGGCGTGGGGGCCGACGTCGTCGGTGAAGGAGCCGTGACCGGTGAGGAGACGCCGGTCCTCGTTGCGGCGGATCCGCTGGCCGAAGGCCCGGGTGGTCACCGGGCCGCCATCCGATCCATCCGATGAACTCCGACCCTCACCGATGGCCTCCGAGCCCGAGCCTAAGCTCGGCGGCCCGGCGGACCGAGGCGGTGATGTTCTGGTAGCCGGTGCAACGGCACAGGTTGCCGGCCAGGGCCTCGGTGATCTCGTCGTCGCTGGGGTCGGGCCGTCGCTCCAGCAGGGCGGTGGCCGTCATCAGGAAGCCGGGGGTGCAGAACCCGCACTGGAGTCCGTGGCATTCGCGGAAGGCCTCCTGCACCGGGTGGAGGGTGCCGTCCGGGGCGGCCAGGCCCTCGACCGTGCGGATGGCGCGGCCCTCGGCCGCCACCGCGAACATCAGGCACGACCGGGTCGGCAGGTCGTCGACCAGGACGGTGCAGCAGCCGCACACCCCGTGCTCGCAGCCGACGTGGGTGCCGGTGAGGCCGACGTCGTGGCGGAGGGCGTCGGACAGCAACCGGCGGGCGGGGACCCGGATCGTGACCGCCGTGCCGTTGACCTCCAGCTCTACCTGGTGGGTCGGCTCATGGGAGGGCTCGGCCCTGGGCTCAGCCATGGGTCACCCCGAGGGCGTCGGCCAGGGCCTGGCCCACGAGGACACCGGCCAGGTGACGGCGGTAGTCGGCGGAGGCGTGGATGTCGTCGGGTGGGTCGACCCGCTCGACGACGTGGTCGTAGAGGGCGCCCCGGTCGATCCCGCTCGGCGCCCGTCCCGCCACGGCCTCGTCGAGCTCGATCACGACCGGGGTCGGACCGACCGAGACGAAGGCGGCCCGGGCCGAGGCCGCCGGGGCATCGGGGCGGGGGCGGTCGACCGTCACCGCCACCCCGCACACGGCGTAGTCGCCGTGGCGGCGGGCCACCTCGCGAAAGGCGCTGGCGGTCGACGCCGGCGGGCGGGGGAACCGGGCGGAGACGATCAGCTCGTCATCGGCCAGCGACGACATCAGCGGCCCGACGAACAGCTCGTCGGCCGGGATCGTGCGGGTGCCCCGGGTGGAGGTGGCCTCCACCGAGCCGTCGAGCAGGGCCAGCACCGCCGTCAGCTCGCCGGAGGGGTCGGCGTGGGCCAGGGATCCGCAGGCCGTGCCCCGGTTGCGGATCACCTCGTGGGCCACGAGCCGCTCGGCCTGGGCCAGCAGGGGGACGGCGACGGTGGCCGGGCCGTGGCCGAGCAGGTCGGAATGGGTCACGGCGGCACCGACCGTCACCGCGTCGTCGGTGACAGCGACGGTGGCCAACTCGGCCAGTCGGGACACGTCGATCAGGTGGGCCGGTGCGGCCATGCGGAAGTTCATGAGAGGCACCAGGCTCTGGCCCCCGGCCAGGACCTTGGCGTCGTCGAGCCGGCCCAGCAGCTCGACCGCTTCGGCCACGGTGGCGGGCCGGTGGTAGGCGAACGGCACCGGCTTCACCGGCGCCACCCCCGCCCGACCACAACCCTTCCGGTCATGGCCCTTCCGGTGATGGGCCCACCGGTCATGGCCCCAACGGTCACGGCCACCGCCGGAGAGCCCATGGGGTAGGAGGCACCATCGGAGCGGAGGATAGCCGCCCTCACCGCTTCCCACGGGACGGCCAGCGATCTGCCCGGGATCTCGGCCCATGCCCCACCATCGTCCGGCCGCCATCCTCGACCAGCGAGCGTCGGGCGCCAGCGAGAACAGCGGGTCGACATCGCGGTCGGGCTCGACCTCACCCCGTGCCACTGACACGAAGACCGAGAGCTCGTCACGCCGTAGCGTCTGCAGACCTCGACGAGACGAGCCGTGTCAATGGGCTGCCCGCGATCGTCTGATGCGCCAGTTCGGTCACGATCCCCAGGCTCGCAGCTCCGGGTCACCGAGGCACGGCTCGACAGGAGGTCGGCGATCGGAGCCCCCCACATGCTCGCCGCCGCGCAGGGGGGGCTCCTCGTGCGACCGTCATCTCGACAGCGTGGCGTCTCCAGGTGGCACGATCACCGGGTCCGGCGACTCCGGAGCTGCCTGACCGCTGGCATCGGCGAGGCCGAAGGCGTCGTCTGGTCAGTTGCATGGCGTTGTCCTTCGTGATCCCGCTTCGATGGTGATGATGCTTCGCCCAACAGCTCGACGGGGTCCCCGCCTCATGTTCGTGCCGATGGTTCACGGTGTGCAGCGCCCGGCGCAGGCGATGCAGGTGGGTGTGGCGGGCAGGGCGTGGAGGCGGTCTACCGAGATCGGCAGGCCGCAGATTGTGCAGATCCCGTACCATCCTGCTTCGAAGCGTAGCTCGGCCGCCTCGATGCCCGCGAGCGCTTCCCTGGCTTCGGCCAGGAGTGCCGCGAGTTGCTGGCGTTCCCAGGCGATCGTGTGGCCCTCGGGGTCGTGTTCGTCGTCGGTCGCTACGTCGCTGGCCGCCTGAACGATGGCGTCGAAGCCATTCGCCAGATCCGCAGCGCGTCGACTGGCCGAACGACGCAGTTCGGCCAGCCGGGCACGCGTCTTGGGGTCGCAGTTTCGGTCATCCATGGCCATGGCTGTTTCCGGAGCCTCCAATCGCTGGACCGACGCCACGCCTCTAGCGCAAGTAGCTAGTCCGACCTTCAGCCTCGGCCTCGTCGATGAGGCGCTGCAGGTTCACCACCGACTGCGCGCCGTGCTTGGCCATCAGCTTCATCGACGCCCGCTGACTGGGGGTCGAGCCCTCCCCTGTCCTCGACCGGCTGAAGCCGTCGAGTCGAGCTTCGGCCAGCCACTGGGTGAGTGCGCTGTCCTCGCGCCACACGGCGGTGTTGATGGCGTTGCCGAGTGCCGTTCTCAGCCAGTCGATGTCGGTGTTCGGGTGCGGCACGACGGTGGCCAACCGGTTCTTCCTTGCCTCGTCGCTGTACCCGAGCTCGATGTGTGCGATCAGCGCCGCGCTGAAGACCTGTTGGCAATGGCGGACCGTCTGCAGGGTGAGCTGGTCGCCATCGAACACCGGCCGAGCGGGGCGCCGCTCGAGTCCGTCGGCCGCGCAGTCGACATGGAGGGTCTGCGACGTGGTAGGAATCTCCCCCTCGCCGAGCACCACCCGCTCGGGCTCAATGCGCTGAACCCGGCCCATGCGCACGACACGCCGAATGCGCTGCAGTTGAGCCAGCTCGGCCCGAGTGCACGTCGCGCAGCGATACATCGTCGGGCGGACTGCGGGATCGATCCGCATCAGGGAGCCCGCGGCCTCGAGTCGGTGGAACAGGTCATCCACCGACGCTGCCTCGGCGCTGGCCTGTACCTGAGCGGCCGCATTGGCGAGGGTCGTATCCCAGAAATCGGGTCCTGGCTGGATATTCGCCCGGTCGAGAATCCATGAGTCCCGCGGCGTGATCCACGTGATCGCGTCAGGATCGACGTCGTTGGCGAGCAGCCACAGAATCGCGTCCATCCCCGTCTTGCCGGCACCCACGATCACGTAGCCATCCGGTGGTGTCGTCGTCTTGGGCAGCTCGTTCAGGGCGACGCAGCGCACACCATCGGCCACGTCGTATGAGGGGCCCACGACCGACGGCACCTTGACGTTCATGAACGTGGCGTCGACCACCTTCGCTGCCGCCACCTCGAACTTGTCGCCCGAAACCAGCGACTCGAAACGGCGATCACCCAGGTAGTTGCACATCGGGAAATACTGGGCCCTCCCCGACAGGAGGAACTGCCGTTGCATCACCCGCTCGAAGTACGTGACGATCTCGCTGCCCGAGGCCAACTCGAACAGTCCAGCGTTCCAGCCGAACCGGTCGATGGTGTCGTCACCCAACGGCGACGAGTTCACCCCATAGAACGCCGATGGCTGGTGCAACCGCACGAACGGGTACGAATCATTCCAGTGGCCCCCAGGTCGACCGTGTCGGTCCACCAACAGAAAGGTGGCGTCACTCTCGGTGTGCAGGACATCAGCGAACGCCATACCCATCGCGCCTGCACCGATGATGAGGTAGTCGGTCTGGAGTTGCGTGCTCACGCCGCTCATCATGCCAGGCGATGACGCCGGCACAAGATTGCTCGCAGCGACCGAAAGAACCGGTGTCCGCGCCGCTGGCCATCAGGTCGTCATCGACCTCCCCACCGTCGAACAGCGATCCCTGGACGCCTACCGGATCGAGGGCCTCGCATGACTCCCTGGGCACGCTATGGTGGATGGCCGACGCTGACGCCAGGCTCGCAAACACGTTTGCTGTTCGGGCCCTCCGGACGCTGTGGCTCCTGACGCAGCAAGACTCGCCAGCTCGGATCGGGTGTAGGGAGCCGGATGTTTCCTCGGGTGTCGCCGGCTGTCTTCGCCAGCATCCGCGGCGCCTACGCCTCGGCAGAGTCTGTCGACTACCTGCCCGAGCTGCCCGAAGCCAACTTGCTGGCATTGGCCTCCTACCAGCCCTTGACGAGATGGCGCCCATTTCGACACCCTGCCGTTAGGGTTCGCCACAGGTTAGAACGCGCGTGTTAGTGTTCATGGTGTGGAGGCATCGAGCGAAGAGTTGGGGCGGTTCTTTGAGCGGGTGTTGCCACATTTGAACGAGGTGCAGCGCAGGGTGGTGGCGGGAGCGGTGGCGTCGGAGTTGGGACGCGGCGGCAAGACGGCGGTGGCGGCGGCATCGGGGATGAGCCGGAACACGGTGATCAAGGCCCAAGGCGAGGTCGAGGCGGGGATCGAGCCGTCGGATCGGTTGCGTAAGCCTGGCGGTGGGGACAAGCCGGCGATCGAGAAGCAGCCTGGTTTGCTCGAGGCGCTCGATGAGTTGGTGTGGCCCGAGACACGGGGGCATCCGATGTCGCCGTTGCGGTGGACGTTGACGTCGACCTATGAGCTCGCTGATCAGCTCGTCAAGGCGGGGTTCCGGGCGTCGGCGGAACTGGTGCGGCGCATGCTGCATGACATGGGGTACTCGTTGCAGGCGCCGTCGAAGCAGTTGGAAGGGGCGTCGCACCCGGACCGCAACGGCCAGTTCGAGTACCTCAACGCGAAGGTCGCGGCTGCGTTGGCGGCGGGTGAACCGGTGATCTCGGTGGACACCAAGAAGAAGGAGTTGATCGGTGAGTATGCCAACGGGGGCCGGGAGTGGCGGCCGGCGGGGGATCCGACGCGGGCCAACGTGCACGACTTCGCGGATCGTGGGTTGGGTGAGTTCGCGAAGGCCATCCCGTATGGGATCTATGACCTCGGCAACGACGAAGGCTGGGTCAGTGTCGGTGACAGCGCCGACACCAGCGAGTTCGCGGTCGAAGCGATCCGACGCTGGTGGACAAGCCACGGTCGCCACCGGTTCCCGAACGCGACGACGCTGACGATCACCGCGGACGCGGGCGGGTCGAACGGCTACCGGGTCCGAGCCTGGAAGTGGCACCTCGCCCGCCTCGCAGCGGAGACCGGTCTGACGATAACGGTGTTGCACTACCCGCCCGGGACGTCGAAGTGGAACAAGATCGAGCATCGGCTCTTCTCGTTCATCTCGATGAACTGGCGGGGCAGGTCGCTCACCGACATCCGCACCATCGTCGAGCTCATCGGCGCGACCACCACCAAGACCGGCCTCACCGTCCAGGCCGTCTACGACGACGGCTGGTACGAGAAGGGCGTCAAGATCACCGACACCCAGTTCAAGGCAATCCCCGTCACCGCCCATGACTGGCACGGAGACTGGAACTACACCATCACCGCGTAACGCTCAATCAAACCCGCGGCGGGCCCTAAG
>JBHJNQ010000043.1:0-66096 GCA_050330635.1 Acidimicrobiales bacterium | reverse complement strand
CAGGTCTTAACTGTATCAAGAATCTCATCTTCCACGAATTAGACTCTATACCATCAGACCACCCGACCGGGACCAAAGCCCCGATCCACCAGGTTGGATTTTAACGACAGCCTCTCAGGAACCGGGTGAGCCGCAGGGGGCCGAGCGCAGTCACGATCACACCGGCGAGCATGGAGGCGCCGACGAGGTCGCTCCAGGTGATACCGGATCCGAGGCGGACGAGGTAGATCCAGACGAAGACGTTGCCGGTGAGAACCAGCGGTTGGCGATAGCGCCAGATCAGCAGCAAGCTCAGCACCGCCGGGAGGCCGAAAAGCGCGACGATCCACGACGCGGTCTGCGCCGGAGACAGCTCGCGATCCGACGCCACCTGCACCGGAACGGCGAGCAAGGCAACGAAGATGACCACCATCGAGGCGGTGGCCGCCAGCGGCGCCATCCAGTCGACGGCCCGAGCGCGGCCCGCCCCCGGTTCCTCGATCACCGGCCCATTCTTGGCGGCGCCGGCTCTGTGTGGCGCCGTCATCGGAGGCAGTTCATGGTCGGGGATCCCCTCCAGATGGTCATGGTTCACGCCGGCCTTTCAGACAAACCCAGACCTGACGGCCCGACCTTGTCGGCGTTTCCGACCGCACCCTATCGAGCTGTAGACGACCGGTCAACTATAAGGGTGGCGCGGCGTCCCCTGCCCCCACAGGCGACCGGTCAACTACCCTGATCACCGTGAGCCCAGACACGAACCAGTCCCCATACCCGAGCACCTGCGGAGGGGAAGTACAACGGGCGCCACGAGAGCGGATCCTCGCCGCAGCTGATCGGCTGCTGCGCTACCGCGGCTACGAGGCCGTCGGCGTCGCCGATATCTGCCGCGAGGCCGAGGTCCGCAAGGGCAGCTTCTACCACTTCTTCGACTCCAAGGCAGCGCTGGCGGTCGAACTCCTCGAGGGGTCCTGGCAGCGCATCCGCTCCAAGGTGTTCGCCGAAGCCTTCGGGCAGCCGGCGAGCACCATCGACACGTTCCACCGGTTCGGGGAACTGATCACCATGGGCCTGGCCCACGAGATGGACGCCGAGGGAGCGATATCGGGGTGCCGCTTCGGGAACTTCGCCCTAGAACTCGCCAACACCGACGAAGCCATCCGAGCCTGCGTGAGCCAGGTGTTCGACGAGATGGCCGCCACCTTCGCCACCGCGATCGAGTCGGGGCAGGCCTCGGGCGAACTGACCGCAGACCTCGACCCGACCGCCACCTCGCTCGCCCTGCTCGCCCACATGGAAGGCCTCATGCTCCTGGCCAAAACCCGCCGCGATCCCACCATCGCCAGGACCTTCGGGGCCGCCGCCGAACAACTCCTCCGCTGAAGCCCGAGCGCACTCAACGCCACAGTTCGAGCCTGTTGGCCAATTCCGCCCCGCTGCGCCGCACGGTGGGGGTTCAACTCGCCAACAGCAACAAAGAAATGGAACGCGCCAACGGTGATCCCCTCCACGCTCAGCCGCCGGCCCCCAGGCTCAGTCAACGAATCCCAAGACACTCAATCAGGCCGGCGACGAACTCGTCGAACGACCCTGCGATCCGCTGAGGCACCCGGTCCTCGTCGACGTACACGACCGACGGCTCACCCTCGGGACCGTTCTCGCGGTAGTCGAACATCACCGTGTCGTGCCCACCCCTCGCGGTCAGTCGTTGAGGTAGTCGCCCGTGCCGATGCAGGGGTCTGATCCGGTTCCGGCTACGCCGATGGCGAAGTTGTTGCCTGGCTGTCCGAGGTGGACGAGCAGGTGCAGCGGGTGGGCTCGGTTCGCTTCGATCTGGGCGGCGCTTGCGAAGGGGAGGTCGACGTCTCCCTCCCCACCGTGTTGTGCGAGCAGCACGCAGTTGCCAGTGCCGACCTGCTTGGAGTGAACATGGTCGGCCGCTGCGGTTCCGGTGCCGGAGAAGCTCACCGTGCCGGCGATGATCATGGCGCCTGCCGCTCGTCGGATGGTTGAGCGTCGGGTGTTCATGTTGGGGTCTCCTTCGAGTGTCGGGCCCTCGGCCCGCGGTCGGGTGACTGGTGGGAGCCCACTGCTCCCTTGTTCAGGACGGACGAAGCGACCGGCATGGCCGGGTGACAAGCCAGAGGACCAACATCGGCCTATCGGCGCGCGATGGCGGTCGTCAGCCGCCGGCGAGTTGTCGGGTGCAGGCTTCGGAGATGCCGAGCGCGTCCATGGTCGTCAGCAGTCGTTGGTCGAGGGCAGCGATCTCGGTGTCGTCGAGGCCGGGCTGTTGCGAGGCGATGAGAAGGTCGACGAGCCCTCCGGCGTCGTCGGCCTCTCGTCGGGTGGGGCAAGGGCGTTGAGGACGGTCACGCAGCCACCGGCCCATCAGCGAGACCGTCGAATGCGTCTCGCCGGGATCGTTGAGCTGCGCCCACAGGTCCGATGCCCAGCTCCGAGCGGCGACGTTCCCCTGCCTCGTCCGGTTGCCCGGATGTGAAGAGCCGCAGCGAGGCCTGGACCACCTGCGCCGTACGGGAACCAGCTCCACCAACGCCGACAGGATCGACGGCCTCGCCCGATTGCGAACGACAACGGATCTGACCGACGACGGGGAGGAGCAACGATGAGTCGTCTCGAGAACCTCCTGCACGAAGCGCTTCTTGACGTCGGTAGCCGCGTCGTCCCACCTCCGGATCTGTTCGAGCGAGTCCAGGCGGGCATCGCTGCTGACCGGCACCGCCGCCGCACCCCCGCCACCGTGGCGTCGTTCACCACCATTGCCCACGGCCACCGTGGCGATCGTCTGCCGACAAGGAGAACCCCATATGGACTGGTGGATCCTCGAGATCATCGGCCGGCTCCTCACCCTGAACCGGCGCCTGGACCAGCAGATGCGCGAGCTCGGTGAACGTGACCTGGCCGATCGCGCACTCGACCAACCCGACCGATGACCGCTCCAGACAGCGCCCAGACCAGCTCTGCCACCGTCGGGCGCGGACTGCGGTGGACCATCGAGTCGTTCACGGTCGTGATCGGATCGGCATCAGCCTCGTGGGCGGGTCGCCGCCGCGCCGCTGGAGCCTGGCGCGAAAGAGTCCGTGCTGCGCACAGCCCTTTCGTCAACAGCTGGACCGACGCGCCACACTGCGGGAGTGACGCGACTCAGACTTCCCCCTGCGACTCGCAGAGCGGTCGAGGCATTCGTGGCCGAACACTTGGGCCACCTGGTCGATGCAACGGTGGCCGGTTCATCCTCGATCCGAGGCGGCCAGCGGTCGGCCGATGCCACGCTCGCTGGTTTCGACGTCGCCGGCTATGCCGGCCGCCGCAACGAGGTCGACCCGGTCGAGCGGCGCGGTGCCTCGCGCCTATCGCCCTTCGTCCGCCACGGACTGCTGACACTTGGCGATGTTTGGGACGCGGTCGCCGGCGGTCCCGAGCGGGATGTGCAGAAGTTTCGCGACGAGCTGCTGTGGCAGGAGTACGCACGCCACTGGTATGCGCGCCTGGGTCGGGCGTCGAGTCGGCCGCTCCGGCGACGACCGGTGACGACCGAGCCCGGCGACGGGTGGGATCGGAGGCTTCCTTGCCTGAACACGAGCGTCGCCGAGCTCGAGCGGGACGGCTGGCTGGTGAACCAGACGCGCATGTGGTTGGCGAGCGATTGGACGGTGCGCAACGGCCTGGACTGGCGCCGGGGCGAGGATCGTTTCTTCCACCATCTCCTCGATGGCTCGCGCGCCGCTAACCGGCTCGGCTGGCAGTGGACCACCGGCCTGGGCTCCTCGAAGCACTACGGCTTCAGTCGATACCAGGTCGAGCGACGAGCGCCGGGGTGGTGCCGGCGGTGCCCGTATCGCGATGCGTGCCCGATCGAGGACTGGCCCGACGAGCTCCCGATGATGACGGTCGAGTGGCCAGACGAGGTCGACCTCACCGGCCCGGACCACGTGGTCGCGAATCGTGGACCCGACACCGTCTGGCTCACGGCCGAGTCACTGGGGCAGGCCGATCCGGCACTCGCGGCGAACCCCGAGCTACCCGCCGCCTTCGTGTTCGACGAACCACTTCTCGCTCGTCTCCGCCTCGACGGCAAGCGGCTCGTGTTCCTGACCGAGACGCTCGTCGAGCTTGCCGAGGGCCGTCCGGTCGAGGTCTACCTGGGCGATCCGGTAGTCGAGCTGCGCGACCGTGCGCTTGCGGTCACTCACGCTCCGGTCCCCGGCTTCGAGACCCGAGCCTCTGCGCTGGACCTCGCCGAGACACACCCGTGGCCGTGGCTGCGCACGCCCCGCCCGGGTTCAGTGAAGTCCTTCAGCGCCTGGCGCACGCGGGTGGACCGCGCGTGAGGCGGGCCGGCGAGTTCAAGATCTGCGCGTCGTGCGGCCGGTCGATGTCGCGGCGCAAGGCGTGGGCGAAGCACTGGGAGGAGGTCAGGTACTGCTCCGACGCGTGCCGGCAACGCAAGATCCGCGCGGTCGACACCGCACTCGAGAGTGCCATCCTCGACCTGCTCCGACAACGCGCCGCCGGCGCGACGATCTGTCCGAGCGAGGCGGCGAGAGAGGTCGACCCCGACCACTGGCGAGAACTGATGGAACCCGCCCGCAGCGCAGCGCGCCGACTCACCGCCGCCGGCCAGGTGATCATCACGCAGCGAGGCCGGGAAGTCGATCCCTCGACGGCGAAGGGCCCGTTCAGGATCCGACGAACGTGAACCCGTGCCCGGTGCCTGGCGCCCTTGTCGTCGGCCTGACCCGGCCTCACCACCCTGCGGCGCCTGAGCGCCCTGCGCACACCCGGGACGTCAAGGGGGTCTGTTCGATTGGCTACTGCATGTCGGTCAGCCTCGGCAGCAACCCGGAGGTGACGATCGGACGCCCATCGCCCGCGGGGAAGGTGACGCCAGGGCCGGAGCGCAGACGGTGGGCACGGCTAGCATGTCGAACGTGCGGAACGACACTCCAGAGTGGCTCCAGCGTGTGCGCGATGGCTGGCAGTACCGCGGCCAACAACATCCACCGTTCGCCGACGATCCCGGCCCCGGCCAAGAATCGGTGTGGGACTACCCACGACCCCCTGTGGTGGTACCAGACGGCCGGACGGTGGAGGTTTCGGAGGGTCGAGGCCTGGTGGCGTCGACCGACCGTTCCGTGCGTGTCCTCGAGACGTCGCACCCGCCCGCCTTCTATCTGCCACCGGAATCGGTGACCTCGGGGCGATTGGTGCGGGTGCCGGGCTCATCGCACTGCGAGTGGAAAGGTGTGGCCGAGTACCTGGCGGTTGCGGGGACCACCCAGCCCGTTGGCTGGCGATATCCGGACCCGTACCCGGAGTTCGCCGAGTACGCAGGCTGGATCTCCTTCTACCCGGGCCGAGTCCGCTGTACGGTGGATGGGGAAGTGGTGCGGCCCCAAGCCGGTGGCTTCTACGGGGGATGGATCACCGACGACGTTGTCGGCCCGTTCAAGGGTGAGCCCGGCACCTCTGGGTGGTGATCGCCCTGTGCCGTTCGAGGCGGCTGCAAGGGCACGGATCCCACGACACCAGGCTCTGGCCACCCGCATGGGTTTGCTCAACGGCGACGGGCTCGACGGTGCCTACCGCCTCCGGCTCCGCGTCAGCGTCACGACATTGAGCGGGCCCCGCCGCACCGCAGCGTTCGTTTCGTGTCGGCGACCGCAGTACCACACAGCAGTCTGTTCATTCGCCTCGACGTTCTTCAGCCACTGCGACTTCTCGCGGACCGTCGACACCACCACCTTGTCGCCAACACGCAGCCCGAGCGGCAAGGGCGACCCGAGGCCAGCCTTCACGAGCGGTCTCACCAGCCGGTTCAGCATCCTGAACGACTGCTGGCTCGGACAGGCACGCTTGGGTGACCCGGCGGCGGGATCGTTCATTGCCTCAGTCAACCACGCTCACGACGAACTCCTACCACTGCGACCCGGACGGCAGCTGCGAAGCTGCCGTCAGACCGCGCTCATCCAATACTGGCGCAGCGCTGAGGAACGCGGCGCCTACGCCCGGAACCCGCACCTCACCCACGCCCCGACATGGGCCAAGTTCAACCAGCAGAGCGGGCGCAGCCACCGGCGACGTCGGCATCTGGCACGAGACCTACATCGAGCCCCGCGAGCGAATCGAGACCCTGTACGGCAACATGCCGCCATACGGGCTCGCCGCCGCCCACGGCTGGACCGAACGAGCCGCCAACCACACACGATCGCCAGCAACGGCCCACACCAGACGCCGATCCACCATCACCAGACCGCCCGGACGAAGGGATGTCGCCGTCGTGCTGTTACGTCGGGCAGACCCGCAACGAACCCTCACGCCAACAGCATCGCGAAACCAAAGTAGATGAGGATCGACAACAGGTCCTGCACCACGGTGGCCAGCGGGCCACTCCCGAATGCGGGGTCCTGATCCAACAAGCCCAGCAGCCACGGGAGCCCCATCCCGACCGCCGTCGCCACCGCGCACGCTGCCCAGATCGACGTCGCCGCGGTCGCCGCGACACCAGGCTCGGCCCACAGCAACGCCATCGGATAGGCGACCACGGCCAGGAAGAAACCCATCGCGACACCGGTGATCAACTCACGAGCGACGGCGCCACGGACCGGGAGTCCGACCGAGAGACCACGCACGATTACCGCCTCGGTCTGGGTTCCGACCGCGTCGGCCATGTACACGACCCCCGGGATGAAGAAGGCCAGCGCGACGTTGGCCTCCAACCGTTGCTCGAAACCTCCCACGATCCCCGCTGCGGCCATCGCTGCCAACAGGCCGACGAGCAGCCACGGCAGCCGATGCCAGAAGCGCCGCACCACCGATTCTGTCATTGCGGACCTCGCGACATCTCCCTGATGGAGGTAGCCGGCCAACCGCGCCAAGTCCTCGTCATGCTCGTGGAGCAGCACGCCCAACATCCGCCACGACGGAATCAGCCCCACGAACAAGCCGTCGTCATCGACGACCGCCAGCGCTCCCTGACCATGCTCCACCGACTTCCAGGCCGCCGCCTCCTGGTCGGCGTGGGGGCCAACCGTCGGTGGATCGGTATCCATCAGCTCCGCTATCAGCTCATCACTCGCAGCGAAGAACAGATCCTCGATGCGCACCAGGCCGATCAAGCGCCCCTCCTGCACCACAGCCACATCCGCTGCGCTCTCGAACCGTGGCGACGACAGCAGGTAGTCGCGCACATCGCCCGCTCTCGCCTCGGGGCTTGTGATCGGTACGGATGTGATCGACTGAGCAGCCGCAGAAGCAATGGCCGGCAAACACTGAGGAGCAGTCATCGAGCCAGCTTCGTCGCGTCACCTGGCGACCGCAACGAGCGAGGGACCGAACAACGTGACCTGCCATCAGCGATCGAAGCGAGGGGCGATCACACCGACGCAAGCGACCTGACCTGGACCGACTTCCTGCGCTCCCAAGCCGCCGTCGCATGCGACTTCTTCACCGTCGACACCGCCACCCTGCGCCGCTACTTCCTGTTCTTCGGCCACATCGAGACCCGACCAAGTCGCTCGCCCGAGCCTTCGGGTCCTGCGAACCACCCGCTGTGACGGCCTCATCAGCGAGTACCGAAACGCAGCCTGACCAGCCACGATGGAATATCGGGCACCGACACCATTGCTTGGCGCTCCAGCTTTGACGCTACGGGAGTGCGACGGTGACCGGCTCGCTCCCCTACCTCGAGGGTCTCGAGTGGGTCGACGATGTCGACGCCGAGCGTCGGGTTCTCGGGGTCGACGGCGCGGCCGTAGAAGACCTCGAGCGTCGCCGCCTCGCCCTCGGCGACCGCGATGGTGATGGTGATGGTGATGGTGGCCGAATCGACGAACGTCGAGAACAGCCTTCAGAACGGTTCGTCGCGCAGGACGGGTGTCTGGTCCAGCGCCTGCAGCGACGGCGATGACCTCGATCTCAAGCTCGGTGCCGGGTTCGCCTGCCACCCGGTAGCCGCCCACCACGGGATTGGACGGATCATCCTGCTCGAGTGACGCTGCAGCGTCGTCGTTCCCGCCGCCCTCGGACCCTGCGGTCGTGACCATGGAGTCAGGGGCGGTCAGCTCATCGTCATCGCCGCCTCCGCGCGCAGCACCAGCCAGCACCCGGAGGACCTGATGCACCAGACCGCCAGCAGAGCCCGCGCAGCGATCGTGGATCTCGTACTGGCCTGGCGGCCGGCGTCCTCGTCGGGTGCGGAGGCTCCGGCGACGACGACGCACGAGAACCGTCGACGTCAACGGCGAGCTCCGCCTCGGACACGACGGCCAAGGCCGAGAGCGAGGGCGAGGCGCCCGCGGATCCTGCGGAGGGCAGCGAACCGACGGGCCGCCCGGTGCTCGACGGCGAGGACTATCTGCTCACATTCGACGCCGACGATCCCAACGCCATCTGCCAGGTCCTTGTGGTAGGGGCGATCACGGTGTCGGGCATGCGCACACCCCTCCGGCAACCGGGTCGACATCACGATCGCGTCGATCCCGCGGCCGAACGTCATGGCCACCTACTACGACGACGACGAGGTGGCGCTGTGGAGCTCGTTGCCGCTGGCTGCATTTGGCAAACCATTTGCACAACGACATTTGCACAACGACACTCCCGGCGGAGCGGATCACTGTCAGGCGACGTCGAGGAACTTGCGGAGCGCTTCGCGGATGATCTCGCTGGTCGTGGTGTGGTCGGCCTCGGCACGGGCCTCGATCGCCGCCTTGAGCTCGGGATCGATGCGCACCGGCACGACCTCGGCCGGACCTGAGCCCATGGCCGGTCGGCCACGGCGGCGGTTCTTGAGTTCTTCGATGTCATAGTCGGTTGTTACGACCTCCTCGGCCAGCGCGTCGATGTCGGCGTCGGTCAGGGTCCGTCCCGTCTTGGTCTTGTGGGTGGTCATGGTGTCGGGTCCTCTCCGGTGGGGAGCAGGTAGGAGAACGAGGGTCGCAGCGCCATGGCGTGGATCACGAGCTCGGTGTCGGCCAGGTCGAGCCACATGACCTCGAGAAGGTTGCCGGCAGGGTCGGGGCCGATGGCGAGCGCCTTTCGGCGGGTCAGCGTCGGGTTCCAGATCCACGACGGCGACCGCGTGCTCGACGGCGTGAAGGATGGTCTCCTCGTCGTAGCCGCGCATGAACGTTGATCGTTGGAACCGAACACCCAGGTTACCGTAATACGAATATGAGGCTCAGGGAAGCCTGTGTTCCCGTTCAAGATCCGGGGCCACTCAGGCGCGACCGGTGAGTGCCCGGGCCGACTCCCCCCATCTTCGTCGCCGCTCAAGGATGCGTCGCCGGCGATGCGGGCCGAGCCTGCGGTCACGTGGATGTCAGACCTCAGCCGTACGCGTCTAGGCGAAGACCCTAAGCCGGACGGCCAAGCTGTGGGTGCCCGAACCCTGTCGTGGCCGCTGACCAGGGCGTCATTCTAGCGCCTTGTGTTTTCGTATCCTGATCGCTCATCGGCGGAGGTGCCGGTCGAAGAACTCGATGATCCGTCGGCGGGCGTTCACCGCCGATGCCTCGTGGAAGTCCGACTTCGAGAGTTTGCCCATCACGATCGCCCATCGGGGGACGTCGGTGTCGTCGTGGTCGTTGAGGAATGCGTGGCCGGCGTCGGGGTAGACCTCGATGTCGTGGGCGATGCCGAGGGTGTCGAGCGCGGCGTGCAGTCGTTTCGGGTCGGAGCGGAGGCTGATGTCCTTGGCGCCGTAGCTGGCCACGATCGGACACGCGTCGGCCAGCAGCTTGGCTGCGTCCTTCGGCACGGCGCCGTAGTTGACGCTGGATGCCCCGTAGCCCCCCGTGCCAGCGAGCAGCAGCGCCACGCCGCCGCCGAAGCAGAAACCGATGACGCCGACATCACCGGTGCAGCCAGCTTGGTTCGACAGCCAAGAGCGCGTCGTCTCCAGATCGTCGAAGACCGCCCCCTCGCGGCGCATGACTTCGCGGATCGCGGTGAACAGGCAACGCACCCGGCCTCCCCGGTGGAACAGATCCGGCGCGACCGCGAGGAACCCGGCTCCCGCCAGCCAGTCCGCCTGTCGGCGGAGGTCACCGGTCATGCCGAGCGCGTCGTGGACGACGATCACGCCGGGCCACGGCCCCTCCCCGGTCGGCGCCGCCACGTACATCGGAAGCTCCCCGATCCACTGCATCGCGGCGATGCTAGGAGCAACGCTCGACGAGATGTCGACGTACCCGGCGCAGGTCGGCGTCCGTCGGGGTGTGCCGACGTCCGGGTCGTCGCCGCTCAGGATCGGGAATCGTGGTCGAGCGTGGCGGCGATGCCGGCCGCCCAGGCGTCGATCGCTGGCCAGTCGCGGAAGTCACCGGCGGGGATCTCGGCTCGAGCGGCCGGCATCAAGCGCACCACCTTTTCGGCCATACCGCTCGGTGGCGAGTCCGGGTCCCACGCCCCGAAGAAGACCCGCGTCTCGACCGGCCGGACGAGCGATTCGAGGCGGTCGAACTCCTTGGGCCTCGTCACTTCGACCACGTCGCGGCCATCGTCGTCGACGAGATCAGTGCCGAGCGGGCCGCTGCTGAACAACCACACTGGTTTCGAGGCGAGGACCGAACGGTGTCGCTTGACGAACTTCGTTGCCTGCTTGAGCCAGTGGAACATGTAGGCGGAAGCGCCGATCACAAATGCGTCGTATGCATCGACGTCATCGACGTCGTCGATCGATCGGCACTCGACCGACAGGTCAGACCCACCGAGCCGTTCGGCGATGCGTTCGGCGATGCCAGCCGTCGCGCCATGCCGTGTTGCGTAGCAGACCAGAACCCTCACATACACCTCCCGAGGTGAGGGACAGCGACGTTGCCATTGAACCCGGCCGGTCGGCCCCAGCGCCAGGGCCCAACGTCCCTGGCCGCCTGCGGCGAGCCTCGTCACGCTCGACGCGGAGGTGGTGTTGCGATGTCGAACGACACGACCACGATCAAGCTGCCGGGCACGCCCAAGCCGTGGATGAACACGGCCGTGATGACGCTACTGCGAACGCCCGGCCTGCATTCGGCGATGGGAAAGACGTTCCTGATCCTCACCGTGACGGGCGCCAAGACCGGCCACCGCTACACCACGCCCGACCAGTACGTGCGCGACGGCGACCGGCTGTGGTGCTGTCACAGCGCACACGACGGTGGTGGCGGAACCTGCCAGAACGCCCGGAAGTCGAGATCGTGCTCGGCGGCGAGACAACTCGAAAAGTCGCACATCTCGCCGCCGGCGACGAGGAACGGCAGGCGATCGCCACGACACTGCGACTCGATCTCTGCACCGCGAAGTTCTACCGCGTGACGATCGGCGAGGACGGCGAGCCCGACGCCGACGGTGTCGATCCCCTGCAAGCGGCGTTCGTCGCGATCGTCATCGACAACGAGGATCGCCGATAGCGGAAAGGGCATGCCGGCCGACGACCACCAGATTCGGTTCGTGCTCGCCGCACCGGAGGGGAGCAGCTGAGTGACGGCCCACGGCGTTCTCCTCACGGCCGAATACGGATGTACCGCGAAGGCAGCGGTTCGGACCGCCTACCGGCCTGCGGAAGCGGTTCGCGTCGTCGAGATCGAGACGCCGAAACCGAGCCCTGGCGAGCTGCTCGTGCGTGTCTGCGCAAGCAACGTCTACGAGCTTCAACGCAATCAGCTGGAACTACCCGGGCGTGGTCGGGCTGCACGGCAACGGAGCCCTCATCGTGGTCTCGGGCAACACCGCCGCCGTCCTCGATCCCGAGACCGGTGAGATCATCAACCAGGTCGATCTCCCCCAGGACGACCCGGCGAAGGGCAGCTACAACGGCTTCGTCACGACCTCCGACCGCATCCTGTTCACCAAGGCGCTGTTCCGTTCGTGTGACACCGTGGGATCTCCCACCCTGCTCGAGTGCCTAGACAGGGAGGTGGGCCTTCCCCCGGTGAGGTCGCCGCCGCAGCAGCCAAAACGGACACCTCTCTCGGTGCCCGCTACCGGCGCCTGGTCCGACGTCGTGGCAAGCCCTCGGCCACCAAGTCACCCTCGACCCAGCAGCCTGACGGTACCCGAACCTCAAGGGGCCTCACGCCCCCAGCGGGGCTCCGCCCCGCACCCCAGACCACCCGCACCACGCCCCCAGCCAACCACAGAACATTTCCCGGTCAGAACACTGGGAGTGCAGCGGTCGTCCCTTCGGTGCGATACCAATCGGCGAGTCGACTCAGGCCCTCGTCGATACCCACCGCCGGCGACCATCCCAGGGCCTCTCGGGTGTGGCGTTGATCGAACCAGTGGGACGTGCTCAGTTGTTCGGCGAGGAAGCTCGTCATCGGCGGCTCGCCGGTGAGCCGGGCCACCTCCCATATCCGTTCGATCGCCATGCCACCGAAGAAGGCGACGGCCTTGGGCACCTTGGTCCGAGACATGGTCAACCCGGCAGCAGACACGATCCGAGCCAGCAGTTCGCCGACGGGACGGGGTTCACCGTTGGACACCACCAGCGCCTGACCGCTGAGTCCCGGCGTTCGATCGAGGGCAGCGACCAACGCATCGGCTGCGTTGTCGATGTAGGTGCTGTCGATGAGGGCGCCACCGGAACCGACCACGGCCAGACGCCCGCTACGGGCCCGATCGACGATGCGGCCCACGAGTTGGGTGTCGCCCGGACCCCAGACAAGGTGGGGCCTCACGGCGACCACGTCGAAGCCCGGCGCGACGGCGTCGAGGGCGACCCGCTCGGCCATCGCCTTGCTGGTGGCGTAGTGACCGCGGGTGACCGCCGGATCGGCGGCGTGGGCTCCGATACCGACGAGCGAGCCACCGCCGTGGGCCACCGACGGAGACGACACGTACACCAACCGACCGATGCCGTTCGAACGGGCCGCAGCCACCACATTGGCCGTTCCCTGCACGTTCACGCGCTGGTAGTCACTCCACGGGCCGATGACGTCGACCTTGGCTGCGACGTGGACGATCGCGTCGTGGCCGACCGCCGCCTGCCCCACCGAGTGTCCGTCGACGATGTCGCCGAGCAGTTCGGTGACCCCGACCGCCGGCGAGCCCTGACGTCGTTGGAACGAAGTGACGACGTCACCCCGCCCGACGAGCCGATCGATCGTGGCTCGGGCGATCAGACTGGTGCCTCCGGTGACGAGGATCCTCACAGGCGTCCGATGCGATCGCCGGCTGCGATGGCCGCCGCCCAGCGGGCGACGGGGGCACGGTCGATCTTGGAGTTGTGTCGGCGGTCCACCGGGAGCAACGGAACGGCGAGCACCATCACCGGTTCGACACCGCACGACGCCTTGATCGCCGCCCGGATCGCATCGCTCGATGCCAGATTGGCCAGCTGCGACCGGCGGACCGGTGGGTCGAGCTCGACGGCGATGGCGATGACCTGAGCGCCTGCGGGTCCGATCCCCACCGCACAGGCCCGCCGAACCGTCCCGAGCGACTCAGCCGCCAACTCGAGCGGGACCGGTTGCCATAGAGCCGTGGCCGTGGTGATCAGGTGCTCCAAACGACCACCGACCCAGAGGCGCCCGCCGGAGTCGAGCGATCCGACATCACCGGTGCGGTGCCACCCCTCCGGTGTCGATGAGCGGAGTTCGGTCACGGCCAGACGATCGTAGTGATCCTTGCAGTGAGGAGCCGACACCAGGATCTCACCAATGACGTCGATCTCGTGCTCGGGCGCACCGACCGCTGACCCCGTTGCATCGAGCCGACTGATGGCCACGGTGACACCATGACCGGGACGGCCGACGCACACGCCACGGTCGGCTCCCACGCCACGGTCGAGGCTCACCAGCTCGGCCAACGAGATATCGGTCACCGGCAGCACCTCGGTCATGCCATAGGGCGTGTGGGCCTCGGCATTGGGGACCAGGGCGCAGGCCCGACCGAGCAGATCGGGGTTGACCGGTGCGCCGGCCGACAGGAGGAGACGAACACGGGCGAGCGCCCGACGGTGGGTCGCCGTCAGACCGGAATCGGTGGCGACGACGTTTACCAGTGCCGCCGGCGACGCGAAAACGAGCGTGGCATCGACCGCGGCCACCGCTGCCCCCAGCGCCGCTGCGTCGAGCGTCCCCGGGCGGGTCACGTCCATGTCGGGGACGACCGAGGTGATCCCCAGCGTGGGACCGTACAGAGCGAACGGGGCGAAGGCGGCGACAAGCCGATCCCGGTCGGTGATGTCGTAGAGGTCGGCGAGGATGTCGCGTTGTGCCTGGATCTGTCGGTGACGGTAGACGACGCCCTTGGACGGCCCGGTGGATCCCGAGGTGAAGGCGATTGCGGCCAGATCGTCGTCGGCCGGCTCGACGGGCAACAGCCGATCGGCACCGAGTGTCATCAGGTCGTCGATCGTGTAGTCGACGTGGAGGGCCCGGCGCACAGCAGGGGGGAGCGCGCCGGCGACGATGCGCCGGCCCGGCCAGCGAAGGGCGGCAGCCACCACGATGGCCTTCGGGATGCCGATCAGATGCTCCGGATTCGACGACGCAAGGGCTCGACTCATGTTGCGGGGCCCGAGCCCGGAGTCGACGAGCACGATCACCGCCCCCATCCGCCAGCAGGCGTAGAGCACGACCGTGAGGTCGATGCCGGGGGGGATCATGAGCGCCACTCGATCACCCGGACGAACCCCCACTTCGACGAGCCCGGCCGCGGTCGAGCGAACCCGCCTGGCCAGCTCGCCGAAATCGATCCGCCGAATCCTCTCGCCCGAGAGTTCCACCACAGCCGGCCGCTTCGACCGTTCCGGATCCTCGACGGCACGCTCGAGCGCCGCCCACAGTGGTTCCCGCCCTGGCCCATCGGAAGCGTCGGGATCCGAGCGCGAGAGGTCGTCGGTCAGCGTGGCGATCCAGTCCACGATCGCACCGACGACATCGGCCTCCTCGGAGACGAAATGACTGGCACCCACGAAGCGGTGGACGCTGGCCTTCGGCAGCCGACCCTCGAGATCGTGGAGGTACCGATCGGAGAAGACCTTGTCGGAGGGTCCCCACAGCAGTAGCGCAGGAACCTCGGCCAAGGCGTCGAGCCCGCTGGCCACCTCGGCGAGCGCCCCGTGCGACGGATGGGCATCGTCCAACGGGATGTCCTCGACGAAATCGGCGATCGCCTCCCGGCGTTGCGCCGAAGCGTAGGGCGCAAGGAAGCCGTGACGGACTTCGGGCGCCAGCCGCGGCCGCGACATCTCGACCGCACCACGAATGAACAGGGTGGTGTCGACGGTGACCCGCCGGAGCACCCCGGGCAGGCGAGCCGAACGAATGAGGGTCGGAACAGGCGAGCCTTCGGGCTGTTGGACCGCGGTGTTGGTCAGCACGATGCCCCGGAGCCGGGCGGGTTCGGAGGCGAACACGCGTTGGGCCCAGCCAAGCGAGATGGGCCCACCCCAGTCGTGGGCGACAGTGACCACGGGACCGATAATGCCCAGGTGATCGGTGAGGGCAACCAGGTCGTCGATGCGATCGGCCAGTCGCCGCACGACGCCCGTGCGTTGGGAATAGCCCATGTCGAGTTGATCGACAGCGACGACCCGGACGCCATCGGGGGCCTCGGCCACCAGTCGGCGCCAGAGGAACGACCACGACGGATTCCCGTGCACGCACAACAACGTGAGGTGGGGGTCGGTCACGCCATTGTCGAGCAGATGCCAGGTGCAGTCCACGCCACGGTGGTCCGCAGCGGTGACGAGACGAGACCAGGTGGGATCGAGTCCATCGATCGAGGAAGGCGGCAACTGGGCTGCAGCGCCGATCCTGGGGCGCGGTCGGCTCACCAGAGCAGTTCGACGACCGACGCGTTCAGTCCCGAACCGATTCCCATGCACAGGACGCGATCACCCGCGCTCAGCGTGTCGGCCACGCTGGCCAGAGTGAACGGAATGGCCGCCGGGCCCATGTTCCCGAAGACCGGGAACGTCATGGGGACCCGGTTGGAATCGATCCCGAGAACATCCACCATGGCGGCCGTGTGGACCTTGGACACCTGGTGCAGGATGTAGCGGTCCATGTCGAGCCAGTCGGACTTGTCGGCATCGTCCCAGGCGAGCTTGGCCAGATCGGTTCCTGCATCGAGCAACGCCTTGGAGTCGGTACGCATCTGTTCCAACGACCCGACGCACAGTTCGTGGTGCTCGCTGGCGGCTCGGAAGAAGCCCCGCACCACCTTGTGGCTGTCGGCGTTGGTCGACGGCCGCCCCAGCACCATGGCCGCGGCGCCCGAGCCCAACGTCAACGACGAGAAGTTCTCGAACAGGTCGTGGACCGAGGTGTCGGCCGAGAGCAGGCGGGAGATCGTCTTGTCGTAGATCTCCCGAGTGCCCTCGGCGTCCACGACCAGGGCATAGTCGATCTGACCGGACTCGATCATGACACCGGCGAGGTGAATGCCGTTGAGGAAGCCCAGGCACGCATTCGAGATGTCGTAGTTCATGCACGAGCTGGCCAATCCGAGCCTATGGTGCACGGTGACCGCACTGGACGGCTCGAGCCGTTCCCGGCACACCGAGGTGTCGACCAGCAGGCCGATGCGAGCCGGATCGACCCCGGATGCCTCGATCGCCCGACGCCCGGCCATGGCCGCCGCATTCATGAACGACGTACCGACCGGCCACTGCCTGCGTTCTCGGATTCCGGCGAGCGAACGCAATAACCCTGGGCGCACCTTGGCCCGCTCGTAGAAGACAGCCAGGCGCTCGTCGACATCGCTCGTGGTCACGACCTCGGGTGCCTCGCATGCAACTACGGAGAGCACACCGACGTCATCGAATCTGAAACCAGCATTTCCCGACATCGGGTTCCTCACGTTCGGCAATCGTCAATTCTCGCACGACGGCGGCCCAAAGCCTCGAACCCGGCGCAGCGGACCGGTCCATTCCAGCACATCAGATCGGACAGGTGGTACCGATGCACCATCGACTCCATCGTTAGACCCGACATCGCTTCCAAACTCCAACAGCTCCAGGACCGACCTCGATCACGCCGTCACGACCGAGGCGACCAGCACTCGCGCCTTCCCTGGGTCGACCGGGCGTTCGAACTCCGCCAGGTCGTCGGTGTCCATGCCGGTGGTGTCGCATCTTGCGGTCCACGGTGGCTCCCATGGCCTTGGACAGCTTGGCTTCGACGGTCAATGCAGATCTTGTGGAGCTAGCACCGCTGAATCACCGGATGATCGAACACCGCTCGCACCGCTGCCGACAGGGCCTTGGCCCCGTCGATCACGACCAGCACCGGTCGGGTCACGTCCAGGCCCCGGTCCCGGAGATCAGCCATGAGGTCTTTGACCACGGTGGCGTTCTCGGTGTCACCTTCGACCAGCCCGAGCGGGTGTTTGGTGCCGTCGATGCTGATGCCGAGGGCGACCTCCCACTGGTTCCAGGCCGGACTGGTAGCGGCGGGTCGACAGCTTCGCCATCATCCGCTGTAACGCCAGATCACCCGGCAGGTCGGTGTCGGAGAACACCTCATAGGCCTCGACCGGCAACTCCCCGAACCCCATCCGCTGTGCGGAACCCTGGCCGCCGGACCGGGACCCGCCGGCCCCCAAGCACAACCGAGCCGGCCTCGGTCCCGTGACGTACCGCCATCCGTTCGGGCTGGTGACGGCCCCTCGGGCCGGCCAGCGCGGTCACCGACTCCTCCATCATCGCTCCCATGACCTGCAACTCGGTGGCCACAGCCAACGCCAACAGGCCCTCACGCACCCGCTCCGCCGATCTCGGCCATGGCCACGGTCATTGCCTCCGGCAACACCAGCTCATCGCTGGTCCCTGCAGGCGCAGTCCTCTTCCGGTAGTTCTTCTTCATGGGTGGTGGTCCCCCCTTTCTTGTCGGAAGTTTTTGGTCGAACGCCCGACGCCTACCAGACGGCAGGCACCGAGCGGGGGACCGCCCCCTCAACTCCCACGACTACCGGGACAGCCTCGACACGGTCGACACCGCAACGTTGCGCACTGAGAACACAGCCATGGCCGCAGTTGCACCGCACGCCGTTCGTGCTGACTCATCATGGCGGACCGGCGCGCCCACCGAGCCGATCCGGCGACAGGGCGGCGCAAACCCCTGTGGACGTCGTAGGCGCCGAACCCGCGCCTGCGCCGGGTTCGTAGGCCAGCTGGCCTGGTCAGAATTGGTCGCCGCACGCTCGGCCAACGACCAGACCTGACGAGCGCTGGGCCGAACGACCCAACCCTCAGACTGGGGCTGCCACCGGTCGATCAGCTGTTCAAGCAGCCACGGGGTTACGGTGATCTGGTGAAGACACTCTGGGTCCATGGCGACGTTGACGCGCCGACCGAGTCGGTTTGGGGGCTGATGGCCAACCACGATCGCTGGCCGGATTGGGGCCGACCGTTCGGCGGGCCAAACTTGGTGGGAGCCAACTCGGAGCGGGTGCGACCGGTGTGGTGACAACCGTGTTCGGGTTCGATATCCCGTTTCAGATCACGGACTATGATGACGGCGCGCCCTGGGCCTGGAAGGTCGCAGGTATCAGGGCAACGAGTCACACCGTGGGGCCCGCCGGGCCCGGCCGATGCCGGGTTGGCTTCAGAGTCCGGTGGCCCGCTGCGCCCTACCTGGCGGTCTGTCGAGTGGCACTGCGACGAATCGAATCGATCGCAACGCAAGACCGGGTCCCGTCGTGAAGGTCGCGGTCATCGGCGCTACGGGCTACGTCGGCGGCCGGCTGGTTCCGGAACTTCTGACGGCGGGCCACGATGTACGGTGCCTGGCTCGCAACCCCGACCGCCTCGCTGGGGTCGACTGGCGTTCCGACGTCGAGGTGGTGGCCGCAGACGTCCTCGACCAGTGCTCACTGGAGGAGGCGTTGGTCGACATCGAAGCCGTTTACTACCTGGTGCACGCCATGGGCCACGCCGGCGACTTCGAACACACCGACCGGGTCGGCGCCGAGAACACCAAGAACGCAGCTGAGCGTGCCGGCCTGTCCCGCATCATCTATCTCGGAGGATTGGGAGAAGAGGACCCCGACAAGCTCTCGCCCCACCTCGCCAGCCGCCACGAGGTCGGTCAAGTCCTCGCATCCGGCACCGTCCCGGTCACCGAGCTCCGGGCCGCGGTCATCATCGGCTCCGGGAGCGCATCATTCGAGATGCTTCGCCACCTCGACGAGGTGCTGCCGGTCATGATCTGCCCCCGCTGGGTCACCAAGACCAGATGTCAGCCAATCGGCATCGCCGACGTGTTGCACTACCTGGTTGCCGTCATCGACGAGCCTCGAACTGCTGGTCAGATTCTCGAGATCGGCGGCCCTGACGTGTTGACCTACCGCGACATGATGGACCGCTACGCCGCTATCGCCGGCCTACGACGACGGCTCATCATCCCCGTGCCCCTGCTCACCCCGCGACTGTCATCGCACTGGGTCAACCTCGTGACCCCGCTTCCGTACGGCCTGGCCCGACCGCTCGTCGACAGCCTCATCAACGACGTCGTCGTCCACCCCGACCGCGACGTCCGCCGCCTCATCGATTACGAACCACACACGCTCGACGAAGCCATCGAACGGGCCCTCGCCCGCGTCGGCGACCTCGAGATCCGCACCAGTTGGATGGACAGCGCGCCGACCAGCACGCCGGCGTCGCCCATGCCCCAGGACCCGGAGTGGGCCGGCGCAACCATCTACCAGAACATCCAAGAAGTCACCACCACCGTCGACCCCGCTGCGCTGTTCGCGACCGTTTCCGGAATCGGCGGCGAACGAGGCTGGTACGTCGCGCGACCGCTGTGGACCCTGCGCGGCTGGCTGGACAAGCTCATCGGGGGCGTCGGCATGCGCCGAGGCCGCCGCCATTCCGAACTCCTGCGCGTCGGCGACGCCCTCGACTTCTTCCGTGTCGAATCCTACGAACCACCCAAGTTGCTTCGCCTCCGCGCCGAGATGAAGGTCCCCGGTGAGGCCTGGCTCGAGTGGCGCATCACCGACAACGGGCCCGGTTCCTCCCAGCTGCGCCAGCTGGCCCGATTCCATCCCCGCGGCGTGGCCGGCCGGGCCTACTGGTGGGTCCTCTTGCCGATCCACAAGATCATCTGGAGGCAGCTCGCCCAACGCCTTGCCGACAGCGCCGAGCCGTCGACAACAGAACCAGGGCCTGCTCCTCGCGCTCACTCGGCGGGCGAGTACAAACAGGCGCGATGATCGACGAGCTGAAGGCCCGCGTGGTCAACTCCACGGTCCGCTTCTCTCACGGATCGCGGCCCCCTGGCCGACACGTTGTCGTACCGGAGTGATCCCGTGGTTGGGCGTTCCTCGGGCACCACGAACTCGTCGCGCCATGCCGCCCAGAACGTGACGATGATCAAGGACAGGAACAACAACCCGACGTCACGCAGAGATGCTCGTCATACGCTCCGCCCTCGGCCGCGATCCAGCCCCGACCGAACGGAAAGTCGTCGAAGAACGACCGGGGAGCGAACGCCGCCTGCACACCTGCGGGCAACATGAACAGCCCGAGCGCTCCCAGACATGCCCGCGCTGTCCCGATCTCGATCACACGGCTCGTCACAGGCCCGCACCCGCCCCCGTCCACGCCGTGAACGATCGCCTACTTCTCGAGCCCGTGACCCACTCCTGTCCTATGACAATGCCCGATAGTCGGGCACCGGTACCAATGCCACGCTCGGACTGACGTACCGGCGAGCCCTCGCGGGTGACAGCACCCGAAACGAACGTGGACGGTCAGGCGTGGTCGGCGGCCGTCAACTACGGCGAGACTGCATGACTCTCCGTTCTTCGAGCATCGGGTCTGGACTGGTCGATCTGGACCGAGGGCCGTCGGCATGGACGCCGGCGGTTCAGGCTGGACGGCGGAGCAGGTTGCTGATCGCCAGGACGACGCTGAACACGCCGAGGACCGCGGCGCTGGCCCAGCTCAGGATCCAAACGGTCCAGCCGATCGTGGTCAGTTCGGGTCCATCGACCGTCACCGAGACGAGGCCGACAGCGAACATCGCAGCACCGGCGATCAGCCATCGGTACCAGTGAACCGTTCGTGCCGGAGCGGTGACGATCGGTCGATCACCGGTCCGGGCGAGCAGCGCACACAGTGCAACTGCGGCGAGGATCAACACGACGAACATCGGTGAGCCGACCACGGCGGTGAACACGCCCACCGACAAGAGTGCAGCGACTGCGAGGGGCTTGTGACCGTTCACGAGAGACTCCAATCTCATTCGAGGTGCACTGCGCACCACATCGCGGGCGAGTCGTGCCGCCAGAACGGTTCGGGTCAGGCCACCGTGACTGCGCATGTCGGCCATCGAACGCGTCATCTCGTCGCCGAACTCACGACGAAACCACCGCGGATACGTCAACATCACCAGCCGGGCGCCGATGCTGGGTCGACTCATGTCGCACCGCCCAAACCGAGCCGGCGCGCATCGGCAACCGAGACCAGACGACGCAGACGAGTATTCTCGGCAGCACCGACCCGATGACCGAGATCGGTCAGCCGGTAGTAGCGGCGCCGCTCGTCATCAAGCCCCGGGTCGGGCCGCTGCTCGGTCTCCTCCAACAGGCCCTGATCGATCATGCGCTTGATCGACCCGTACAGCGTGCCGGGCCCCATCGTCACCGCACCCGCCGACAGTTCCTCGACCTCACGCATGATCGCGTAGCCATGCTTCTCCCCACCGGACAGCGCCACGATGATCTGCATCACCGACGCCGGCAACGGCAAGAACCCGTCGACATCATCTGGCCACTCTACTAGTCGTCTCTTGGACACACTGCGACTCTATCGACTATCGACTTACTATGTCAAGAGTCGATATAGTCCTCCGGCAGCAGTCCGCACCGTCGCCTTCCATCGATCGACTGGCGAACGAGCGGTCCTAGCGCTGGCACCGTGACCTAACTTGTGCCCATGCTCTCGGTTCGTGACCTCGTCGCCGATGACCACGACTGGAAAGTCTCGACGCTGCGAGCCGGCTGGGGCTCTACCGAGGTGGCTCGCCTCGGGGAGTTGGTCGACGCCACTGAACTCCCCGGGTACGTCGCCGAACACGATGGCGAGCGAACAGGTCTCGCAACCTTCGCAGAGCGAGCGGACGGCATCGAGGTCGTCACGATCCAGGCGTTGATCGAAGGGATCGGCGTTGGCCGTGCACTGATGGACCGGCTTCGCATCTACGCCAGTACGTCAGGCGCCGAGCGGCTCTGGTTGACGACGACCAACGACAACATGCGCGCCTTCGCCTTCTATCAACGTTGGGGAATGGACCTCGTGAGGCTGGTGCATGGTGGCGTGGACGTCTCGCGCCGAGCGAAGCCTTCGATCCCGCTCTCCGGACAGGACGGCGTTCCGCTTCGGCACGAACTCGAGTTCGAGTTACGGATCAGATGATCTCATCTTCGCGGGCCGCTCCGCAATCGACCCATTCCCAAGCATCCGAGGGGTCGAGGTTCGACCTCGTCTCAACGGGGCGATGACTCCCCCACTGGCCGGTTCAGTTCCAGGTCGGCCATGCCGCCCACGACATCCTGGATCGACTGGTCCGGGTCGGCGTGCACGACTGCCCAGAGACCATCGGAGCGCAAGATACCGCTGGTCTGGTTGAGCAGGTGCCGCAGCGTGATCTGTGACGATGCTTCGTCGTCGGCCAGCGCGAAGCCCGGCAGGTAGTCCCGGACGGGGCGTCGAGATCGGCCGAGCCGGCTTCGGCGAGCTGCATGATCGCGAGCGCGGTAATCGACTTGGTGTTCGAGCCGATCCAGAACGGTGTGTCAGCAGTCGCCTGGTTGCCGTGGCCGTCGTTGCCGAAGCCTCGCGCGTGAACCACGGCGCCGTTGTCGATGACCGCCATCGAGATGCCGGTGAGGGCGACCTTGCCGAACCAGCCGACGACCAGGAACAGCGTTGCGAGCACGATGGCGACTAGACCGCGACTAGACCGAGCTCCGGCAGGCCAATCGCGGGGCCGAAGTCGAGCACGTTCCATACGAGCCTGAACACCAGCGGTGCGACCAGTAGCGCCACGAGTACGAGCCAGATGGCGACGGTGACCGCGCCAGCGGCCAGCGCCCCAACATCCAACACCCGCACCGCTTTCCAGCGGCGCAGCGCTCGGTCGCCTGGGTCCGTGTCGTCACGGGATCGCTCCCGATGAAGGGGCTGCGCCCGCCAAGCCTTCCAGGGCGGCGGTGCGCCCTGCCGCCCAGCCTGGTGCTCGGCCTCCCGCCGGGGGTTCGAGGCGTTCGGTGTCGACTCCGCTGCGGGTGAGGACCCAGGACATGATCGAGTTCGAGTTCCACATGTCACCGGTGCCGGCCTCGTCGCGCCCCCACACCGGGGTGGGAACGCCGGGCAGCTCAGCGATGACCCGGGTCGCGACATCGGGGTCGGCCGAAACATCGACCGGGCTGTCCACTGCGAACGCAACGTCGGGGATGGTTCCGTCTCGCCAGCAGCGGATCTCGTAGCGGAACACCCGCAGCCGTCCCGCAACCCGCAGGCCGACCGGGCCCTCGGCGACGACGCCGCGCGCTGCGCCGTTTCGGTCCGGCACCGGTGCCTGCTCGATCGCGAAGCGGCCCTGCGGTGCCTGGACCTGCAGGGCTACGTGGTACAGGTCGAAGGGCTGGCGGTGATGCCGCCACGCCGACAGCCGCTCGAAGACACGGCCGCTCGCCTGCACCACCGGGTTCCCAGCCCCGAGCGGGATCCAGTACAGCTCCACCGCCGCCGATCCCGCGGCCCCCGCCACGGCCGGCACCGAAGCGTGAGTCGGCTCGTACTCAACCATGAGGCACCGGGGCGCGGTCGGCGACGTCTGCGTCAGCGGCCCCCAGATCGATCACCGGTGCCGCGGCCGCCTGCTCGTCCTGGGGGCCGAGACGGCCCCGACTGACCCCCAACAACACGGCGATGACGACCAGGGTCGTGGCGGTGATGCAGTACTGCACCGGGCTGTAGCGTTCCAGCAGGGTCGGGAGGGCGAAGCCCCGCCATCCCCATTCCTCGTTGCCGCCGCCCACCAACGTCACGAAGATCAGCATCGGCCCGTACATCGCAGCCCGCTCGCCGAGCAGGGATCCGTCGAGGTCCTCGCCCAGCGCCAGGAACGCCACGCTCACGACGGCGATGATCACCGCCGGCACCACAAGCACGAACAGGTACCAGCGGCGAGCGGCCCACCAGTAGAGCATCGCCTCGATCCAGTCCCGGACCGATCGGCCAAGCAGCCAGGTCACCGTCGCGCCCGCAGCGGCCGGACCCCACACCCGGACGAACACCGCCACCTCTCCGAGTGCGCCGTCGTAGCGGAGGGCCGCTGGCGCCCAGAACGACCAGGAGTACAAGTAGGCGAACACGAAGAACGATGCCCCGGGATGGGACTCGACGAACGAGCGAAGCCGCACGGCGAGTGGGCGTGCCTCTCGTGCAACAGCGACTGACATCAGTGTGCTCCTCTCGCCGTTCCGGCGTTGCCGGTCGCGGCAAGGGTCCACTTCCATCGTGAGGGTGATGTGACGGGCTGCGCAGAGCCCTACGTCACTCGGCGTCCACGGCTTCCACCAAGACGTCATCGACGGGGCGGCGCAGTGTCGGCCGGGCCTGGTCGGTCGGAGTGCCGACCCGGATCAGTAGTTCAGGGAACCCGGGTGTGCGACCAGCTGCTGGAGCCGGAGCCGGAGGTCGGGTTGTGCGGCGCGTCGCCACGGCCTCGAACCAGTGGTGCGCCTCGGCGGCGCGAGGCGTGCTGGACGCCAACGAGATGGTGGCGAGCAGGTCGGGATCGACCGGGTCAGGCAACAGGGTCGGCCAGCAGGTCGACACCCGTGGCGGTCGGGCGGAACAGCACGGTTGGGTGTTGTGCGACGGTGGCGCCAGCACCGCTGTGGCGACCAGGTCGCGAAGCGACAAGGCGGGAGATGCCGTTCGGTCGGTCATGGTCGCTCCTCGTGATACCGCTCCGTGTCGGGCGACGGACCGAAGGCCGCCTTGGTGATCTCGAAGCGGAAGAACTCCCCCTCGGCCTCGCCAGGCGTCCCCCAGTCCCACCCGATCGTCCCGGCGCCCGCGATCGACACCCCGTCGGGGGTCGCGAACCGCGATGAGACCGTGCCCCCAAACGGCGAGAGCGCCGGTGGCTTGGCCGAGTCCTTCCATCGCTGCAGACCCAGCGACGTGACGGCACCCTCGTCGTCGACGGTGACGTCGACGTCGATCGGCCCACCGGGGCCTTGCAGGGCCACCGTTGCCCGGTGGTGGTCGTGGCCCGACCATCTCGCCCCGGCCTGGGGGGTGAGCGCAGTGGGGAGCCAGGCGACGGTTTCGGCGGCGAGGCGTCCGTTGGCGCTGCGAGCGATGTCGGGGCCCGCTCCCCGCACCACAGGAATCCAGCCATGGAGGCGGAACTCGATGCGGGCACCGTCGGGTCCGAGCGCATCGGCGCCGACGAAGCGCACGAGCCGACCGCCGACCACCGGGGCCCACACGAACCCCGCGTTGGCGGCCAGGATCTGCTCGGCGGTGAACCGCATCCATCGCCCGGCAAGCCTGATCTCGCCCCGCATCGACAGGCGCACGATGTCGTGCAGCGGCGTCCCAGCGGGTAACGCCGCCGACAGCAGCCGTTGGGCCGGCGCCGGAACGTCCGTGAGCGTGCCGGCGTCAAAAGGCGGCGGAATTCGACCGGCGTCGCGGTCGAGCGCGGACCACGTCGCCTCCGCGAATCCACCGGACCTTCCGCCGCGAAGTGACTCGACCATTGCCCCATCGTCTCCGCGCGCAGCGACCCCGAGTAGGGACCATGGGCCCCGCTCGCGCCCGCGCACCGACCGACGGGGGACGTTGGGCTCTGCCCACGCACCGCATCCAGGATCACGATCACATACGAGCGCGTTTCGTGTTCGAGTTCGAGTTCGAGCGTTGAGGTGAGACGTCATGGGTACTCGCATCGGTGCTGGCGCGCCACCGTCCTCGCCCGAACCACAGCACCGACTGACCGAGAAGGAGGACCAGTGACCACCCCAGGTTCGCACCAGGAGACCTCCCCGCTTATGGGACTGCTCGTACTACTCGCCGTCCTGCTCGCGGCCAACTCGGTGCTGGGACCGCTCGCCCTGGAGGTCATCGACTACCGCTACAGCGACTCACTGATCAACCAAGGCATCGGCCTCGACGCCGTCGCCCTCCTCGGCGCTGTCCCCCTCGCCGCGGTCGCCGCATGGCTTGTCGCCCGACGCCACCCAGCCGGACCGGTCATGGCGTTCATCCCCGCCACCTTCGCTGCCTACATGGCTCCCCAGTACATCGTCGGACCCGACTACCTCGGGCTACCCGGCAACAACGAACGCTTCTTCCCGTTCCACTTGGCGCTGTTCATCACCGGCATCGCCACCACCGTGCTCGCCTGGCGCACGACCGACCGGTCGCACCTCCAGCCCTCCACCAACAACAGCGACCGGAGACGAAGCCTCGCCCTGTTCGGCGTCGTCGCCTTCATCCTCCTCGGGCGTTGGCTCACCGGAATCATCGACCTGTTCGGCGGTGACCTCACCAGCACCGACTACATCGAGAACCCCACCGCGTACCTCCTCATCGGCCTCCTCGACCTCGGCATCGTCGTGCCCGCCGCCGTCGTCACCGCAGTGGCGTTGCGGCGGCACTTCCCCTGGGCCCGCACCGCTGCCTACGCCGTCATCGGCTGGTTCGCCCTCGTACCCGCCGCCGTCGCCGCGATGGCCATCGTCATGACCGTCAACGACGACCCGAACGCGTCCACCCCGGCGACGGTCACCTTCGTCGTCGCCGCCGCCGTGTTCACCCTCGGCGCCGTCGCGCTGTACCGGCCGATGCTCCAACCACCAACCGACCCCAACAACGACACGACCCTCACGCCGACCCCCAGCAGCCATCGCGCAGTCCCAGGACTGCCGACCAAGGAGTAGCACCATGACCACCACCACCGATCACAGCGAACTCGCGATCCTCGACGACCTCCGCGGCACCCGCGACGCCCTGTCGGTGCGACGGGTCTTCGGCGACCCCTGCACCATCGACGCGATCACAATCATCCCCGTCGCCCGAATTGCCGGCGGCGCAGGAGGAGGGGGCGGTGAAGGCACCGGCCCCGACGAATCCGGCGGGCACGGCTTCGGTACCGGCTTCGGGCTCGGCGCCCGACCCGTCGGCGTCTACCGCATCCAGGACGGCGATGTGACCTGGAAGCCCACGATCGACGTCGACCGCATCGCCCGGGGCACCCAGATCCTCGCCGGCATCGTCACCGTCTGCGCCACCCTCGTGCTCCTACGCCGCCACCGCTGAGACCTAACGCACCCTGAGACGCAGGGCTCTGCGATGACCACCACCGCACCACGGCTGCCTCCCCGCTGGTTCATGCGCGCCTTCTGGTACGGCTACCGCCACCTCTACCGGCTCTGTCGCGGCCGACTCGGCCTGTGGCGCCCCGGCCCCAGGGGCTGGCGTGCGCTGCGGCTCACCACCACGGGCCGGCGCACCGGTCAGGCCCGCGCGGTGATGGTCGGCTACTTCGAGGACGGCCCCGAGCTCGTCACCCTCGCCATGAACGGCTGGGGCCCAGGCGAACCGGCCTGGTAGTTCAACCTGCAAGCCAACCCAGACGCCCACGTCGATCACCCCGACGGACCCCGAGAGGTCCGCACCCGGGCCGCCACCGGCGGCGAACGCGACCGCCTCTGGGCCGGGTGGCGTGAGATCGGCAAGGGCCTCGACGCCTACGCCGCCCGGCGCGGCGGCGAGACCGCCGTGATCGTGTTCGAGAGCCACGAGATCGACATCACCGGAAGGATCCGCCATGAACCAGCAACCACCGGCCTGCCCGAGCGAGTACCTCGCCGTCGACTCGCCCTACGAGGTGGCCCGATAGCGGCCACTGGCGAACTTCGTCCTCGCCCACCCCCACATGGTCATCGCGTCCGCGCTCGGACGCCTCGCCAACGTGGTCTTCGTCGTCTACCGGTTCGCGTTCGTGTTCACCGGCAAGCTCAACAGTGGCCTCTACAGCCCGATGACCATGTCGGAGCGCTACAACGCCCGCTCGTCGAGCTACCTCGTCGGCTGGACCGAGACCTACCCGCCCTTCGACTTCACCCCCGGCCCCGACGACAACGGCACCTACCCGCCCATCACCCTCCACCAACCCGACCCCCGCTTCGGGCTCAGCGGTCGGCCATGACACCGGACCTCATGAAGGCAGCGGTGCAACACTGCTACGGGCCACCCGAAGACGTGGTCGCCGTCGCCGACCCGCAGCCCGACGAGGTGCAGGTACGGGTTCGTGCCGCCGGGGTCAACCGGGCCGACCACTCGATGACCACGGGCGTGCCCCACCTCATGCGCCTCCGCTACGGGTTGCGCCGCCCCGCAACCCCATCCGCAGCACCGATGTGGCAGCCATCGTCGACCAGGTCGGCTCCGAGGTGACGCGTCTCCGCACCGGCGACGAGGTGTTCGGCTGGTGCACCGCCGCCTTCGCCGAGTACGTCACCGTGTCTCAGGATCACCTGGTCGCCAAGCCCGCCCGGCTCTCGTTCGAACAGGCAGCGGGCGTACCGATGGCCGGCTGCGTCGCCATCCAAGCCCTGCGCGACATGGCGAAGAGCTCGATGGCTACGGCGACGACCGGGTGTCGTCGGCCATCGAGTCGAGTGTCGTGATCTCGTGCAGATCCCCAGATCGCTCGGAGCGGAGGTCACCGGGGTCTGCAGCACCCCCAACGTCGAGTTCGTCCGATCGCTCGGCGCCACCGACGTGATCGACTACACCACCCAGGACTACACCGAACTCGGCCGGCGATACGACATGATCTTCGACATCGCAGACAACCGGACATCCGGCGAGCGCCGCCGGGTACTGACCCGCCACGGCACCCTGATCCCCAACAACGGCGAGGGCGGCCCTCCGTTCTGTTGCTCCGAGCACATATCTCAGTCTCTTCATGACGAGCCCCCTTCCGGACCGGCATCTGCTGTCGGACCCCGAGGAGGTCGTCATGGAAGTCGTCGTCGAGCGGTGCGCGTTCTTGGACGTGCACTGCGACACCGTGGTCGCCTGTGCTCGAACACCAGACCGAGCCGGCGGGCGTCGTGAAGAGGTCGCCGAGTTCGGCACCACGACCTCTCAGTTGCTCGAGCTCGCCGACTGGTTGAACGAGCGCAAGGTGACGCTGGTGGCGATGGAGGCCCCCGGGATCTACTGGGAACCCGTCCATTGGGTCCTCGAAGGGTCGGTGCCCGACGTGTGGGTGATCAACGCCCGGCACATGCGCAACGTCCCGGGCCGCAAGACCGACGTGAACGACGCGATCTGGGGCGCGTCGTTGATCGAGCACGGCTCGTCCGCCCATCGTTCATCCCACCCGAGCCGTTCCGGGCGTTGCAGGACCTGACCCGCTACCGCAAGGCCATCACCGAGGAACGCGCCCGGGAGGTCCAGCGTCGGCAAAAGGTCATCGAGGACGCCGGCGTGGAACTGTCATCGGTCGCGTCGTCGGTGTTGACCAAATCGGGTCGAGCGATGATCGACGCGCTGGTCGTCGGCGAACGCGACACGACCGTGCTCGCCGAGATGGCCAAGGGCCGCCTCCGTTCCGAGATCCCCCAGCTTCAAGACGCGCTCGCTGGGCGGTTCAATGAACACCACGCGCTGATCGCGTCGTCGGTGCTGGCCCGCATCGATCAGATCGACGCCACCATCGCCACCCTCGGCGAGCGCATCGACGAGCTGCTGGACCCTTAAGGAGCGGCGGTGACGTTGCTGGTGACGATCCCTGGGGTGTCCCGCCGGACCAGCGCCGACATGTCCCGCTTCACCACCGCCGGACATCTCGCGTCGTGGGCTGGCATGTGCATGTGCCCCGGCAACAACGAGTCCGCCGGAAAACGAAAGTCAGGTCGGACCCGCAAAGGCTCCACGTGGCTCCGCAAGGCCCTCATCGAAGCCGGCCAGGCTGCCGGACGCTCGAAGAACACCTACCTCGCCGCCCACTACGCCCAGATCCGAGGCCGCCGCCGACCCCAACGAGCCGCCGTCGCGGTCGGCCACTCCATCCTGGCCATCGCCTGGCACCTACTCACCAACGGCGAGCCCTACCAGGACCTCGGCGGCGACTACTTCGACCGCCGCCGCAACAGCGACGCCCGCCAGCGCCGACTCGTGGCCCAACTCGAAGCCCTCGGCCACAAAGTCACCCTCGAACCCGCCGCTTGACCAACACCGACTTCGGGGCTCCGCCCCGAGCGGGGGCTACCGCCTCCACACCCCCGCGCGCCCCGAACACGCCGCGACAGAGTGATTCACATCTCAGCAAAGCGACATACTGAACCCTTGGCCGCCGCCGACGAGGAAGTATGTATAGTAGGCGTATGCCCAGGATGCAGGTGTACCTTCCCGACGAACTCTACGCCGCCGTGAAGGATCGAGAACTGTCCCCGTCGGAACTACTCCAGGACGCCGTCCGCGCAGAGCTGCGTCGCCAAGCCCTGCTCGAAGAGACCGACCGCTACCTCGCCGAACTCATCGACGAAGTCGGCGCACCGTCGCAAGCCGCGATCGCCAAGGCGACCAAACTCGCGCAACGCATCAACAACGACACCACAGCCGCTGGCCGCTGAACGGTGCTGGTCCTCGATTCCGGTGGCGTGAGCCGCCTGGCCCGTCGCCGCCCTGACGCTGGAGCGATGATCGCCGCGTTCAAGGCCGAAGGACTGTGGCCCCCGTTGGTCCCGTCGGTCGTGCTCACCGAAACGATCACCGGCCGTCAACGCAACGACGCCAACATCAACCGGTTCCTCAGGACCTGCGACATCGTCGAGAACCTCCCCCAACACCTCGCCCGCCGCGCCGGCGCCCTCCGAGCCCTCGCCCGTCAAGGCGCCGCGGTCGACGCCATCGTCGTCGCTTTCGCCGAACCCGGGGGTGCGGTGTTGACCAGCGACCCGAAAGACCTCAACGCCCTCGCCGCCCACGCCAGCGGGGTGCGCGTCTACCAGGCCTGACCCGCGAGATCGCACGACGAGCAGCGATATGGGACAGCACCCCGTGACCAGAGTGGCCCGCCGTGTTGCGACGCCGGATCGACCGGCCCGACCTGACTGATGGCGACCGCAGCCTGCTCGGCGCGATCGCAGCCGCACTCCCCCGGCCCCGGCGCCAGGGCTGGCTCGTCACCCCAGGTACCCTGCTTCGCTGGCACCGCCGGCGCGTAGCTCGGCACTGGACCCAACCGAGTCGGCCACCAGGGCGACCGCCCGACCCCGGCGGCGCTTCGCGACCTGGTCCTTCGCCTTGCGGCCGAGAACCCGACGTGGGGCTACCGCCGCATCCACGGCGAACTGGTCGGCCTCCGCCACACCATCGCGGGCTCCACGATCTGGCGGGTCCTCAAGCACGCCGGTATCGACCCCGTACCCGAACGCGCATCCGTGACCTGTCGGCGTTCCTACGCTCCTAAGCCGCCGTCGCCTAATGACTTCGCCACCATCGCACCGTCACCCTCCGCCGCTTCTACCTCCTGTTCTTCATCGACATCCCCACCCACACCATCTACCTGGGCGGGATCCCGAACACCCCACGGGGGCGTGGACGACCCAAGCCGCACGCAACCTCTTCCTACGCCACGGCGAACAGCTGGTGGCCAGCGCACGCGCGCTCGTGCGAGATCGCAGCCAGTTCATCGACGCGTTCGACGAGATCTTCCGCACCGAACACATGAAGATCCTCGGCACCCCGATCCGCACGCCCGTGGCGAACGCCTTCGCCGAACGCTGGATCGAGACCCTGCGCCGAGAGCTCCTCGACCGAACACTCATCTGGAACCGGCGCCAACTCGAACGCCTCGCCACCGACTACATCGACCACTACAACCACCACCGGCCACACCGACCCCTCGGCCAACGACCACCCGCCCAAGGCGACGCTACGCAGCCGCCCGGCCCTCTCGTCAAGGTCGTGAGATCAGCCCGCTGCAACGGCCTCATCAACGAGTACCGAAATGCCGCCTGACCAGCCACGACCGGTTATTCGGCACCCACAGGCGTTCAGGGGCACTCGTACGTTCTCGGACGCACCTCGAACTAGCCGTCGAGCACCCAGTCTCGAGGCCCGTCACTCAGAGCGCGGAGTACAACGCCGTCTCGAACTCGAGGTAGACCTGGTACACCTCGGGCGCCACGAACGGCAGGGTCTGGCTGTAGATGGCGCCGGTGATCCCCGTCGAACGATCGACCCAGAAGTGGGTGTTGCAAAGTCCCGCCCAGGCTCCGCTGCCAGCCCGTCGACGGCCGGGGATGTCGTCGCTGTTGAGCAGCAGACCCCAGCCCCACTTGTGTCCCGGTCCGGCGTCGAAGTCGGCCGACGACGCCGGATCGGCTGTCGGGATGGCGGCCGGGAAGTCGATCTCGCCGATCTGGTTGCTGAACGCTTCGTCGACGGTGTCGCTCGACAGGATGCGGGCACCGTCGAACTCACCACCGCCGAGCAGCGCGCGCTGGAACTTCAGGTAGTCGTTGGCGGTGGAGTACAGGCCGTGCCCACCGGGGATCAGCTGCGGCCGCTGTGCGTAGTCGACGTCGGTGGCGATCCATGATCCGGTCTCGTCCTTCGCGTGCACGGGCGTGAGGCGGCTCCGCTGCTCGTCGCCGAGGTGGTATGTCGTATCGCTCATCCCGAGCGGCTCGAAGATGGCTGCCGCCAGCACCTCGTCGAGCTCGGCGCCGGCGGCAGCGGCGACGCAGCGCCCGAGCAGGTCGGTGTTGATGCCGTACTGGAAGTCGCTTCCGGGGTCGAAGGTCATCGGCGCCTCGAGGAAGTCGGCGGTCCCGGCGAGCACGCCCGGGTTGCGGGTGGCCACCTGCCAGCGCGCCAGATCCTCGTTCCAGAACCAGTACCCCAGCCCGGACGTGTGCGTGACCAGGTGGCGGACCGTGGCGGGGCTTGCCGGAGCTCGATAGGTCGGCTCCTCGCCGTCGAACCCGGTGAGCACCTGCGTGTCGGCGAACGGTGGGTAGTAATCGGCAACGGGCGCATCGAAGTCGAGTCGGCCGGCGTCGCGCTGTTGGAGCGCTGCTGCCGTGACGATCATCTTCGTCATCGACATAATGCGGTACTCGGTATCCGCGTCGACCGTTCGGTCGTCGCCTGGTGCGATCGCCCCGGCCGCACCGCGGTAGGTCACCCCGGAACGGTCGGCTGCGACGGCCACCACGTTGGGAACCGCACCCCGGTCAACCGCCTGATTGAGCACATCGTCGATCGCTTGACTCATGTTGCACCCCCATGCCGCGTTCGGTATGTAGCTCATTCTCGCATACACCGCCCGGCGGCGGATCACCGGAGCCAGGCGAGCCGGCGGCTCACTGTCAGTCGACGGAGCCTTCCGTCTGAAGCTCGATGAAGCTGTGGGTGCCCGAAATCCTCTCGTGCCCCCTGACCAGCGCCGATGCCCGCCATCCTGACGCCTTGTGTTTCGCATTCTCTACCGATTTCTCAGCTCGCTGGCACGTCTCGCGGTGCGCTCAGGCCGTCCCAAGGATCTCGTGATCATCGTGGTCCGACACCAGATCACAGTCCTGCGCCACCAGGCCGAGCGACCATCCATCCATGACGACGATCGGACCCCGCTCGGCGCCATCGCCGCAGCCTGGTGGGTGCAGAGTAGTCGGTCGTGGATGTTGACCTGCGACAACGCCAGCCGATGCTGAAGCCTCGTGTATCGCCTTCTGTACCGATTCCTCGCCACCATGGCGGTGCCGCGCCGAGCCCGGATCCGCTCGGCGAAGGCGCGCAGCGGTCCGGGAGCCCGAGCGACCACCCAGGCCGACTCGACCAGGGCCCAGCGTGCTCCCGCGTACCCCTGCTCGGAGATGGACCGTGGTGAGCAGGAGCGGTGCCGGACTGGTGGACCTTTGGGTCGAGACCCAGGTAGCTCAGGAGCTGGCTCGGGCTCTCGAAGCGGCCGATGTCGCCGACCGCGGTCATGAAAGCCGACGCGGTGGTGAGGTTGACTCCCGGCACGGTGAGCAGGAGCTGAATCGAGCGGTCCTGGAGGGTGGCTCTTTTGATGATCTGGTCGAGACGCTCGAGCTCTTCGCCCAAGAACTGGAGCTGGCGAAGGCACGACGACACTGTCTCTCGCTCGTCATCGGGCAGCTCGACACCATCGAGCCAGCGCAACCCCTTGACCCCGAACAGGTCCGACGCACGCGGTCGCTCAACCAGATTGCGGTGCAGCACAGCGTGGATCTGGTTCTTCAGTCCCGTGCGCTCACGCACGAGCAGCGCTCGGCGGCTCATCCGGCGGCGGGCCAGACGCTTCTGCTCCGAACCCAGCCACACCTCAGGGAAGAACCCCGTGCCCAGAAGCTGGGCACGAGTGCGGGCGTCGAGGTGGTCGGTCTTGGCTGGCGCCGGCCAACTACAACAGCGGGCTCGAAGCCCATAGTGAAAGTCTCGGCCTGCCCAACCATTGTTCTCCCAGGAAACCCCGGACCCGGTGAGAACGAACGTTATCGCCCGAGACCGAAGCGCCCGATGCCATTGTCATGGCCCTACAACACCCACCGGCCACACCGGTCACTCGAGCAACAACCGCCGACCCCGAACGCGAACCCCCCGCGCACTCTGCCGGCGACCGTCACGGCGCTCCGAACCACCCGATGCGACGGCCTCATCCACGGGTACCGAAACGCCGCATAACCTGCGGCGACGGGATTTCCCAGCCCCACAGGATCCACCCATCGAACAAGGCCCGCGTTTGACGCAGCGTTTGATGTAGAACCTTTGGCGGACGCTCACGTGTGGCGCGCCGGTCGCCTGGATCGCGGTCGCCGAGCCCGGGTCGTCGACCGGCCACCCGGTTTCGCCCCGCGTGACTCAGCTCGCGGGGAGACCCTCCACGTCGAGCGGCGTGCCCGCGGGGACGTGCAACGGGGCTCGTAGGTTCTGAGCGGCCGCGGCATGCCGCAACTCGCGCTGGCGGACTTTCATCTCCTCACCGACCCAGGTGCGCTCGTGGCCCCAGAGGCTCGGTCCCTCCACGAGCTCGCGAACTTCCCAGGCATCCTCGTCCAGGATCAGCAAGCCGCCCCAGCCGATTTCGACCGCCCAGTTCGACGGGGTACGCACATAGAACGACGTGACATGGTCGTTCGAGTGACGACCGAGGCTGGAGATGATCTGCCAATCGTTCTCGATGGCAGCGTCGTAAGCTCGGCCCAGATCGTCGAAGTCCAGGACCTCCACCATCAGATGGTGGAGACCGGTGAAGCCAAGCTCGCCGAGCGCGACGCTGTGGTGCCGGGGGTTGGCATGGAAGAAGTGCAGTCGCCCCGGCACGCTCACGTAGTCGCTTGGCAGGAAGCCCAGCACCTCTTGATAGAAGGCGATCGCGGCGTCGGCACTCGGCATCGACCACACGACGTGGCCCAAACCGAGCACCCCGGTACGGAAACCACCGTGAGGCCTCGCCCCGACGAACGGTGTGTCCGCCTCGATCGGGCCCCAGCACAGCTCGATGAAGTTGCCGGCCGGGTCCTCCAGGACAACGAAACCAGTGACACCTCGCCGGGCCGCCTCGGCTGGCGAGCCCTCCACGGCCTCGACGCCCGCTTGGGCCACGAGCTGCCGGGCCGCGGCCTCGGTGGTGACCTCCCAGCCGACCACGACAGGGCCGTCGGTCGCACCGGGGCGCAGGAAGAGCCGCACGGCTCGCTCGTCGAGCCGTACCGCAAGTCCGCCGTCGACCTCGTCGATCTGGGCGCCGAGGATCTTCTCGACGAACCGACGCCACGCTTCGGGCTCGGCTACATCGGACACCAGGTAGGCAAGTCCCTGAACAGCCATGTCGTCCTCCGCTCGGCGGCGCCGTGTCCGCCTTCGTCTTTCTTGTCTCGGTCCCTGGCGAGACTACGGTACGAGGATGGGTGCCCGGACCGGCGAAGAGTATCTGGAGAACCTGAAGCGATGTCAGCCGGAGGTGTGGCTGGCGGGACAGCGCGTCGACGATGTCACGACCGAGCCGGCGTTCGCCGGCACGTTGCGCTCGATCATGGAGCAGTACGATCTTCAGCACGATCCGCGTCACCGCGACATCGCCATCACCGACGGCTACTCGTCGGGGTTCGTTATCCCTCGCACCAAGGAAGACCTGGTCCGCCGACGCCAGCTCTACAAGCTTCGTACCGACCATTCCTTCGGCTTCATGGGCCGGGCACCGGATTTCATGAACGCCATCCTCACCGACTTCTCGCTGATCTCGGCCCTGTTCGCGACCGGCGGCTCCGAAGCCTTCGGCGACAACATCGTGGCGTACCACCAACACATCCGCAACAATGACCTATTCCTGACCCACATGCTCGTCAACCCCCAGGTCGACCGGTCGCGGACCTCGGCCCAGCAGGAGGACCCCTTCACCCACCTCGGTCGTGTGCGCCACACGTCGGAGGGCATCGTGGTTCGCGGCGCCAAGATGCTCGGCACCATGGCGCCACTCTGCGAGGAGGTCATGGCCTGGCCCTTTGGCGGCATTCCTGTCGGGGACGAGGCCTACGCCGTCGGCTTCGGCATCCCCACCAACTCTCCGGGATTGCGGTTCGTGTGCCGCGAGGTCTTCGCCCCTTCGGGACGAAGTCGTTTCGACCATCCCCTGTCGTCGCGGTTCGAGGAGATGGACTGCATCGCCATCTTCAACGACGTGCTGGTCCCGTGGGACCGGGTGTTCATCGACGGCGGCGGGGCGGCTGCACGCGACGTCGTGAATCAGCTGCGGCCGAGAGATGGGACCGTTGCGGTTCAGACCTCGGCTCGGATGCTCTCGAACCTCGAGTTCTTCTCCGGGCTGGCGATGCGCCTCGCCGATGCCGTCGGCATCTCTGGCTTCCTGCACATCCAGGAGAAGCTCGGCGAGCTGCTGATCGAGCTCGAGACGTTCCGGGCCGCGTTCCACGGGGCCGAAGCGCTGGCCAAGCCGGGCGAGAACGGGGTGTGGTCCGTCCATCAGCCGTACCTCGCAGCGGCCCATCTTCGGGCCCCGCGGGTCTACCCCCGCCTGGTCGAGGTGATCCAGACGCTGGCCGCCGGCGGTTTCTTCTACGCCCCGACCGAGGCCGACCTCGCCAGCGACGAACTCCGGCCCTACCTCGACACCTACGTCAAGGGTCGTCCGGGGGTCTCGGCCGAAGAACGCATCGGTCTGTTCAAGTTGGCGTGGGACGCGACGGGCGACGCCTTCGGATCTCGGATGCTGCAGTACGCGAAGTTCTACTCGGGTGACCCGGTCCGTAACTGGGCCGGCTGGTACCTCGGCTTCCCCTACAAGGACGCCCTGTTCGACACCGTCGACCGCGCCCGGGGACGACGTGACCAGGATGGCGACATCGACGATCTCGACCTTCCCCACTCCCCCGTCGACGCCAGCGACAGCACCGGGGCCAAACGGCCCGAGCCTGGGGTCCTCGGCGGCACCTACCCGGCCGAGCGCCGCTGAAAGCAGGACAACCGTGGCGGGAGCGACCGGGTCTCGACAACTACTCGTGGGCGGGACGGTCCTCCCCCAGGACGGTGTGACGCCTCCCGCCGAAGCGCTGGTCATCGACGAGGACGGGCGCGTGGCCGGACTGGGCAGCCGTTCGGAAATGGCAGCCCTCGCCGGGCCGGAAGCGGTGGTGGCCGACCTGTACCGCGCGACGGTGTTGCCCGGCCTCATCGACACCCACCCGCACGTGCTGCACTTCGGCGCCCGCCAACGGGCGGTGCTCGACATCAGTGATTGCCGCAACCATCGCGAGATCGTCGAACGCATCCGGGCCAAGGCCGCCGTGACCCCGCCAGGCGACTGGATCGTCACCACCCCGGTCGGCGAGGCGCACTACTACGTCCGCCGTTCGTTCCTCGATCTCGAGGAGCGAGTTCTGCCGAACCGGCTCGTGCTCGACCAGGCCACGACCGACCATCCGGTGCACATCGAGGCCTGGGCTCCCCGCACGCCGAACGTGTGCGCCTTCAACACCGTCGGCCTGCGACGCTGCCGACTCACCGACACGGTGCCTGATCGAGTCTGCGATGTCATCCTGGACCGACTCGACGATGGCAGTCTGAGCGGCATCCTGCGCGGCGCAGTGAACAACTACTACTGCTTCGATCCGTTCTGGGTGCAGGTGCGCGGACACTTGCCCGGGCCGGCAAGCTGGGAACTGCATGACGCCACGGTCGCCGAGATGGCCGACTACAACGCCAGAGGCGTGACCGCCATCTTCGAGGGTCACAACATGAGCCCGGCCCACATCCAGGCCTACCGAGACCTGCGAGCCGATGAGCGATTGACCGTTCGGGTGCAGTGCGCCATGGAGGGCGAAGGTTTCGCCTACCCTCCCTGGCAGCCCCTCGACATCGACCAGTACCGGGCCAATCTCGAGTTCGCAGCGTCGCTGCTGGCCGACATCGGCCGAAGCGACGAACTTCTCCGCTTCTCCGGCGTCAGCTTCGGCCAGGCCGGTCCGTGCTGGCCCGGCGGCATCCGCATGCACGAGCCCTATCAAGGCCCCTACGGCGAACCGACCACGGGAATGACGTTCCTCTCGCAGGAGAAGCTCTCGGCCTTCGTCGAGATCTGTCTCGAACGCGGCATGCAGGCCAACTTCGTCACCTCCGGCTATCGAGATCATGATGACGTGCTGACCGAACTGGGGCGCCATGACAGGGCGAAGGTGCAGGAGGCCGTCCGGCGCGACAACTGGTTGATCCAGCACGCCATCCTCATCACCGAGGCCCATGCCCGCGCCTATGCCGACTATGGATTCAAGCTGACGACGTGCATGGGATTCTCGGCAGCCAAGGGCGACCTCTACGGCGAGCGGATCGGGCCCTGGGTCTGGCAGGACCAGGTGCCGCTGCAGCGATTGCTGCGAGCCGGCCTGGTCGTCGGATTGGGCACCGACTGGGGCCCGAAAGACCCGTGGGAGAACCTCGTGCTGGCCCAGACCCACGAATTCTGGGGGTCGGGTCGCTGCAACGACAGCCCCGACCACGCCGTCAGCCGTCAGGCAGCACTTGCCATGTGGACCCGTGACGCGGCCCGAACGCTCGACTGGGAGGGCATCGGCACGGTGACCCCAGGAGGATGGGCCGACCTGTGCATCGTCGATCGCGACCCGGTTGATTGCACGCTCGAGGAACTGGCCGAAACCCGCGTCCTTCGGACCGTTCTGGCCGGGCGTACCGTCTTCGAGCGCTGAGGGCCCGGGGGTCTGACCCCCTTCACAATCCGTGGATCAGTCAGCTCAGGACGGTGACCGTGTTCGAGCTTGGGGGCGGTTCCGGCGTGCGGCAGCGGTCGAGTGTCGTCCGAAGTGCGAAACCAAGGATCATAGCCAGTCCCCCTATCGCCGGCAGACTGGCACGGCCGAGCGGCCAGGACGTGCAGCCCCGGCGCCCCTCCGCATGAGCCAAACCGAGCGGCGGCGTTGTCGTACCGTGGGGGTTCAACTCCCCTACCGAGTCCAATCACAACCCACACAAGGCTGTGAACTCGGGAAACGGTGATTTGTGGTGTCGGAGGGGCGTTCACCCCAGTACACGCGCACCCTGGACCGCCGAGCTGGCCGCAGGGTAGCCGTTTCACCTGTTCAGAGCCCATATTGCCGGTTCCCGAGCGGGTCGGACCGCCCTGGATGCGGGCAAGGTGCGCTGGCCGACGGCAGCGCCGCAGCCGCATGGCTGCGAGCGAGTCTCCCGGGCGGGGAGTCACGTCGACACGCTGGCGGGTTCCTCCTCGAGATCGAAGGCCGAGATCCGTGGTCTGCGGTCGAGGAGGCTCGTGTCATCGTCGCTCGGGCCGAGGCACGGGCCAAGGTCACCAGCCCATCGAACGAGACGATTCGCCTTGATGGCTGGGCCCGAGTTGCCGGAGACCGCCGCTCCTACGAGATCCGGCCGACGCCTCGCCAGATCGAGACCGGAGCCTCGTCCGTCAAGACGCCGTCTACCGAATCGACGGCGGCTTGCAGCGGCGACCGACGACGCGCTCGAGTTGGCGCCCTACATGGATGGAATGGAGTACCCGTCCGCCGGAGCGGCGGTCACTGGGGGATGGTCGGCCATCGAGGCGCTCCTCATCCGACCCGGTGAAGGCAGTCGTCAGCTTGCGGCCGATCGGCTCGCCTCGCTCATCGCCTGCTCGCTGCCCAGAGACGAGCTCACGCCCTTGGCCTACCGCCACCTGGAGAACGCCAACGACAACCTCGCTCAGGCGCTCAGCAAAGCGCACACCAACTTCGACAAGGTCCAAACCGTCGAAAGCCACCTTCGAGAAGGCCACCCCCTTCGCCAGGATCCGACACCCCAGCGCCCGAGTCGAGCCGCCGGAAACGCTGTGATCAGGACTTTCGCCAAGTGTGTCGGAGGGGCGAGTGCAACCCTTAACCCACGCCGCAGGGGTCGCGATGGATCGCCGTGGTAGCTGGGTAGTGAGATCAGTGTTCACGAGTGGGGGGCCAGGACTGCCACGCCGTTGGCCGTGGCAGCGTCGGCCAGGGGGCCGTCGTAGGTGACCAGCCCGTCGAGGTCGTCGCCCAGTTCGAGCGCGACAGCGAGGTGGATCGCGTCGAGAGACCTCAGCGCCGGAGGGTCGAGACGACCCGCCGCACTGAAGACAGCACTGGTCACCTCGATGAGCACTATCGAGTCCAGCACCTGCCGAGTCTGCAACGCCCGCTCGGGAACGACCTGCCGAACAGCTCGCATCAGCTCGGTCCTGACGAGATCGCTCGCCACGAGATCCCGATCGGCAGCCGTCAACCATGATCGGAGCGCCTCCGTCTCGGACTCGGCCACCACCAACTTCACCAACGCCGACGTATCGAGATAGAACGCCACCTTCAGTACCGCTCGTCGTCCCGCATGTCCCCGAGCACCCGAGAGATGTCGGGCCCAGGCTCCGCATGGGGAAGATCAGCCAACGCCCGACGAGCTGGCCTGGCCCGGCCCGCCCCGATCAACGCGGCCAGACGCGACGTCGGAATCGCCGTCATCTGCGCCACCGGCCTCCCCCGATCGGTGATCGTCACCGTCTCCCCCGCCGCCGCCTCAGCCACCACGGCCGATGCATTCTGCTTCAACGCCCGAATCCCAACTTCCGACATGTGCTTCATTGTAGTACATGGGGATGCTGACGGAACCTGTAGGCCCGGAAATGCGCGCGTACGTGCTCACCAGGGGTGATGGTCCAGGCTCGGGGGTCGTGGTTCGGGGTCCTCGGTCGCGACGAAAGGCCCTCCGTCGGCTCGTGTCCGGCGCTCGTCGCTCAGGCCTTGACCAGGAGTGCCTGAGCGATTGGTGAGCTGAGCTCCTTCTCAACGGTCTCGTGGTACCTGTCGGGCTCGGACCAGCAAGATCCCGAAGCCAGCCGGCAATGGCAACGCAGCCGCGCCCAGGCGCTGATCGCCCCCCACGGCGGGGTCATCGCGGCCGAGTACTTCGACATCGGCGAGAGCCGCTCGCTCCCCTGGAAGCGTCGACCCCAGGCCAGCCGACTGCTCGAAGCGCTGACCGACGAGCGTCGGGGATTCCACGCCGTGGTCATCGGCGAACCGCAACGGGCGTTCTACGGCTCCCAGTACGGCGACACCTTCCCGCTGTTCGTGCACTTCGGCGTAGAGCTCTGGGTACCCGAGATCGGCGGCCCGATCGACCCGGGTCAAACGCTCACGACCTGATCATGAACCTCTACGCCGGCATGGGAAAGGGCGAACGCAACCGCATCAAGACCCGGGTCCGCACCGCCATGAACGCCCAGGTCGCCCTCGACGGCAAGTACCAGGGCGGACGCCCACCCTACGGCTACCGCCTCGCCGACGCCGACGCCGACGCCGGCCCCCACCCCAACCCGGCCAAGGCCGCCGACGGCCGCCGCCTCCACGTGCTCGAACCCCACCCCGACTACGCCCAGGTCGTCCAACGGATCTTCGCCGACTTCCTCGCCGGCAGCGGCATCAAGGTCATCGCCACCACCCTCACCGACGAAGGCATCCCCTCCCCCAGCGCCGCCGACCCCAACCGCAACCGGCACCGGACATCGAGCCAGGGCGCCAGGGGCCAAAGCGCCATCCGCGCCATCCTCAAGAACCCCGCTAACCCGGCTACCAGGTCTGGGCCCGCCAGCGGAAGGACGAGGTCCTCCTCGACATCGACGACGTCGCCGCCGGCCACATCGGTGCGGCAGCGCAGCGTTGGTGGACGGCCGCGGCCAGACCTCGATCGCGTCGATAACGCTGGCTCGCCCCGCGCTCGGCATTTGGGCGAGCAGGTCGCGCATGAGAGCGTCTCGTGCGGCGGCGACCTCGAGGGTGACGCGCCGCCCGGCAGCGGTGAGTTGGAGGCAGCGTTGACGGCAGCCGGGCCATCGGTGACCCCGAGCATATTACGACACGTTGTCGTAGTAATCTCGTCAGGCGTTGATCTTCGGGGAAGGACGGCACGGCCCCTCCCAGCGCACAAGCAGTCTTGACCTTCCACTCGGATGGAAGGGGTAGACCCGTTGGCAGCGCACATCTCTGGAGGCTCTCGTGATCACCACCGACCACCAACACCACACTCCGCACCACACCGATGGCCCGCAGCATGGGGGGCATGACAAGCATGCGGGCCACGATCCCGAGACGTTCCGCCGGCTGTTCTGGTGGAACCTCGCACTGGCGGTGCCGGTGCTCGTGTTTTCCGCTCAGATCCAGGAATGGTTCGACTACTCGATCGACGTCGCCTGGGCGGCGTGGGTTTCCCCGGTGGTGGGCACCGTCATCTATCTGTGGGGCGGCCGGCCGTTCTTGAAGGGCGGGGTTGTCGAGGCCCGCAACCGCCAACCAGGAATGATGTTGCTGATCGCCCTGGCCATCACCGTCGCCTACGTCTCGTCGCTGGCGTCATCGCTCGGATGGGGCGAGCTCGACTTCTGGTGGGAGCTCGCCGCGCTGATCACGGTCATGTTGTTGGGGCATTGGCAGGAGATGAAGGCCATCGGCCAAGCCCAAGGCGCGCTCGCCGCCTTGGCAGACCTGCTCCCTGACACCGCGGAACGCGTCGACGGTGACCGCACCGAGGAAGTGCCGATTTCGGGCCTTGTCGTCGGCGACGTGGTGCTGGTCCGGCCCGGTGGCCGAGTCCCCGCCGACGGGGAGATCGCCGAGGGTCGTGCCGCGTTCGACGAGTCGATGATCACGGGCGAGTCTCGCCCGGTGACCCGCACGGCCGGCGACCGTGTGGTGGCGGGCACCGTGTCGACGGACTCCTCGGTCCGAGTGCGGGTCGGCGCCATCGGTGACGACACCGCCCTGGCCGGGATCCAACGCATGGTCGCCGATGCTCAATCCTCCAACTCCCGGGCCCAGGCCCTCGCCGACCGGGCTGCCGCTGCCCTGTTCTACCTGGCGGCCGGCGCGGCGATCGTGACCATGATCGCCTGGCTCGCCGTCGGCGATGGCGCCCAGGGAGTCATTCGCACCGTGACCGTGTTGGTGATCGCCTGCCCTCACGCGCTGGGCTTGGCGATCCCGCTCGTGATCTCCATCTCGACGGCCACCTCTGCCCGGGCCGGGATCCTCGTCAAGAACCGGCTCGCCCTCGAACGGATGCGCACCATCGACGCCGTGCTGTTCGACAAGACAGGCACCCTCACCAAAGGAAACCACGCCGTCATCGCCCACACCGCTATCAACGGCTTCGACCCCGACGAGGTGCTCGCACTGGCGGCCGCAGCCGAAGCCGACAGCGAACACCCCATCGCCCGAGCCATCGTGACCGCCGCCCGCCGAACTGGCGCCGTTCCCGACGCCGAACACGTCGAGTCCCTCACCGGACGAGGCGTTCGCGCCGTCGTCGACGGTCGAAACGTGCAAGTCGGCGGACCGGCCCTCCTCGACGAACTCGACCTGGCCGAACCCGACGACCTCACCGAGACCGTGAGCCACTGGCGAGTCGGTGGCGGGTCGGTTCTGTGGATCATCGTTGACGACCGGGTCGCAGGGGCGGTCACCTTGGCCGATGAGATCCGACCCGAATCCCGCGCCGCCGTGGACGCACTCCACGACCGCGGCGTCAAGGTCGTGCTGATCACCGGCGACGCCCAGCAGGTCGCCGATGGCGTCGCCGCAAAGCTCGGGATCGACGAGGTCTTCGCCGGTGTACTGCCGAAGGACAAAGACGCCAAGGTCGCCGAACTCCAGGCTCGTGGCCTGCGGGTGGCGATGGTCGGCGACGGCGTCAACGACGCCCCCGCCCTGGCCCGCGCCGACGTCGGGATCGCCATCGGCGCCGGGACCGACGTCGCCATCGAGTCTGCCGGGGTCGTTCTCGCCTCGAGCGACCCACGCAGCATCATCGGTGTCATCGACCTGTCCCGAGCCAGCTACCGCAAGATGATCCAGAACCTCGTGTGGGCCACGGCCTACAACCTCGTGGCCATCCCCGTCGCAGCAGGCGTGTTCGCATTCGCCGGCTTCACCCTTCCCCCAGCCGCGGCTGCCGTCGCGATGAGCCTGTCGACCGTGATCGTGGCGGCGAACGCACAACTCCTTCGGCGCCTCGACCTCCGCGCCAGCGCAGTCAGGTCCTGACCCGCAATCGGTGACCGACACCATCGCAGGAATCCAACCGCCCGAGACCTCTTCTACGACATCATGTAGTAGATTGCGGTCTTCCCGATCGTCTCCCCCGGAGAACCCCATGATCACAAGATTTGCACCGCTCGCCGCATTCGCCGCCGGCGCCCTCCTGCTCGCCGCCTGTGGTGGCAGCGACAGCGCCGCCCCCACCAACAGCACAGTCCCTGCCGCCACCGAGGACGGATCAGGGGCCGTCGGGGTTGCCGAGTTCAACGACGCCGATGTCGTCTTTGCTCAGGGCATGATCCCGCACCACGCGCAGGCCATCGAGATGGCCGCCCTCGCCGCTGACCGCAGCCAGAACCCGGCAATCCTCGATCTCGCCCAACGAATCCGAGGGGCCCAGGACCCCGAGATCGAACTGATGCGTTCCTGGCTCGACGCCTGGGGTCACGACGAGATGGCGGCCGAGATGGAAGGCATGGACCACGACATGGCGGGAATGATGAGCGACGACCACATGGCGGCGTTGACGGCGGCGACGGGTCCGGCATTCGACCGCATGTTCACCGAGATGATGATCGTGCATCACCAGGGGGCCATCGACCAGGCGCAGACGGTTCTCGACGACGGCGCCGATGCCGAGGCCCGGGCCCTCGCCGAAGCGATCATCGCCGCCCAGAGCGCCGAGATCGACGAGATGCAGAACCTCGACCTCGGCTGATGGTCGCCGCACCTGGGTGGACTCGGCGGCGGTTCCTGACCGTCGGTAGCCTCACGGCGGCCGGGGTGTGGCTGGGCGGGTGCACCTCAGACAGCGGGCGGAGCGAACCGAGCGCCCGCGGTCTGATGCTGCCGTCGGACCCGTCGATCGCGGCCCGTGAAACCCAGCGGCGTTCCGTCGATGCCGGGTTGACCACGGTGGACCTGACGGCCGGGCCGGTCACCGTTGACCTTGGCGGGGTCGTGGTCGACACGACCGGTTACGGCGACACGGTGCCGGGCCCGCTGATCCGGGTACGGGCCGGCGACGAGCTGGCGGTGACGTTCCGCAATCAGCTCGCTGACCCGACCGTGATCCACTGGCACGGCCTCGCCATCCGCAACGACATGGACGGCGTCCCCGGCCTCACCCAGGAACCGGTCCCGTCCGGCGGCGAGTTCACCTACCGGTTCGTCGTCCCCGACCCCGGCACCTACTGGTTCCATCCCCACATGGGTCTCGACCTCGACCGGGGCATGTACGCCCCGATCATCGTCGACGACCCCGACGAACCCGGCGACTACGACACCGAGGACATCCTGATCTTCGACGACTGGATCGACGGCATCGACGGCGCCTCCCCCGACACCGTCCTGGCCGACCTGCTGGCCGCCGGCGGCATGGGACACGGCGAGATGATGGGCAGCGGCGGCGGCGGGATGATGGGGATGTCCAGCTTCGGCGACGTCGACTACCCGTTGCATCTGATCAACGGGCGGGCGCCGTCGGATCCGATCACCGTGACCGGTCCGCCCGGCGGCCGGGTCCGGTTGCGGATGATCAACGCCGGTTCCGACACCGTCTATCGGGTCGCGATCGGCGGTCACGCCATGACCGTCACCCACCTCGACGGGTTCCCGATCGAACCGGTCGAGGTCGACACGGTGCTGTTGTCCATGGGTGAACGGGTCGACGTCACCGTGACCGTCGGCGACGGAATGTTCCCCATCGTCGCCTCGGCCGAGGGCAAGACACTTTCGGGTGTCGCCTGGCTCCGATCCGCCGGGTCCGCTGCGACCACGCCGGAACCCCGGCCGCTACTGCCCGAACACGATGGCCGGCTGCTCGACGTCGCCGCGGCCACCGCGACCGAGTCGGTCGCCTACCCAACCGGCACCCCGGACCGGGCGGTCGACGTTCGGCTCGGGCAGGACATGGGGTCCTATCGTTGGACGATCAACGGGGCCACCCACGGCAACCACGAGCCGCTGCGCATCGAGTCCGGCGAACGGGTACGGCTCAGGTTCGGTAACGACACGATGATGGTGCACCCCATGCATCTCCACGGTCACACGTTCGCCCTTGCCACCAGCGGCGCCGCCCGCAAGGACACGCTGCTCGTCCCCGTCATGGGCTCGTCGGCCGTCGACGTCATCGCCGACAACCCCGGTCAGTGGATGCTGCACTGCCACAACACCTACCACCTCGAGGCCGGCATGGCGACCACCCTCGCCTACCTCGCCTGAGATTCAGCTGCCGACGCTGGACAACCGACCAACCTCATACGACGCTGTGTCGTAGGTTGGGTCTCGTGACGTGGCCGCAGCCCAGCACTGGAGGTGCAGCGATGATGTGGTGGCACGGCGACTGGAACGGATGGGCCTGGCTCGCCATGTCGGCATCGATGCTCGCGTTCTGGGGACTGCTGATCTGGGGCGTCGTAACCGTGATCCGCAACTCGAACAGCGCAACCGCCACAGACGCGGTCGGTGCCGGGGGCACGCGTGACCCCGAGCAGATACTGCGGGAACGGTTCGCACGTGGCGAGATCGACGAAGCCGAGTACGAACACCGACGCGAAGTGCTCCGACGATGAACACTACCCTTGGACACGATGAGACAGATCGTTCAACCCACGTGATGACCAAACGGGTACGACGCCGCGGGGACGGGGAACTCGAAGCCGACGTTCTCACCATCCTCTGGGCCGCCGACACCGCACTCACACCGGCCGAGGTGTCCGACGCTCTCGCCACCGACCTGGCGTACACCACCATCATGACGGTCCTGACCCGCCTCTGGAAGAAGGGACTTGCCGAACGGGTCCAACAAGGGCGGGGCTACGCCTACCGGGTCATCGTGAGCGAGACCGAACTCGCCACCCGACGCCTCAACGACACCCTCGACACCGTCACCGACCGCAACTCGCTCCTCGCCGGTTTCGTCGACTCGCTCTCCGGCGACGACCAGCAACGCCTCCGGGCCATCCTCGACAACCTCGAGCAGCAATGATCGGCCTCCTCGCTCCGCTCGCCGTCACCTACGCGGCCGCCGCCGTGGTCCCGGCGCTCGCCCGTCTCATCCGGCCCCGACACGCAGCCCGCCTTCTCGCCTCCACCATCGCAGCGCTCATCGTCGCCAGCTGGGCCACCGCCACAGCACTCTCCCTCGCCTACCTTGCCCACCACCCACTCGCCGGCGACCGGTTGCGCTGGTGCCACGACGCCCTCGGCGTCCACCACCCACCCCCCACCATCGTCGGTGTAGCCGCCGTCATTACCTCGATCTCCCTCACCTGGCGCATGATCACCGTGGCGTGGACCTGGCGCCGTAGCTGCGGCACCAAAGCCCACCAGCTCCACGTCGTCGACTCCGACCGCCCGGTCGCCTACGCCGAACCCGGACGACTCGGGGGTGTCGTCATCACCACCGCCCTGCTCGACGCCCTCACCCCCGCCGAACGACGCGCCGTCCTCGCCCACGAACACGCCCACCTCCGCCACCGCCACGACCGCCACCTCGCCCTCGCTGCCACCATCGACACCGCACGACCGCTCCGACCGCTCAGCGAATGCCTCCGAAACGCTCTCGAACGATGGGCCGACGAGGACGCCGCCCGATCCATCGGCAACCGCACGACAGTCGCCACCGCCATCGCACGAGCCGCCCTCGCTACCACTCACGGGCCGGCCCCGGCGCTCGCAGCAACCGGCGGGGACGTCCCCGGCCGCGTGCTCGCGCTCCTCGCACCAACCCCAACCAACAAGCGATTCGACCACGCCAGCATCGCCGTCGCTGCAGTCATCGGCGGCACGACCCTGACTCAACTCCACCACCTCGTCGCCGTCATCGAGACCCTCTGCCACCAATGACCTCGCCATCATGAGGATCGGAGAACTGGCCGACACCATCGGTGTCAACACTCAAACCGTCCAGTACTACGAATCGGTCGGCCTCATGCACGAACCGGGCCGCACAAGCTCCGGATACCGGGACTACGGACCCGACGCGCTCGAACGACTCCAGTTCATCCGTGACGCCCAAGCCAGCGGCCTCACTCTCACCGAGATTCGATCCATCCTCGAACTCAAAGACGCCGGCCACGGAACCTGCGACCACCCGCCAACTCCTCGCCCGCCACCTCCACGACATCGCCTGCGATGCCCGGTCGTGGTCCCGGATGCCGCCTGACAAGGCGATTCGTCGATCCATGGCCAGGCTCTTGCCATACAGATGCCTACTCGATACCATATACGTATGGCATCCAAGACGACAGTCAACTTCGATGACGAGATGGAGGCAGCGCTCGCCGAACTCGTCCAGGTCGACGGAACCAAGACCCTCGCCATCAAGCGAGCCCTGCAGGCCGAGGTGAAGCGACGCCGACGCAGTCGAGCCCTCCTCGACCTGATCGAGTCCTGGGAGGCAGACGAGGACCCCATCGACCAGGCCCACCTCGACTGGGCCGATCAGCTCCTCGATCGACAAGGCACCAGCCGGTGATCATCGATGCCGGTCCCTTGATCGTCGATGGTGAGAACATCAACTCCCGGCTCTGGGCGCTGATCAAACGGGCGACCGAACGAGGCGAAGACCTCCACACCACCCACCCCGTCCTGGCCCAGGTGTGGCGCAACCCGGCCCGGCAGGCCAACCTGGCCCGAGCCACCCGCCACTTCGACGTCCACCCGCTCGACAACTCGGTCCCGGTCGGCCGCCGACTCGCCGCCTCCCACACGTCAGATGTGGTCGACGCCCACTTGACCGTGGTGGCCGAAAGCCTCGGCACCTTCATCCTCACCACAGACCCAGACGACATGACCAAACTCGGCGCCAGATTCGAAGCCTACTGACACCAGCCTCCAAGGCCATCGTCGACCCTCAGCATGCTGAACGAGGAGGTCCTGATCCCGTGGGGCCCGTGAAGTCGCGGGTCGGCGTTGACCAGGGCGAACGGCCGCCATTCTCGTTCGCCGTGTTTGGGCACAAAATGACGAGCCACCGGACGTGGCGTCAGCGACCGCCACGGTGCTGCGAACCAGCCGATGCGACGGACTCATCCACGAATACCGAAATGCCGCGTGACCTGCGGCGACGGCCTTTCCGGGCACCACACGCGCTGGTCCGCGACCGGGGAAGCCAGTTCGTCCACGCGTTCGACGAGATCTTCCGAACCGAGGACTTCAAGATCCTCCGGACCCCAGTACGCGCCCCGGTCGCGAACGCGTTCGCTGAACGTTGGATCGGCTCGATCCGCCGAAGACTCCGCAAGCAACCCGCAGGGTTGCCCCGCACGATGTGAGCGCGACGCCGAGCGGTACGCGCTGCATCCGCTCACCGCAGCCGAGACAGCCGCCTGGCCGAACGAAGCATGGCCAGACGATGACACCGACTGGACCGAAGTGTTCAGCCAATGAAGCGGGGCGAGATCTGGTTTGCCGATGTCGGACGAGGTGGGGATCGTGCCGTTCTCGTCCTCACACGCGATCCCGTCGCCGACCGTATCGACGCAATCGTCGTGGCCCATCTGACAACGACGATTCGCGGCCTGACGTCGGAACTGCCACTGGGCCCCGCCGACGGCCTACAGCAGGACTGCGTCGTCTCCGTCGACAACCTCCACACACTTCCGAGATCCTCATTTCGCCGACGCGTCGCCATGCTCCGCCCATCACGACTCGACGAAGCCTGCAATCGACTGGCCGACGCGCTCGGCTGCGGCGACCACTGACGACCAACGCACGTCGATGCAGCGACGATGATCAGCAACGCGCCCGCCTTGTTCCCGGGCCACGACGACGCCAAGAACCTCGTCCGGTCGGTTTCGTTCACAGCGGCCTGTGCAACTTCCCCGGTGGCCCTGGCCTGCTTCAGGATCACCAGCGATACGGCGATGGTCGATGGCTACAACGCGATCAAGGAGATCCGGGGGCGTGGGCCGGGTGTTCAGCTCGGTGTTCGTGGCCGAGACCTCGACATGATGACCCACGACCGCAGCCAAGCTGACCGCCGAAGTCAGCCGCAAGAGTCCTCCTCGATGCAAGGGAGGTGGCCGGGAAGGCTGGGTGCACCCGATCCTGGCGGCGCATGCCGAGAGGGCTACGCCTCGTCGCTTGGGTCCGTGTCCTGATTCCGACTAGACAATGGGCTCGATGCTGAAAGGTCCCCGGAGGTGATCGTGTCGACCACAAGTGAGCCCACCGGACGCTCGATGAACCCGGAGGACCTTGCGGGGACGGCTCGGCAGGGCGCCTTCGCATCGTTGCGATCGCCGGGTTTTCCCCGGGTCTACGCCGCCGGCTGGATCTGGAACATCGCTCGCTGGGCGCTGAGCTTCCTGGGCGCCTACGAGGCCAACCGTTTGACCGGTTCGCCCCGGTTGGTCCAACTCACCGGCACGTTTATGTGGGGGCCGTTGCTGTTCGCCGGCCTCATCGGCGGGGCGGTATCGGACCGCTTCGACCGGCGCCGAACCGTGCTGCTGCAACTTGCGGTGATGATTCCACTCACCGCCCTGGTCGGCGCGCTGGCGCTGCGCGAAGCGCTCTCGGTCTGGATGATCTACCTGTTCATGCTCGCGGTCGGCGTGGGTTGGGTGGTCGACATGACCGTACGCCGGGCGATGATCTACGACCTCGTCGGCGCGGCGCACGTGAACGGGGCCATGGCCTTGGAGATGGTCAGCTCCGCCGGAGGCATGGCCATCGGCGCACTGGTCGGCGGTTCGATCATCCAGGCCGTCGGCGTCGGTGAGGCCTATCTGGCCATCGTCGGCGGGCTCGTCGTCGCCATGGTGGTTATGGTCGGCGTCCCCCGCATCGAGGGAGAACCCCGACTCGACACGTCGCCGCGGTTTTTCGCCACCGTTGCCGATGGGTTCCGGATGCTGCCGACCAACCTCGCGCTCGTGTCGATCCTCGGTGTCACGGTGCTTGTCGACTTCTTCCACTTCTCCTTCGTCCCCATCGTACAGGTCATCGGCAAGAGGGTCGACGCGTCACCGTCGGCCATCGGGATGATCACCGCTGCGACCGGCATCGGCATGATGATCGGCTCGTACTGGGTGGCGGCACGCCAACCCCATCGCGGCCGCGCCTACGTATACGGCTCGATGGCTGCCTGCCTGCTGCTGCTGGGCCTGGCGATGGTCCCGGACTACCCGGTGATCGTGCTCTCGGCACTGTGCGCCGGGGTAGCAATGGGTCTCTTCGGCTCGACGCAGATCGCCCTCGCCATCACGTCCACCACCCCCGAGATGCGCGGCCGGGCGATGGGCCTGCTCAGCATGGCGATCGGCGCGCTCCCACTGGGCATGTACGCGCTCGGCGAGGCCGCCCAGGCCATTGGCGCGCCAGCGGCGCTGGTGGTGTTCAACCTGTGCGGTCTAGTGGGGCTGATCGTCTGGGTACGGGTGCGACCAGAGGTTCTCTCGCTACGTTGATGTCCGACATGGGCGACACCATCGGAGTTCTGGCGCCAGTCCTCCGGTGCGTCGGTGGTGGCCGACTCAACCTTTACGACAGCCCTCAGGACTGGGTCAGCTTCCCGCGTTTCGCTACAGCGAGGCAACCGGCACCTTCGACATTGGCGATCTTTGTGTTGCCCTACCAACCTTCGGTTCCGTCCCAGCCCCAGATGGGCAGGGAAAGCTCCGTCGGCACCTCGTCGGGGCTATCCCATCTGTGATTCAGCATTTCCGTCGCCCACGTGAACCAGGCGATCAATTGGAACCGCAGCCGAGGATCGGAAGGAATCCCAGCGTCATCGAGAGCGAACACGAACGAGACGACGGCACGACCATCCATCTGTTCATGAGGCCCGTTGCCGCTGTGCAGCCGCACGACGTGTGGGTAGTCGCCGAGCGACGCCGCGTACGCGGGCGGCCCGCCGAGCTGGTCGGACCAGTAGGCGGCCAGCCGCTCGGTGTGCTCCGGGTGGACCTCGCCCTCGAAGGCATGGGCCAGGATCGGGTCGGCCAAGCAGCGCTTGTGCCAGGCCCCGAGATAGCCTCAACCGGAGTGGTTTCGATCGAGCTGACGGACATCGAGCGCCGCGTGCTCGCCTCGAGCTTGACTTTGTGGGGCGGCCCAGCGTGATGTATCGAGGAACTGGCGGTTGCGATGGGCTTCTCCAGCAAAGCGGACGTTCTGGCGCAACGACGAGTTCACTGATCCAGTCCTCGAAGGCCTCGGGGTCGTGACCGACGGTCCGGTGGCTCTGGCCAACGTGTGTAGTGAGCCGTACCCCCGATCTCAGCTGCGACCGTTACGAATTCCTAGCGGTCGACCGGGATACCGGCGCCATCCTGTGGCGGCTAGCCGGTCTTCGGGGCATCGCCGCCGCCGCCGATGGATGGGCGCTCGTAGCCGATGGTGGGACTACCTCGTCCGATGGCAGCTCAGACTCAGCCCCGGGATATGTGATGCTCGACGACCGCTCGGGGGTCGTGGTCGATGATAGCCAGCGTTGGAAGGCCGGTACGTTCGCCCAGGGCTGCTGTGGTGAAGGTGAGTATGACTGGGTCGAACGGTCGGGTGGCGTGATCTTCGCCTCCGCCGAGAATCACCTCCGCGTCTGGTACCCCAAGGCCCACTCGGATGGGACGGCCACGATATCCCTCCCATGAGCGCCGCCCGCATGGCATCCGTCTCCTGGTGAGGCTCCGCACCGTCACTCGACCACCCGCAGGGTGCCCGGCAGGTTCATGTTCCGGAGCCTCCGGACGAGGAGCAGTGGTGTGGCCCCGACCGAGATGATGCCCACGATGGCGGTAACGAGGATGGTGGTAGGTGACAGGTAGGTATCGATTCCGACGTCGGGCAGGGTGGTCGTGGCCAGCGACGTCAGCATCCACCGGAGGAAGGTGATCCCGGCTGCGAGACCGATGACGGTTGCGATGATGCCGATGATGACGCTCTCCTTCATCACGACCCCGAGAACGGTCCGGACGGGGAGGCCGAAAGCGCGCATGGTGGCGTGTTCGCGTCGTCGTTCTTCGACTGTGATGCGGGTGGCGTTGAAGGCGATGAGGAGCGCCAGGATCAGGACGCCGCTGGCCGTCACGATTAAGAAGCTGAGGAACTGATCGAGCGCCTCGTCAATGGCTTCGCTGATTCGGGAGACCGGCTGGCTGGAAGTCACACCGGGGAGCCCGAACACCGCCCGCTGTACCTCGGAGTGGGTGCTGCCGTCGGCCGGGTAGGCGTGGACGACGTTCACCTGGCCCTGTAGACCGAAGCTGGCGGCATCGCTGAGGTCCAGGAACGCGAATGTCCGGATCGGGTTGGCGTGGATGGCGGCCACCACGACGGGAGTCTCGGCCATGGCGAAACCGCCGACCCCGGTACGGATCGGATGGCGCACGGTGATGGTGTCTCCCACCTGCGCGCCGAGATCGTCGGTAGCCTTGCGGGCCAGCAGGATCCTCGGGCTCCCGCTGCTCCCGGCGGCCATGCTTTCCTGGATCGTCGGTGTCCACCTGGCGTCGGCGAGATCGACGAACTCGACGAGTAGATCGAGGTTGTCGCCTGGATCGGGTGCGAGCGCGGTGACAGGTAGGCGCAGGCCGGCATCGGTGTGCCCGATGCCGGGGGCGGCGGAGATGGCCGCCACTACAGAAGAGCCGTCGGAATAGAAGGTGTCGAGTTGGACCACGACCCGACCGGCATCACCCTTGGTGAACTCGGCGTCGCTGCGCTCGAGGGTACGACCGAAGCTGTCGAGCATCCCGAGAACGGCCACCAGCGCGGTGAGGGCCGCTCCGACGCCGATGGCGGTCAGCACCGTGCGGCGTGGAGTGCGCATAAGGTGGCGGATCGGCATCAGGGTCATGGACGAACCGGGGAGCCGTAGCCGACCGGTCCAGCCGGTCAGCCGGTTCGACCTGGCCGCGAGGTGGCCGGTACGAATCGCCTCGATCGGCTCGACGCGCAGCGCTCGCCATACCGGCAGGGCGCTGGCCGCGATCGGGATCACGATCCCGAGCGCAGCAGCGCGGAGGTACACGCTGACCTGGAACGGTGTGCGGTGCTCGGGAAGCGGCAGGAACGATTCGAGCAGGTTCCCGAAGGCTCTGCCCACCAGGAACCCGACACCCAGGCCGGCCAACGTGCCCAGAACAGCGACCTGAAGGCCGATGACCATGGGGCGGATCGCCAGTTGGGCCCGTGGGACGCCGAGTGCCATCCCGATCCCGATCTCACGGCGCTGGGCTTCCACGATCCGATTGATCAGGTTGAACGCGGCGAGGGCAGCCGCCAACAGGACGAGCGCAGAGAGGGCGTTCCAGAAGCGTTGGTCGTTGTCGATGTCCTCGTAGAGCACCCGGACAGCGTCGGCGTCATTGCGGGTGGAGATGGTGGCGCTCACGCCGAGATCGGAGATAGCGGTGGTGAGCTGCGCCTCGATTGCGGCGCTTTCGGCACCGTCGACCAGCACGAGTGCGGCATCGTTCACCACTGCCTCGTTTCCGCTGATCTGCTGGGCAGCAGTCAGGGAGAGGTACACGATGGCGAGTTCCCCGGCGGCGAAGACCGTCCCTTCGGGGCCCTCATAGAAAAAGTCCTCCGGCCCGACACCCAGCCCGGAGTAGGTCACGGAGCGGCCGCCGGCAACCAGCACCGTTCCCTCGATCGGCAGGCTGTGCTGATCGGCGAACTTGGCCTCGAGGACAGCGCGACGATCGCCCGGATCACCAGAGGGTGCGGTTCCGTCCCGGACCCAGATGTCGTCGACAGGTCGGGTCGATTGGAACGTCATTCCCACCAGGCGGGCCGGCACCAGCACCGAATCGGCGCCGCCGATGGCCCCCGTGTCGAGCTGACTGTCGACCACGAGCCGTTCGGTGACCGCACTCACTGAATCGACTCCGTCGATCGATGCGATCGAGCGGAGGAGCGCCCCCTGCTCCACGAAGGTCCCGGGACTGAGCGTGATTCGAAGGTCGTGCATCGCCAGCGCCCCGAAGCTCGCATCGTTGGACTGGCGCCGCCACTCAGCGGTGCTGCCCAGGCCGGCGTAGACCCCGGTTCCGATCGCCAGCACGAGCGCTATCACGCTCACTGCGATCCAGTGCGACCGGAAATCGCGCCACGACCAGCGCAACCACCATCCCATCCAGCCCCGTGTTGGACGGGTTGCGGTCACCATTGGAGATCCCCGATTGCCGCCTTGCCCCCCGGTGGCGGACCATCGGAAACGATCTGACCGCTGGAGAGCTCGATCACCCGGTCAGCGACACGAGCGATCTCACGATTGTGGGTGACGATAAGCACCGTCATCCCGTTGCGGGCTTGTTCCTCGAGCACGCTGAGTATCTGCACGCCGGTCCGGAAGTCGAGCTCGCCAGTTGGCTCATCGGCGAGCAGGATCGGGTTGCCGGTGGCGAGGGCCCGGGCGATCGCCACGCGTTGCTGCTCGCCACCCGACAGCTGGTGCGGAAAGTGCCGACCTCGTTCAGCGAGCCCGACCCGAGCCAACGCCTCTCGGGCCCGGTCGGCCGGATTCGGCGTGCCCGCCGTATCTGCTCCGAATCGCACGTTCTCGAGCGCAGTGAGGCTCGGGAACAGATTGAACGTCTGGAAGATGAAGCTGACCGTGTGCCGCCGCAGGATCGAGCGGGCGGCCTGCGACGCGCTGCTGACGTCGATTCCGGCCACCCGCACCGATCCCGAGCTGGGTGTGTCCAGGGCGCCGATCATGTTCAGCAGTGTCGTCTTGCCACAGCCTGACGGCCCGACGATCGCAACGAAGGCCGCTTCGTCGACGTGCATATTGATGCCATCGAGGGCCGTGACATCCACGTCGCCGATCCGGTAACGCTTGGTGACTTCGTCGAGATCGATACGACTCCCTTCGTGACCAACCCGGGCATCGACCGCGATCGAGCGGACACGACCGTGAACCACGTCATCGCTCATGGGTTCCAACCTGGGTCGAGCTTCCGAAAACGCCAAGAGGCCAACGTCCCGTGGCGCACAGGAACCGAAACGACAGGCGCCACGCCGGCGTCGCCAAGACCGACCTCAGGGATCGAGCCGCTAGGGGCACAGCTCCGTCTTACCGTCGCCCCGGGCGCAGATGGGGGTCAGCTCGACAGACTCCAGGGTCGTCGGCCCATCGTCCACTTCTGGCGGGGTGACAAACAGATGGAGCCGTTCACCCCGCACCGAGTCGTCGCCAAAGCCGAGGATGTCGTAGACGATCTCGTTGAGATCACCCGACGTCGGACCGTCCACCAGCACCACTTCGATCTCGCCGTCCAAGAGATCGGTACGGGCCTCGATGACGATCTCGGCCACCTGGACGACGGTTTCGCCCGAGGGCGACGTGCCTACGACACCGACCACTTCGGAGGTGGCATCGACAGTTCCGGCCAGCGGGGCCACGTAGCGGGAGTTCACCCACCCTTCGATCGAACCGGTGTTGATCTCATACCAGACCGAGGACGGGTAGCCCACCAGGCGTTTCCGGCCGCTGAACACCAGGCCGGTGGTCAGCGGGTCGAGTGTGTCGACGATGGTTTCCTGGGATCCGGGCCGGGCCCGGACGTTCAGGACGTCTTCGGCTTTGACGCCGACAACGCCGATAACCGCACCAGGAGGCAGGACTCCTTCCGTGGGTTTTCCGGGCAGCTGGCCCGCCACCTGGGCCTCCCAATCGTCGCGTTCGATCTCGAGGCATCCGAACTGCAGCCAGCCACCGAACTCGTCACAGCTCCCCTCCAGCTCGTAGCGGACCTTATCGATCTCGTCGAACTGGAAGGCGGTAGCGTTGAGCGAACCGAGGAGAGCGCTACTGCCGCAGCTCGTGGTGGCCCCGGCCGGGCCAAGAGCGTTGCGGAAGTCAAGAACACCTGCACCTCGGTCGCGGCGCCAGGGCTGGACGTGGTGACCGTCGAGGTGGCGCCGCTGCTCGATGTGGCGCCGTCGGTTGCCGTCGTCACGTCGGTGGCGCTGGTGGTTCCCGAGGTGCCGTCCTCCGACGAACCGCAAGCGGTGGCCAGCATCGTCGCTGCCAACACAGCAAGCAACCGGAATCGGATCGAGCGCACGGCAGTCGTTTAGCACCGCCCTTCGGAGCCGTGCCATCTCGACCACCCTACGCGGGGCAACAGAACCGGCGACTCACCATGAACCGCGTGGTGTTCCCAATTCGACCCTAGGTCCGTCTCATCGGCGCCAACCAGAGTCTTTGGTCGGCACTCCTCAGCGCTGGTCTCCGGCCTGGCGCTCGGGCGGACCAGCCGCTGACCACACCTCAGCGCAGGCTGGACCTCAGAGCCCGAACGGGAAGGTGTCGGGTGTTCCTGGCACTTGGTGGGAGGCCAGGGCATGGATTGCAGTCGTCGCGTCGATCCAGACGTACTCGTCGAACTGGCTGGGGAGCGACGCCTGGAAGTAGTGGCTCTGCAGCTCCGTCTCAGGCCGGTAGATCACGCCGATGGCCCGCTCGAGGCGGGGCGCGGCCAGGTCCTCCCGTAGATCGCCACGCCGAGGTTGGCGGAGATGCAGGAAGAAGGCCTCAGTGTCGGTGCCGTGGAAGACGCGTTCGTAGCTTTGCGAGAGCGACGGTCGCACGTTCTTGACCTGCATCGGTCCTCCCCAGTCGCTCGCTGCGACCACGGTGCCGTGGTCGGTGCCGAAGCCGACGAGGAACGCATCGTCGCCGTACTCGCGCCGGCAGAGCATGCCGACGTTGTGCTCACCGCGGGCCCCATCTCGGTCGCCGATGCGTCCCCGACGTGGGAATTGTGCTCCCACACGACGATCTTGGCGCCCGGCCCCCGGGCCGAACGAAGCACCTGCAGCGTTTCGAACATGTGCTGGTCGCGCAGGTTCCACGATGCCCGCGATCCCGTGTACATAACGCGGTAGTACCGCTCGGCGTTGGCCACGATGACGGCGTTTTGAGCTGCGTCGAGGTAGTCGTCGCCCGATCCGCTCGAGTAGTCGAGCCGACGGCGCAACAGGTCGGACAGGGTGGCGACGACACCCGCCTCGCAACCGGCGACTCGGCCCCCCGCCACGGCACGCCCGTACTCGGCAGCGTCGTTCTGCCACGGAGTGAGGCAGGAGTAGCGGGCTCGAGCGATAGCTGCCGCCTCGGGATCGACGCGGTCGAGGTAGGCGATCACCTCGTCCCTGGAGGTGAACATGCTGTACAGGTCCAGCCCGTGGAAGCTGACCATGGCTCGCTGGTCTGCGATCGCGGCGTTGTGATCACGCAACCAGGCGACGAACTCCGACACCTCCCGATTGCGCCACATCCAGGTCGGGAACCTGGAGAACGCTTCGAACGTGGTTCCGCTCGGCGGTCGACCCCGGACGAACCGGTCGATGCGCGTTGCATCGGGCCAGTCGGCCTCGACCGCAACCGCAGTGAACCCGTTGCGGGTGATCAGTGCCCGGGTGATGCGGTCCCGCATCCGATAGAACTCAGAGGTCCCGTGGGTCGCTTCGCCGAGCAGGACGACGGAACTGTCCCCGATGCGTTCAAGCAGCGCCCCGAGATCGGCCCCTTCGATGGAGTCGAAAGGCTCGGCCGACTCGCGGACCAGTTGGGCCAACCCGTGCACGCGGCTGCGGCTCGGTGGGTTGGCCACCCAGGGCGATGAGGTGGTCGTTGTCTCTGGGGCCGGTCCCGGATCCCAGCCCCATTCCCCGATCAGTGGGACGAATCGGACTGCGCCCAAGTCCTCTTCGATCGGTTCGCCGTCGAGCCGCCGAACCCGCAGGAGTTCCTGGCCTCGGGTCTCGGGCCCGACCGGGATGATCAAGCGGCCACCCTCGGTCAGTTGCTCCCAGAGGGCCGCCGGCACCGCTGGTCCCCCGGCGGTGACGACGATGGCATCGAACGGTGCCTCCTCGGGCCACCCGAGCGTCCCATCGCCGCCCACCACATGGACGTTGTCGTAGCCCAGCGAGCGCAACCGGCGACGGGCCTCGTCGGCCAGCACCACGTGCCGTTCGATCGTCCAGACCTCGGCTGCGATCCGACTCAACACCGCCGCTCCGTAGCCCGAGCCCGCACCGATCTCGAGCACCCGGTCGTCGGGTTGGATCTGAGCGGCTTGGGCCATGACGGCCACGATGTAGGGCTGGGAGATCGTCTGACCGGTCCCGATGGGCAATGGGGTGTCCTCGTATGCGAACTCGGCGAGTTCGTCGCCGACAAAGACCTCCCGTGGCACTTCTGCCATGGCAGCCAACACACGGGCGTCGGACACGCCCTGGGAGGCGAGGTGCTCGGCCACCATCCGCGCCCGAGACACCGCGAAGCGATCCGAGATCGTCACGGCTGCCTGCCTGCGCCAGAGACCTTGAGCCGCCTACCGTGGCACAACCCGATCGCTGAGCCACGACACCGTCTGTTGTTCATAGGCTCAGCATGGCGCGACGAACCGTGGCCGCCCAGTGACTATCGGCCAGACTCCGCCAAAGGACCGTCACCCGTGCCGCGTGCAGTGCCTCCCGCAGCCAGGGACGCCAGGGCCCGGTCCACACCGTCCCGGTACAGGCGGGTGCCGTCGCCCACGACCAGGTTGCGGCCGGTGAGCTCCAGCATCACGTGGCCGTGGATCGTGGCCCACAGGTGGTAGGCAAGCAGGGCTGGTTCGCCGGCGGCCTCCCCGTCGGCAACCACGGCCGCCACCTGGGCTATCAGATCGTCGAAGGCAGCCATCGACGCCCGGTGGGCTTGGGGCGAGGGCTCGAAGTCGGGGACCGAGCCACCGAACATCAGCAGGTAGTGCGTGGGGTTGGCCAGGGCCCAGGTGCGGTAGCGGTGACCCCGGGCTCGCAGCTCATCGGCAGCCCGCCATCCCGATCGGCGCCGCACCCGGTTGAGTTCCTCTTTGAACCGGGTGAACCCGTCGGTGTAGATGGCGTCGATCAGGCCGTGCTTGCCTCCGAACCAGGTGTACACCCCGGTGGTGGAACACCCGGCTGCCGCCGCCACGTTGCGTACGGTCAGCGCCCTCGCCCCCTGCGCCCCGAGGATGCCCACGGCGGCGTCGAGGATGACAGCCCGCTGATCGGGGGTTGACACCGTCTGGTTCATGTAACAAAGTTACTCGCATAACTTTGTTACGGCATGGTCGACTTGGTAACGGTGCCGGCGGTTCAACAGGAATCGAGATGCAGGGGCAGGTCATGGGCAACCGCTATCTGGAAGGCAACTACGGGCCGGTGGCCGAGGAGGTCACCGCCGTCGATCTGGAGGTCGTGGGAGAGCTGCCACCGGAGTTGGAGGGCCGCTACCTGCGCAACGGCCCGAACCCGCTGTCGGTTCCGGACGGGGGCACCCACCACTGGTTCATGGGCGACGGGATGGTGCACGGCGTTCGGCTACGGGGCGGGCGAGCCGAGTGGTACCGTAACCGCTACGTCGGCTCCAGCCGCTTGAGCGAGATCCGCCATCAGCCCGACATCAGTGGCCCCAACTGGAACAACACCCCAACCGGCCCCAACACCAACGTAGGCGGCTTCGCCGGCACCACGTGGGCCATGGTCGAGGCCGGCGGCTGCCCTGTCGAGCTGACCTACGAGCTGGAGACCGTTGGCCGCAACGACTTCTCCGGCACCCTGCCCGGAGCGTTCACGGCCCATCCCAAGCTCGACCCTGACACCGGTGAGCTGCACGCCGTCGTCTACGCCTGGGCCCAGTGGCTGGATCACGTCCAGTACGTGGTTGTGAGCTCCGACGGCAAGGTCCGGCGGACGGTGGACATCGGCTTGCCCGGCATGACCATGCTCCACGACATGTCACTCACCGGGCGCTACGCCGTGGTCTACGACCAGCCGGTCACCGTCGATCTCGACCTGGCCTTCGCCGGTCGGTTTCCCTTCCGGTGGGATCCCGCCTACGGGAACCGGCTCGGCCTGCTTCCCCGGGAAGGCGACACCGGCGACATCGTCTGGGTGGAGGCGCCGCTGGGTTACTCGTTTCATCCGATGAACGCCTACGACCAGGCCGACGGCACGCTGGTGATCGACCTGTGCGTCTACGACCGGATGTTCGACGGCGACATCCTGGGGCCCTTCGGTGACTGTCTCCCGCGTTTCGAGCGGTGGATCGTCGATCCTGTCGCCCGAACCATCAGCGTGACAGTGATCGACGAGCGCCCCAACGAGTTCCCCCGCCACCGGGGCAGCCTCACCGCCAAGCCCTATCGCTACGGCTACTGCAGCTCACCCGACGTGACCGAGCCCACCTCGGCCTGGGTCACCCTCAAGCACGATCTGCACACCGGTGCCCGTGAGGAGTTCGACCATGGCCCCGGCCGGGCGGCGGGTGAAGCGGTGTTCGTGGGCCGCCCCGGGGGTACGGCCGAGGACGACGGCTGGCTCCTGGCGTTCGTGCACGATCTCGGCGCGGAACGAGCTGAGCTGGCGGTGTGGGACGCCCAGGATTTCGGCCGAGGTTATGTGGGCCGGGTGATGCTGCCCCAGCGAGTTCCGTTCGGCTTCCACGGGAACTGGGTGAGTGATCAGTCAGTGCCTGCTCCGCCCTGGCCCGTGAGTTCAGTCCCAGCGGAAGAAGCGGGCAGATAGCCCGAAGCCGGCGAACGACTCCAGCTCGACGGTCATCACGACACCCCGTCGACGAAAGCGATCGACTCGTCGAGCAGCGCTTCCCAGGATGCGTCGTCGATCCCGGGGAGCTCGGAGGGGCGACTACAACCCTGAACCCACGCTGCGGGAGTCCGTGGATCCCGTTGGCGACAGCGGCATGACCAGGTTGTCACGGTCGGCGGTTTCACCGGCACCATCGCGACACGCCCCTCAGTGCCGCCGGCGCGGCTCATGTAAGGGACGTCGAGGAACTTCCGCAGCGCCTGGCGGATGATCTCGCTTGTCGAGGTGTGATCCGCTTCGGCTCGGGCTTCGATGGCGGCTCTCAGCTCGGGGTCGATACGGACCGGCGGCGGCCAGTACACCCGTGCCTTCGACGACGTGTTCACCGGGGTCGGGGCGGAGGCAATCACCACCCCTCCAGCGGCGCCCCGAGCGAACGCCTTTGCAGAGAGATGGGTACGAAGCGTCCGCCACGAACTGCTGGACCGAACGATCATCTGGAACGAACGCCAGCTACCAGCTTGAGGGCGGCCTGCACGGTGCGGTCCCGGGCGGTGGGGATACCAAGTCCCCGAAGCTTGCCCCCCGACTTGGGGATCAGCTTCTCCCGCACCGGCAAAGGAACGAACCGGCGAGCCTTGAGATCATCTCGCAGCCCCCTGAGGAACGTTTCCTTACCGAACCAGATGGAGCGGGGTGCCACTCCATCGACACCAGCCGACCGTGGCCCCCGGTTCCCCCGCACCCGACCCCACGCCACCATAAGGAACGCGGGATCGGCTACAAGGTTGTACAGGTCGTCGAACCGACGATCAGGACCGTCGGTAGCCCATTGATGCAGCTTGGTCTGGATCTTCCGTACCCGTGTCTCGGCCTCGTCGAGGCCGGGCCGTGGTGCGCCGGTGTTCACCCGCGACCTCCGGATCTTCCAGTCCCAGCGCTGCGAGATGACTGCCTTCCTTCGCCATGTGGCCGGCTTTGTCGGGTAGCCCCGGCGCATTGCTGCGCCGGGGCCCCCTTAGAACCGAGCGTGCGGCTTGCACCGCACTCGGCTCAAGCAAGCTCCAGAGGCGTTCGCTTCACGAAGCGGCTGGACCCAGCGTCACCGTCGAGCAACCGGCGGCGACAGTGAGTATGGACGAGGCGGACGGTGTCCGACGCGCCGTCCTCCCGAACGGTGACGATTACTTGTTTCGCCATCGCTCTGCGGGTGACTCGCCACCACTGCTCCCACTCTCGCGGGCCCTGTGGCGGCGAGTCGGCAACGAGCAGCAGGTCCCTGCAGAGCGGACAGCGGCCGTCTTGCGCCTTGAGGAGACGCCGTTCGGTGGTGCTGACCGGCAGGGTTGCTGCGTGTCGCCGCGCGGACCAGTAGTTGGACCCTCCATCCGAGCGATCGCCGACTGGGTCGTCCCCATCCGCCCGGCCAGCTCCGCCTGAGTCAGCCCCGCCTCGGTCCTCAGCCGATACACCAACTCCCGGAACTCGCTGATCCGCGCCTCGTCCTCGTAGGCAGCCTGCCCCGCAGGAGAGCGCTCCTTCTTGATGTCGTTCCAGCTCGTCAGCTCACTCATCACTCGTCCTCCACGTGTGCCGCTCCGCGATACATCGCTCCATCGCTCGGCGGGCTCGATCGATCTCTCGTCGTTCCTGCCGCCGGGTCTTGACGAAGACCGTGAGCAAGATGATCCGTCTCTCCTGGGCGATCCAGTACGTGACCCGCACTGCCTGACCGGAGAGGTAGAAGCGAAGCTCTCGTAGCTTGCCATCGAGTTGCTTGGTGTGGGGTTCATCGAGAAGCGGTCCCTCGTTTGCCAGCCGGTCGATGTGGAAGTCGACGCGACCCTGATCGTCGTCGCCGAGGGCCTCGGAGGCGTGCACCCAACTCTCCGGATTCCCAGCGTCGGCCAGCTCAACGGGCTCACCACATAGCCCACACCGTCCTCGACCGTCGGTATCGCCGTCGAACTGCTCGTTGCCACGGATCTCGTCGCCAGTACTCGTGACTGTCGAGCGCCTCGATCAGGCGCACGACGTCCGACGGCGTGATCGACAACGACACGAGGACTTCTGCCGTGCCGGCAGCCTCTCGAGGACCCGCCCGCCAGTCAATGCCCTCGCTACGCCCGGAAGCAGTTCGCTCGGTTGGGCGATCTTCGAGCATGACCACTCGAGGAAGGGTGTTGCCTCCGACCGTTTTGGAATGCCGCTCTCGGAGCGGCAATGTGCGAGCCGTCCCCACAACGGTCCGAGCAAGTTCGTACTATTCTCGGTCGTGGAGGAGCTGCCAGCGGGCTTATATGAAGTTCTGCTGACCGAGGGGCTGAAGGAACGCCTTGGCACGCTCGCCGGGGCACTGCCGACCAAACAGCGGGCACTCCACGCCGCCGAGACACCCGATCGAGTTGCGTGGCATCTCGGCCGCGAGATCGAACGAGCCCTCAGCGATGTGCCGGACAAGGACCGGGCACGGGTCGGCATCGAGGTAGTGAGTGCGCTCATCCACCGTCTCGGCGAGATGGTCGAGGTCGACTCCGGCGCCGCGCCTGCCGATCCGGGGACCGTGCTTGAAGCGATCCTCGGTCGGCGGCCCGACGGTAGCCCTGCGCCGATGTCTCCGCCGCTCATCCCGCTGCTCGACACGACGCTGCTGACCAACGCGCCGGGCGAACCGAACCTGTGGAACCAGCTGCGATCCGAGATCGAGTCGTCCGATCGGATCGACGTCATCATGGCGTTCATCCGTCGTAGCGGCATCGCCCCGCTGGTGGAAGCGCTGCGTCACCACTGCACCAACGGGCGCCGGTTTCGGGTTCTCACCACCACCTACACAGGATCAACCGAGCAAGCCGCGCTGGAACAGCTCGTCGACCTCGGAGCCGACGTCAGAGTGTCCTACGACCTGAGCACGACACGCCTCCACGCCAAGGCCTGGGTGTTCCATCGGGATTCCGGGTTCTCGACGGCATACGTGGGGTCCTCGAACCTCACGCATTCGGCGCAGGTCACCGGCATCGAGTGGAACGTGCGAAGCTCAGCGGCCCGCAATCCTGACGTGCTCGCCAAGTTCGGGGCAGTGTTCGAGAGCTACTGGGAGGGCGGCGATTACCGGCCATTCGACGCGGCACAGTTCGTCGAGGAGCAAGAGCGCGCCGGGAGCACCGACTCGGGACCGCGAGTAATCCTCAGCCCGATCGAGCTACGTCCTCTCCCCTTCCAGGAACGGCTGCTCGAACTGCTCGAAGTATCCCGAACGCATGGCTACCGCCGGAACCTCCTCGTCTCTGCCACCGGCACCGGAAAGACGGTGATGGCAGCGCTGGACTACGCCGCACTTGTCGAGCGTCGGGAACGGTCGCGCCTATTGTTCGTTGCCCACCGCGAGGAGATCCTCGATCAGTCGCTCGCCACCTTCCGCTACGCGCTACGTGACCCGTCCTTCGGCGAGAAGTGGGTGGGCGGTGCTCGGCCCACACGCTTCGAGCATGTCTTCGCGTCGATCCAAAGCCTCAACGCCGCCGGCCTCGACGCGCTTCCACCCGATCACTTCGACGTGGTGATCGTCGACGAGTTCCACCATGCGGCTGCGACGTCATATGAGAAAGTGCTCGACCACCTCGAGCCCGCCGAGTTGATCGGGCTCACCGCCACCCCGGAGCGCAGCGACGGGCTGCCGATCCTGCAGTGGTTCGACGACCGCATCGCCGCCGAGCTGCGCCTGTGGGAGGCCATCGACCAGCAGTACCTCGTCCCGTTCCTGTATTACGGGATCCACGACGGACTCGACCTGCGCGACATCCCGTGGAAACGGGGCCGAGGCTACGACATCGGGTAACTGCTCAGCCTGTGGGTAGCCAGGGTGTGGCGGTGTAGAGCTGTTGGAGGAGGGGGAGGCTGGGCTGGTGGTGTTTGTGGCCGGTTTGGATGTAGGAGCGGATGGTGCAGAAG
>JBHJNQ010000042.1:0-65540 GCA_050330635.1 Acidimicrobiales bacterium | reverse complement strand
AGCGACAGCGACAGCGACAGCGACAGCGACAGCGACAGCGACAGCGACAGCGACAGCGACAGCGACAGCGACAGCGACAGCGACAGCGACGACAACGGAAACAAAAGCAACCAGACGACCGGCACCGCCGGCGGGGCCACCGCCGCCAGCGGACCCAGCGTCGGCTCTCGGAGGGTCCGCTCGATCGGTGGAGCGATCTGATGCCGAGAAACCCCTTACACCGCCGGTCCCTGCTTGTCACGTGACATTCTCGTAGTGATTTCGTCGCCTTTGAGTTGAGCCTCCGGCGCTTGCACTATCCGCAACTACAGTGCCCTGTGCTGGCAGAGTCGAGTGAAAGAGGAACGCAGAGCATGGGTTCGAAGGCTGAGACTACGCTTGAGTTTTGCGAACACGACGAGCTTCGGGCGGCCTGCCTCGAATGCCTGGCAATGCCCAAGAAGGTCATCCCTCAGCCTGCGGCCACTCCCCGGGCCACCAAGAACCCCACCTCCGAGTCCGACAAGATCTCGCCCCTGGGCGGCGACTACGACATCTCGATCCCGGTCGACGCCGTGGCGCCGCTCGTCGGCAGCGACTGGATCTCGGCCCGCACCTTTCCCCACTACCTGCGTCGGGCGGGCTGGGTCTACCTGCGGACCGAGACGCATCTCGCAGCCCGGGTGAAGGCCGTGAAGCTGATCTGGCGACCGGAGCGGAAGGTCCCGACGGCCGAGGCCTACGAGGACGAGGGTCCGGGCCTGGCCATCCAGGTCGATCCCCGCACCTGGGACGACAGGTTGGCCATCGAGCTCGGCACCCAGGCGGCCCAGCAGCAGCACGGCTACCGCTACCTGAAGACCGACGAGGACGGCAGCGTGACCCACTACCGGGGTGGGCGGCCGGTGGCCGACGAGATCGACGACGACATCGAGATCGATCTCGCCTGAGCTGAGCCTCACCCGGCGGACCGGGTCCGCCGGGTCCACTCAGGCCCCCGGCTTGTGCCCGGACACCCGATGCAGGGTGCCGGGAACGAACACCTCGTCGAAGATGAAGTCGCCGCCCACGACCTCGACCCGATCGGCCACCCCGTTCCGTTCGAGGTACTCCTGCTCCACGGTCAAGCCGTCGTACATGCCGAGCGTCCGCGTCGGGGTCGGATCGCGGCGCCTGGCCGTGTCGTACCACTGCCGAACCTCCGGACGGATGAACTCCATCCACGGCCCGGCACAGCGGTCACTTCCCTTGACCAGGAACTTCTCGCAGTCGGCGGCGTTGACGATGTCGCTCGAGTCGTCGCGCTCGAGCAGGCCGAGGGCGAGGCACACCGTCACCTCCGTCATCGCCGACCCCGCCCGCCGCCCGGGCCAGGACCATGGGGGCCAGGATCACGAGGCGGCGGTCATGGGGGGCGGATGTCATGGCCGGTCGCCGAACTCGGGCCGCTCCGTCCTGGTTCGCTTGACCTCCCAGAATCCCGGGATCGTGGCCATGGCGATGAAGCCGTCCCACAGGCGGAGCGACTGCGCGGTGTCGGGGACGCGGGTGATCACCGGGCCGAACAGCGCCACCTTGTCGCCGTTGTCGTCGTCGAAGGCGATGAGCGGGGTGCCGATGTCGGTGCCGGCCAGCTCGAGCCCGACGTTCATCCGCTTCCTGATCTCGTCGTCCCACGCCTCGTCGTCGAAGGCGGCAGCGTGGGCCGGGTCGAGGCTCACGGCGGTCAGGGCGTCGGCGGCGTCGAAGGTGCGGTCGTGGTCGTGGTGGATACGCCGCCCGAACTCCCAGTAGAGGGGGAACACCGCGTCGTCACCCTCGGCCGCCCGGACCGACTCCATGACCCGCAGGTAGCGGTGGGTCCGGTACACGGGTTCGTAGTAGTCGCTGTCGGGCTCCGGTTGGTTCTTCTCGAGCAGGCTGATGGGCTGCCAGGTGATGTTCAGGTCCCGATGTGGCGAGACGGCGTCGACGACCCAACGGGCCGTCACCCAGCACCACGGTCAAATGGGGTCAACCCAGAAGTCGATGTTCATGGCCGGCACGCTATACCACCCGGTCCGGGGGGTGCGTCACCGACAGCACGGCCTAGGGGGAAGCCGTCGACCGCTCCGGGTGGCCCCATGGGGGTCGACGACCGCCCCGGCGGAACTGCCCGCCATCCTCCGCCGTTGGCTATCTTGCGACCGACGGATGTGCGATGACCGAGATTCCCACCAGCGATGACGCCCCTCATGGGGCCGAAGACGGGGCCCGGCTGACGATCGAGTTCGTCGGCGAGGTCTACCAGCCGACGGCCGACCTGGTGTTCGGGCGAGATGCCGACCTCTGCCTCGACGACAACTCCTACCTCCATCGGCGGGCCGGCCGGTTCCGGCTCCGGGCCGGCACATGGTGGCTGGAGAACGTCGGCAGCCGTCTCCGGCTGACGATGGTGGCCTCCGACGGCTCGGTGCTCGACCTCCAACCCGGGGCGTCGTCGCCCCTGCTGGGGACGAGCGGTGAGGTGTCGCTCACCGCCGGCCCGACCCGTTACCGCATCGACTACCGGCTCCATCGCCGCCAGCTGGACTTCGACGACACCTCCCCCCTCACCCATCCCGGCATCGACACCATGACCTACGGTCCGATGCTGACCCCCCGCGAGCTCGACTTCGTGATCGTGCTGGCCCGGGGTCGCCTCACCGGTCGGCTCGGCCCGCTCCCGTCCCACGGCGAGATCGCCGAGACCTGGGGGGTCTCGGCCAAGACGGTCGACAACACCCTGCAACGCCTCCGCTCGAAACTGCGGGCCCAGAACATCAGCTTCGTCCAGTCGTCGGAGACGATGGTGGAGTATCTGGTCGCCCAGGGGATGGTCACGATGGTCGATCTGGAGTGGGCCGCCCTCGACGAACCGGGTGGCCCCCGACCGGCGGCCGAACGGCGGCGTTGACGGCACCGGTGCCCGGCAGGTGGCCAACCGCCGTCTCCGGTGCTAATCGTAGTGCTGCGGGCACGGACGAATGACCGAGGCGGACGGTGTGGTCGGCGACGGTGGGAGCGATGTGAGCGACTTTCCAGACACAATCCACGGTCTGCTGACCGCGTACCGACGCAACGAGTTCTCGCCGGTCGACGTGATCGACCACCACCTGAAGCAGATCTCCCGGATCGACGTCAAGATCAACGCGTTCGCCGTCGTCGACGTCCAGGGCGCCCGAGCCGCGGCCCAGCAGAGCGCCAACCGTTGGCAGCGGGGTGAGCGGCTGGGCGAACTCGATGGCGTCCCGCTCACCATCAAGGACATCGTCGCCGTCGCCGGATTCGCCACGGGGGAGGGATCGAAGGTCACCTCCGAGCTCAAGGCCCTGATCGACGCCCCGGTGGTGGCCCGCCTCCGCGGCGCCGGCGCCATCATCGTGGGCAAGACCACCACCCCCGAGTTCGGGTGGAAGGGGATGACCGACAGCCCGGCCCACGGCACGACCCGGAACCCGTGGAACCTCGACCACTCCCCCGGCGGGTCGTCGGGCGGGGCCGCCGCCGCCCTGGCCGCCGGGATCGGCGCCGCCGCCCACGGCAACGACGGGGGTGGCTCGATCCGGATCCCCGCCAGCTACTGCGGCCTGATCGGCCTCAAGCCGACGTTCGGACGCGTGCCCCAGGCTCCCAACGACTCGCCCTACTCATCGCTGGTGTCCAACGGCCCGCTCGCCCGCTCGGTCGAGGACGCGGCGCTGCTCCTCAACGTGATGTCCAAGCCCGATCTCCGGGACTGGCACGCCCTCCCCTACGACGGTCGGGACTGGCGGGTGGGCCTCAACGACGGCCTGCGGGGCCTCCGGCTCGCCTATACCGACACCCTCGGGGGCGCCAGGACCGATCCCGACGTCGCCCGCCTGTGCCGGGGCACGATGGCGAGGATCACGTTGGAGGGCGTCGACGTCGTCGAGCTCGACCAGATGGTCGATCCCCTCCGTCCACTGTTCGAGGAATATTGGAAGGGGGGCTTCGCCCACCGGCTCCGCACGATCGCCCCGGACAAGCGGGACGACCTCGATCCCGAGTTCCGCAAGCTGGCCGAGGAGGGCCTCGACGTGGGGGTCGAGGCCCTCGACGCCGCCCACGCCGCCCGGGCCCGACTGGTGGCCCGGCTCCGCCGGATCCACCTCGACTACGACGTGCTGATGACCCCCACCACGCCCACCACGGCACCCCGGGCCGACGTCACCTACCATTCGACCGAGTTCGACCGGTGGGAGCACGCCGTGCCCTTCACCGTCCCGTTCAACCTGTCCGGCCAGCCGGCGATCTCGATCCCGATCGGCGTGGCCGAGGGCGGCCTCCCGGTCGGGCTCCAGATCGTCGCCAACCTCCACCGCGAGGATCTCGTGTTGCGGGCGGCGCGGGCGATCACCGACCTCGTCGGCTGGCGATGGCCCGATGCCAACCTGGCCCGACGTATCGCCGTCCTCTGACCGGGGTGTTTCCACCGGCCGGACGCCGGCCTCAGCTCTCCAGCCGGCGGGCGAAGCTCAGCTCGTGCCCGTCCGGATCGAGCACGTGGAAGTACCGCTCGCCCCAACTGGCGTCGCTCGGCTCCGTCGACGGGGCGTAACCGGCGTCGACCAGCCTGCGCCACAGGTCGTCAGGGGAGGCGACGTGGAAGACGACCCGACCCCAGAACCCCGGCCGGTCGCCATCGTGGGCCGTCAAGTTGACGAAGTTGCGGCCCCAGCGCAGCGTCGTGAACCGGGCCGCTTTTCCGTCGCTCTGGCGACCGCCGAACACGACCTCCATGCCACACGTCGAGTAGAACTCGACGGCGAGATCCATGTCGGTCGTTGTCAGCGTTATGGCGTTGATCTCGGGCTCGAACTCAGTGCTCATCGGTAGGGGTGAGACTACTCGTGGCGGTGTCCTCGAACCGGTCGCCGCTTCCGGTAGTTTGGATCCCGAGGTTGCGATCGTCGTGGGCGCGATGGGTGACCAAGGAGCCCACCACTGGCATGCGACGATTCGCGTTTGTTACCCCCCGAGACGACCATGACAACAGCTGAGGAACTGGGCATCCCGGGCCTCGAAGACGTCGAGCTCCTGGACATCGTCGGCTCCAGGGTGATCCGCGCCCGTCAGCCCGCCCACAATCGACAGGTGGCGGTGAAGATCCTCGATCCGTTGCAGGAGCCCCTCCTCCCCCGTCGGTTCGATCCCCGACGCAAGGCCCTCAAGCGGTTCGCTGCAGGTCCCGGAGTGGTCGCCGTCCTCGGGGCCGGAACGACGGCACACGGCCAGCCCTACCTGATTATGCCGTACTTCCGGATCGGGTCCCTCGGCGACCAGTTGGCCCATGGCCCGATGCCGTGGCACCGCGCCAGCGGGCTGGTGGTGAAGGCGGCGGAGATCGTGGGTCGAGCCCATGATCTCGGGGTCGTGCTCGGCGACCTCACGCCGTCGAACATCCTGCTGGCCGATGCCAGCTCTCCCCTGGTAGCCGTGTACGGCATGGCCACCCGCCGCTTCGACGACGGATCCCCCACCTACCACGCTCCCGAGGCCCAACCGGGGGCCGAGCTCCTGCCGGCGGCCGATGTCTACAGCCTGAGCCTCGTGTTGGCCGCCGTCATCGCCGGTCGAGCCCCCAACCGGGGGACGCCGTCGGCCGAGTTCCGTCACCGGGTCGCCGCCATGGCCCCGGAGCGGATCGTCGATGTGATCGACCGCGGTCTGGCCGAGAGCCCCCGATCCCGCTACGTCAACGCCAGGCAGTTCGCCGTGGCCCTGTCGGGCGCGGTCGAGGAACCCGGTCCGACGGGCGGCACCAACGACGATACCGACTTCGACCTGGACGAGATCCTGGGCCCGCCGACGGCCGAGCTGGCCCCTCCCCACCGCCCCGACATCGACCTGGTGGCCAGCGAGGGCCGGCCGGCCGGCCGGCCCTCCCCGGCCGAGAGCGCCGTCCTCGGCCGCTCCTACGCCATCGGCGCCGGCAGCCGCAACGGCAACGGCGTCGGGTCGGAACGCAGCGGCCGCGTGGTCGGGGTTGGGCCCGGCGACGGTGTCGAGGGCTTCGCCGACACTGCCGCCGGCATCGACCTCGACTGGCGAAGCGACGATGCCTTCCTCGCCGAGACGAGCAACACCGACCGAGTGGTGGCGCCAACCGCCGCTCCGCCACCGCTGCCTCCGGCCAGCCCCCGGCCGTCGTCGGCCCCGCCGGTGGAGGCCGAGCCGGCGACCGGTCGGCTACTCCCCCCGACCCTCGAGGTTCGTGCCCCCGTCGCCGATGCCGCCCCTCCCCTGCCCACACCCCCGACCGGTGACGAGGAGCTACCGTTCCGCGCCTTCGATCGTCAGCGGGTCCCGACCGCCCCGGCCGGGCGCCTGGGCGGCCTGACCGAGGCGGCCCAGATCCTGTGGTTCAACGGTCGGCGCTCGCTGGGGGGACTGCTGGCTCTCGCCAGCTTCGCCGCCATCGCCGTCATCATCGGGCTGCTCATCTACCGCGACCTGCGGGTGGTCGACGACGAGTCAGGTCTCGAACCGCCGACCATCCCTTCGTCGACGGTGGCGGAGCGGGCTGCCGGGCCGGTCCTCGTGCCGGCCGCCGAGGTCCCGCCGGTCCCGATCGAGCCACCCCCGACCCACCGCAGCCCCACGGCCGGGCCCTCCCCCGCGGTCTCGACCACCGTCAGGGACATGGCCAGGAAGTCGGCCCCGGCGGTGCGGGCGGACCCGGCGCCACCGTCCACGGTCGGGGCCGCCGATCCCCAGCCGACGCCGACCCGGCCGGCGACGACTGCGCCACCCTCCACCACGATCCCGCCGGTTACGACGGTGGCGCCGACGACGACGCTCGACGTCGCCGGGCCGACCGAGCCGGTCATCGGATCGCTCGACGTGAGCAGGATCCGGGCCACCACGGCCCGTATCACCGTGTCGAGCGCCAGCTGCGTGTCCGTGACCTTCACCTATGGGCCGGCTGGCGGGGGCACGGGCCAGACGTCGAGCAGCAACTGCAGCCAGTCGCACACCCTCCTGCTCGGCGTAGTCACCCCGGGCCTCCAGCCCGGGACCACCTATCAGGTGACCGTGGCCGCCACCGATCCCGGCGGCGCGACCTCGTCCCGGCAGCTGTCGTTCACCACTCAGGGCTGAGGCCACCGGCCGCAAGTTGTTACGAGAGTCGAAACATTCGCTACGGTTGATCGATGGCCGACACGACGACCGAGGTGAGGGAGGAGCGCCGACCGGCGCGCCACGAGGTCGAGGAGGTCGCACCGGGGGTGCTGCGGATCCAACTCCCGATCACCATGCCGGGACTGGGCCATGTCAACTGCTACGCCATGGAGGACGACCGTGGCGTGGCCCTCGTCGACCCGGGCCTCCCCGGCCCGGGAACCTGGCGCCAACTCACCCGCCGCCTCGCTTCCTGCGGTCTCCCGGTGGAGCGGGTCCACACCGTCGTGGTGACGCACTCCCATCCCGACCACTTCGGCCAGGCCGCCCGTCTCCGGTCCCGCGTCGGGGCCGAGGTCGTCACCCATAGGAGCTTCCGCACGTTCCTCGACCCCTCGGCCGAGAACGACGACGCCGACCCGGTCACCGTGTTCGAGGGCCCCGATGGCGTCACGGTGGTCCCAAACGATCAACCGGCCCGGATCGGCCCTCCCCAGGACGGGCCGTTGGCCACGTCGACGCCCTGGGGCGGCAAGCCCTTCGAGTTGCCCCTGGCCCGTCGGGTTCGCTATCGGGCCATGCGGTGGGCCGCCGGCCGATTCGTGGCCACTCCCCAACCGACCCGTCGGGTGGAGGACGCCGACGTGCTGTGTCTCGGTGGGCGAGAGTGGATCTCGGTCCACACCCCCGGCCACACCCAGGATCACCTCTGTCTGTGGGATCCGGCCCACGGGGTGATGATCAGCGGCGACCACGTCCTGCCGACGATCACGCCCCACATCTCCGGCATGGGTGTGACCGCCGACCCTCTGGCCGACTTCTTCTCCAGTCTCGACCGGATGTCGACCTTCGAGGGAGCGACGACGGTGCTGCCCGCTCACGGGCTCGTCTTCTCCGACCTGTCCGGCCGGGTCGACGCCATCAAGCAGCATCACCACGAACGGCTCGAGACGCTGCGCCGATCCGGAGGCGAGCTCGGCCGGGCCCCGGTCGAGGACTACATGCAGCGCCTCTTCCAGCCGCGCTCGTGGGGAGCGATGGCCGAGAGCGAGACGTACGCCCACCTCGAGCATCTCCGCCGGGCCCGCCAGGCCTCGGTGTCCACCGACGGCTCCCGCCTCCTCTACGAGATGATCGACTAGCGGGAGCGGTGGGCCGCTGCCACCGTCGCCGGGCGTCGCTGTCGGCGGCGCCCGGTGCGCCGAAACGACATCGATTCGTTTCGCTTTGGTGAACGGGCCGCCATCGGTTACCATCTGCCAGGTCCGGGCCGGCGTGGCAACTGCGCCCGGATGGCAGATCGGCTCCGGCGAAGCAGTCGGGGCACACACACAACATGGACTTCGATGCGGGAAGTCGGGCGGACGTCTTCTACACGACAGTTTCGGCTCTCCCCCCGCTCGGGGCGTGGCCGATGCGCGGCGGCACGGCCACGCCCCTCCCGCGCTGGAGGGCTGGATCTGACCGGGATCGTGGCCGCCGCTAGCGTTTGCCGGACATCGGCAGACAGGGAGTGGCGGCGGTGAGCGATCAACTCGACCAGGACGAGCTCAAGCGTCTCGGGTTCACGGTTTGGAGCTACAAGATGGGCGAGCAGGTCTCGCTCATGATCCATCTCGGCGATCGGCTCGGCCTGTACCGGGCGATGCGGGATGCCGGGCCCCTCACCAGCCACGACGTGGCCGAGCGGCTCGGCCTCGACGAGCGACTGGTGCGGGAGTGGCTGCTCGGTCAGGCCGCGGCCCGCCTCGTCGACCGCCACGCCGACGGCACGTACGAACTGTCCCCCGTCCAGGCCGCGCTGCTGGCCGATGAGGACGGATCGCTCAGCTTCGCCGCCGGCGCCTTCCGGGGCGGTACCGATCCGGCCCACGTCGAGGCCCTGGCCGAGTCCTTCGCCACGGGCCGCGGCGTCACCTACGAGCAACAGGGTACGGCGGCAGCGGCCGGATTGGCCCGCATGACCGGCCCGTGGTCGCGCCTGGCCCTGACCTCCATCATCCTCCCCGCCCTCGACGGCGTCGTGGCCAAGCTCGAGTCGGGAGCCACCGTGGTCGACATCGGCTGTGGGGCGGGGGTGACGCTCGCCACGATCGCCGAGGCCTATCCCGCGGCCCGATGCATCGGCTACGACCCGTCGTCGATCGCGGTCGGCATGGCGCGGGAGCGGGTGGCCGAAGCCGAGCTGTCCAACGTGTCGTTCGTCGAAGCCGGGGCCGAAGACCTCGACCCGGGGCTCGACGCCGACCTCGTGATCTGTTTCGACTGCCTCCACGACATGCCGTTCCCCGACCGGGCGGCGGCCGCCATCCGCAACACGATCGCCCCCGACGGGACGTGGCTCATCAAGGACATCCGCTCGAGTGGCGACTTCGAGGCCGACCGCCGCAATCCCTTCCTTGCCATGTTCTACGGGTTCTCGGTGGCGTCGTGTCTCCAGTCGGCCCTGTCAGCGTCCGGAGGCATGGGCCTGGGAACCCTCGGACTGCATCCGGCCCGAGCCGAGGAGCTGGCCCGCCAGGCAGGCTTCTCCCGGTTCGTGACCCACGACTTCGACGATGCCGCCAACCTCTACTACGAGGTCCGGGTGGGCTGACACCGCCGGCGCCTACCCTGAGCGGGGTGGCGAGGCAGATCGCATGTGGTCATTGTCGAGGTACCCACCCCTCGGTGGCCGAGGTCCGGGCCTGCGCCCTCGACCACCCCGACGCAGCGGTCGGCGGTGACGCGGCCCCACCGATCGACTCCGGCGAGGCCGCGTCGGCGCCCACCGACGGCGACCGACCGACGGCCCCCCGCCCCTCGGCCCGGGGGGCGACGACCGCCCCGGGGCGCCGACGGGCCGGGCCGACGGCGCTCGACGTCTCCCCCGAGGCCGTCGCCGGACCCCCTGTCCTGGGCCGCAGCCTGCTACTGGCACCGGGCACCGAGGTACCCGGGCCGTGGCGCCACGCCCCGACCATCGCCGCCTCGGCCGGTGCCGATGACGCCACGATCGAACGGCTCCACCGGGCGTGGCGACAGCGGGAGCGGCTGGTCATCGAGTGGAGCGGACCGCTCCCCCCGGACGAGCCCGTCGTCGACGAGGAGTTCCACCGCCTCGGTCCCGGCACCGAACTGCCGGGTGAGCGTCTCCGCTTCGCCGTGACGGCCAACACCGTCCATCTCAAGCCCGACGGCGTCGTCGGTTTCGCTCCCCTGGCCGACGCACTCGCCCTGGGGGCCACGCCGGCCGGTGATGGCGGTGCTGATGGCGGCGGCGACATCGTGACCGCCGCCGGTGAGCCGGCGTGGGCCGACGGCGGTCCCTTCGACGTGTTCGACGCCTCCGACCTCGGCCCGGTGACCGTCGTACCCCGGGTCCACCTGGCCGCCGGGCTGGCCGTCGCCGTACCCAATCTCCGATCGTGGCCCCGGGCGGAGTTGGCCTCCGACCAGCTCGACGCCGTCGCCCACCGTGGTGGCCCGGCCCGGATCATCGCTCCCGCTGGTTCGGGCAAGACCCGCGTCCTCACCGAACGGACCCGCCATCTGGTGCGAGACCGGGGCCTCCGGCCCGCCGCCGTCTCGCTGGTCGCCTACAACCGGCGGGCCCGGCAGGAGATGGCCGACCGTCTGGGCGACGTCCCCGGTCTCGACATACGCACCCTGAACAGCCTCGCCCTGGCCATCGCCACCGGTACCGGCGCCTTCGCCACCGGCGAGCGTCGTCCCCTGGCCACGATCGGCGAGATGGACGCCCGCCGCCTGCTCGACCGCATCGTCCCTGGCCGGCGGCGGCGTCAGCTCACCGATCCGCTCGAACCGTGGATCGACGCCCTGTCGGCGTGCCGGCTCGGGCTCCGTGATCCGGAGGAGGTCGAAGCCGCCTACGGGGCCGACGTCGCCGGTTTCGCCGACGTTGTCACCTCCTACCGTAGGGAGCTGGCCCGGCGGGGACAGCTCGACTTCGACGAGCAGATCCTGGTGGCGGTGGAGCGCCTCCTGCGAGACCCGCAGGCGCGGGCCGTGGCCCGTTCAGCCGCTCCCCTGCTCCTCATCGACGAGTTCCAGGACCTCACCCCCGCCCACCTGCTCCTCGTCCGGCTGCTGGCGGGCCCGGCGGCCGAGGTGTTCGCCGTGGGCGACGACGATCAGACGATCTACGGCTATTCGGGGGCATCGCCCGATTGGCTCGTGTCGTTCGCCCGGTTCTTCCCCGGCGCCGCCGATCATCCGCTCACCGTCAACTACCGGTGCCCGGAGCCGGTGGTGGCTGCCGTCACCAACCTCCTGACCCACAACCGGAACCGGGTGCCGAAGACCATCCACGCCGGCGCCGCCGACGATGGCAGGCCTCCCACCGCCCCGGACGAGCCGGGGATGACGCCCGGGCTCGAGGTGGCAACCGACCCCGATCCCCAACGCCGCCTGGCCGACCATGTCGTCGCCCTCCTGGAGGCCGGGGCCGCGCCGGACGATGTGGCGGTGCTGGCGCGGGTCCACGCCGCCCTCCTTCCGGCCCTTCTCCACCTTCGCGAGGCCGGTGTACCCGTCGCCCGACCACCCGGCGTCGATACCCACCTGCTGGAGCGGTCCGGTGTGGCGGCAGCCCTGGCCTGGCTCCGCCTGGCCACCGCCCCCGCGCAGCGGCTCCGCCCGGACGACATCCGTCTCGCCCTCCGCCGCCCGCCCCGCTCCCTCCATCCCCGCGTGGCCGACTGGGTGTGCGAGCAACGCTCGGTCGCCGACCTCGTCGCCCTGGCCGGCCGCCTCAACCGGGAGCGGGAGGCCACCACCGTGGCCGAGCTGGCGGCCGATCTCGAGCGGCTCCGGCAGCGGGCCGACGACGGCGCGGGCGCCGGCGAGCTCCTCGACGTCGTCTACCACGAGATCGGGTTGCTGGGAGCGGCATCGCAGCTCGACCAGTCGCAGCGGACGGCCCGCCGGGCCGCCCACGCCGACGATCTGGCCGCCCTGCGCGCTGTAGCCGATCTCGGTCCCGGACCCGACGGGCTCGAACGCTGGATCCGGGTCCATCTCGAGGCGGCGCCCGCGGTGAGCGACACCGACCAGCCGCCGGCGGTGACCCTGGCCACGGTCCACACCACCAAGGGCCTCGAGTGGCCGCACGTGGTGGTCCACGACGTGCGAGGTGACCTCTTCCCGCATCGCCTCGCCACCGACACCGAGGAGGAGCGCCGCATCTTCCACGTGGCCATCACGAGGGCCCGGCGATCGGTGCTGGTCAACTGCTCGGCGCCCACCTCGCCGTTCGTGGCGGAGCTGGCGTCGCCCCGCCCGGCCGACGACCCCTGGCCCGAGCCCTCCGCTGTCGTGCGATCGAGCTCGGCGCCCCGGGCCAAGGCGACCCGGCCCCAGCCCGGATCGGCCTCGGAGGCCGCCATCCGCGCCGCCCTGGGCGAGTGGCGGACCACCCGCTGCCGAGCCGACGGCGTCCCCGCCTACATCGTGCTCGACAACGCCACCCTCGACGCCGTGGCCGCCGCCGCCCCCGACTCCCTCGTCGCCCTCGGCCGGGTCAAGGGCATCGGCCCGGCCAAGCTCGACCGCTACGGCGACGACATCCTCGGCGTGGTGGCGGACGCCACGGCATGAGCGGAACTCACCTCCGCACCGGGTCATTCGTCGCCTCCATGGGCGCAATACCCCAAGTGGCCCCGCAACGACCGCCGACGGTGCCACACTGACCGCCGGCAACCAAGACCACGAACCGGGGCGAGGGACCCCCCGAGACGGCCGATCGAAGCGGGAGAGCGGTGAGCGCAGCCGAAAAGACAGCGGAGTACGACGTGGTACCCGGAGCCCGGATGACGGGTCCCCGGCTCCCAGCCCGGGTGCCCCAGCCCCGCGTCGCCGTCCCCGATCCCGACGGGGGACGAAACGTCCGCCTCGTGGCCATGGCGGTCTTCGGGCTGACCTGGATCGCGGCCTGCGTCGCCGTGCTCGTCTGGGGCCTGGCCGCCCTCCTGGCCTGACCCGCCCTGCGGGTCCGGGCCGGTGGCACCGACCAGCGAGGACCGGGCAACGGCGCGCTCTAGCGTTGTGGCATGGTTGACTTCAGCTTCACCGACCTGCTGCCCCTGGGCCCCGACGAGACGCCGTACCGGCTCCTGACCACCGACGGGATCGAGACCGTCGACCTCGGCGGCACCACCTTCCTCCGGGTCGCCGACGAGGCCCTCCGTCACCTGACCGCCACCGCCATCCGCGACATCTCCCATCTCCTGCGGCCCGGCCATCTCCAACAGCTGGCCGACATCCTGGAGGATCCGGAGGCCTCGGCCAACGACCGCTTCGTGGCCCGGGAACTGCTGCAGAACGCCAACATCGCCGCCGGCTTCGTCCTCCCCGGCTGCCAGGACACCGGCACGGTCATCGTCAAGGGCAAGAAGGGGCAGTACGTTCTGACCGAGGGCAACGACACAGAACCGATCGCCCGGGGGGCGTTCGACACCTTCCAGTCGTCGAACCTGCGCTTCTCCCAGATGGCACCACTGACGATGTGGGATGAGCGCAACACCGGCACCAACCTGCCGGCCGAGATCAAGATCGAAGCGGTGCCGGGCTCGGCGTACAAGTTCATGTTCATGACCAAGGGTGGCGGGTCGGCCAACAAGAGCTACCTGTTCCAGGAGACCAAGGCGCTGCTCAACCCCCAGAGCCTGCGGGCCTTCCTCGACGAGAAGCTCCGCCTCCTCGGCACGTCGGCCTGCCCCCCGTACCACCTGGGCCTGGCGATCGGCGGCACGTCGGCCGAGTTCGCAGTCGAGACGGCGAAGCTGGCCAGCACCCGGTACCTCGACTCGCTGCCGACCGAGGGCTCGGCCCTGGGCCACGGGTTCCGCGACCTGGCGATGGAGTCCGAGATCCTGGAGCTGACCCGCCAGTTCGGCATCGGAGCCCAGTTCGGCGGCAAGTACTTCTGCCACGACGTCCGGGTCATCCGCCTGCCCCGCCACGGGGCCTCCCTCCCCGTGGGGGTGGCGGTGAGCTGTTCGGCCGACCGGCAGGCGCTGGCCAAGATCACGGCCGAGGGGGTGTTCCTGGAGCAGCTCGAGGCCGACCCCGCCCACTACCTCCCGGAGGTCACCGACGATCATCTCTCGGACGGCGTGGTGGCGATCGATCTCGACCAGCCGATGGACGCCATCAGAGCCGAGCTCAGCCGTTACCCGGTCAAGACGAGGCTGTCGCTGAGCGGGACCCTCGTCGTCGGTCGCGACATCGCCCATGCGAAGATCAAGGACCGGCTCGACGCCGGCGAACCGATGCCCCGATACCTGCGGGACAACCCGATCTACTACGCCGGTCCGGCCAAGACGCCGGAGGGCTATGCCTCCGGCTCGTTCGGCCCGACGACGGCCGGCCGCATGGACTCCTACGTCGATCAGTTCCAGGCCGCTGGCGGCTCGCTCGTGATGCTGGCCAAGGGCAACCGGAGCCAACAGGTGACCGACGCCTGCAAGCGCTACGGCGGCTTCTACCTCGGCTCCATCGGGGGCCCGGCGGCCCGCCTGGCCAAGGACTCCATCCGATCGGTCGAGGTGCTCGAGTACCCGGAGCTGGGCATGGAGGCCGTGTGGCGCATCGAGGTCGAGAACTTCCCCGCCTTCATCGTCGTCGACGACAAGGGCAACGACTTCTACGCCGAGACCGCCCGGCCCGTCGACCTGCGCATCTGAGGGGCCGGGGCCGGGGCCGGTCGGCGGCCCCGCTGAGCGTTGAGGAGATCGCCCCGTTGGCCACGATCTCGGCCCCGGTAGTGTCACCGTTCGGGCGGCGATGACACGAAGAAGGACCGGGACATGACGGGAGAGGCGAGCCGGCGCCTACGTCGGCTGCTCGGCGTCGCAGGACTGGCGGTGGCGTCGGTCGGGCTGCTCGGACCGGGCCCTGCCGTCGTCCGGCTCGGCCCGGCGGTGGCGGCCGACGAGCGCCTGTCGGTCAGCACCGACGGCGGGACCGGGGGCGCCATCGAGGGAAGGGTCACCACCGAGGACGGCAGGGCGGTGCCGGCCGTCGACGTCGAGGTCGTCACCTCGCTCCCCCGGGGCGGGCGCGGCGATGCCGTCGGGTCGGCCGTCACCGACGACGACGGCCGGTTCCGGGTTCCCGCCGGCGACGGCTGCCACCTGGTGGAGATCACGGCGTCGGCCGGCGATCAGTTCGTCGGCGCCGACCGTCACATCCGTCGACGGGTGTGCGTCGACGGCGGCCGACCGTCCCGGAGCGTGATCGCGGTGCTGCGAACCAGGGTGGCCACGGTCAGCGGGACGGTGGCGACCGGGACCAGCGGTCCGGCCGGCCACGCCGCCGTCGACCTCTACCGGGCCGGGCCCGACGCGGGAGCGGGGGTCCCCGGCCCCGGGGGAACGGGGCACACCGCCGGCTTCGTCACCTCGACCAGGACCGACGACGACGGCGGTTACGCCCTGCCCGTCCCCCGCCACGGCTGCTACCGGGTGGTGGTCACCGGCAATCGCGAGGGCGCCGCCGATCACACGATCGTCGCGGCCGGGTTCTGCGTCGATGCCCCGACCCGGCGGGTCGAGCTCGACATCACGGCCGACGTCGGCGAGGTGGCCCAGATCGGCGGTCGGCTGGTCTACGAGGACGGGACGGGCGCGCCCGGCATGGCCGTCGAGCTGTTCGCCGCCACCGGCGACGGCGACCGCGGCACCCACCTGGCCACCGCCACCACCGGTCTCGGGGGCCGGTACGGCTTCGACGTCGCCGCCTCCTGCTATGTGGTCGTGCTGAGCGCCCCGCCGGAGTCGTGGTTCGTCGGCGGTCGGGCGTCGGCTCGGCACCGGGTGTGCGTCGACCGTGGTGAGCTACGGACCGATCTCGACCGGACGCTGAGGGGAACGTCCCACGCTGCGACCGCCTTGACGCCGGTGGAGATCGAGTTGGCCCGCCTCACCAACGGGCTCCGGGCCGACCCGAGCGGACCGCTGGCCCGGCGTCGCCCGCTACCGGCCTGCGTCGACGAGCCCTTCTACCGGATCACCGTCGACCCCGTCACCGGCCACCCCGAGCCGGTCGAGGCCCTGGTGCTCGACGAGACGGTCTCGGTCGAGATGGCGCGGGGCTGGGCCGCCCGGCTCGAGAACACGGCCTTCGAACACCGCCCCCCGGCCTCCCAGCGGGCGTTCTATCGCGAGCTGGGACTGCCGATCGCAGCCTGGGGTGAGAACATCGCCTGGCTCGACGGCTACGAGGAGGGCGAGGTGGCCCGGACCCACTTCGAGGGGTGGCGGGAGTCGGACACCGGCCACTACTGCGCCATGGTCACCGGTCGCTTCACCAACATCGGGATCGGGGAGCACCGCCGGGGCGACCGTTCATGGGCGGTCCAGAACTTCTACCGGCTCGTGAACCCACCCTGATCGCCACATGCTGAACAGCACCGACAGCCCTTACCCACAGTGGTTATAACCATATGACCATGTTTAGACATATTTGCTCTATCCAGCGTGGTTCCGGTAGACAGGCCGCGGGGACCGACAAGGAGGAGCAGGTATGGCCGATCACAACGGCCCGGTGGTGTACCGGCACGACGAGGCCGACGGCCCGATCGAACCCGGCACCTTCGGGTTCTCCCGCCGCATATTCCTGACGGGCGCCGGCTCGGTGGCGGCGGCCGCCCTCCTGGCGGCCTGCGGCGGCAGCAACGGTGGGTCGACGGCCGGCGACGGATCGACCACGACCGGGGGTACCGTCACCACCGAGCGGTTCGAGGGTGCGGTGGCCACGACCGCCGAGGGATCCACGACCACCGCCGCCACCCGCACCGAGGCGCAGACGGAGACCATCACCATCGGGGTGCCGAGCCTCCAGGAGGCGCACGTCGACCCCCACTTCGCCGTCGGCGGCCTGATCTTCCCCCTGCGCGACGCCATCGCCGAGTTCCTGTACTACCCGGACCAGTCCGGTCAATACGTGCCGACGCTGGCCACGGGCTTCGAGCTCAGCGAGGACCGGCTGACGTGGACCTTCACCCTCCGTGAGGGTGTGAAGATGCACGACGGGTCCACGTTCACCGCCAACGACGTGAAGACGGCGATCGACCGCATCGTCCAGGGCGAGGACTTCACCCACCTGACCACGTTCAAGTCGTTCGTGACCGGGGCGGAGGTCATCGACGACCAGACGGTGGCGATCATCACCAATGCTCCCTACGCCACGCTCGTGGTCGATCTCCCGCCTCCGATCGCCACCGACTACTACAACACGGTCGGCGACGCCGAGTTCCGTCTCAAGCCGGTGGCGGCGGGGCCGTGGAAGTTCGTGGCCCAGGAGCTGAACGCCAACGTCCAGTACGAGCGGTTCGACGACTACTTCGACCCGGCCCGCAAACCGAACTGGCGCAAGCTCGTCTACGCCATCGTTCCCGACGAGTCGAGCCGCGTCGCCGGCGTCAGGACCGGCACCCTCGACATCGCCTACGGCCTCACGGGGGCCACCGCCGACGGCATGGGTGACGACCCGAACGTCCGCATCGAGCAGATCCCCGACACCGGGCTCGGTTACTGCATGATGTACGACAACGTCTTCCCCGACATCGACTCCCCCCTCAAGGACCAGCGGGTGCGGCGGGCCCTGCTCCTCGCCGTCGATCGGGACTCGATCGCCGAGACGCTCTACCGGGGCTACGCCCGGACCGCCACGTCGAACGCCCCCATCGTCATGCCGGGGTTCGACCCGAACCGCACCGCCGAGCCCTACGACCCCGAGGAGGCCACGCGCCTGCTGACCGAGGCCGGTTACCCGGACGGGTTCGACATCACGCTCAACAGCTACGCCCAGACCTCCACGCTGCCCGACGTGCAGAAGCTGGCCGAGACGGTCGCTGCCTTCTGGAGCCAGGTGGGAGTCAACGCCACGCTCAACATCGCCGACTCGGCCACCATCCTCCCGGAGTGGCGGAACAAGGCACTGGCCGGCGCCGGCATGATCGCCGGTCCCACGAGCTTCTACGTCGAGCCGTCACGCCTCGCCCTCTCGTTCTTCTCGTCGGCCGCTTCGTACTCCACGGTGGTGGACGACGCCACCCTCGAGGACATCGTGGCCAGGATCAACGCCGAGACCGATGCCACGGCCCGACAGCAGCTCGGGCGCGAACTGGCCGACTACCTCGACGAGCAGCTGTACGGTCTGCCCCTCGTCGTGGTCTCCTCGCTGGTGGCGGTGGGCCCCAATGTGGCCGAGTTCGCCCAGATCAGGGCCAATCCGTACGCCGGTCCCACCTCCTACATCGTGGCCACGTAGGCCCGCCATGCTCCGCTACGTCCTCGCCCGGCTGGCCCAGGCCGTCCTCGTGCTCTACATCGTGGCCACGGTGGTGTTCCTGCTCAGCAGGGCCAGCGGCAACATCGCCGACCTGGTGGCGCCGCCCGACGCTCCACCCGAGACCATCGCGCTGATCAAGCAGAACCTCGGACTCGACCGGCCCCTGATCGTGCAGTACGGCGACTACATGGTGAACCTCGTGCAGGGTGACCTGGGCGAGTCGTTCGCCTACCGGCGCGACGTCACGGGACTGATCGGCGACGCCCTGCCCAACACGATCCAGCTCGGCGCCGCCGCCTTCGCCTTCGGGGCCACGTTCGGCATCGCCATCGGCGTGTTGTCGGCCATGCGCCAGGGGAGCTGGATCGACACGGTCGGCAAGGGACTGGCCCTCGCCGGCCAGTCGATCCCCTCGTTCTCCCTGGCGATTCTGCTCGTGCTCGTGTTCGCCCTCCGCCTCGGCTGGCTGCCGCCGTTCGGCAAGGGCGGGCTGTCCAACCTGATCCTCCCCGCCCTCGCCCTCGGCGCCTACCCGCTCGCGTCGCTCACCCGACTCACACGGTCGGCGGTCATCGAGGTCCTGAGCCGGGACCACACCCTGTTCGAGCGGGCCAAGGGGGTGTCGACGTGGCGCCTGCTCCTCCACACGCTGCGCAACGCGTCGCTGCCCATCGTGACCCTCGCCGGCATCCAGCTGGGTCAGCTGTTCTCCGGTGCGGTCATCGTCGAGAACGTGTTCGCCTGGCCGGGTGTCGGCCAGATGGCGATCCAGGGCATCAACTCCCGGGACTACAACGTCGTCCAGGGTGTCGTCCTGGTGAACACCGCCATCTTCGTGGCGCTGTTGTTCCTGGTCGACATCTCGTATGGCGTGCTCGATCCGAGGGTGAGGAGGCACGGCCGTGGCGTTGCCACTGCGAACTGACATCGGGGTCGCCGCCGACCCGGACGCGGAGCCGGCGGTCGACCGCCCGACCCGGTCCGAGCGGTCGAGACGGCGACGCCGCTACCCGTGGTTCTCCGGCGGGGTCCTGACCCTGTTCGTGCTCACGGGCCTGGTCGGGCCGATCCTCGCCCCCCACGACCCCCAGGCCATCGATCTGGCCAACGCCCTCCAACCGCCGCTCCTATTCGGCGGGTCCTGGTCGTTTCCGCTCGGCACCGACGAGCTGGGGCGCGATGTGCTGACCCGCATGATGCACGGGGCGCGGGTGGCGCTGATGGTGTCGATCGCCGTGGTCGTCATCGCCGGGATCGTCGGCCTCGCGGTGGCGGTGGTGGCCGGCTACCGCGGCGGGAGACTCGACGCCTTCCTCATGCGCACCACCGACGCCAGCCTGGCCTTCCCGGTGCTGCTGTTCGCCATCGTCGTCGTCGGCGTGTTCGGCCCCAGCACCCGCAACGTCGTGATCATCCTGGCCATCGCCTTCTGGCCGAGCTACGCCCGCGTCCTGCGCAGCGAGGTGCTGCGGGTACGGACCATGGACTACGTGACCATGGCCCGCACGATGGGTGGCTCGGGGGCCTGGTCGGTCCGGCGCCACATCCTGCCCAACATCGTTCCCACGCTGCTGGTGCTGCTCAGCCTGCAACTCGGCCTCGCCATCATCGCCGAGGGCTCGCTCAGCTTCCTCGGGCTCGGGGTTCCCCCGCCGGCGCCATCGTGGGGTGGGATGCTGTCGGACGGGCGCAAGTACTTCATGGTCGACCAGGACCCGGCATGGTGGCTGGCCGTCGTTCCCGGCACCGCCCTGAGCGTCACGGTGCTGGCGACCAACATGGTCGGCGACTGGCTCCGGGTCAACAACGACCCGACCACGACGAGGTGACACGATGCTCGAGGTGAAGGACCTGACAACGGTGTACTACCCGGGTCGGAGCGAGCCGGTGGCGGCGGTGCGGGGCATCGATCTCACCATCGCCGCCGGGTCGGCCACGGCCCTCGTCGGCGAATCGGGAAGCGGTAAGAGCACGGCGGCGCTGAGCATCATGCGGCTCATCCGCCGCCCCATCGGTGACGTCGTCGGTGGCAGCGTCCGCCTCGGTGGTCGGGAGCTGCTGTCGCTGTCGCAGGGGCAGATGCGCCAGGTCCTCCTCCACGACATCGGCTACGTGCCCCAGGATCCGACGGTGGCCCTCGACCCGTTGTTCACGGTCCGCAGCCAGATCGCCGAGGTGTGCCCGCCCGCACCGAGAGGCGAGACCGAACGCATGATGGTGGGCCTGCTGGAGCGACTGGGGGTCATCGACGCCGAGCGACGGCTCACGAGCTACCCCCACGAGTTCTCGGGCGGGATGCGCCAGCGTGTCGCCATCGCCATCGCCCTGGCCAAGAACCCCCGGCTCCTGATCGCCGACGAGCCGACGACCGCCCTCGACGTGACGACCCAGCTCGGGATCCTCCGTCTCCTCGACGAGCTCCGCCGGGAACGGGAGCTGGCGCTGCTGTTCGTGACCCACGACCTCGCCGTGGCCCGCCTGGTGTGCCAGGAGGTGGCCGTCATGTACGGGGGGATCGTGGTGGAGACCGGACCGACCGAGGCGATCATGTCGGCGCCTCGCCACCCCTACACGAGGGCCCTGCTCGACGCCGACTCCGGGCAGGCCGAACCCCTGAGCCGGCTGCGGGCCATCCCCGGCCAGCCCCCACCACTCGATGCCCTGCCGTCGGGTTGCCCGTTCGCTCCGAGGTGCCCGGTCGCCGAGGAGGCCTGCAGCGACGCCATCCCACCCGTCCAGTCGTTCGGTGCCACCAGCGTCCGCTGTATCAAGGCGGCCGGGTCGTGACGACCCCGACCCCATCCACCCCGGCCCCCATGGGCGCCGTCGCCGAGCGGGGCGACCTCGTGCTCGAGGCGCGAGACATCACCAAGATCTACCCCACGCCGGGCAGAGGAACCGTCCACGCCCTGGCCGAGGTCGACGTGACCGTACGGCGCGGCCGCACCCTCGGCCTCGTCGGGGAGTCGGGCAGCGGCAAGACCACGCTGACCCGCCTCATGCTGGCGCTCGAGTCACCGACGTCGGGCGAGATCGTCTTCGAGGGCGGGTCGCTCGCCGCCCTCGACGCCGAGGGGAGGCGGGCCTACCGTCATGCCGTCGCCGCCGTGTTCCAGAACCCGTACAGCTCGCTCGACCCACGGATGCGGGTGTGGGACGCCATCACCGAACAACAGGCCATCGAGCGCTCGGCCACGAAACGGCAACGCCGGGCGCGGGCGGGCGAGCTCCTCGACCTCGTCGGGCTCGGGGCCGCCACCGCCAACCGGTACCCGCACCAGCTCTCGGGCGGGCAGCGGCAGCGGATCGCCATCGCCCGGGCCATCTCGCAGGACCCCGAGGTGATCATCCTCGACGAGCCGCTCTCGGCCCTCGACGTGTCGGTCAGCGCCCAGATCGCCAACCTGCTCCTCGACCTCCAGGAACGGCTGGACGTGACCTATGTGTTCGTCGGCCACGACCTGCGCCTCGTTCGTCACCTGTGTCACGACGTGGCCGTGCTGTACCGGGGCCGGATCGTGGAGCAGGGCCCGACCGTGGCCTTGCTCGACGCCCCGGCCCATCCGTACACCGAGGCCCTGGTCACGGCCTCGGCGCTGCACACGCTGGCCGCCACCGACGACGCCGACACCAAGACGGTGCCCGAGGACGGCACTCCCGGCTGCGCCTACCGCTACCGCTGCCCCCTGCGAACGGCGCGCTGCGACGAGGAGACGCCGGCCCCCCGTCAGGTGGGGGATCGACGCCTGCGGTGCCACCATCCGCTGGGCGCAGTGAGCCAGTAGCCGACGCCGGTCCGACGTGCGCTCCGGGGCACCCCAAGGAGCCGACGCCGTTCCGGTGACCGTCGAACCGCCGGGACGGTGACGGGATCCGGCCCGCCGCTCGGTTGGACCCCCTGTCGACTGGAGCCATCTTCGACCTCGACTCTAGAATTCGACCCGAGGTCGAAACGAGGGAGCGCCATGACGGTCCAGACCGCCGAACCGACCCGGGCCGAGATCCGGCGACAGCAGCGCCAGGCGCTCATCGTCGCCGCCGCCGAGGCCCAGCTGGGTGAGGCCGGGCTGGCCGGTATGACGCTGGAACGGGTCGGCAATCGGGTCGGGCTGTCCAAGACCGCGCTGTACTACTACGTCGACTCCCGCGACGGTCTGCTGGCCCTGATCCTGGCTGACGTGCTCGCAGGCGTGCAGACCGACGCCGACGCCCGGGTCGGGGCCGGAGCCCGACCGGTGGAGCGCCTCACCGCCTTCGCCCGGGCCCACGTCCACGCCGCCGTCGAACGACCGGCCGGACAGCTCATCCTGGCCAACGTCGAGCTCGTGGCCAGCCATGCGCCCAGCTCGGTGCTGCTGGCCGGCCACGAACAGGCCGGCCGGCGCCTTATCGAGGCGGCCATGGCGGCCGGTCAACTCCGACCGCTGCGGGCCGGCCTCGCCACCTCGGTGATGTTCGGCGCCCTCAACACCCTGTGCCGGGCCTACAAACCGGACGGGCCGCTCGGGCTCGACGAGGCGATCGACGCCACCCTCGACCTCCTGCTGCACGGCTGGCTCGATCCGGCCGACGACGCAGCGGCCGCCACCACCACCCGACGATCTCCTGCCGGCAACGGCAACGGCACCACCAGCAACACCAGCAACGAGCAAGGGAAACGACGATGACCGAGAAGGCAGGATCAGGAACCGCCGCCACGACGAAGCAACCGACACCTCACCACGACGCCATCATCATCGGCGCCGGCGTGTGCGGCATCTACCAGCTCTACCGGCTCCTCCAACTGGATCTCGACGTGACCGTGCTCGAGGCCGGTGACGGCCCCGGGGGCACCTGGTACTGGAACCGATACCCGGGCGCCCGCTTCGACTCGGAGAGCTACTCCTACGGCTACTCGTTCTCCCGGGAACTGCTCGACGAGTGGGACTGGAGCGAGCACTTCGCGGCCCAGCCCGAGACGCTCCGCTACCTGGAGCACGTGGTGGAGAAGTTCGACCTGCGACCCCACATGCAGTTCGGCTGCAAGGTGGAGCGGGCGACGTGGGACGAGCCGTCCGGCAACTGGGTCATCGACCTCGATGATGGCCGGGCCTTCACCTGCCGCTTCCTGCTGACCGCCATCGGCCTGCTATCGGCCCCGACCATGCCCCACTACGAGGGGATGGACTCGTTCGGGGGCCTCTCCTTCCACACCTACAACTGGCCTCACGAGCCGGTCGACATCGAGGGGAAGCGGGTGGCGGTGATCGGCACCGGGGCCACCGGCGTGCAGATCATCGGAGCCATCGCCGACAGGGTGAGCGAGCTCACCGTGCTCCAGCGTCGGCCGAACTGGTGCGCCCCGCTCCACAACCGACCGATCACCCCGGAGGAGATGGCCGACATCCGCTCCCGCTACGACGAGATCTTCGATCGGTGCGCCAACACCCCGGGCGGCTTCATCCACGGCCCGGTGCGCAAGAAGTTCTTCGAGACGCCGGTCGAGGAGCGGCAGGCGTTCTGGGAGGAGCTGTACGGGTCACCCGGCTTCGGGATCTGGCTCGGCAACTTCCGTGAGGTGCTGATGGACGAGGAGGCCAACGCCGAGCTGAGCGAGTTCGTGGCGTCGAAGATCCGGGAGCGGGTGAAGGACCCGGCGGTGGCGGAGAAGCTCATCCCCAACGACCACGGCTTCGGGGTCCAGCGGGTACCGATGGAGACCAACTACTACGAGGCCTACAACCGCGACAACGTGCGCCTGGTCGACATAAGCGAGACCCCGATCGAGCGGATCACCCCCTCGGGCATCGCCACCACGGCCGAGCAGATCGACGTCGACATCATCGTCTACGCCACCGGGTTCGATGCGATCACCGGGGCCTTCGACCGCATCGACTTCGTGGGTCGCGACGGCATGAAGCTCCGGGACAAGTGGTCGGACAACCCGATCACCTACCTCGGTCTCCAGGTGGCGGGTTTCCCCAACATGATCACGCTGGCCGGTCCGACCGGTGGGTCGGTGTCGACCAACTTCCCCCGCGGGATCGAGCTGGCCGTCGACTGGGCGACCGAGCTGATGCGGTTCATGCTCGACAACGGCCACCACCGGATCGAGACCACGCCCGAGGCGGAACAGGAGTGGACCGACCATGTGCGGGAGCTCTACGCCATGCTCCTGCTGCGCAACGCCAAGTCGTGGTTCACCGGCTACAACTCCAACGTCGACGGCCGCGACAACAAGCGGTACCTGATCTACAACGGCGGCAACCCCAAGTACCGGGAGCGCCTGGAGCAGGTGGCGGCCGACCACTACGAGGGCTTCCTGTTCGACGGTGCCCCCGCCGGGGGCCGTTGAGGGCGTGGCCGGGGACCGGGTCGAACAGTTCCTGCCGGCGCCGACCGACGGGTTGGTCGTCGGACCGATCCTCGAGTCGATCGACGCCCAGGCCAGGGCCGCCGACGAGACCCGCACGGTCGACGCCGCGGTCGTGGCCGCCCTCAAGGCCTCCGACGTGATGCGGCTGTCGGCCAGCACGAACCTCGGCGGGTTGGCGGCATCGGTCCACGACATCGGTCGGGAGCTGGAGGCGGTGGCGGCACGGTGCCCGAGCACGGCGTGGTGCCTGTGGAACCACCTCTGCGTGTTCCATCTCTTCGCCGGGGCCCTCGGGCCGGCCCACCACGATCTGCTGGCGGCACTGGTGGCCGACGGCCGGTGGGTGTCGTTCCCGGCCGGCGCCGGCTCCGGGGTCCACGGCCGTATCGACGGTGAGCGGGCGGTGCTCGACGGCACGGCGACGTTCGCCACCGGTGCCCGCTACGGCGACGTGTGCGGGGTGGTGTTCGCCGTCAGCGGTGACGACGGTGTGCCCATCCGTCCTCTCGATCTCCGGTTCACGATGGTGGCCAACGACAGCGAGGGGGTGGAGGTCGAGCCGACGTGGGACGGATCGGGCCTGCGGGCCTCCGCCACCGACCACGTCCACTACCGGGACGTGGCGGTCCCGCTCGACCGCTGCACCGCCTGGTACGGGGCCAACCGGGCCGAGAGCCTCCGGACGTTGCCGGTCATCGACCACCGCTTCCGGGAGGACTGGGTCGGCCTGTCCGACCTGTGGTTGGGGTGGATGGCGGTGGCCGTGGTCCGCCGCTGCCTGGCCGAGGCGGCGGCGGAGATCCGGCCCCGGCGGGCCATCATGGGCACGAAGATGGTGGAACGCCCCACCGTGCAGATAAACGTGGGTCGGGCGCTGGCGCTGACGGCGGCGGCCCGGGCTGCGGTGGCCGAGGCCTGTCACGAGGTCGACCGTCGGATCGAGGCCCGCCGGGTGCCCGACACCGACGACTACTTCCGTCAGCAGGCGGTGGTGACGATGGCGGTCGAGCAGCTGGACGAGGCGATGGACCTGGTGGCGAGGACGCTGGGCGGCAACGGACTGCGGGAGGGGGCGACGTTCGAGCGCCGCCAGCGCGATTTCCGGGCCATGCCGCTTCACATCAACGTCCACCAGGACCGCATCACCCACCAGCTCGGCCGACTGGCCCTCGGGGTCGACCTCGAGCCCTTCTGAATCAGAGGAAGACGAGCTCGAAGGACGTCGCCAGGTCCACCCCGAGCCGGGGGCCCGTGGCCTCGGCCGCACCGCGGAGGAAGGCGTCGACGTCGACCTCGTCGTCGAGGTTGGCCAGGTAGGTGGCGTGACAGCGGAGGGAAGCGATGCCGGCGTCAAGGTGGTCGGTGACGTCGACGGCGTGGGTCGCCTCGGGGGACCCGGACAGGGCCACGAACCGGGTGCCGTTCCACGCCGTGTCCTCGCCGTCGAAGATCCAGGGGTTGGCGGCGTCGCGAGCGGCGTCGAGGAGGGCCCGGCCCACCGCCCGGTGATCGGCGTGGTTCCAGCTGGGCCCGCCCCACGTGTCGCGGTGGTTGATGGCGAGGAGCACATCGGGCTGGTGGCGGCGGATGGCCAGCGCCAGGTCGCGGCGGAGGACCAGGTCGGCCACGACCAGGCCATCGGGATGGTCGAGGAACTCGACAGTCGAGACACCGACGGCGGCACAGCTCGCCTCCTGCTCACCGCGACGGAGGGGACCGACCTCGCCCGGAGGGCGCGACGAGATGCCGGCCTCCCCCTCGGTGACCAGGAGGTAGCGCACGTCCTTGCCCTGAGCGGTCCAGCGGGCCACGGCGCTGGCCGCCCCATACTCCATGTCATCCGGGTGGGCCACCACGGCGAGGGCCCGGCCCCAGTCCTCGGGGACGGGATCGAGCGGTGGGGCATCGAGGGCGCCGGGGGGCGTAGGTTCGCTCATGGGTCGAAGCGTGGCACAGGTGAGCGGGAGGGTGGGCCATCGGGAGAGCTCCCGCGCCTGGTCGAGATCACGGCGTTAGCGTTGACACCCTGTGCAAGGAGCACCCATGGACGCTGAGCAGATCGATCGAACGCAGGGTTTCGCCGCCCTCGGCCTGAGGCTTGAGCTGCTGCGCGCCATCGCTGCCCTCGGCTACGAGGAACCCACCCCGATCCAGCGCGAAACGATCCCGGTCATGCTGGCGGGCCGGGACGTACTCGGCCAGGCGGCAACGGGAACGGGCAAGACGGCGTCGTTCGCCCTCCCGGTGCTCGACGCCATCGACCCCGATGATGCCCCGGTCCCGGTCTGCCTCGTGCTGACCCCCACGCGGGAGTTGGCCGTCCAGGTCAGCGAGGCCATGCATCGCTACGGCAGTGAGCAACGGGTCCACATCGTGCCGGTCTACGGGGGCCAGCCGATAGGTCGGCAGTTCGCCGCCCTCGACCGGGGAGCCCACATCGTGGTCGGGACCCCGGGCCGGGTCCTCGACCACCTCCGCCGGGGATCGCTCCAGCTCGACGCGGTGCGCACCGTCGTGCTCGACGAAGCCGACGAGATGCTCGACATGGGCTTCGCCGAGGACATCGAGGAGATCCTCGACGGCACACCGACCGACCGCCAGACCGTCCTGTTCTCGGCCACCATGCCGAAGCGGATTCGGGCCATCGCCAAGCGGCACCAGCGCCATCCCGAGCACATCGTGATCGGTGCCAGCGCCACCGAAGCGGGCACGGTGGCCGACATCGAGCAGCGCGTCTACTTCGTCGACCGCGGCCACAAGGCGCTGGCCCTGGGCCGGATCCTCGACATCGAAGCTCCCCGGGCCGCACTGGTGTTCTGCAAGACGCGCAACGAGGTCGACGAGCTCACCAGGACGATGAACGGTCGGGGCTATCGGGCCGAGAGCCTGCACGGCGGCATGGATCAGAACTCCCGTGACCGGGTCGTGGCCCGCGTCCGGGAGGGCACGGCCGAACTGCTGATCGCCACCGACGTGGCGGCCCGTGGCCTCGACATCGAGCGGCTCACCCACGTGGTCAACTACGACGTCCCGTCCGCCCCCGAGAGCTACGTGCACCGGATCGGCCGGGTCGGTCGAGCCGGCCGGGAGGGCACGGCGGTGACGCTGGCCGAACCCCGCCAGCGGCGCCTGCTCCACAACATCGAACGCCTGACCAAGCAGACGATCACGGTCGGCAGCGTACCCACGGTCGCCGACCTGCGGGCCCGCCAGATCGAGGCCACGGCGGCCGCCATCCGGGAGGCGCTGGTGGCCGACGACGTCCACGACTACGCCGTGGTGCTCGACGCCCTGCTCGCCAACGATGGCCACGGTGCTGGCGACAGCCATGAAGGCTACGGCGACGGCGACCCCGCCGGCCGGGTCCGCGTCGACGACACCAGGTTGCTGGCGCTGGCCGCCATAAAGCTCGTGCACGAGGGTCGCGGGGCCGTCGTCGACGAGGAGGAGATCCCTCCGTCGGCCGAGCTCGCCCGTCGGCACGACAACAAGCAACGCAAGGACCGCCCCGGGGGCCGAGACCGCCCCGACAAGGGCCGCGGCCGCAGCAACGGCCACGGCGTCGGACCGGACGGCGGCGACCGTTCCCTCCCGGCGGGCGGCCAGGGCGGCCGGCGTGGGGCCGACGGCGAGACCGCGTTCCTGTACGTGGGCGCCGGCCGTCAGGCCAAGGTCCGTCCCGGCGACCTCGTCGGTGCCATCGCCAACGAGTCGGGCCTGACGGGACGGGACATCGGCCCCATCCGCATCACCGAGAAGTTCTCGGTCGTCGGCGTGCCGGCGGCCGCCGTCGACGGTGTCATCGACGCCATGGCGTCGGCCTCGTTGCGGGGCAAGCGGGTCAAGGTCCGGCGCTACACCGACTGACCAACCCGACACGGCTCGTCCTCGTCATGGCGAGGACGCACCCGAACTGCGTCGCGCAATCGACTCCGGAACGCGATAGCGCAACGCGGTTCGAGATTGGGCGCGAAATCGCGGGCGGCGACAGGAGCGCCCGGGTGGCGACGGGAGGACCCGGGCCGGCTACTGCTGGGGCTCGGCCTTGCGGGCCATGCGGGCGGCGTAGGTGGGGAACTGGCCGGTGGTGGCGGTGACGCCGCCATCTACCGGGAGGGCCACACCGGTGATGAACGACGCATCGGGCGAAAGCAGGAAGGCCACCGCCGCCGCAAGTTCCGACGCCTCACCCCAGCGGGCCATGGGAATCACGGTGCGGGTGGTCTCATTCACGTCGTCGCGGGCCCGCATCCCCTCGGTCATGCCGGTCTTGGTGGGGCCGGGGCACACGGCGTTGACCCGGATGCCCTCGTGGGCCACGTCGAGGGCCACCGCCCTGGCCAGGTTGATGACGGCCGCCTTGGAGGCGTTGTAGGTCCAACCTCCGGGATCGGCGGCCAGTCCCGAGGTGGACCCGGTGACCACGATGGCGCCACCGTCGACCTGGCGCAGCGCCGGCAGGGCGGCCCGGATGCCCAACACAACGGCCCGGACGTTCACGTCCATCACCCGGTCGTAGACGGCCAGCGGCAGGTTGTCGACCAGGCCGAAGCCGGGGATCCCGGCGTTGAGGAACACCCCGTGCAGGGCGCCGAAATGGTCCTGGGCCGCCGCCACCATGGCCTCGTTGGTCGCCTCCTCGGTGACGTCGCCGGCCACGGCCACGATCCGGTCCTGGCCCCGGGTCCAGACCAGCCCATCGTCGCTCAGATCGACGGCCACGACCGACGCTCCGTCGGCCAGCAGCCGCTCCGCCGCCGCCCTGCCGATCCCCGAGGCGGCCCCGGTCACGGCGTACACCCGTCCTGTGTTGTTCGTCATTGGCCGGACTCTAGGCAATCGGGCCCGGTGCTGTCCCGCCCGGACGCTGCGACGGCCGGCCATGGCCATCGACCCCGCCCGGCCATCGACCCCGTCCGGCCCGACCCGACCCGGCCATCGACCCACCCGGCCGTCGACCCGACCCGGCCGCCGCGCCCAGCGCCCCGCTACCGTCGGAGATTCCGGCCCCACCGACCTCGAGGAGACAGCGATGAGCATCCTGGGCACCCGCGTCCTGCGCAAGGAAGACCCCGAGCTGCTCACCGTCGGCGGCCGCTATGTGGACGACATCGCTCCGTCCGATGCCGTCCACGCCCACATGGTCCGCTCGATCATGGCCCACGCCGAGCTGGGCGCCATCGACGTGGCCACCGCCGCCACCGCCCCCGGCGTGGTGGCGGTGCTCACCGCCGCCGATCTCGACCTCGCACCCGTCCCGCCCTCGGTCCCCATGCTCAACCAGGACATGCGGCGGACGTGGCTGGCCACCGACCGGGTCCGTTACGTCGGCGAGCCCGTCGCCGTCGTACTGGCCACCAGCCGGGCCGCCGCCGCCGACGCCGCCGAGCTGGTCGTCGTCGACTACCGGCCCCTGCCCGTCGTCGTCGCCCCCGCCGACGCCCTCCGGGGCGAGACCCTGCTGTTCCCCGAGGTGGGCTCCAACGTGGCCTTCGAGGTCCCCTCGGGCGCGGGCGACGACTTCTTTGACGGCTGTGAGGTGACGGTCAGCCTCTCGTTCCGCAACCAGCGCCTGGCCCCCTGCCCGCTCGAGCCACGGGCGGCGGCCGCCCGCTGGGCCGTCGGCGACGACGGCCGCCCCCACCTGACCCAGTGGTCGAGCACCCAGAACGCCCACGCCACCCGCGACGCCCTCGCCGCCGGCGCCGGCGTCGACACCGACCAGGTCCGCGTCATCTGCCCCGACGTGGGCGGCGGCTTCGGGGCCAAGAACGGCGCCTATCCCGAGGACCTGCTCGTCGCCCTGCTGGCCCGCCACCTCGACCGTCCCGTGCGATGGGCCGAGACCCGCTCGGAGAGCATGGTCGGCCTCGTCCACGGACGGGCCTGTGAGTTCACCGCCACCATCGGCGGCGACCGCCACGGTCGGGTCACGGCCTACAGGGTCCACAGCCTCCAGGACGGGGGCGCCTACCCCAACATCGGCTCCCTGCTGCCGTTCATCTCCCGTACGGTGGCGTGCGGGGTCTACGACTTCGCCCGGGCCGACTTCTCCGCCGTGTCGGTCGTGACCAACACCATGCCGATGGGGGCCTACCGGGGAGCCGGACGCCCAGAGGCGGCTCACGCCGTGGAACGGATGATGGACGCCTACGCCGCCGAGATCGGCAAGGACCCGGCCGAGGTGCGGCGGGTCAACTTCGTCCGCCCCGACGCCTTCCCCTTCACCACCGCCACCGGCGCCGACATGGACTCGGGGGAGTACGCCCGGGCCCTCGACGCCGTGCTGGCGGCCGTCGACCATCCCGCCCTGCGGGCCGAGCAGGAACGACGCCGCCAGGATCCGGACGCCCCGCTCCTGGGCCTCGGCTGGTCGGCGTATGTCGAGATCGCCAACCCGATGGCCAACGGCGAGTACGGGAGCATCGAGATCCGGCCCGACGGGTCGGCGCTCGTCCTCACCGGCTCGTCGTCCCACGGGCAGGGTCACCACACCGCCTTCGCCCAGCTGACCGCCGAGGTGACCGGCATCGCGTTCGAGCGGATCGAGGTCCACCACGGCGACACCGACGAGGTACCCCGGGGCGGGGGCACCGGCGGATCCAAGTCGCTCCAGGTCGGCGGCAGCGCGGTGGTGCAGGCCGGCGAAGCGGTCGTGGCTATGGCCCGGGAGCTGGCGGCCGAGCTGCTCGAGGCCAGTCCGGACGACATCGTTCTCGACACCGACCGCGGGGCCTTCTCCGTCATCGGCAGCCCGTCGATCACCACCGGCTGGGCCGACGTGGCGACCCACGCCACCGACGCCCGGGGTGGCGCCCTGCGGGCCGAGGCCGATTTCCAGCCCCCGGCGTCCACCTTCCCATTCGGGGTCCACCTGTCGGTGGTGGAGGTCGACCGTCACACGGGCCGGGTCACCGTCGTTCGCCACGTCGCCTGCGACGACGCCGGCACGATGGTCAACCCGATGCTGGTGGAGGGCCAGGTCCACGGCGGGGTCGCCTCCGGGATCGCCCAGGCCGTCGTCGAGGAGTTCGCCTACGACGCCGAGGGCAACCCGGTCACCGCCAACCTGATGGACTACGCCCTGGTCTCGGCGGCCGAGCTGCCGTCGTTCGAGCGGATCGCCCAGGAGACGCCGACCCCCCGCAACCCGCTGGGAGCCAAGGGCATCGGCGAGTCGGGCACGATCGGGGCCACCCCCGCCGTCCAGAACGCCGTGATCGACGCCCTGGCCCACCTCGGCGTCCGCCACATCGACATCCCCACCACACCGGAGCGGGTGTGGCGGGCCATCGCCGCCGCCGCCGGCTGAGCCGGGGCGGCCCCGCAGCCCGGCGTCCGTCGGGGGCGCTCAGTCGGTCAGGATCGAGCGGTCGACCCGGCGGCCGTCGGGCCCGCTCAGGCGGTCGGGGTGAAGGTGCAGGGCAGATGCTTGATGCCGTGGATGAAGTTCGACCGGAGGCGCTCCGGCTCATCGGTGGCCTCGATGTCGCCGATCCGGCGGAACAGTTCGCGGAACATCACGGTGATCTCCCGCCGGGCCAGGTGGGCCCCGAGGCAGAAGTGCGGCCCCGGCCCGCCGAAGCCCACGTGGTGGTTCGGCTGGCGGGTCACGTCGAAGCGCTCCGGCTCGTCGAAGGCGGCCTCGTCTCGGTTGGCCGAGTTGTAGAACATGACGACCTTGTCGCCGGCGCTCAGCGGCTGACCGCCGAGGATCGTGTCGGTGGTGACGGTGCGCCGGAAGTGGATGACGGGGCTGGCGTAGCGGACGATCTCGTCGACCGCGGTCGGCGCCCGACCCTCGATGTCGTCCTGCCACATCCGCCGCTGGTCGGGATGCTGGGTCAGGTGGACCAGACCCCAGGAGATGGCGTTGCGGGTCGTCTCGTTGCCGGCCGCCACCAGGAGGTTGAAGAACGAGCCGAGCTCGCCGTGGGTCAGGCGCTCACCGTCGACCTCGGCCTGGAGCAGAACCGACGTCAGATCGTCGGTCGGGTGCTCGGCTCGCACCGTGGCCAGATCGTCCATCACCTCGTTGAGGGCTTCGCCGGCGGCCACCACGGCCTCCGAGCGGCTCACCCCCGGAGGCACGAACTCGGGGTCGCCGGCGCCGAGGATGATGTTGGTCTGGTCGAAGACGTGTTCGTAGAGGCTGTCCGGTATGCCCATCAGGTCGCACACGATCCGCAGGGGGAGGGCGGCGGCGATCTCGGTGACGAAGTCGCAACCGCCGGTCGGGCCGACGTCGTCGACGATCTCGGCCGCCACCGCCTGGACCGAGTCCTCGAGCCGGGCCAGCATGCGGGGGGTGAAGCCCCCCGCCACGACTCGACGGAGCCGGGCGTGGCGGGGGTCGTCCATGGCGATCATCGAGCTGAACTGCTCGTCGAACTCGGGGGGCCGGTCGGGGATGCCGATGCCCCGCCCCGATTGGAACAACTCGGGATGCTTCGACACATGGACCACGTCGGCGTAGCGGGTCACCGCCCAGTAGCCCGGTCGGGTGGGGATCGTGCGGTAGCGGGGCTCCTCGAAGTACCGGACCGGGTCGTGGTGGCGCAACCAGGCGAACGAGGCGGCGATCGCCTCCTCGGGCTGGGACCAGAAGCCGTCGAGATCGTTCAGGTCGATCTCGGTGTCGGCGGCGAAGTCGAGTCGTGACACGGTCGGCCCCCTTCGGGCTCGGGCTCCCCGCGAAGGCTAGTCGGGGCCGCCCGCCCGACGCAGGGCGTGGGCGTCGAGCACGCCGGCCACCACCGACGTGAGCTTCTCGGCGTAGGGCAGGTGCAGGAACTCGTTCGGTCCGTGGGCGTTGGAGCCGGGGCCGAGGACCCCGATGATCAGGAACTGGGCCTCGGGGAAGCGGGCCCCGAGCATACCCATGAACGGGATCGTCCCCCCCTCCCCCATCAGCTGGGCCGGGGCGCCGAAGGCGGTCTGCGAGGCGGCGTCGACCGCCTGGCGTAACCAGGGGGCGAGCGGGGGGGCGTTCCACCCGGGGGCCGCCTCCGAGCCCGAGAACGTCACCCGGGCCCCGTAGGGCGGATCGGCCTCGAGGATCTCCCGGAGCTGGCGCTGCACGGCCCGTTCGTCGGCCGTCGGCGGGATGCGCAACGACACCTTCAGGGCGGTCGAGGGCCGCAGCACGTTGCCGGCCCGGGCCACGGGGGGCATGCCGTCGAGGCCGATGGCCGACAGGGCGGGCCGCCACGTCCTGGCCAGCAGGGCGTCGGCTCCCTCGACGACCGGGCGGGCCCCGTCGACCAGCGGATACGGCCCCGGGCCGAGCCCGGTGTGGGCCAGCATGGCCTCGGCCTCGGCCACCCGGTGGGATGGGATCTCGACGTTGGCGGCCGCGACGAGGACGGTGCCGTCGGCGGCGTTCTCGATACGGTCGAGGAGGTGGCGGAGGATCCGGAACGTCGACGGCACGACCCCGGAGGCCGACCCGGAGTGCACGCCCTCGTCGAGGATGGTGACGGTGAGGGTCCCGTCGACCAGGCCCCGCAGCGACGTCGTCAGCCACAGGGTCTCGTAGTCGGCACAGCCGGAATCGAGGCAGACGACGAGATCGACCGGCCCCAACCGGTCGGCGAGGGCGTCGACATGGGCCGGGAGGTCGGGGCTGCCGGACTCCTCCGACGCCTCGATGAGGACGAAGCAGCGGCCGTGGGAGCCGCCGTTGCGCTGGAGGGCCTCGATGGCGGCCATCGTGGCGAAGGCGGCGTAACCGTCGTCGGCACCGCCTCGGCCGTAGAGGCGGTCACCGTCGCGGACCGGGATCCACGGTCCGAGCCCGTCACGCCACCCCTCCATCTCCGGCTGCTTGTCGAGGTGACCGTAAAGCACCACCGGTGGGGTGGCGTCGCCGCCGGGGCCGTGGGGTTCGATCTCGGCCACGATGAGGGGCGTCCTTCCCGGGAGCCGCTGGATGTCGACGGTCAGGCCCTCGACGGGCCGGGCCGCCATCCACGTCGCCACCAGCTGCACCGCCGCCTCGAGGTGGCCCGACGCCTCCCACGCCGGGTCGAACGCCGGCGACAGGGCGGGGATGGCGATGTAGTCGACGAGCCGGTCGGTCAGCTCCTCCCGCCAGGCGTCGGCCACCTCGGCCGTGACCGCGTCGGCGATCTCAGAGCGCATCGCATTCCTCCAGGGCGTCGTGGAACTTGTCGTTGAACTCGTCGGTGATCTGGCCCGACAGCAGCACGTCGACGTCGTCGTCGGTGATCCCGTCGACGAGGGCGTCGGCCACACAGGGTGCGTCGTCCTCGCCGATCCCGTTGGCGATCAGTTGGTCGGTGAGCTGGCGGCGGATGTCTCCCTCGACGCCGCACAGGAACATCTGGCGGAACTGCTCCTCCTCGAAGCCGGCGTCCGGGGTGTCGGCCCGCAGCTCGTTGTCCAGGTCGTCGAGCCCGTAGCGTTCGATGAGCTCGTCCACCACGCACGCCGCCTGCTCGGGCGTGGCCTCGGGATTGGCCTCGACGAAGGTGTCGATGGCGTGGTCGCGGTCGAAGCCCTGGCCGCATCCGGCGACGACGGCGGCGGCGGTCGCCACCGGGACGGCCAGCACGAGCGCAGCGCGCCTCAGTTGACGAGCTTCTCCCGGCCCTCCCAGTAGGGGGCCCGAAGCTTGTACTTCTGCAGTTTTCCGGTGGCGGTCCGATCGAGGGCGTCGCGTATCTCGACCGACGTCGGGCACTTGTAGTGGGCCAGACGCTCCCGGCAGTGGACGATCAGGTCGCGCTCGGTCGTCGTCGACCCGGGAGCCAGGACCACCAGGGCCTTGACGGTCTCCCCCCACTTCTCGTCGGGGACGCCGATGACGGCCACCTCGTTGACGTCGGGATGGGAGAACAGGGCGTCCTCGACCTCGATCGACGACACGTTCTCGCCGCCGGAGATGATGACGTCCTTCTTGCGATCGGTGATCGAGTAGTACCCCTCCTCGTCGAGGTAGCCACCGTCGCCGGTGTGGAACCAGCCCCCCTCGAGGGCCTCGGCCGTGGCCTCCGGGTTGTCCCAGTAGCCCTGGAGGATGTGGTTGCCCCGGGCCAGCAGCTCGCCGGACTTGCTGGTGGCCATCGTGATCCCGATGGCCGGGGCGCCGGCCCGGCCCAGCTTCCGGGCCCGCTCTGTGGGGGTCAGGTCGTCCCACTCGCTCCGGCACCGGTTCATGGTCAGCAGGGGCGCCGTCTCGGTCAGGCCGTAGATCTGGATGAACTCCCACCCCAGCTCGGTCTCCATGCGCTCGATGGTGGCCGTGGGCGGCGGGGCACCGGCCACCACCATGCGGACCGTTCCGGCGCCGGGGATCTCGCCCTCCCAGTCGCGTGCGGCGTCGAGGACGGCGGTGCATACAGCAGGGGCGCCGCACATCAGGGTGACACCGTGGTCGCGAACACGACGCAGGATCTCGGGCCCGTCGACCTTGCGCAACACGACGTGCTTCACCCCCATCCCGGTGACCGTGTAGAGCATGCCCCACCCGTCGCAGTGGAACATGGGCAGGGTGTGGAGGTAGACGTCGCGGTCGGTCACGGCGGCGTGCCAGCCGAACGTGACGGCGTTGGTCCAGCGGGCCCGGTGGGTCTGCTCAACCCCCTTGGGGCGGGCCGTGGTGCCCGAGGTGTAGTTGATCGACGCCACGGCATCCTCGTCGGGGGTCCACGGGCGGGGCTCGCCCTGGCGGCCGTACCAGAAGGCGTCGGACTCGGCGCCCATGACCCACTTCATCTTGGCGTCGACGCCGGAGAGGGCGTCTTCCAGTTCGGGGTCGACGAGCAGCGCCTCGGCTCCCGAGTGCTCGACGATGTACGCCACCTCGTCGGCACTGAGGCGGAAGTTGATGGGGACGAAGACCCGACCGTTGCCGCTCACCCCGAAGAACGAGGTGAGGAGGCGGGCGGAGTTGTGGGAGACCATGGCCACCCGGGCCCCGAAGTCGAGACCGAGCTCGTCCATCGTCACGCCCATGCCGCGCCGGATGTCGCCCAGTTGGCCGTAGGTGATGTCGCCGAGGGGTGGCGCGGACTGGTCGGGCTCGTCGACGATCGCCACCCGGTCGGGATACACGGCGACCGCACGATCCACGAAGTCGTTGATGGTCAATGGCACCTTCATGGTGTCCCCTTCGTCACTGGCTCGTACGGCCATTCAACATAGCCCACGACCCCCTGGCGGCCCAGCTCCGCCCAGCGGGCCCCGAGTGGGGTGACCACCGCCACCGAGCCGGCCGGGCCACCGACCCCGAACATGCCCTCAACAGCGGGGTGCCCCCGCCGATGGAGCCGCCGTGGCTCCTGTTGCACCCCCTGTGGAAGGGCGAGACTGGCTGACGTGCGATCCCATCGGCTGGGACGAGCTGCGCGGCCGGGCCGTCGTCGTCGTGTTCTGGTCCTACGGCTGCGAGGCGTCGCTCGTGCGGCTGCGTCAGATGGCCGAGATCGCCGGGTCGGTCGAGGCCCCGATCACGGTGATCGGGGTCCACACCCCCCGCTTCCCCTACGAGGAGCACCTCCACCAACTGACGTCGGCCGTGGCCCAGCACCACATGGCCGTCCCCATCGTCAACGACCCGGAGTACATCACCTGGAACCGCTACAACCCCGAGGGGTGGCCGGCCACCGTGGTCATCGATGCCCGGGGCCGGGTCCTCGGCTCCCAGGTCGGGACGGACCGTCTGGACGTGATCACCGAGGCCCTCGGCCTCGCCCTGCAGACGACGGGGGCGGTGGGCGCCATCGAGCGCTCCCGCGAGGTCGGTGCCGTGCCGGTGGCCCACCCGCTGCCCCTGCCGACCGAGGGGCTGGCCTATCCAACGTCGGTCGCCGTCCGTCCCGGCGGTGACCTGGTCGTGGCGGACTCGGCCAACGACCGCTTGCTCGTGTTCGAACTGGGGCACGACCTGCGGGAGGCCACGGCGGTGGCCGAGATCGACGGCTTCGACCACCCGACCGGCGTCGTGGCCGACGGGCAGGGCATCTATGTCTGTGAGCCGACCCACGGCCGGGTCAGCCACCTCGATCTGGTGGGCCGCAACCGTCGCCTCCTGACCGATGACCTGGTGGCCCCGACGAGCAGCGTTCTCGACGTCGACGGCTCCCTGGTCGTGGCCGACAGCGGGGCCGAGAAGCTGTACCGGATCGTGCTCAACGGACCCCACGCCGCCACCATGGGCCTGATCGCCGGCACGGGGGTCACCGGGGCCGGTGACGGACCGGCAGGCGAAGCCGACCTGGCCCAGCCGACGGGGCTGGCCCGCACCGAAGTGGGGCTGGTGTTCTGCGACGCCGCCTCCAGCAACATCCGCCTGCTGACCGACGCCGGCAAGGTGGCGACGATCACCGGCAACGGGTTCTTCGACTGGGGCCTCGTCGACGGCCCCGCCCACAAGGCCATGCTCCAGCGACCGTCCGACCTCGCCGTACTCGACGACGGGTCGATCATCATCGTCGACACCGGCAACAACCGGCTGCGTCGCCTGGCCAGCCGGCGGATCCGGACCCTCGGGCTCAACGGCCTGAACCGGCCGTCCGGGGTGTGTGCGCTGCCCACCGGCCACCTGGTGGTGGCCGACACCGGCAACTGCCGGCTGGTCGTGGTCGAGCCCGATCTGCACACGGCGTGGACCCTGCAGCTACGGGGCATCCTGCCCCCGCCCCGAGTCGGGGCCGCCCTCAGTTCTCCAGCGGTTTGACGATCGCCGCCATCTCGGCCAGCTCGATGTCCCAGTCGTCGGGTTCGACGGTAGGGATGAGCACGAACTTGGTGAACCCCTCGTCGACGAAGCGGCCGATCAGGTCGGGCAGGCCGGCCTTGTCGGGCACGATATCGGCCGGGTCGGCGTCGGGATTGCGGGTGGCGAGCAGGGTCCGGGTCGCCTCGGGCACCTCGGTGCCGTCGGCCCGGTAGGGAATGAGCGCCCCGAAGTGGTCGTCGGGGATGGCCCGGTCGTGCTCGGCCGCCACCTGATCGATCGTGAGCCGGGCCTCGGCCACCTGCTTCGGGGTGCAGAACGACGGGAGCCAGCCGTCGCCGTGGCGCCCCACCCGCTTGAGCTCGAGCGGGGCGATCCCGCCCAGCCAGACCTCCATCGGGTCCTGGACGGGACGGGGGCGCACCGTGACCTCGTCGATGGTGAATCGGGCGCCCTGGTGGGAGACCTCATCCTCGCTCCACAGGCGCCGCATGAGGGGGAGGGCCTCGTTGAACCAGGCGCCGCGCTCGGTGCGCTGGACCCCGAAGGCCTGATGCTCGGCCGAGTTGGCCACCCCGAGGCCGAAGGCGGGCAGGACCCGGCCGCCCGAGAGCCGGTCGAGGCTGGCGATCGACTTGGCCAGCACGACCGGGTTGCGACCCGGTAGCACCATGACTGACATCCCTACCTTGAGCTTGGTCGTCCGGCCGCAGGCGTAGGCCATGCCGACGAGCGGGTCCGGGCAGTCGCCGGTGATGCGCTCCGACAGCCAGAGGGAGTCGAAGCCGTGGCGTTCGAGGCCGTCGACCAGCTGGGCGAAGCGATCCTGGTCGTTCGTGGCGTTGCGGGTCCCGAGGCCGTACCCGATGCGGATCTTCATCTCCACAGCCTGCCCCACAGCCGCAGCGCCGGCGAACTTTCCTGGCAAAGACTGGCGAGGCGGGCGGGGATGCTCGGCTCGGCAGAGTGACCGAGCACGATGTGGCCCATCCCCAGTGCTCCGGTCACGAAGCGACTGACCCCGGCCGGCGACACGAGGGGCACGTGACCTCCTGCCGCGCGGAACTGGTCGACGGCGCAGTCAAGCGCTTGCGCGTCGGCGACCTCCCATCCCGTGAAGTCGTCGGGCTGGCCTCAGCCGCCGACCGAGAAGTCGACCACGAGCGGGAGGTGGTCGGACGACAACGCATCGTCGAGCACCTCGGTCGCGATGAACGTCACGCCGCGACCGAACACCCAATCGATCCGCCTCTCGGGGTCGATGCTGGGGTCGGTCAGCGCTGTCGGATCGCCCGACACGTCCTGGGCGCTGACGTAGCCCGCATCGAGCACACGCTCGATCTCGTCCCAGCCCGGCTGGGCGTTGAAGTCCCCGGCAACGATGTGTCGTGCGTTCCCCGTCTCGGCCTCGAGCAGGGTGCTGACCTGATCGAGTCGGGTTGGCGTGGTGTCCTTGTTCTGCAGATGAACCGACGACACCCGGATCGTCGCCGTGCCGACCCGGATGTCGGCCGAGATCGCGGAGCGGTTCTGCGGGCCCTCGCCGTAGGGCAGGTCGACGACCACCGCGTTCTCGAGCGCCAGGTCGGTCAGGATTGCGTTGCCGAACTGTCGGTCGGCGGCGGGAGCGAAGACGAAGTCCATGTCGAGTCGCTCGGCCAGCCAGGTGGCCATGTCGGCACCCCCGCCCAGCAGCCATCCACGCGACACCTCCTGCAAGGTGACGACGTCGGGCTCGTGCTCCTCGATCGACCGAGCGATCTCCTCCAGGTCGAGGCTCGCTTCCGGGCTCACGCCGTAGTGCACGTTCCACGACACGAGCGTGAGCTGATCGGCAGCCGACGCGACTGCGGATCGGGGTTCGTTGGTGACCGCTCGTCCGACGACCGCGGTGCTCCCGACGAGCACCATCGCGGCGGCGACGGACAGGACCATCCGGACACTTCGGCCGATGACCGCTCCGACCGGCTCGACAGCCGGCGCGGTTGCCCGACGGAACCAGGCGCCCACTCCGACGACGAGTCCCGCCGCGACGATCAACAACTCGTTCGAGAACCCAAGTGGGAGGTCGTAGTCGATCTGGAACGCAAGCAGCGGCACGATCGTGCCCAAGCCCACGACCGCGGCCGACCCGGCGGCGGAGCCGAGCGACGACGAGCCGGCGATTCGAGTATCACCGGCCAGCTCGAGGGCCGTGGCCAACGCGCCGACCACCGCAAGCTGTGCAGCGACCAGCAGGATCAGGACCACCGGGCCGGAGGCCCAGAAAATCCCGCCAATCGTGAGCGCAGGAGCGACGACGAGCAACGACCGTACGACCCGAGGCGAAGGCGACGGTCGCCCGGCGGACGCCGCGACCCCGGCGACCAACAGGCCGACCGCTGCAACCGGGCCAGCAATCGCCAGCCGCACGTCGGACTGGGAGGCGGCGAACGCGGCGTTGCCGAGCGTCATCGCCAGCAGGCCGAGGGTCAGACCGAGCACCCACACGCGACCAGCCGGCGCGACGGGTGGGGTCGCCGGATCGCGACGAACGACCACCGCGGCGGCGACCATCGCCGCGACCACGGTGGCCGTTACCACCCAGCCGACCGGGCCCTCACGCCAGAAGGCGTCCCACGTCCCGAGCGCCAGTTGCAGCCCGACACCGAACCCCGCTCCGAGCGCCACCGCAGCTCCGGCCGCGCGACCCCCTTCTCGTCGCGCTGCAAGTATGCCGACCGCCTGTGTCAGCACCGCGACCGACAGGGCGACCGAGACCAGCCCGACGAAGAACCGCGGGTGGTTCGTGAGACCCTGGACGGCCAGGCGGATGACCGCCAGCAGTATCGCGCCGACGAGCAGCCGGTCAGACGCGAGCGACCCACGGGGGCCCCACCCGATCGCCAACACCACGATGCCGGGTGCGAGGTACGTGGCGATCGCCGTCGCGGCGACGGTCTCGATGCCGACGTCGAACGGGTACTCGAGCAGCGGGCCGCTCGATCGCACCAGCTCCATCGTCACCGCCGTCACGAGCGCGACCAGGGTCAACAGGGGCAGCGGGGCGGCACGACCGGCCCCGCCATCATCGACACGCCGCTCGGCCCGTTCCATGACAGATCGGCCCTTCCCGTTCGGATCGGACGGTGGATCACGTCCCGCTTCCAGCGTCCCGATGCGGCGCGACCCGAGGAAGAGGCGAACGTCACAAGCCGGTCGAGTGTCGACCCGACGACCGCCCGTCACGAGCGGGCGAGGACCGGCTCAACTGTGATCGTGCCACCCGAATGGGACGTCGCCGGTGCATCGCTGTCGGAGCTGCACCCTGCCGTGGCGATGACCAGCCCGATCGCGGCCAACATCCTGAGCAAGCGCATCCGAGGTTTCCTGTCGTTTGACGGTGTCGACGACCTTCAGGTTCCCCGATCGAGCCGGCCACTGCGCACGGCACATTCACCGACGGTGCTGATCGAGGAAGGCTCGACCTCACCCTTCCGGTGGTTCCAGAACCGTTCGAGCAGGATCACCGACACACAGGCGCTGGCGGCGAGTACGAAGACGATCACGGTCCCGGTGACACTCTCGAGAAGGTGTGGGGCAGCGAGCATCGCCACCGCCAGCGTGACCATCAGCGTGCCGCCGATGAGCTGGAGCAGGTGACCGTGTTCTTGTTGCATCTTGGCGGCCCGCATCGTGACGACCACCACCCCGAAGATGACGAGCTCGTCGATCAGGAAGATCAGGAGGTACAGCAGGAACAGCACGGCCGCCCCGGTGATCGGCACGTCGCGAGCGGACAGCAGGTTGGTCCACAGGAGCGGCAGCCCTGCGGTGCAGGGCGTCTCCAGCAGCGAGACGCCGACCGCCAACAGGGCCGTGCCACCGAGTGTCGCCGACAGCGACTGGTTCGGGTCGGCGAGTGCACGCATCCTGCGGAAGATGCCGGGCTTGCGTCCTGCGGCGATCGTGACGGAGGGGCCTCTTGTCGTCCAGTGCTCCTTGAGGTGTAACACGCCGGCCACGAGGGCGACGATCACCCTGATCCAGGTATGACGGCCGACGATGCTGAGCGTCGAATAGGCGCCCAGCATGCAGGCCGTACAGCGCCGACGTGACGACCAGCTCGACCGTGCCAGGGGAGGTCTCCCCGTCGTCGGTGCCGGCGCCGGCGCCTGTCGCGCCCAGTGGCGCGAGCACGGCCGCGACCACGACGAACACGAACAGCCATCGCCTCACGAGGTCGAGAGTACGGACATTCAGTGGTCGGGAAACAGGGCTGTTCGTCCCGGATCGTGCGACCGCGTGAGAGACAGCCGGCCATCTCACCGGCGGCCTCGTAGTGCCGGAACTGAACCTGGACCCCTCGCCACCCTGAGCCACACCGCTGCCTACCGGCCCGAGCGGTGCGCTCGGGGTAACACATCGCCCGTTGGTCGAGACCGCTCAGGAGTCGGGTCACCCCAGAGACCGCCCAAGACCGCCGGAAGTGTCTGTGCCCGCAAGGCGTTCGCCGCCGCGATTACGAGCGCTCGGCCGACGTCGTCCCGGGAGGACCCGCCCCACCCTTAACCGAAATCAACCGGGCAGGCCAAGGAGGCGGGCAACGATGTTCCGTTGGATGTCGGAGGACCCGCCGTAGATGACCCCGCCGAGGGTGTCGCGCACGGTCCGCTCCACCCCGGTCTCCGATACATAACCCGGGGCACCGTGGACCCGCACCGCCGACAGGGCCCCGGAGAGGGCGGCCTCGCTGGCCGACAGCTTGGCCAACGCCGCCGCCAGCATCGACGGTGTGCCCCGGGCCTGGAGGGCCGTCGCCTTGTACAGCAGGAGACGGGCCGTCTCGTGGGCCAGCTTCATGTCGGCGATGCGGTGGGACACGGCCTGGAAGGAGCCGATGGCCTGGCCGAACTGGCGACGTTGGTTGGCGTAGGCGACGGTCTGGTCGATCTGGCGCTCGAGCTGGCCGACCGATCCCGCCAGGAGGAAGGCCCGCTCGGTCTCCATGGCGGTCGAGAAGATGCTGGCCCCCGCCCCCTCCGCCCCGAGCCGGGCCGAGGCCGGCACCCGGCATCCGTCGAACGTGACGTCGGCGAAGGGGGTGGTCCGCAGCCCCATCTTGGCTCGATTGGGCCCCACCACCATCCCCGGGGTCCCGGCCTCGACGACGAACGCCGTGACCCCCCACCGGCCGAGGGCGGGATCGGTGGTGGCGAACACGACCGCCACGTCGCACACCGGGGCCAGCGTGACCCACGCCTTGAGCCCATCGAGCCGGTAGCCGCCGTCGTCGAGCGCCGTGGCCGTGGTGGCCAGGGCGAAGGCGTCCGAGCCGGAGCCCGGCTCGGACATGGCGAAGGCGCCGATGGCCGAGCCGTCACACAGCGCGGGCAGGAACCGGGCCCGCTGCTCGTCGGAGCCGAAGCGGGCCAGCGCCATCTGCATGGTCCAGATCTGGGACGCCAGGGCGAACACGAGGCCAGCGTCGTCGCAGCCCAGGCCCAGGCCCTCGAAGCGGAGCATGGCGGTGATCAGGTCGAGGCCCCCTCCGCCATCGGCCGGATCGACCACCATGGCCTGGATACCCCGGTCGGCGCACCGCTGCCATCCCTCGACCCAGAACTCACACCGCTCGTCCCGTCCGGCCAGGTCGGAATCGCACAGATGGGCCCGAGCCCAGGCGGCGACCGCTACCTTCTCCGGATGGCGATCGTCGAGCATCGCATCCAGGGCCGGCGCCCCGGCGGAGACCGATTGGTTGAGGTTCGACGCGGTACCGGGATCCGGTGGGGGCGACGGGGACGGAGACGAGGGAGTCATAGGGTGACGCCTTGGGTAGCGAGGGACGTGACACAGGATGGACCGCCGTGGCGGCCCTGACAACGCTCGGGGCCCTGGTACCGGCGGTGGCGGGCCGGACGCCCGACCGTCCCGCCCTCAGGGAGAGCGGGACGGGCCTCACGTGGTCGGACGTGGAGGATCGCACCGGGCGCCTCGCCGCGGCGCTGGCCGGCGTCGGAGTGAGGGCGGGCGACCGGGTGGCCGTCCTCCACCGCAAGAGCGCCGATGCGTTCGTGGCCATGCACGCCATCGTGCGGGCCGGGGCCGTCGCTGTACCGGTCGATCCCCGCGCCCCGACCGACTATGGCCGTTCCGTGGTGGCGGCGGCCGGGTGCCGGGTCGTCGTCAGCCACCCGCCGTGTGCCGCCGCCGCCATCGCCCTGGCCGCCGCCGCCGACCTGGCGGCAGTGATCGGGGTCGACCGGCCAAGGGACGAGGGAGATGGCGCCGGCGCCGACGGGACCACGTGCCGGTCGGCAGCGGCCACCATCCACCTCGTCGGGCCGGAGGAGGTGTCGGCCCACGAGCCGATCGGACCGACATCCGTCGGCGCCGACGACCCGGCGTACATCATCACGACGTCGGGCTCGACCGGTCGGCCTAAGGGCATCTGCCACACCCACGCCAGCGCCCTGGCCTACGTGGCGTTCAAGCGTGCCGCCTACGACTTCACCGCCGACGACCGGATCGGCGACATCGCCCCCAACCACTTCGACATCTCGACCCAGGCGCTGTGGGTCACCCCGGCGATCGGGGCCACCAACATCGTCGTGCCCGAGCCCCACCAGATGCTCCCGGCGAGCCTCGCCCAGCTCATGGCGCAGGAGGCCATGACGGTCTGGTACGGCGTCCCCTACCTGCTGTCGCAGCTGGCGACCCGGGGCGATCTGGCCGCAAATGACCTGTCCGCCCTGCGATGGGTTCTCTTCGGCGGGGAAGTCCTCGCCCCAAGCGTGCTCCGAACCTTGATGGCGGCCCTTCCCGGTGCCCGGTTCAGCAACGTCTACGGTCCGGCCGAGGTCAATGCCTGCACCGTGCATCACCTCGAGGCCCCACCCGCCGACGGTGTCGACGCCGTCCCCATCGGGGCCCCCGTCGGCCGCAGCGTCGTCCGGCTCGTCGACGGGGAGATCCAAGTCTCGGCTCCCACCATGATGCGAGGCTACTGGGGCCGTCCCGAACTCGATGCCGACGCCTTCGTCGATGACGGCGGCCGACGGTGGTACCGCACCGGCGACCTGGCCCATCGCCGCCACGACGGGGCCCTCGTCTTCGACGGCCGGATCGACCACCAGGTCAAGGTGCGGGGTCACCGGGTCGAACTGGAGGCGGTCGAGGCCGCCGTCGAGGATCTCATCGGTGGATCAGCGGTGGTGGCCCTGGTCGGCGACCACCTGGTGGCGGGCCTCGTCGGGACCGAGTTACCCACCGCCGACCAGGCCGAACTGCAGGGTCGTTTGGGACAACGGCTCCCCCCCTACGCCATCCCCGCCCGTTTCCACCCGCTATCCTCGGTTCCGACGACGGGGAGCGGCAAGCTCGACCGACGGGCGATGAGGCAGGAGCTGGCCGACGCCGAAAAGGCCGACGCCGAACACGCCGACGCCGAACAGGCTGCGCGGAGCGACACAGGCGGGAAAAGAACGGTATGAACGAATTGGCGACCAAGCTGCTGCGGTACGTCCAGGCCGAAGTATGTGTCCTCGACATCGAGCTGACCGGCGACACCGACCTGCTGCTCACCGGGGCCGTCGACTCCCTCGGCGTCATCCGGATCACCCAGTGGCTGGAGGACGAGGCCGGCATCGGCGTCGACCCCGGCGATGTGACCCTGGAGAACTTCCAGACCGTCGACCGGATGCTGGCCTACGCCCGACGCCGGAGGGCCACCGTCTGACGACGGTCACCGCCCGCGTCCACGGCGATCGTGGCGGTTGGCGAACGTGGGTGAATCTACCCTCATCCGGATACCGGTGGGGTGCGAAGGGCGCAGCAGTAAGGGCGGACGGAAGGGACCAGGCGGTTGACACGCATCATCGGGACCGACGATCTGGCGACAATCGTCGCCGAGGTCGGGCTCACACAGTTTCTCGACGAGCTCATCGGCCGCCTCCGGTCGTCGCTGTGCACGTTCGACCCGAAGACGGTCGACACCATGGACCGCACCGGCTTCCACTACGACGAACCCGGCCTCGGTCTCATCGAGTGGATGCCGGCCATGACGGTGGGCCGCCGGGTCTCGATAAAGACGGTCGGCTACCACCCATCCAATCCGGAGCTGCGGGGCTGGCCGAGCGTGCTGGCCACCACCTCCACCTACGACACCACCGACGGCCGACTGCTCCAGGTGTGCGAGGCCAACGTGCTGACCGCCCTGCGCACCGGAGCGGCATCGGCCCTGGCCACCGACGTGCTGGCCCGACCCGAGTCGACGGTGCTGGGCATGGTCGGCTGTGGGGCCCAGGCGGTGGCCCAGATCCACGCCGTGTCCCGGGTCCGCCCCATCGACACCGTCCTCGCCGTCGACGTGGCCCCGGCCGTGGCGGGGTCACTGGCGGCGCGACTGGCGCCCCTCGAGCTCGGCATCGAGGTCCATCCGCTGGGTCCCGACGCCCTGGGCCGGGTCATGGCGGAGGCCGACATCCTGTGCACCGCCACCACCGTCGCCCCCGGTTCGGGCCCCGTCGTGCCCGAGAGCGAGCACCGGCCGTGGCTCCACATCAACGCCGTCGGCGCCGACTTCCCGGGCAAGATCGAGCTGCCGGCCCGCTACCTCGACCGTGCACTGGTCTGCCCCGACGTGCCCGGCCAGTGCCTGGCGGAGGGCGAGGCCCAGCAGCTGCGGGCGGCCGACCTTGGACCCGACCTCGCCCACGTCGTCCGCAACGCCGCCGAGTACGTCGGCTACCGGCAGCGGCTGACCGTGTTCGACTCGACCGGTTGGGCGTTTGAGGACCTCGTGGCCGCCGAGCTGGTCGGCGACCACGCCGAGCGCCTCGGGCTCGGTGTCGAGGTCGATCTCCAGCCGCCGACCACCGATCCCTACGACCCCTACCTGGCGCTGAACCGATGATCCATCGATCGACGCCGATCGACAGTGGAGGAGCTGCAATGCAACACCCCCCTCGTGCCACCCGCCGGCGTCGACCGCTGACCGCGGTGGCGGCAGCCATCGTGGTCGCCCTGTCCCTGGCGGCCGTGCTCGTCGGCGCCGCGCCGGCGGGAGCCCACACGGGCGAGCAGAGCTACCTCTACATCGACGTGGCCGAGAGCGGGCTGGGCGGGAGGATCGAGGTGCCGATCAGCGACCTGAACACCGTGCTCGGCCTCGAGCTCGCCGGCGACGACAACGACGTGATGACCGGCGTCGACGCCGAGCTCGAGCGGATCCACCGGTACCTGGGCGACCACTTCACCGTGGGAGCGGGAGGCGAGACCTGGCCGGTCACCTTCGCGGGAGCCGAGCTGTTCTTCTCCGACCTCCCCGAGGCCGACGACAACTATGTCTACTTCTCGTTCACGGTCGACCCCGGCGATCGGCCCGTGCCCCGCCAGCTCGAGATCCGCTTCGATCCGTTCTTCGACGAGATCGACGGCCGGGACGGCCTCCTGCTCATCGCCAACGACTGGGGAGGCGGGGTCATCGACAACGGCAACGAGATCCTCACCACCTACGACGACGGCGCCCGCTCCCAGACGATCGATCTGGGCGACACGAGCTGGGTCAAGACGTTCACGGCGAGCGGCAAGCTCGGCATCAACCACATCCAGACCGGTCCCGACCACATCCTGTTCGTGCTCGTGCTCCTGCTTCCATCGGTCCTGGTGTTCACCAGCCGGTGGCAGCCGACGCCCACGTTCGGATCGTCGCTGTGGCGGGTGCTCAAGATCGTCACCATGTTCACCGTGGCCCACTCGATCACGTTCACCCTGGCCGGTCTCGACATCCTGCCCCTCCCCTCCCCCCGCATCGTCGAATCGATCATCGCCATCTCCATCGCCGCAGCCGCACTCCACAACATCCACCCGCTGGCCGCCAACAAGGAATGGGCCATCTCGTTCGCCTTCGGGCTGTTCCACGGGATGGGCTTCGCCTCGCTCGTGTCCGGCCTCGACGTGAGCCGTAACACCCAGCTCCTGTCGCTCCTCGGGCGCAACGTCGGCATCGAGATCGGACAGGCCATCGTGGTGCTCCTGCTGTTCCCCGCCCTGTTCCTCCTGCGGCGGACGGTCTACTACCGGGGCTTCTTCGTCGTCGCCTCGATCCTGCTGGCCGCCGTCAGCGTGGGGTGGATGATCGAGCGGGTCCTCGAGGTCGATCTCGGCGTCAGCACGGTGGTCGAACCGGTGGTTGCGTGGCCCCGGGTCCTGTTCCTCGTGGCCGGCCTGACCGTCGTGGCCTGGGCCCTGCAGCGTCGTGAGGCGGCGGCGGGGCGGCTGGTGGAGGTGGCCCCTGCTGCGGCGCCCGAGACCGGCGGCGAACGGGTGGCGGAAACCATCGGATGAGGGGCGTCGTTCCCGTAGCTGTCCGGCCCGGTCGGCCGCTGACCGCGATGCAACGCGCCCTGTGGACGTCGCAGCGCCTCCATCCCGGGGCGCCGGTGCAGAACATGGCGATCCTCACCCACATCGACGGCGCCGTCGACCCCGATCGCCTGGCCGAGGCCTTCGAGCAGGTGGTGGCGGCCTCCGACGTCCTGCGGTCTCGGATCGTCGATGCCGGCGGCACCCCTCTGGTCCGCCTCGACGCCGAGCCCCAGCCCCGCCAGGTCGTCGATCTCGATCGGACCGAGGCCGAGGCGTGGGCCCGGCGGCGGGTGGCGACGCCGGTCGATCTGTCGGTCAGGGGGTACGACAGCGTCGTCCTCCGCCACGGCGACGGCACGGTGTCGTGGTACCTCGACCTCCACCACGCCATCACCGACGCCACCTCCTCGGCCCTGGTGTTCGAGGCCACAGCGGACGCCTACCACGGCCGTCCCCCTCGGCTCGAGCCCTACTACCGCCGGGTGGCCGAGCGTGACGGCGACCCGGCACGGTCCCGGCGAGCCGACCGGGCCAACGCCCACTGGCAGCAGCGCACCGCCCCACCGGCGCCGGGCCGGCTCTACCAACCGCTGACCCACCCCACCCCGGAGGCGACTCGGCTCGACCTCCCCCTCACCCCGCCGCTGGTGGCGGCGATCGCCGAGCGCCTCGACGGCACCTACCGGATGCTCAGCCCCGATCTCGGCTGGACGGCGCTCCTCGCCACCGTCACCGCGGCCTACGTGCACCACACGGCGGGAGCGGAGAGCTTCACCATCGGCCTCCCGGTCCACAACCGCTCCGACGCCACCACCCGCCGCCTCGTGGGGCCCCTCATGGAGGTGTTCCCCGTCGACGTGACCGTCGATCCTGGGGCCACGTACCGCCTGCTCCACCGCACCGTGAGCCGGGCCGTGCTGGCCACCCTCGCCCACGCCGTCCCCGGTACCGCCCCGGCGGCCGACCACGCCGCCGTCGTCAACGTGATCGGGCGGGCCGGCCTCGGGTCGTTCGGGCCCGTGCCGGCGACGACCCGGTGGATCCACAGCGGCGCCATCGACTCCTCCCACCTGCTTCGGGTCCAGCTCACCGCCTATGACGCCGAGACCGGTGACGGCGGCCCCCAGCTGGCCCTCGACCTCAACCGGGGTGGAGTGGGTGACGATCACCTGGCCCGTGCGCCCGGCCACTTCCTCACCGCCCTCTACGCCCTCGTCACCGACCCCGATCGACCGGTGGCCGACTCCCTCGTCGACGAGACCGAGCGACGGCAGCTCGAGCGGTGGGGTGCCGGCCCCGCCGTGGAGGAGCCGGCGCCGGATCTCGCCGACCAGCTCCGCCTCGGCCTGGCCGATCGGACGGCGATCTCCCTCCGCCACGGCGATCGGACGTGGACGGGGTCGGCCCTGTGGGCCGAGGTGGGGCGGTGCGCCGCCACCCTCCGCCAACGAGGTGTCGGGCCGGGGGTGCGGGTGGGCGTGGAGCTGCCCCGGAGCGCCGAGGCCGTGGTCGCCATCCTCGCCGTGCTGGTGGCGGGCGGCTCGTTCGTCCCTCTCGACGTGAGCCAACCGGCGGGGCGGCGCCGGCGCCTGGCCGAACGGGCGGGCTGCGCCATCACGCTGTCCGGTTTGGCCGATGTCGAACTCGCCGGCGGCGCCTCCGACCCCACCGGGGGCGTCCCTAGCGATGGCACCCCCGACGATGGCGACCCCACCGGCGGCGAACCCAGCGATGGCGACCCCACCGGCGGCGAACCCAGCGATGGCGCCGATGGACCGGCGCCATCCGCCGGAGCGGACCCCGACGACGAGGCCTACCTCCTGTTCACGTCCGGCTCCACCGGTGAACCGAAGGGGGTGCCGATCCGGCGGGGCGGCATCGCCCGCTACATCCGCTTCGCCACCGAGCACTACCTCGATCGGCACCGCCTCCCCGGCAGCAACCGTGGCCCCGATGCCCATCCCGATCCCGACGCCGCCTCCTCGGATCTCGTGGTGCCGCTGTTCAGCTCGCTGGGTTTCGACCTCACCCTCACCAGCCTCTTCCTCCCCCTGGTGGCCGGCGGTGAGCTGGTCGTGGTCGACGGTGACGGCCCGACCGCCCTGGCCCGGGTGGCGGCGACCACGGAGCTGACGTGGTGCAAGGCCACACCGTCGCACCTCGAGCTCCTCCTGCGCCTCCTCGCCCCCGGGCACCGGTTGCGGACCCTCGTCGTGGGGGGCGAGGCCTTCGGTGCCGGGTTGGCCCGTCGTCTCCTCGAAGCCGTCCCCGGCCTCGAGATGTTCAACGAGTACGGGCCGACCGAGGCCGTCGTCGGCTGCATGATCCACCGGGTCGAGCCCGCCCACCCGGGCGACGGGCCAGAGGTCCCGATCGGGGGGCCGGCACCCGGTGTCACCCTGCGCATCGTCGGCCCCGGACTGGGCGACGTCCCCATCGGCGCCGCCGGCGAACTGCTGATCGCCGGCGACGGCCTGACGTCGGGCTACCTCGACCCGGAGCATGACGAGGGCCGGTTCGTCGTAGTCGACGGCCGGCGCTTCTACCGGTCCGGCGACCTCGTCCGCCTCGTCGACCCCGACACCGCGGTGTACCTGGGCCGGGTCGACGAACAGGTCAAGGTCGGCGGGATCCGGCTCGAGCCGACCGAGGTGGAGGAGGCGCTCCGGGCCCATCCCGCCATCGAGGCGGCGGCGGTCCGGCTGTGGCGACCCAGCCTCCGGCCCCCCGACCGGCGCTGCGTGCGCTGCGGTCTCCCCTCCAACGTTCCCGGCGTCGACTACGACGACGAGGGGGTGTGCGCCACCTGCCACGAGTACGACCGGATCGCCCCCCAGGCCCGGGCCTGGTTCCGGACCGAGGCCGACCTGGTGGCCGAGCGCGACGAGGCCCGACGCCGCCGGACCGGACCCTACGACTGCCTCCACCTCCTCAGCGGGGGCAAGGACTCCACCTACGCCCTCTACCGATTGGTCGAGCTGGGCTTCGAGCCCTACGTGCTCACCCTCGACAACGGCTTCATCTCCGAGCAGGCCAAGGACAACGTCCGCCGTTCCGTTGCCGACCTCGGTCTCGACCATGAGTTCGCCACCACCGATGCCATGGACGCCATCTTCCGCGACAGCCTCCAGCGTCACGCCAACGTCTGTCATGGGTGTTACAAGACGATCTACACGCTGGCCACCAATCGGGCCGTCGAGCTCGGCATCCCCCTCATCGTCACCGGCCTGTCGCGAGGCCAGCTGTTCGAGACCCGGCTCATCCCCCAGCAGTTCGCTCCCGGCCGGTTCGATCCCGACGCCATCGACCGAGCGGTGCTCGAGGCCCGCAAGACCTACCACCGCCTCGACGACGGCCCCAACCGCCTCCTCGACACCTCCGTGTTCGCCACCGACGACGTGTTCGACCAGGTCCGGTACCTCGATCTGTATCGCTACGTCGACGTGGAGCTCGACGAGCTGCTCGCCTACCTCGACGCCAACGCCCCGTGGGTCCGGCCCACCGACACCGGCCGGTCGACCAACTGTCTCATCAACGCCGCCGGTATCCACACCCACCAGCGGGAACGGGGCTACCACAACTACGCCATCCCCTACGCCTGGGACGTCCGCCTCGGCCACAAGACCCGCCAGGAGGCCATCGACGAGCTCGACGATCGGCTCGACGACGACGAGGTGGGCCGCCTCCTCGACGCCGTCGGCTACCGGGTCGACCCACCCGAGACCCTGACTGCCTGGCTGCAGCCGAGACCGGGCCAGGCCGTTCCCACCCCGGCAGCCCTGCGGGCGTTCCTGGCCACGACCCTCCCCGCCCACGCCATCCCCCGGGCCTTCGTCGCCGTCGCCGCCCTCCCCCTCAACGCCAACGGCAAGCTCGACGCCGACGCCCGCCCCCCGCCCCAGCGCACCCATCGGGCCAGCGCCGGCATCCTCGTCGAGGCCACGACCGAGCGGGAGGCCCAGGTGGTGGCGGTGTGGGAGCGGATCCTCGGCCTGGAGCCGATCGGGGTCGACGACGACTTCTTCGCCCTCGGCGGCGACTCCCTGGCCGCCCTCGAGATGATCGTCGCCCTGGCCGAGGCCGCCGGCACCGACCTCCCCGAGGCGCTGGCCTTCCTCGAGACGACACCCCGCACCCTGGCCGCCGCCATCGACCTGGCGGCCGACGGTGCCACCGGTCGACGGCCCGGGGGACCGGACGGACCGACCCCGCCGTCGGCCCCCACGCCGTGGACGGCGGACGATCCGCCACCGCTGTCGGTGGGCGAGCGATCCATCCTGTTCGAACAGGGCCGCCGGCCCGACAGCGTCATGTACAACGTCGGCCGTCTCCACCGGGTCGACGGGTCCGTCGACGGTGACCGGTTCGCCGCCGCCCTGCGCACCGTGGCCGGCCACCACGTGCCCCTGGCCTGGACCTACGGCGCCCCCCGCCGACCACTCACGGCGGAGGAGGCGGTGACGGTCGAGGTGATCGCCGACCCCGTCGCCCCCGAGGCGCTCGACGCCGTCCTCGAACCCCGTCACCGCCTCCCGTTCGATCTCGACCGGGGACCACTCCTGCGGGCCCTCGTCCAGCCCCTGACCGACGGCACGACGGCCGTCCTGCTCGTCTGCCACCATGTGTCGGGCGACGCCGGGGGCTTCGAGCTCCTTTGGTCGGCCGTCGATGCCGTGCTGAGCGGCGCCGAGGTCGCCGTCCCCCCGACCGACTACGCCACCTTCACCCGGTGGCAGCACGACATCGAGGGCGATGGCCCCTGGCCGGTCGACCAGGGCCCCGACCCCGGTGCCCCCGCCGCCCTCGCCCTGGCCCCGCCGCCGGTGCCGGGAGCCGACGGCTTCGCGTCGAGGGTGGCCACGATCGCTCCCGGGGAGCTGCGGGCCACCGCCGGCGCCACCGGGTTCGCCGTCGCCACGGCCGCCCTGGCCGCCACCCTCCGCCGCTACGGCGACGGCGACCGGGTCGAGCTGGGCATGCTGGCCTCAACCCGCACTCACCCGGCGGCGCGCGCCCTCGTCGGTTACTTCCTCAACACCCTGCCGGTGCGGGTCCCCGTCGCCGGCGACGACACCCTGGCCGCCGTGGTGTCGAGGGCCTCGGCCGCCGTCGCCGCCAACCTCGCCCACCGGGCCGTCCCCTACGCCCGGATCGTGGCCGACCGCCGTCTGGCCGGACGTCCGGCACCGGCCACCGACATCCTCCTGGCCTATGACGAGCTGCTCCCCGCCTCGTTGGAGGGGCGGGCCGTGGAGTCCCGCGCCCTCAGCAACGGGACCGCCGTCACCGACGCCACGTTCTTCGTCGAGGTCCGCCCCGACCGCATCGATCTCAGCGTCGAGCACCGGGGCACCGTCCTCGACCGGGAAACGGCCCACCGGCTACTCGCCGATCTCGATGCGATGCTCACCGCCACGGTGAGGACGCCGGGGGCCACCGTGGCCGCCGTCGACCTGGCCGGCGGCCTCCCGTCGATCCTGGCCGGCCCCCCGCTCGATCCGCCCCCGTCGCTCCTCCCCGCCATCGTCGCCCACACCGTCGGGCGAGGTGACGAACCGGCCGTCGAGTGCGACGGCGACACCCTGACCTGGGCCGAACTGGGCCGGCGCTCCACCGAGGTGGCCGAACGGCTGACGGCCCTGGGGATCGGACCGGGCGACCGGGTCACGGTCCGGGTGCCCCGCTCGTGCGACCTCGTCGTGGCCGTGATCGGCGCGCTCCGGTCGGGAGCCGCCTACGTCCCCGTCGATCCCGCCTATCCGGCGGACCGTATCGCCCTCCTCGAGCGGGCGGCGGAGGCGGCAGCCACGATCACGTCGGACGACGGCGGGGCGCCCCGCGACGACGGTGCGACGGGGAGCGGCCTGACGGTGCGCCCCACCGGACTCCGGCCCCGCGGTCGGTCGGTGGTCGGCACCGCACCGCCGTCCGAGGACGCCGCCTACGTGATCTTCACCTCCGGTTCGACCGGCCGGCCCCGAGGCGTTCCCGTCAGCCACGGTCGTCTGGCCGCCAGCACTGCGGCCCGGGCCGAGGTGTACGGGACAACGCCCGAACGGTTCCTGCTGCTGTCGAGCGCCGCCTTCGACTCGAGCGTCGTCGGCCTGTTCTGGACCCTGGCCACCGGGGGCACGATCGTGCTGCCGACCGACGCCCAGAGCCACGATCCCCACGCCCTCGTCGATCTCCTCGACCGGAGCCGGATCACCCACGTCCTGGCCGTGCCGAGCCTCTACCAGGCCCTGGTGGAGCGGGGGCGGCAGCGCGGCCACTGGCCCCACCAGGTGATCGTGGCCGGCGAGGCCTGCCCCCGATCTCTGGTCGAGGCCCACCACCGCCTCCGGCCGGCCAGCCGGCTCACCAACGAGTACGGCCCGACCGAAGCCACCGTGTGGGCCACGGCCCACCACTGCGGGCCGGGACGGGGGCCCGTCCCCATCGGGGTGCCCGTCCCCGGGGCCTGGGTCGCCGTTGTCGATCCCGACGGCCGCCCGGTGCCGCTCGGGGTCGAGGGTGAGCTGGTCATCGGCGGGCTGGGGGTGGTCGCCGGCTACCTCGACGATCCCGAGGCCACGGCCCGCCGCTTCGCCGGCACCGGCGACGACCGCCGGTTCCGCACCGGCGACCGGGCCGTCGTCACCGACGGCACCGTGTGGTTCCGGGGCCGGCTCGACGATCAGCTGAACGTGGGCGGCGTCAGGGTCGAGCCCGGCGACATCGAGCGAGTCCTGAGCTCGGTCCCGGGGGTGGGGGCAGCGCTGGCCGTCGATCAGGATCCCCGCACGGTCGACGAGCTCCTGGCCGCCGTCGACGGGGAGGCGGCCCGCTCGGCGCTGGCCGCCGCCGCCACCGCCACCGACCCGGTGACGGCGCTGGCCGACGCCCTGCGGGTGAACGCCCCCGACGCCACCCTACTGGTGGCCCACCTCGAGCGGGCGGCCGACGCCGAGGTCGACCTCGACGCCGTCCGAGCCGCGGTGACCGAACGGCTGCCGACCGCGCTGCGCCCCACGATCTATGCCGTCCACGACCGGTTGCCCCGCACCCCGAACGGCAAGCTCGACCGGGCCGCCGCTCGCCGCCTCCCGGCCGGTCGTGCCGTCACCGATCGTGACGCCGCCGATCGTGACGCCGTCGCCGGCACACCGAGTGGGGGCAACGACGGCACCGTGACCGCGGTGGCCGAGCTGTTCGCCGCCGTGCTCCGGGTCGACCGTGTCGGCCCCGAGCGCTCCTTCTTCGATCTGGGGGGCCACTCCCTGCTGGCCCTGGACCTGCTCGACCGGGTCCGCGACCGATTCGGCGTCGACCTGACCGTCTCGACCCTGTACGACGACCCGACCCCGGCGGGGGTGGCCCGCCGCCTGGGAGCGACCGCAGCGGGCGGAGCCCAGTACCGCTACCTCGTACCGGTCCAACCCCGTGGCTCGCTCCCCCCGATCTTCGGGATCCACGTCCTGGGGGTCAACAGTGTGTTCTACCGGCCGTTGGCGGCCCGCCTCGGCGCCGACCAGCCGCTGTTCGGGCTCGGTCAGCCGACCCTCGACCTCGATACCACCGCCCCGACCGACGTGGCCGAGGTGGCCGCCCGTTACGCCGACGAGCTCGAGCGGTGCGCCCCCACGGGGCCCGTGGTGCTGGCCGCGGTGTCGCTCGGAGGGATCGTGGCCTTCGAGCTCGCCCACCAGCTCACGGCCCGGGGGCGCGACGTGGCCCTCCTGGCCCTGTTCGACGCCGCCGGCCCCGACGCTTCCACCCATGCCCCGACGGGGAGGCGCCGCGCCGAGCTCCATCTCCGGGCGGTGCGGGAACGACCGGTTGACTATGTCGTCGACCGGGCCCGCAACGTCGGTCTCCGGCTGGGGCGGCGCCGTGAGATCCTCGCCCTGGCGGCACGCCGGGCGCTGTCGCTCCCGGTGGCCGACGAGCTCCGGATCCGGCGCTTCGTGGAGGACAACTGGCGGTCGCAGCTCGCCTACCGGTACCGCCCCTACGGGGGACGGGTCGTCGTGTTCAAGGCCGGCGACGACCAGTTCACCGCCGACCTCGTCGAGCGGGGCATGGGGTGGGCCGGTGCGGTCGCCGGACCCCTCGACGTCGAGGTCGTCCCCGGCGGTCACCTGACGATGCTGGCCGAGCCGCACGTCGAGGTTCTGGCGGCCCGGCTGGAGGCGGCCGTGGCGGCCGCCGTCGGCCGTAACGCGGTCGGGGCCGAGGGACCGATCGACCGATCGACGGTGGAGGGCGAGCTCCGGACCGCCGTCCACCAGGGCCGGCTGGCGGGAGCCGTCGACCGGTGGCTGCGCCGGGTCGACGAGCTCGAGCCGGACGCCGCCGCTCTCGTCCGTGCGGCCGATGCCACCACCCGGACCCTGGCCCGCCGATCCGACGAGGCCGCCGAGGAGGCGGTCGCAGCGCTCGGTGCCGCCGGCCTCCTGGCCCGGTCGGCCCCCCGGGCCGACCGCCTCCAGCGCGTCGCCGCCCTGGTCACGCTCGCCGACGCCGGGCCCGGCGACATGGCCCGGGCCACCGACGTCCTCGCCGGCCTCGGCTACCGGCCCCAGGGCACCGCCGCCGACGGTGTTCTCGTCCGCGCCGACGACGACACGACCCGGCTCCGGCTTGTCGTCGACGGCGATCACGACGATCCTTCGCCGGCCGGGGCCGGCGGCCCTGATGACCCCGAGGCCCGGGGCGCCGGGGGGCTGGGGGTGTTCCTGGGCACGCCCTGCGACCTGATCGCCGACCTGTTGGCCGTCGCCGCCGTCGGGCCCGACGACGTCGTGGTCGATCTCGGGTGTGGTGACGGCCGGGTGCTGATCGAGGCCGCCCGCCGCTACGGATGCCGGGCCCGCGGGGTCGAACGCGACCCGGCCCTGGTGGCCCGGTCGGTGACGGCGGCCGAGCAGGCCGGGCTCCACGACCGTATCGAGGTGATCGAGGCCGACCTCTCCGACGAGAGCACGCTCAGCGCGGCGCTCGACGGAGCGACCGTGGTCTTCGCCTTCCTGCCCGCCCCGGTGACGGCCGAGCTGGTGGCCACCGTCGTCGGGCTGTTGCCGCCCGGCGGGAGGTTCCTGGCCCACGAGCAGGTGGCGGCGTCGTGGCCGGTGCGGCCCGACGAGCGACGGCTCGTTCTCGGCGCCGGCGTCACGGTGGCCACCCTGTGGCGCTCCCGATCCTGAGCTCGACGTCGCCGCCGTCGGGGCCGAGCTGGTCGTCGACGCCGTCGACCATGGCGTCGCTGGAGCCGGTGGCACAGGGCCCCGGACCGAGCTTGCACACCTCGATGCCGTACGGCTCCATCTCGGCCCGTAGCGATTTCGAGAAGGCCTCGAGGGCGTGCTTGGGCATGGCGTAGGGAGCGGACAGCGGGAATCATCCACACCCGGTGACGCGCACCCCATCGCCAGCGTCGATGGTCACCACCGCCACCGACCGATCATCGGCGGCCTCGGCCGCCCACCGCTTGGCCGCCTCCAACTGCTCGGCGCTCTCGACGTCGTCGTCGCCCACGAGGTCGACGGCCACGCACGACCGGTCGCCCTCGGTCCACGTGACATAGCGGTCGCCTCCCCACCCGTCCGCCGCCGTGGGCCCCAGCCACAGCTCGACGACGAGCTCTCCCAGGCGCCCCTCGTCGAGGACGGGACCGCCGGCGGGGGGAGGCTCGACGTCGATCTCGGGATCGGACGCCCGATCGAGGCCCGGGTGGAGCACCTCCTCGCTCGTGGTGGGAGGAGAGGTGAGCGCCCGATCCACCCCCGCCTCGCCGTCCTGAGCGAGGAGATGGTCGACGTAACGAGCCCCATCGACGTAGGGCGAGGCCTGGAGCTGCTGGAGCACCGGGGGGAGCGAGAGGTAGATCTGCAGCTCCTCGGGCGACAGGGCCCGCAGCTCCTGGCGCTGGAGGTCGGCCCGCTCGGCCGGCCCGAGCGCTGCCTCCCACCGGCGATCGACGCGCGAGGCGTTGCCCTCGACCACGGCGGTGAAGCCGTAGCCGGCTTCGTCGTCGACGGCGTCGTCGCGATCGAGGTCGAACCACTGGTCGTCGAGAGCATGGGTCAGCTCGTGGACGAGGACCTGCTGGACGTACAGGTCGAGCTCGGCGCCCCGCACGACGAGCCGGCCCCCGTCGGGCTGGTAGAACCCGACCACCCCGATCTCGAGCGAGGAGCGGTAGGCGTCGACGAGCGAGACATCGGGCTCGAGGAGGCCGAGGGCGATCAGCAGCACCTCGTTGACCTCGAGGTCGTCCCGGTACTCCTCGAAGTCAGCCAGGAGGGCCTCCTCGAAGGCGACGTCGTCGAGCAACTCGATCACCGGGAACGTCAGGAACGGGCGACCACGGGTGCGCTGGACGAAGGCGGCGGCATCGCAGATGACGGGGTCGACGTCGGCCGGACACGTCAACGGTTCGATCCCCGGGGCCGGCCCCGGGGGAGCAACCGTGGCCGGCGGGGAGCTCGGTGGTGCCGGCGACGGTGGGGCCGTGGGCGATGGGGCTGTCGGCGGTGGCGGCGGGGTCGAGGACGGCGCGATCGAGGGGCGGACGACCACGCTCGACTGGGCCGCAGCCACCGCTTCGTCCGCCGAGCGCAGTTGCACCACCACCAGCAGGCCAGCGAGTACGATCACCGCACCGAGAACGGCCGCCGCCATGAGGAACGCCCCTTCGGGAAACCGGCGTTGCCCCGTGTCGCTGGAGGAACCCGCAGGGAGGTCGGATGACAACGGTTTCACCACCGGTTCATCGACGATTCATGGCGACGGTGACGAGACGGCGCAACTTCATATACCCAAACGATAGAACGTGGACACGCGACCCGGGTCCCGTCCCCAGCCGATAGGTTGCCCGGGGGACTGGATGCCGGTGGAGGCTCATGACCAGTAAGAACCTAGGAGAGCTGAGCGAACGTCTCCGACAGCTTGCTCGGGTGCCGAATCTCCTCGTGGCGTGCGACTACGACGGAACGCTGGCACCACTCGTCGACGACCCCATGGCCGCACTCCCCAATCGGGACGCCGTGGCCGCCATGCGGTCCCTGGCCGAACAGGCCAACACCTATGCGGCCGTCGTGTCCGGGCGCAGCCTGCGCGACCTGGCCCTGCTGTCCCGCTTGCCGGAGGAGATCCGCCTCGTCGGTAGCCACGGCAGCGAGTTCGATCTCGGGTTCGCCTCCCAGCTCGCGCCCGAGCTGGTGGCCCTGCGCCGAACCCTCACCGACCAGGTGGCGGCGCTGGGCGAGAAGTACGGGGCCCGGGTCGAGGAGAAACCAACGGGGGCCACCTTCCACTTCCGGGGCATGGACGAGGAGCGACGCCAGGCCGCCCGCGACGAGCTGGTGCGAGGACCGGCCGGCCTGGAGGGGGTCTACACCCGCAGCGGCCACGACATCATCGAGATGTCGGTCATCGACACCAACAAGGGCTCGGCCCTGGAGACGATCCGAGGCCAGGTCGGAGCGTCGGCCGTCGTGTTCTTCGGCGACGACGTGACCGACGAGGACGGGTTCAAGACCCTCACGGGTCCCGACGTCGGCGTCCGCGTCGGCGACGGGCCCTCGGTGGCCCACTACCGGATCCCCGACACCGACACCGTGGCCCAGCTGCTGGCCCTGCTGTCGGAGTTCCGCAGCAAGTGGCTGCGGGGAGCGGGACTGGTCGCCATCGAGGACCACTCGCTGCTGTCCGACCTGCGTACCGGAGCCATCGTCTCCCCCACCGGGAGGATCACCTGGATGTGCACGCCCCGGATCGACTCCGCCGCCGTGTTCGCCGAGCTCTTGGGCGGACCCGCCGCCGGCCACTTCTCGGTGGCCGCCCCCGACGGCACCGAACCCGTCGGCCAACGGTACCTACCGCAGACCCTGGTGCTCGAGACCGAGTTCCCCACCTTCACCGTCACCGACTACTTCGACACGTCGAGCGGTCGAACCCGCCGCCTCGCCGGCCGCTCCGATCTCATCCGGGTGATCTCGGGCCGCGGTCGTGCCGTCATCGAGTTCGCCCCCCGCCTCGACTTCGGTCGGGTGCCGACACAGCTCGAGATCAAGCCGGACGGGATCATCGTCCACGGCACGTCCGACCTGATGGTGCTGCGGGCACCGGGTGTCGAGTGGGAGATCCTGCCCGACGGTGCCCACCAGACGGCCCGGGCCGTCGTCGAGCTGGGCGCCGAGCCGTTGGCCCTGGAGCTGAGGGCGGGCACGGGGACGGTACGCCCCGACCCCCGACCGGAGTCCGACCGTCGGGTCGACAGCGAACGTTTCTGGTCGAACTGGGTGTCCAAGCTGACGCTGCCGGGGTTGGAGAAGGAACAGGTGACCCGGAGCGCACTCATCCTCAAGGGGCTGTGCCACCGGCCGACCGGCGCCATCCTGGCCGCCGCCACCACCAGCCTTCCCGAGCATCTCGGCGGGATCCGCAACTGGGACTACCGCTACTGCTGGTTGCGCGACGCCGCCCTCACCGCGACCGCCCTGGCCCGTCTCGACTCCCACGCCGAGGGCATGGCCTATCTCGACTGGGTGCTCGGCATCCTCGAGACCCGTAGCGATCCCGAGCGGTTGGCCCCGCTCTACAACGTCACCGGTCGTCACCTGCCACCGGAGGCGGAGATCAACGATCTCCCCGGCTACGGGGGGAGCCGTCCCGTCCGCGTGGGCAACGCCGCCGACGGTCAGGTCCAGCTCGACGTTTTCGGCCCCGTCGTCGACCTGGTACACGTGCTGCTGGAGCGGGGCGAGGCCCTCTCGGCCGAGCACTGGCGCCTCGTCGAGGCCATGGTGCTGGCCGTGTCGCGCCGCTGGCACGAGCCCGATCACGGGATCTGGGAGATCCGCAAGCCGCCCCGCCATCACGTCTACTCCAAGGTCATGTGCTGGGTCACGGTCGACCGGGCCATCTCGATCGCCAACCAGTTCCTCGACCGGGAGCCGGAGGCGTGGGTGGAGCTGCGCGACCAGATCGCCCACGACGTGCTCACCAACGGCTGGAAGCCCGAGCTGGGCTCGTTCACCGCCGCCTACGACGGCGGCGACTTCGACGCCTCGGTCCTTGCCGTTGGCCTGTGGGGCCTGGTCCAACCCGACGACGAGCGGTTCGTGTCGACGGTGGCGACCGTGGAACGAGAGCTGCGCACCGGTCCCACCGTCTACCGCTATCTCGACGACGACGGCCTCCCCGGACGGGAGGGGGGGTTCAACCTCATGACGTCGTGGCTGATCGATGCCCTGGCCCTGACCGGCCGCCGACCGGACGCCGAGGCCCTGTTCAAGGAGCTCTGCGGGCTGGTGGGGGCCACGGGCACCATGGCCGAGCAGTTCGACCCGGAGAACGTCCAGGCCCTCGGCAACATCCCCCAGGCCTACTCCCACCTCGGGTTGATCAACAACGCTCTGAACCTCGACCGCTGACCCCGAGCCCCTTGGGCGCCGAGCCGATCAGGCACCGAGCCGATCAGGCGCCGAGCCGATCAGGCGCCGAGCCGTTCGAGTTCGCCCGCCGCCGCCTCCCATTCGGCCAGGAGGCGGCGGGCCTTGGACTGGGCCTGCTCGTGGTCACCGATCAGGTCGTGCATCAGCGACTTGTCGGCGTACACGTCGGGGTCGGCCAGGCGTTGTTCGAGCAGGCGGACCTGCTCTTCGGCCCGGGCCGACTGGCGTTCCAGCCGTTCGACCCGCTTGCGGAGGTCGCGGTTGGCCCGGCTCTTGGCGTTGCGCTGCTCGGCCTCGACCCGCCGCTCGTCCTTGCGGCTTCGGCGTGCCCGTTCGCCGGCGGTGGCCGGGGCCGTGGCCCGGGTCGGCGACGACGGGCGCAACGACGACGTGGGGCGACCGGCCCCCGCCGGGTGCAGCACGGCCTCGTCAACGTCGAGATGGTGGGTGACCCGCCCGTCGCGGACCTCGACGAGCTGCTCGACGGTGTTGCGGATCAGGTAGCAGTCGTGGCTGACCAGCAGCACGGTGCCCGGATAGGCCCGGAGGGCGTCCTCCAACACGTCACAGCTCGGGAGGTCGAGATGGTTGGTGGGCTCGTCGAGGACGAGGAGGTTGACCGGGTTGCACATGATCTCGGCCAGGGCGAGCCGGGTCCGCTCCCCTCCCGAAAGATCGCCGACCACCCGGTCGACGGCGTCGCCGGAGAAGCCGAACGAGCCGAGCACGGTCCGCAGGTTGCGGTTCTTCGGCTGCTCGCCGACCGACCGGCGGAACTCCTGCTCGACGGTCCGGTTCAGGTCGAGGGCGTCGACCTGATGCTGGGCGAAGTACGCCACGTCCACGTTGGCCCCCATCGTGACCGTACCGGCCAGGGGGGTGAGGTGGCCGAGGATCGCCTTCAGCAGCGTCGACTTGCCGGCGCCGTTCGGCCCGACGAGCGCCAGCTTCTGGCCCCGCTCGATGACGAGGTCGACGCCCGTGAGGACGGCCTCGCCGTCGTAGCCGATGGCGGCGTCGACGATCTCGACCACCAACCGCGACGACCGGGGGGGCTCGGGGAAGGCGAAGCGGGCCTTGATCTCGTCGTCGCGGGGTACCTCGATCCGTTCGAGCTTCTCCAGGGTCTTGAGCCGGGACTGGACCTGGCGGGCCTTGGTCGCCTTGTAGCGGAAACGGTCGACGAAGCGCTCGACCCTCGCCACCTCCTTGGCCTGGCGGGCGGCGGTGGCCTCGAGCACCTGGAGCCGCTCCTCCCGGGCCACGACGAACTCGGCGAACCCGCCGACGTACTCCGACGACGTCTGCCACGCGATCTCGACGCAGCGTTCGGCCACCGTGTCGATGAAGTCGCGGTCGTGGGAGACGAACAGCAGGGCCCCGGGCCAGTCGACGAGCTGGTTCTCGAGCCACGCCACCGAGTCGACATCCAGATGGTTCGTCGGCTCGTCCAGCACCAGGAGATCGGGCTTCTGGAGCAGCAGACGGGCCAGAGCGGCCCGCATCTGCCACCCCCCCGACATCTCCCGCAGGGGTCGGTCCATGTCGGCGGTGGTGAACCCCAGGCCGCCGAGGACGCGTCGGGCCTCGGCCTCGAGCTGGTAGCCGCCGAGGGCCTCGAAGCGGGACTGGGCCTCGCCGTAGGCGGTGAGGAGCTGGTCGCCCTCGTCGTCGTCGGCCGCTCCGATGGCGGCCTCCAGGCGCCGCAGTTCGGACTCGAGGTCGAGCAGGTGGCCCGAGCCCCGCTGGACCTCCTCCAGCACCGTCCCGTGCCACGCCTCGAGCAGCTCCTGGGGCAGGTAGCCGATGCGGTGGTCGTTCGGCTTGGAGACCTCGCCCCCGTCGGGCTCCTGGAGGCCGACGATGATCTCGCAGATCGTGGTCTTGCCGACCCCGTTCCCGCCGATCAGGGCGATACGGCGCCCCGGCGATAGTCGCATGGTGACGTCACGGAACAGGGTACGGGCGCCGTGCGACTTGGTGAGACCGGAAACGGTGAGCACGTGGGGTGAGGATATCGGTCGCCGTCAGCGTCGGAGCCAACGCAAGGGCGACGGGCGCCCCGATCGGGCGCCCGGTGGGGCCAGGGACCCGAGGGGTCGGTCGAGGACGAGGGTGACCCGGCCCGTCACGGCGCCGGGGGCCACCGGCCCCCAGGTCGAGCTGTCGGTGCCCCGGGCCGGGTTGTCGCTGGCCAGCTCGATCGTCCCGTCGGGCCGGACCGCGGCCACCCGCTTGACCACGTCCATGGTCGGATCGTGGGGATGGCGGGCCACGACGAGGTCGCCGACGGCGAAGGGCGCCGCCGCCTCGACCAGAACGAACTCGCCCTCGGCGAGGGTCGGCGCCATCGAGGCACCGACCACCCTGACGCGACGACGGCGCCCGAGGGCCCATCGGGCCAGCTCGGACGCCGCCTGCGTGACGGCGGGATCGGCGATCATCGTCGCCGCCCCCGGCGGATCACGGGTTGGCCAGGACCCAGGCCACCTCGCGACCCTTGGTCGACCAGAAGATGTTGTGGATGTTCTCGATCTGGGCCATCAACTCGTTGCAGTTCTCGACGCTGACCGACGTCTTGCAGGCCGAGGCCTGCTTCGCCGCGTTCCAGAAGATCGTGTGGAGATCCGGGTGGGCGTCGAGATGCTCGGGCTTGAAGTAGTCGTGCCAGAGGATGTCAAGCTCCTCCTTGACGATCTGCGCCTGCTCTTCCTTGATGTTCACGTACCGGTCGTAGGTGTTCTGCGCCCCCTCGGCCGAGAGGTCGAGATCGAGCAGCTTCTTCGTCATCGACAGGACGGCCTCGGCGGCGATGCGGGCGCTGGCCGGGTCGTACACCCCGCACGGTCCGTCGCAGTGGGCCGAGACGGTGGGGGCCGGCCGGTGACGGTCGAGGCGATGGAGCAAGCAGCTCGTGATGGTCATGATGAGTCTCCGAATGGGTGGGTTCCGTCGCAGGACGAGACCGAGAGTAGCGGGTCGGCGCGGACGGTGCGCCACTGGATCGGATCAGGTCGTGTCCGGAGGCCGACCATGATTCAGCGGGTGGCGAGGATGACGACCACGACGACGATGACGACCACCGCCACCAGGGCGGCCACGGCGACGAGGGAGCGCCTGGTCGGCGATGCCGACGGGTTCGACGGGACGAACGGGGCGTGGGCGTTCAGCGCCGGCGGGGGCCCGAGCGATCCGGCGCCGTGCCGGGGGCCGGCCGGGGACGGCGCCGGGGGCGGCGGGCCGACGGGGCCGGGAC
>JBHJNQ010000041.1:0-2286 GCA_050330635.1 Acidimicrobiales bacterium | reverse complement strand
GCTGGCGGCGAACGTGGCCGTCTGCACCACCACCTCGTCGCCCGGCTCCACCCCCACCTCCAACAGGGCGAGATGCAGGGCCGCGGTGCCCGACGCCAGGGCCACGCAGGCCTCGGCGCCGGTGTAGGCGGCAAGCTCGTCCTCGAAGGCGGCCAGCTCCGGCCCCACCGGGGCGATCCAGCCCCCGTCGAACGCCCGGAGGAGGGCCTCACGGTCGGCCTCGCCCACGTCGGGCCCTGACAACAGGATCGGTTCGTCCATGGGGAAGTCTCTGCTTTCGGAAGCTGGCCGCGCTTCCATATCTCTATCGGCTCCACCCCTCGAACCCGTTGACCGGTCGGGCAACGTGCCCCATCCGCTCGCCCGGCCGGCGCCAGGAGGGGATCCTTCGGGCGGCACAGGTGCCCCGGCCGTCTCGGAGATCACCGGCAACCGGGCGGCTCGGTCGACGAGCTCGGGCGGCAGTTGCATGAGGTGGCCACGTCGTCGAATGTGGCTGGTGCCGCTCAGAGTTGTTTCGACAATAAGCGACAAAGTTTGGGGCTCAATTACCCACATTTGAATCAGTGGGAAGATTGCCTCTACTGGGCCAATCTCCTACGATCTCCGGATGCGGGTGGTTCGATGGGGGAAAAGGACTCACCAGATTCCATGGAACTCACCTTCGGGGCTCATTGGCTGGATGGATTCCGATGTGCGGGGCATCGGCAAATGCGCATGCATGGCGAACCACATCCCACATTGTGGGCGACAGTGAGGCCGACATGACGGTGGCCGAGCACCCATCCGCCTACGGGCGATTCGACGCCGAGGCCGACTTCCGTACACGGCCGAGGGCTCGCCTGCTGCCGTCCGGTCATCGGGCCGCCGCCTGGCTACATGCGGCCATCACCGGCGCACTTCTCGTGGTGGCCGGGCTGGTGTGGCGCATCACCGAGCTCGGGGGCTCGCTCCGCCTCGCCGCTGTCACCGTGGTCGTCGTGTTCGCCATGCTGCTGACCCGGGGTCACTTCCGGGTCCGGATGGTGCCCGACACCCTGTCGCGCCTGCCCCTCATCATCGTGGCCGTCGCCACCGGCGGCAGCGCCGCCCTTGTGGCGGCCACCACGCCCTGGTTCTCCGAACCCCAGCTGGGGGCCCTCGTGCAACTCCTCGGCCTCGTCGCCGTCGCCGCCGTCGCCGGCCAGACCGTGGGCACCGTCGTCGTGCGGTGGCAGTGGCGTCGCGGCCGGTTGCGGGCCGCCGCCGTCGTGTTCGGCTCCGACGACCTGGCCCGGGAGATGGCGGTGGAGATCAACCTGCGGCGCGAGTACGGCGTCGACGTCGTCGGCACCGTTCCCGGGTGGCCGTTCAGCGTCGTTGGCGGCAACGGCCGAGTCGACCACACCGCCGAACTGGCCCGGGTGGTGCGACAGACCGGCGCCGACCGGCTCATCATCTCACCCGCCGCCACCTCCACCGGGCGCGAGATCGTGCGGGCCGCCCGTTGGGCCACCGGCCACGGCCTCGCCGTGTACATCGTGCCCCGCCTCTACGAGATGGGCGTCGGCATGGACTCGATGAACCCCGACCAGGCACGCGGCTACCCACTGGTGCGGGTGGGGCGGGCCGCCCATCCCCGCCTGTCGCTCATCGTGAAGCGACTCGTCGACATCGTGGTCGCCGGCGGCGTGCTCGTCGTCACCCTTCCCATCGCCCTCGCCGTGGCCGCCCTGGTGAAAGCCACCAGCCCCGGGCCGGTGCTGTTCACCCAGGTGCGGGTCGGCCAACACGGCCGACGCATCCTCATCCACAAGTTCCGGTCGATGACCACCAGCCCCGGCAGCGACACCGAATGGACCGCCGACGAGCGGGTCACCGCGGTGGGGGAGTGGCTGCGCCGCCTCAACATCGACGAACTGCCCCAACTCTGGTCGATCCTCAAGGGCGACATGTCGCTCGTCGGGCCCCGCCCCGAACGCCCCGCCTTCGTGGCCCGGTTCCGTGCCGAGATCGACGGCTACGACGACCGTCACCGCATGCCGGTCGGGCTCACCGGGCTGGCCCAGGTCGCCGGCCTCCGGGGCGACACCTCGATCGCCGAGCGGGTCAAATACGACAACCTCTACATCGACCAGTGGTCGTTCGGTGCCGACGTCCAGATCCTGGCCAAAACGGTCATGGCGGTGCTGTTCCAGCGCCGCTACGCCCAACGCGTCGACGAGCTCGAGGCCGCCATCAGCGGTGTCGTCCCGCCACCCGATCGGGCCGAGCCGAAGGTCTACGCCGCTTGACGTTGTCGGGCTC
>JBHJNQ010000040.1:0-32631 GCA_050330635.1 Acidimicrobiales bacterium | reverse complement strand
AGGTCTTAACTGTATCAAGAATCTCATCTTCCACGAATTAGACTCTATACCATCAGACCACCCGGCCGGGACCAAAGCCCCGATCCACCAGGTTGGATTTTAACGACAGCCTCTAAGAGACGAAAGTCGATCGGCAGGTCTTCTGGTGGCGCACCCCCGTCAGCACCGACGCCATCGACGACGAAACCGAACGAAACCGCATCATTGCCCGGCGGTGGGGCTGACGCGTACCGTCCCATGCCGAACCATCGATTCCTCGTCGCCAAGAACCCGGACGTCGACTCGTCGCTGCCGTACCTGGTGCGGCTGCCGGTCGGCTCTGATGGGTTGGTGCTGAAGGCGCGCGAGACCTGGCCCCGCACGTCGAAGGTGTACTGCCATCGAGCGGCCGACGGTGAGTGGCACGACGACCTCGAGATCGTGGAAGACATCGGTGTGCGGTCGTGTGTACGCAAGGGCGTCGCGATCGACCTGGTCCTCGATCGAGGCAAGGAGCACCGGAGCCAGTTCGTGTTCACCCGCATGAATGGCGGCCGCGAGGGCATCTTCTGGCAGAGCGCCAAGACGACCAGAAAGGCAAGGCCGTCCGTGCGGGTGCCGGGGCGGCGAGCCTCGTTCCTGCCGGAGTTCACCATCACGGTCGACACCCGTGAGCGGTACCCGTACAAGTTCGCCAAGCAGCAGTCCGCGGTCGAGCGAGGCAAACTCCCGGTCGGCGACTACGGCGTTCTGTACGACGACGACGTCGTCGCCCTGGTCGAGCGCAAGAGCCTGGTCGACCTGTCGAAGGGCCTCACCGAAGGCGGCCTCGCGTACCAACTGGCCGATCTGGCGACTCATACCCGAGCAGCGGTCGTGGTCGAGGAGCGCTACTCCCAGGTGTTCAAGAACGAGTACGTCCAGGGCGGCTGGCTCGCCGACCTCATCGCTCAGCTCCAGGTCCGCTACCCCACCGTGCCGATCGTGTTCTGCGAGACCCGCCCCCTCGCCGAGGAGTGGACCTTCCGCTTCCTCGGCGCCGCCCTCGCCCACCACCTCGACGAACCCGACGACCCCACCGCGCCACGCGAGTGGCGAGACTGACGCCCGCCACGTCAACGACTCGGCGGTCTTGCACGATCTCGAGCGGCACTGGGCACGCCCGGCCGCACTCGACCTTGGCCATCGCCCATGAAGGCAGCAGGGTTGTTGCCAATGCCTGATGTATCGTTTACGATACACTCCGATGGACTTTGCAAGCGTCTTTCAAGAAGCTCGAGAACGGGCGGACCTCACCCAAGCCGAGGTGGCCGAGCGATCCGGTATCGCGCGCCCGAACATCGCTGCCTACGAAGCGGGCAGGCGTGAGCCCAAGGCCTCGACGATCGAGCGTCTCCTGGAGGCAGTCGGATACAGGCTGAGCGTCGAGCCACTCATCGAGTGGACCTGGACCAACACGCTCCGCCCCTACCCCGTGCCATCCACCCTGTGGCGGTTGCCGATCCACCGAGCGTTCCGCACCATCACCACGTCGACACACATCTGGTGGAGCGGACCTCCCCGGACATTCGACCTCTCCGACCGGAGCCAACGTCTGAGGGCGTACGAGATCGTGCTTCGCGAAGGCCGGCCCGACGACATCGAGTCCATCGTCGATGGGCTGCTCCTCGCCGAGTCGTTCGACGAGCTCGTGCTCCCCCGCCCGCTCCGCACAGCCTGGATGCCGCTCATCGACCAACAAACCGCCATCGCACGACCAGCAGCGTGACAAAGCTCGGTCCGCGCCAACTCGACGTCGCCCGCTGCCTCTTCGAACTGCCCGAAGCCGAGGGGTTCGCTCTCGCCGGCGGAGCCGCTCTGCTCGCGCACGGCGTGATCGAGCGACCGACCCGAGACATCGACGCATTCGCGGCTGCCAAGGCGGGACCGACACCGGGCGACGTGCGCCCCCTCGCCCACGCGCTCACCACACGCCTGGGCGAAGACACCTGGACGGTCACCGTCGTACGCAGCCACGAGACGTTCGCCCGACTCGTTGCGGCAAAGGACGGCGAGGAGGTCGAGATCGATCTCGCAGTCGACTCGCCTCGACTGTTCCCCATCGAGGTCATCGACGACCTCCCCATGCTCGCCGAACCCGACCTCGCCGCCCGGAAGGTCCTCGCCATCCTCGACCGCTCCGAAGGACGCGACTTCACCGACCTCGAAGCCCTCCAAGCCACCCTCGGACGCGAGCAGTGCATCCGCTGGGCCAAGGAGCTCGATGCCGGAGTCACCAACGAGGCCATCGCCAGTGCCTTCTCCAACCTGAACCGCCTGGACGACAGCGAGCTCCCGACGACCACTCCAGCGAGCACTCGCTCGCTCTACGACCAATGGCGAGCCGAGCTGACAGGAGATTGACGACGGCTGAACCAGATCGTGACTATCAAACCATAGCAAATTGGTATGGTTTGATAGTCTCTACCCGATGTCCCGGGCCCTGATCAGACCGAGCCAGCTGTCTGACTGGCTCCTCGGCCGGGGCCGCCACTTCGTCACCACCGACGAGATCGCTGGGTTCATCGGCGTTCCGCCCGCCAAGGTTCACCTCAGCCTCCACAGGGCCCGTGAGGCACGCAAGATCGTGTCGGTGACCAAGGGCGGTTGGGTTCCCGTGCCTCCCGAGTATCGCGAGAGCGGTGCTCCCCCCGCTCTGCACTACGTCGATCCGCTCATGCGCCACCTCGGCCATCCGTACTACGTCGGGTTCTTGTCGTCGGCGCGGATCTACGGCGCTTCGCACCAGGTACCAATGGTGGACCAGGTCGTCACGCCGGCGCTGCTGCGCAACCGCCGGATCGGCCGAAGCCGAATCAGGTTCATTCGACGCGCGGCCACCGCCCAGCGCCCCGTGCAACAGCACGATCTGCCAACGGGCCGGGTCACGATCGCCACGGTGGAGACCACCATCCTGGACATCGTCGAAGCACCTGGCCACGCTGCCGGACTTGGCAATGTCGGCAATGTGCTCGGAGAGCTTTCCTTCAGCGGACTGATCGACGGCGCTCGCCTCGCCGAAGCAGCAGTCGGGTACCCGGCAACTGTCGCGCAGCGGGCGGGCTGGTTGATCGAGTTCATGGCTGAGGAGCTCGGCACCGTCGTCGAGATCGACGAGCTGGCCGAACTGGTCGCCGAGAGCGACTTGACGACACTCGAGCCGCGCTGGCCGGCCGAGGGCCACCGAGATGCCCGCTGGCGGCTGATCGTGAACACCGACGTCGGGCATGACCTGTGACCGCGCCACCCCCGCCGTGGTCACATGGTGGTCACAACAGTTCCGTGATCACCGGTTATCCACAGGCATCGGACGGGATCCGGCACCACCGGAAGGTACACGTTTTCCCAGCTCAGAAGGCATTTCTCGCCACCAGCCGGTACAGGCCAAACCAGCCTTCGGCTCCTCTTAATCCGCAGGTTCTGGGTTCAAGTCCCAGGGGGCGCACGGATTTAGGCCGCTGACCAGGGGAAACACCGGTTGCAGTTGTCGATGCTAGGCGGCGGGTGCCGAGGCGGGTGCCAAACGCCTCTGTTGGACCGCTTGTTGGATTCGACTTGGCGCGCCGTTGGAAATCCGAAATCGGTGCGGTCACCTCCGCCGGTCCTGGACGGACTCGCTGTCGTCAGCGTGGGGTGATCAGCCAAGTGATCGGCCCGGCGGCGCACCAGGGGGTCGAGGGCGACGGAGCCAAGGCCGTGATCCCGACGGCTACGGCAAGCCAACCGCCTCGACGCCAGCGGAGGCGGGAGCCTGAGCGACCGCCTCGAACGCTGGCCGGAAGCTCTCGATCACCCATGGTCGCCGGCAATGGCATCGTCAGCCAGGACCCTGGCAGGGTCGTCTTTCGGGTCTTCTCACTTTGGGGGTGACGTTCCGCTCTTCGAGACCACGAGGACGGGGACGTGTGCGTTGCGGATGACGGCGGCAGCGGTGCTGCCGAGCAAGAGTTCGGTGACCGTGCCCGGGTGTGACGAAGCGACGGCGAGCACGGCATTGTCGTAACCTCTCGACGCGTCACGGATAGCTCAATCCGGCCGTTCATGAGGCACATTGACATGGCGGATACTCGGATGGTCAGCCACAAGTCGGTTCTGCACCCCGCTCAGATACTGGAGGTCCTGACGGAACTGCTCACTGGGCGGGCTGCCGCTTCCGAGGGCTATCGTGGGGTACATAACCCGAAGCAGCACGAGCGCTGCCCCGGTTCGTTCGCTCCACATCGCCACCCACGGCAAGACGTGCTCAGCTTCGGTCGTGCCGTCGAGACAGACGATGATCGGAGAGATCGGCTAGGGTCGGAGCGTCGCCCTCCTGATGCTTGTAGCGGGGCCCGATCAGCACCACCGCATGGGGGCTGTGTTCGACGACCGACAGGGCCATACGACCGATGAGTGCTCGGCCCACCGCTCCTCTCCCACGTGTGCTCATGCACAGCAGCGTTCGGGGGTCCGATGCGTCGAAGTCGCCGAGTGCGACAGCAGGGTCGTCGTGCTCGATGACGAGCACATCGAGTTCGCTGCCGGCAAGGCGCCGCCCTTCGGCGAGTACTGCCTCGGCCTCGGCCACACCATCGGTGGCGACGCTCACGAGGACGAGCGTGGCGCCGTGTTCGCGTGCCAGCCGCCGGCCGGGTCGATGGCAGCACGTCACGCTGGTGACGAGCTGTTGATCTTCGGCGGAAGACTGATGTACGACCGGATCGCTGTCCCTCTGGACGGATCGCACGTTCTCGAAAACGACGTGTTCTCGTCAGCACCTCACCCGGTAGCGCGAGGTCGACCACGCGGGCCTGGTCGGCCTGGGACCCTTCGGCGACACGGATCTCGTGGAGGTTGTGTTTGGAGTCGCCGACGATCACGGCGTCGAACGAAACCAGCGAGGCCTCTGTGTACCCCGGAGGACGAAATTCGTGTCGAGCTCACGGCGCTCGCACGCGAATTCCCGCCGAAAGCGATCTCATCCGCAACACGGATCATCGACCAAACCGTCACCGACCGCTGGCTGATCGAGCTCGCTCATCAACGTCTCGATCGCTTGACCAACCACGCGAACAGGCACCGCCGTCGAACCTCGGTCATCATGGCGTTGTCGTACGTTGCCGTCATCGCGATGACTGCCGGGGCACTGACCCAGGACCGGTTCTGGGCCTTGACCGTCGTAGTGGCCGTGGCAAGCGCATCGGCTGTGCATGCCGCTGATCGCTGTGGCGTCTTCACCGGCGCCCGACTCCTGGCCACCCTCGCTGCACAGCAGCAATCCTCCCGGGGCCGCCACGAGCACTCCTCCGTCCCCAGGCCGTCAACGATCCATTTCGTTCCGAACGCTTTTCAGCTTCGAGAGATCCGTACGTGGTGCCTGACGAACCTCGCGGGTGTCGCAGCGCTGACAAGCCTCAGCGTCGTGATGCGACACACCGGAGCTTCTGGTCGCACAGAGCGCCGACGGCGGCGAAGCCAAGGCCGAGACCCCCGATGTCCTCCGCCAGCCGCAAGGGACCGGGCGATTGTGTCCCGTAGGACGACTTCGGTGAGCCATGGTTCCAGCCGGAGTCGATCGGCCCAGCAGGTCGTCGCAGTGGCGATGACGTTGGACAGTGTGGAATCCTCCGAGCACACCAGCAGTCGGCCACGTTCAGCCGGCAGGAGCGTGGTCCGGAAGTGAAGGCCCACGACGATAAGTGGCTGGGTCGACCCGCAAGCCCCGTAGGTGGAGACACTACCCAACACGGTGGCTCGGAGGCCGCCTTTATCGTGCGTGGCCATGCAAAGCATCCCGTCGGGCTCGATCGCAGCGGTCGCGACGATCACCTCCGCGGGGTCTCCGTTGCCGACGATCCGGGTGCCATGTCGGCAACCTCGAAGTACAGCGAGGCGCTATCGTCGAGGTGTCGTTGTGGGGCGTCGATGTCGTCTGGGCCCCATTGCACGAGCAGCACCCGTGAGCGCTCGACGCGGGCGACGATCGCACACGCCGATCGCAGTGCTCGTTCGGCGAATGCCGACCCGTCGAGGGGTACCACGATCGTTGACATCATGCCGTCGCAACTGCTTCCACTGCGCAGAACTGCCGGCTGCTCGCCGTAGGACGACCGTGCAGCGTCCATGCTGCAGTGGATCTGTGTCCAGAGAAGGGCACGATATTTGGGTCCCCGGGGAGTCGGAGGAGTGACGATGGTGAGCAGCGAGAAGCAGAGTCGGCGGGTGGGCTCGACCGGTGGTGCGCGTCGGTGATCGTTCATGCAGGCTCTGTCGATGAGGTGCTCGGCGAGCTGGGCTCCGACCGCGACGGCCTGGGCTCGGACGAGGCGGCCCGTCGCCTGGAGGACGTCGGGCTGAATCGCCTGCCGGATGCGGAGAAGGAGGACCTCGTCGTTCGCATCCTGAAGCATTTCAACGACGTGCTGATCTACATCTTGCTGGTGGCCGTGGTGGTGACGGCTCTGTTGGGGCACTGGATCGATTCGGCCGTCATCTTCGGTGTCGTGGTGATCAACGCCGTGATCGGATTCGTCTAGGAGGGAAGGGCCGAGGAGGCGCTCGAGGGCATCCGCAAGATGCTGTCGCTGGACGCCCAGGTGCGTCGCGATGGGCACTGGACCCACGTCGAGGCGGAGCTCCTCGTCCCGGGTGACGTCGTCCGTCTGCAGTCGGGTGACCGGGTCCCGGCCGACGTCCGCTTGTTCGTGACGGTCAATCTGCAGATCGAGGAGTCGGCGCTGACCAGCGAGTCGGTCCCCACCCACAAGCATCCCGACCCCGTTGACGAGAACGCCGGGATCGGTGACCGCTCGGGTATGGCGTTCTCCGGGACGCTCGTCACGTCGGGCCGGGGCACCGGGGTGGTGACTGCCACTGGCGTGGCGACCGAGATCGGTCGTATCAACACGATGATCGGCGAGGTCGAGACGCTGGCCACCCCGCTCACCCGTCAGATGGCGACGTTCGGCAAGCAGCTGTCGGTCGCCATCGTCGTGCTCGCTGTGCTGGTGTTCCTGAGCGGTCTGGTCCTGCACGGCACGCCGGTATCGGATTTGTTTCTCGCTGCGATCGGGTTCTCCGTGGCCGCGATCCCTGAAGGTCTACCGGCGATCTTGACGATCACGCTGGCGATCGGCGTTCAGCGAATGGCCGGTCGCAATGCCATCACCCGCCGGCTCGACGCCGTCGAAACCCTCGGTTCCGTGACGGTGATCTGCTCCGACAAGACCGGCACGCTGACCAAGAACGAGATGACCGCTCGACGGGTGGTCACCGCCGCCGGGTGCTACGAGGTGTCGGGAACCGGCTACTCACCCGACGGTGAGCTCAGCCTCGACGGGACCTGCGTGACGCTCGAGGACCGGCCGGACCTCGCGGCCCTGGTCGAGGCGATGGCCGTCGCCAACGACACCGAGGTCGTCGAGGACCAAGGACGCTGGGTCGTGGACGGCGAGCCGACCGAAGGGGCGTTGCAGACGCTGGCACTCAAGGCCGGGTTCGACTCGTCGGAGTACCGGCGAGTGGCGGTCGTGCCGTTCGAGTCCGAGCACAAGCTGATGGCCACAGCGGACCAAACTCCCGACGGCCGGCACGTGGTCCTGGTCAAGGGGGCACCAGACCGGCTCCTCGACCGGTCGGTGGGCGAGCTGACCCCCGACGGCGAAGACCAGGCCCTCGACCGTGACCGGTGGGAACGCCAGATCGATGAGCTGAGCGGCGAAGGACTCCGAGTGCTCGCCGCCGCACGATGCGACGCGCTGGCGGACCAGGGTGGGTCGTCGCTCGACGACCTCGACGGGCTGGTCTTCCTCGGCCTCGTCGGCATCGTGGACCCACCACGACCGGAGGCCATCGAGGCGATCGCAACGTGTCGCCAGGCCGGCATCAACGTGAAGATGATCACGGGCGACCACGCCGGCACAGCGACCGCGATCGGACACGAGATGGGCATCGGTGACGGGCGGACCGCCATCTCCGGCACCGAACTCGAAGCCGCGTCGGACGACGAACTGCGCGACATCGTGCGCAACTACGACGTGTTCGCCCGGACCAGCCCCGAACACAAGCTCCGGCTGGTTACCGCCCTGCAGGCCAACGGTGAAGTCGTGGCCATGACCGGTGACGGCGTGAACGACGCACCGGCGCTGAAGCGCGCCGACGTTGGTGTGGCGATGGGCATCAAGGGCACCGAGGCCACGAAGGAGGCCGCCGAGATCGTCCTCGCTGACGACAACTTCGCGTCGATCGAGCGGGCCATCGAAGAGGGACGGACGATCTACGACAACCTGCGAAAGTCGGTGCTGTTCATCCTGCCGACCAACGCCGCCGAAGCGCTCGTCATCATGGTGGCCGTCATCGTCGGCTTCCAGCTCCCGCTCACCCCCACCCAGATCCTCTGGGTCAACATGGTGACCGCGGTGACCCTCGCGCTGGCGCTGGCGTTCGAGCCGCCCGAGCCCGGCATCATGCAACGCTCACCACGAGCCACCAGGTCCTCGATCCTCGACCGCTACTTCCTGTGGCGGATCGCGTTCGTCGGCACGCTTGTGGGCGGGGCGACGATCGCCGTGTTCAACCTCTCCGACCACGACGGCGACGAGCTCGCCGCCGCGCGAACGATCGCCGTCAACACCCTGGTGTTCGGCCAGGTCTGCTACCTGTTCAGCGCCCGGTTCCTCCGTGAGGCCAGCTACCCGCCGTCACGACTCTTCTCGAACCCCGTCGCGTGGGGAGCAGTCGGTGTCCTGACAGTGCTGCAACTCGCCTTCGTCTACCTGCCGTTCATGAACACGATGTTCGAGACCGCTCCGCTCGGGATCATCGGGTGGATCGTCCCAGGGGCGATCGGAGTTGGAGTCTTCGCCGCCGTCGAAATCGAGAAGGCCGTCATGCGCTCGCAGGATCAGCGCTGACCGGAGCGATCGGGGATCGCGAGGCGCAGCTCGGAGGAACGAGCACGATCGAGCGATCCACGAGGTGGAGTGTCCTAAGGGCGACACCGCCGATCCGCAGATCCGTGAGACACCGTGCGCCTATCACGACGAGATCGCACTGCTGCTGCCGAGCAGCTCGCAGGGAGGGCGTCGGCGGCGTGCAGTCGTCGCGGATGCGCTGTCCGAGATCCCGACGCCGGTCCTCGGGATAGTCGCCGGGAGTCCGCTCGAGCAGTGGTTGCACCCCGACGCCGCCACCACCCGCATGTCGGAGAAGTTGACGCCCAGCTCTCGGACCCCCACGCGACAACAGCGCGCGAGTCGTCCCAACCCTCGACGCCAACGAGCATGTTGCGCGTCGTGAGGCTGACATCGCCGCTGACCATGGCGACAGGACGATCGACATGGTGAGCGAGCCACTCGGCCATATTGCCGATGCGGAACGGAGCCGGAACCCCTTACTCAGGGCCCCGGCGAACGCTTGGGTCGGGGTTCGTTCAGACTCTGGCGGCCTTGTCGCCAACGACCGATACAGCCTGCTGATCCCAGACCGCTGTCCTCGTTGTCCCGCTTCCGACAATTTGCCGAGCGACTGGAACCGGCCGGGACATATGGCACCAAGTCACCACTCCCCTCCCCGACGGCATCTCGCCTCTCTCTCCCCGTTCAGCTTCGGCGCTTTCATCGCCCGATGGCGTTCACCAGGATCACCTCCGACCCGACCGGGTGGGCGGCGTGCCTTGCATCCGACAACTGCGCTTCCTCGTCGCCACCGTGATCGCCATGGTCGCCGACGACGCAACCAACGACCAGATCGTCTCCGAGCACCCCGACCTCGAACCCGACGGCATCACCGAAGCGCTCAAGTTCGCCGCCCTGGCCATGCAGGAACGCCAGCTGCCACTTCTCTCGGCGTGAATTTCCTTGTCGACTAGAACTTCCTGTCGAGACTCGTCGAACTGCTGATCCATGCGAGCCACACCGCCGAACACGTCCGCGATCTGCACCTGAGCCACCTTGACGAAGAAGTGCTCCCCGCGACCAAGTATGCAGGCGCAGTGCTCCTGAGCGGCAGACACCGACTTCGGTGACTTGCTGACCTTTCCAGCGCCGATGGGCCGTCAGTGATCCTGCTGCGACGTCAAGAAGGCCGCCGAGCCAACGAGATCGCCGCGCTGATCCTGGCGAACCTCGCCGTCGGAGCGCTCGTCGTGATCGACAACAACCGATTGCGCATCCGCAGCCTCCCGTTTCCGACCCGACCAATGAACTGGCACAATCGCTGCGGTGCCGGGTGCCAAACCGGGTGCCGAACTTCCCGGTACTGGCCGGTCTGGCTCGGACTGACCGGACAGTAGCTTGGACAAAACCCCTGCTTCTCGGACTGGCCGGTCTTCCTCGGACAGAAAGTGGCGGCCTCTTTAGTCCGCAGGTTCTGGGTTCAAGTTCCAGGGGGCCGTACAGCAAGAAAGTCCAGTTCAGGCAGGGATTTCTGGCCTGTCAGCGAGACTCATCCAGGTCTATCAGTATCGTCGCTTGCTCCTTGAGGTAACTGCTCAGCTGGTGGGGAGATTCGCGCGGTCGGTGGTGGTCCACCACTGGGGGAGCGTGGAGTAGTTACTCCTTGAGAGCGATAGACTCCCGGATAGACTGCCCGATGGACTGTTTTTCTGGTCACGGCAGCGGAACGGTTCGAAGCGAAAGTCGACCGCACCGGAGAACACCATCTCTGGCTCGGCTCGGCAACCAAACGAGGTGTCGGCCAGATTCGCGTGCAGGGCAAGTTGCGGACAGCGTCCCAGGTTGCGTGGGAGCTCCGAGCACTCCACCGTCGTCGGATACCGGGAGGTCTACGACATGTGGCTCCCTGACCAGATCGGTCACGGCCGAGCCGAACGCCTCTCCCCTGCCGACCTGGATCGAGCATTCGGCAGGATGCGGCGGGCCGGGCTGTCCAAGAGCCGAATGGTCAATGCTCGAGCCGTCATCAGTGGCGCCTACACGTGGGGACGGCGCCACCGCAAGGTCAGTATCAACCCGGTCCTAGGTTTCGAGCTGCCGACGAGTACTCACATTCCGAAGGAGACCGTCCCTCCCGAACTCGACGAGTTGTTGTCCATCCTCGCCACGGCCAACGAACGCGATCACGACCTGGCACCAGTGCTCACCCTCGCCGCCACCATCGGCATGCGCCGAGGCGAGCTGGCCGGGCTTCGTCACGACCGACTGCGCCTCGACAAGGCCGAGCTGCTCGTCGAACGTGCAGTGAACGATGCCGACGGCAAAGTGGTCTTCAAACCCACGAAGACCCATCAGGCCCGACTCGTCAGCCTCGATCCCGCAACCGTCGCCTTCCTTCGCCAACACCTCGCCGCCATGGCCACCCGAGCGGTGACCTTTGGCTGCACCGTCGCCGACGACGGGTTCGTGTTCAGCCTCGAGCCTGACTGCGCCAAGCCGATCCGGCCCGAGTTCATGACCCGCCGCATGCGAGTGCTGCGCAAGACCATGGGCCTCGGCCCCGGCGATTTCGACGCCACGATCCAGGCGATGCGCAAATGGACCACAACCGAACTGATGGACGCCGGCTTCAACCCCTCGGCAGGGAGCGGACGCCAAGGCCACACCGTGCAGGTCATGCTCGAGCACTACTCCAGCCGCCGTCGCTCCGCCGACCAGGCCGCAGCCGACCACCTCGGATCTCGTGTGCACCAGCGAGACGAGTGAGCGGCAAACTCCCGAGCGAGGTCGCTCCGGGTCCACGGTCACGACACCCGCAATCCCCTCTGCTTCAAGAGACTCGTCCAGCTCGGCGCCATCGAACAAGGGTGCGAACGCCGCCGCTTCGACGCTGAGCGCATCGAGGGCCAACATCGGGTCTGCCGACAGATCCTAACGACAAGAAGGCCAGCCGAGGCGAGCCGCGAGGCTCCCGTCGCTGCGTCGAGGATTAGGCCAACAGCGCCGAGGACATCAGACTGGTGGGCGGCGTTCCGAATCTCATTGCTGAGGGCTGAGCTCGCCGTGGAGATCTTGCATGCGGTCTCGCTCAACGCCTACGTGTAGCCCGCGCTGAGCCCTCACGCGTTCGAAACTTCCAGATCACAGATTCCATCGCTGCTCCTAGGACAGCTTCGAGGAGATGGACCCCGAGGCGCGAAGCGCACTGCCGTCACTAGACCCGACCCACTGCGGCAATCCCGGGCGACGCGCTAGTGCCTCGTCAATCAGACCCTGATAGAGCGCCTCACGTGACACGCCAGTCGCACTCCAAAGATGATTTCCCCAAGCTCCGGGAATGGAGTTCACCTCACAGAGAACCAGGCGTTCGCCACCGTCCCAAAGGAAATCTACGCGCGGCGCACCATGAATGCCCATTTGAGCCACGATTGCCAAAGCGTTCGACCTAACGCGTTCTGCAAGAACGGACGGAATCTGCGCTGGCAGCTCTCTAGGAGCGGCGTCCATCCCTGCACCGCCCGTCAGGTACTTCTCCTTGTAGGTATAGACTGACTGCTCACGCAAGGGACGCTCGATCGCGGAGCACTGAGCGTCTGGGTACGTGCGGACAGCGACGTTCAGATCGGTCCAACCCTGAAGATATGGCTGAACGATCATTCCCGCCCGCCCCACTCCACTCGTTGCCAATGCTTGAACGGTCTCCACATCAGAGACATCTGCTTCAACACCTAGCGACGACCCACCAAACCGCGGCTTCGCAACCCATGGGAAGGATGGAAGATCGGCCGGCTCACACCCCAGTGTGAGGAGCACGGTGTCGATCGTCTCCAGCCCGACGCTCTCAGCAAGGGCACCAGTAGCCAACTTGTCCATCGCAAGCGCACAGGCCTGGGGAGTTGGCCCCGTCACGCGAAGCCCCGCAATTAGAAGGAGTCCCGTCAGAACCCCATCCTCTCCGGGTCCGCCGTGGCAACAGTTTAGAATCACGTCGACATCGAGCGCCGACGAACGAAGTCGTCGGCGCTCCTTGAAGCCGCCAGGCACGGCCAACTCCACGGGCGATGCGCCTTTCAGCTCTGGCGAGAGGAACGTCGTGGCCTCCGATTCAACCGGGACTCGCAGCCACTCACCCGTCTTGGTCCAATAGAGGCAGACCACATCGGCTCCCGCCGATGTCATCGCACGCGCCGCCTGCAGCCCCGTAAGGATGCTAATATCGTGCTCCGGCGATGGTCCCCCAAAGACGACACCAAGCTTAGTCATTACGTCCTTTCTCAACTTCAAGATCGCCGGCTCAAGTCGTTGACACGCTACGGATAGTGATCCGGAAGGTCATTCTCCCAGAGAACGCCATCACCTTCGTGTAGATTTTCGCGTACCCACCGAACGGCAGCGGCCCGATCTCGCACGCAGAAGACGTTCGATCCCGCTCCAACCCGCAGAGGTTCTCGATTGGTCCACCCAATCACCAAGACGTCAACGCCAAGGCCGCGAGCTTCTTCCGCGAGCTGCCGGTTCGCTTCATTCTGAATTGATCCGAGCTCAACCATGCCTGGCGTCGCCAGGACTTTCCGGCCGTTCACCTCTCGGCTGAGCCGCGCCAAAGCAGTAGAAGCGCCAACCGGATTGGAGTTGAAGGTATCGTCAAGAACGTACACACCACGGTCGTCACGGCCGGCCGAACCGCGATTCGATGGTGACGTCAAAGAATCCAGTCGTTTAACAATCTCAGACTCCGAAAGCCCATAGGCCAAACACGCGGCGACTGCACATCCGATGTTCGATTCGTGGAGTCCGCCAAGCGCATCTGAAGCGCAGATCATTCGGCCTCGGTACCAGACTTGGATCTCGCCGCTCTCGCTCGAACGCGTGACGGCTACGTCAAGGTCCTGCGACGAAGTCCGACCGACCCTCCAGACCGCGGCTGTCGAGGGCATAACCTTTATCGCATACTGCTCGAGAATCGGATCCTCAACCCAAAGCACCGCCTTCTCGCAGGCCTCGACGATCTCTGCTTTCGCACCAGCGATTCCATCGAGCGAACCGACTCTCTCTAGGTGCATCGGACCAACCGCGCAGATTACTGCGATTCGCGGCCTCATCCAGGAGCAGAGTGCACGAATCTCGCCCGGACCGTACATGCCCATTTCCGCAACGAGTACCTCGGTGCTTTCAGTCAGGTATTCGTTAATCGTTCTCGATAGACCCGCGAGATTGTTCCACGACGCCGGCGATGCGACCACGTCAACTCGGTTCGCCATGAGGTCGCGTATGTGGTTCTTGGTTGATGTCTTGCCCCAACTGCCGGTAACCGCGATTACAAATGGATCGATGCGGCGCAGTTTTTTTTCTGCCTGCCGGCGATATCGCTCGGCCAACGAAGCCTCAATAGGGCGAGCCACAAGAAGCCCTAGGTCGACGAGTAGTGGCATTGCCGCAGCGACAATGAGGCCCGCAGTCAGCCATCCGCCCAGCGCACTTACAACAGCGGTGATCCCGATCGATAACAGGAATATGATCGCTGTCAACAGACATGCTCGACGCGTAAACCTAAGCGGCGGTGAGCCTATGAAGGGCATCCCCAACGGCCAAGTTGCGATCAGGAGCGCAAGTGCCACGGCCGCTACTTGCCTCGAGGTCGTTCCAGGAGCCGTTAGTGCAGCGATCGCGGTTCCAGCAGCAAGGACAACCAGCACTACGACAGCATTTGGCGGGCGACGCCGCAGCCAGCGCCCGGCCGCACGACTACATGATGCAGGTATGTAGTGCTCGCGCTGCGCAACCCGCTCCCACCGGTATCCGGTAGCCACGGCTGCTGCGAAGACCGCGAGTCCGGCTAGGAGGCTCATGCAACCTCGGCTAGGAGCTTTTGAAGCACCTCCCGCACGCGGTCAGGTGCATCGAGATGAACGTCGTGTCCTACACCTGGGACGGTCTCAAAGGTAACAAGGTGGGGAACGTGTTCGGCGGCGCGGCGTGCCAGCTCAATCGGTGCCGCACCGTCGAACTCACCCCAGACGAACGCAACGGGACACGTAAGCTGCTCAAGCTGCTTGTCGTACTCTTCGTTCACGACCCTTACGAGCACTTCCCGCATGCGAGGTGAAGCCGCACGATAGTCGGCGGAGCCGTACCTTTGCCTACGTTCCTCCATGCGGCTGTCCGGCAGAAGTCCCATCTTCCATGCAGCTCGAGCTAGACGGTACCTCAGCGTCGGCCTTCGCCGAGCCGAAGGCCGAAGCAGCGGTGTTCCGGCGAAGACGATGCCGGCTACAAGCTTCGGATAGGCTGCCCCGAGGTGAGCAGCCACTCGACCACCGAAGCTATGGCCAAGAAGGAGCGCCGGCGGTCCTCCGATCTCTGTCAGCACAGCACCCAGGCAGTCCGCATACTCCGAGGCGCCCCAGGCGGTGGGAGGCTCGGGGGAGGCCCCGAACCCCGGAAGATCGACGGCAAAGCTGTGATGCCCAGCCAGCGACCCTGCCAGATCGGCCCGCGACCGTCCCCACCCGTGCAAAGCCACGACGGGAGGGTCCGCCCCTGGATGCTCTTCTACGAAGACTGCACCGTTTGCGTATGCACGAAGGGTCATCTGATCCAATGAGAGCTGGCCAGCGGGTCTGTCCGGTCTGGCTTCGGGACTCCGGCCAAGCCTAGCGGCGCCTCGGTTGGCACCAGCGCTAGCTTCACCCGACGACGTGCACTCGCCGTCGGTGGTCCGACACCTGTTGTCCCTGCAGCCACCGCGGGCAGTTGGTGCCGCCGTCGGGCCGTCGTTCCGGGGTCAAGCCCCACCACGGCACACCTGTTTCGACACCGTTGCCCTCCCAGCCCGTGGCCACCCCGCCCGGTCCGGCCCCGCTCGAGCTCAGGTCGGGTCGGGGTCGGGGTCGGGGTCGGCGATGGGGTAGTCGGCGCCGGCCTCGACCCAGTCGACCTCGGCGGCTTCGGGGTCGACCGGTGCCGACAGGTCGAGAACCTCGCACTCGACGCCGCGCTCTTCCTCCCAGTGGGCGACGACGGCCGCCGCCTCCTCGGCCGACTCACACAACTCCCGGTGGATCTCCACGTCGTTGCGCCGGACGACGACCTCGACGGTCGGTGTGGTGCTGGGATCCTCGGGGTGCGTGCGTGGCATGGCTTGGCCTCCTCGATGGGACGATGACGGTCGGCGGTCGCTCCCGGCAGGGTCCGAGGTCCCGACCGTCGAACCATCTGACCAATAGCCCTACGAACCGCCGTCCAGTCCGGGGTCGACTGATGAGGTGGATCGTCAGGTCAGCCAGCTGTGGGCCGTTCCCGCGGTGCGAGCCATCGCCGCCGAGCGGCGGGCGTTCGCTCGCGCCACGGCCATCGGCCAGCCCCGCGCCGCGGTGCTCGACATCGCCGACGGCTGCGCCATCTACACCGGGGACGGGCTGTTCTCCAACCGTGGCTTCGGCTTCGGCCTGACCGGGGAGCTGAGCGCCGACGATCTCGACCGCGTCGAGCGGTTCTACGACGAACGCGGGGCCCCGACCGAGATCGAGGTCGCCTCGATGGCCGACGCCGCCCTCCTCCATCTCCTCGCCCGGCGCGGCTACGAACTGCGCCGGTTCCGCAACGTCTTCGCCCGCTCCCCGGACGCTCCGGTACCGGATCCAGCGTCCGGCATCGGGATCGCCACCGTCGACACGACACCCACGCCGGCACCGGGGAGAGCGACCCCGCAGGCCTGGTCGGAGACCCTGATCGAGGGCTTCGGTTACGATCGGGCCGATGACGTCCGCCGGGTCCAGGAGTGGAACGCCGCCCTGCTGACCGTGCCGGGCATGACCGCCCTGGTGGCCAGCATCGACGGCCGGCCGGCCGGGTCGGCCAGCGTTCTCGTCGACGGGTCGGCGGCCGTGCTCGGCGGTGCCGCCACCCGACCCGACGATCGCCGGCGCGGTGTCCAGTCCGGTCTCATCGCCGCCCGGCTGGCGCTGGGCCGGCTGGCCGGGTGCGAGCTGGCGGTGGTGACCGCCGATCCCGGCGGCAGTTCGGCCCGCAACGCCGAGCGGGCCGGCTTCCGTCTGGTCTGCACTCTCGCGGTGATGCGGCGCCCGGATCGTGAACGACCGCAGAGGTCCTTCGGCCCTTCGCCGCCGGCCGCGGCGCGGCGTGGCTGAGTCGCGCCGGGTCGTGACCTTGGCCTCTCCCACGGTGGGGACGACCGATCGATGATCGAGCCGAGGGGTCTCGACCCGGGCCCCGCGAGACAGCCACGGAGCCAGCCGGTCCGACCGTAGAGAACCCGAAGGTGGGACGCTCGCCGGACGGTGGCGTTGGCCCTGACCCGAAAGGACAAGCCGTGACCGATATCGAGGTCAAGGAAGCACCAACCAAACCCGTTCCCGTTCCCGCTACCTCGTCGGGGTGGGATCCGTTCGCCGAACTCGAGTCCTGGGCCCATCGGGTCGGCAACTGGCCCATGATGCGCTGGCCGAACCCGCTGTCTGCCTTCGACGGCGTCGACTTCACCCCGCTGGCCGACATCGAGGAGACCGACGACACGTGGCTCATCGAGGTCGAGCTGCCCGGGGTGAACAGGGAGAACGTCGAGGTCGAAACTCACGGCCGTACGATCGTGATCCACGGTGAACGCAAGGAGAAGGAACGAACCGGCGTGATGCGCCATCGGCGCCGGGTCACCGGCGCCTTCCGCTACGAGGTCACCCTCGGCGGCGAGTTCGACGCCGAGGCCGTGACCGCCAACCTGGTCGACGGGGAGCTGACGGTCACCGTGCCCAAGGCCGAGAAGGATCAACCCCGCAAGATCAAGGTCGGCTGATCGGGCCCCACACCGCCGTAGCCACCAAGGCCGCCCGTTGCCGTCTCGCCCCGAAGCCGCGGGCGATGCGCTCGTCGGTCAGGGCTCGCCTGGCCAGGATCAAGCGTGCAGTCGGCGCGACGCAGGCCCACGGTGGCCCTGATCACTCCGAGGCGTCGACCATCGGAGACGGCAAGCCGAACATGACCGCCCTGGGCTGACCGACCCGGGAACGTGGTCCCATCAGTGGCGCCCTGTCGCGGGGTCGGCGCCTCGTGGCCCGCCTGTCACCGGCCGCCTCCCTCCTAGGTTCGGTTCGGGGCCATGGCGGAGTCAAGTCGAGCGGCGAGGCCGCAGGCAGTAGTATCTGCGGCGTGAAAGCTCCGGCGTTGGTGACGTTCCGATCCACGACGTCGGCGGGTGTCCTCGCCATCCTGGTTGCGACGGCGTGCTGGAGCTCGGGCGGAGTCCTCGCCGTCAAGGCCGATCTCCCCGGCGTCGTGGTCGCCTTCTGGCGCCTCGTCATCGTGGCCGGGATCTTCGCCGTGTTGGCCGTCTCGCTGGGCAAGCGGATCACCTGGCCCATGCTGTACCGGTCGCTGCCCGGCGGCCTCCTGTTCGGCGTCAACCTCGCGGTGTGGTTCGAGGCGCTCCGTCACGCCACCGTCGGCATCGCAACGGTCACTGCAGCGTTGACACCGGTCCTGGCACTGATCGTCGGCGCCCGCCTCTTCGGCGAGCAGATCAGCGCACTCGCCCTGTGGTGCGCGGCGGGAGCGATCGGTGGGGTGGTGCTCTTCGTCGTGCCCGGCTTCGCTGCGAGCGGCACCAGCCTTCTAGGGTTGTCGCTCGCCCTGCTCGCCCTCGGGCTGTGGGTCTGCTATCTCTTCGTCACCAAGCGGGCCCGGGAGGGCGTGGGCACCATCGAGTACCTGTTGTGCATGGCCTCGATCGCCGCCGCGTCACTCGTGCCCTTCATGGTCTTCTTCACCGACGAAGGACTGACCCCACCCGACCGCGGTTGGGGTTGGCTGATCGCGCTGGCCGTCGTGCCCGGGACCCTGGGCCACGGGCTGCTGGCCTGGGCCCAGGCCCACGTTCCGCTCTCGACAGCAGGAATCCTGCTCCAGGGGGAGCCGGTCGGTGCCGCCATCGCCGGCGCCCTGTTCCTCGGCGAGGTCATCGGACCGCTCCAGTTCCTCGGTCTACTGGTGGCGTTCGTCGCCCTCGCCGTGCTGACACGGGCATCTACCGCCACTCCCACCGAGGTCGTCACCCCCGCTGAGACCGCCGGTACCGCCGGCTGAGCCGGCAGGCCCACGACCGCGCTTCGGGGCGGCGACGCAACGATCCAGGTCACCAGATCTCAGCTCGGCGGCGGCTCGATCCGCCCCAGCAGCTTCTCCGACTCGCCGATGACGGCGTCCTGATGGGGTTGGAGATCCTGGCCGCCGAGGCCGCCGGTGAAGAACCCGAGCGGGTCGGTGACGCCGCTGTCCCATCCCGTCAGCTCCTCCATCACCGCCAACCCCAGGAACGGGACGTACGGGGCCGAGTAGCCGCCCTCGTGGGTGAAGACGAGCCGGCCGCCGCACAGCTCGTCGGCGGCCGCCTTGAGCATCCGGGTCATCAGCCGGAACGTGTCGCTCCACGCCATCATGCGGCCGAGCGGGTCGGTTGCGCCCCCATCGAAGCCCGACGGGGCCACGATGAAGTCGGGCCGGAAGCGCCGCAACGCCTCGACCGCCACCCGCTCGTAGGCCGCCAGATAGGCACCGTGTCCGGAGCCGGGGGGTAGGGGGATGTTGATGTTGTAGCCCTCGCCGGGTCCCGCGCCGTTGTCGGCGATGTACCCGGAGTCGGGTGGGAAGCACAGATCCTGGTGGAGCGAGATCGTCAGCACCGACGGGTCGTCGTAGAAGATCGTCTGCTGGCCGTTGCCGTGATGGACGTCCCAATCCACCATGGCCACCCGCGCCACACCCCGCGCGTGGCGCAGGTGCTTCACCGCTATGGCGGCGTTGTTGAACAGGCAGAATCCCATGCCGGAGTCGGGTACCGCATGATGACCGGGTGGTCGGACGAGCGCGTAGACGTTGTCGACGACCCCGTCGAGCACGGCGTCGACGGCGGCGAGACAACCCCCTGCCGACAGCAGGGCGATCTCATAGCTCCCGAGGCCGAACGGCGTCAGTCCGCCGGCGTCGCCACCGCCGGCGGCCGACAGATCTCGGATGCGGTCGTGGTACTCGCCACCATGGACCCGCAGGACCTCATCGACCGTCGCCGAGCGGGGTGCGATGTCGACCAACTGGTCCAACATCCCGCACGCCCGCCAAAGGTTCAGCATGCGCCGCTTCGTCTCCGGGTTCTCGGGATGCTCGTAGGGTTGGAGGACCACACCGTCGTTCGGTACGACCCAGCCGTTGCCGGTGTCGTGCCAGAGGTAACGCTCGTGAAAGACCAGGCCGGTTGACATCGCCGCAGCCTACGCACACCGGCCGACTCGGTGCCAGGAACGCCCCGGGCCCGGACGGGCCGACGGCGACCAGCAATCCTCCCCTCTTTCCAGACCACAGCTCCAGACCACACCCCGATGGCCGCTGCGACGGGCCGGCCCCGAGATCGTGCCCGGTGCCTGTCCGTTCGGCGGCCTCCCGATCGTCGTGGCGGTATCGGAGGGCACATGCACCCTCCCGGAGAAAGGAAACGACATGCCGAACTTCGTTCTCACGTTCCATGGGGAGATGGGCTCGATGCCGGAGGATCCGGCCGCCATGGAGGCGGTCATGCAGGAATGAGGCGCCTGGTACGGATCGATGGGTGACGCCCTGGTCGACGGCGGCGCCCCGTTCGGGCAGACACATCGATCGGTCCCGACGGCTCCACGATCTCGAACCCGGCGTCGCTCACCGGCTACACCATCATCAGCGCCGACGACATCGCCGGCGCCGCCACCATCGCCAAGGGATGCCCGGTCCTGGCCAGCGGCCATTCCGTTCAGATCTCCCAGGCCATCGACATGTAGCTTGGCGCGGCCCATCCGCAAGTCGGAGCTGCGGGGAGGCGCTCTGGCCCCTCCCCGCAGCGAACGCATAGCGACGGTCGCCCGCCAAGTCCAGGCATCGGTCGACCGGGAGGCGCAGCTCCACGAGCGCCGATCGGGTGGCGCTACGAGCGACCGGGGAGTCAAGCGCCGGGTCTCGACGGTCGATGCCCGTCCCGGATCCATTCGACGCTCGCCACGAGAGTGACCGACGCCCGGTCACGGCTCATCATCATCGCCGGACTCCTCCTCCTGTGCGGCGCCGGGCTGGCGATCGTCGACCGCCCGACACGGCTCGTGATGGAATCCGCCGCCTTCGTGAGCATGGCGCTCCTCGGCATCCTCATCGCCACATCCGAACCGCTCGGGATGGCACCGATGCCCGGCTGGTACGAGGACCACTGGGTGGCCGAGTAATGGGATGCCGGCGAACAACGGTGGATCGTGGTCGATGCCCAGCTCGACGAGACCTGGGGACGAACGATCGGGTGGGACGTCGACCGCCCCGTTCGTGTCGACGGCGAGCAGTTCGTCACGGCCGGCCATGCGTGGCGGGCGTGGCGAGGGGGCGAGCTCGACGCCGGTCGCTGCGGTCTCACGTCGCTCGGCGAGCATGGGGCGTTCTGGATCGCCGGCAATCTTCGGCTCGATCTCGCTGCCCTCAACAAGGTCGAGATGCTGCCGTGGGACATCTGGGGTCTGGGTTGGGAGCCATCGCAGGAACCGACGGACGACATGCTCGCCGTTTTCGACGGCGTCGCCGAGCTGACGGCGGACCCCGATGGGCGCTTCGACGACCTGCGCCACCGCTACCAGTCTGACGGGTCGCTCCGCATGGACGGCACCGTGTTCAGCGTGGCGCTCGGCCAGCAGCAACAGCTCTGACCTGTCTGACCTGTCTGACCTGTCTGTCGTTGCGGCCACCGGCGGGCTCATCTTCGGCTACCGGCACCGTGGTCGGAGATTTCTTGCCGATTGGCTTGCGTCCCGAACGTGTGTTCGGTAGGGTCGCTTTCACTTCCCCTTTCTCGCAGCCGCAGGGCTGCCGTCGATTGTGTCCGTAGCCTCCGACCGGTTCGGTGGTGGCTGTCCGGTTCGTGGTGAGAGGTGGTTGGTGTGCGGTCGTTGAGCGCGGTCTCATCCGGTATCGACGACGCCCTGGGCGAGGCGGTGGAGGTGCCGTTGTCGTGCTACGGCCCCACCGACCTGTTGGGCTACGTCACGGACCTGCACCGGGCGAGGGCTCGGCTCGACGGCCTGATCGCCGGGGCGTTGGTCGCCGCCGACCAGGCGGGGGTGGCGGGCCAGGCCGGTCAGCGTTCGCTGCCGGCTGCCGTGGCGGCTGCAGGAACGCTCGATCCCAAGGCGATCGGGCGGGACCTGGCCCTGGGCCGATGGCTGGCCCACTTCGATCTGATCGCCGGGGCCTTCCGTTGCGGCCGGCTGACCCGACGCCACGTCGAAGTGCTCCGGGGAGCCGACACTCCTCGCACCCGGACACATCTGCGTGAGGGGCAGGAACACTTGATCGAAGCGGCCGAGACGTGTGCGTTCGTCGACTTCACCCAGGTGGTGGCCGAGTGGACGATGCGGGCCGACCCCGATGGTGAGGAACCCGACGAGCGGGAGAAGCAGCGCAGGTGTTCGGTCCACAAGAACGCCGATGGCAGCGTGACCGGGTCGTTCCGGTTCGCCACCATCGCCGGCGATGCGTTCATCAACGCCCTCGAGCGCGAATATCAGCGACTGTTGGCCGAGGATCGGACATCCACCGACCCGGAGCGGTTGTTGCGGACCGAGACGCAGCGGCGGGCCGACGCCCTCGTCAACCTTGTTACTCGAGGTGTTGGCCGCACCGATGCGTCGGTGCCGGCGCCCCTGGTTCATCTGGTGCTCGGATGGTCGGTGGCCGAAGACCTGCTGCGTCCTGAGCCCGGTGAGGTGGTACCGACCGATCGCCACGATGTGCATCGTCGTTGTGAGCTGGCCGATGGCACCCCGGTGCATCCCACCGAGGCCGCCCGGCTTCTCGCCGTGGCCGAGCTACGGCGACTGGTGCTCGGCGCCAAGAGCGAGACACTCGACCTGGGCCGCACGGTGCGGAACTTCCCCCGGAAGTTCAAGCAGGCACTGACCGCCTCCTCCCGGGGTCGATGTCAATACCCCGGGTGTGATGCGAAGGTCTCCTGGCTCGAAGTCGATCACATCGACCCGTGGTCGCTCGGCGGGCCCACCGATATGGCCAACGCCCAGGTGCTCTGCGGGTGCCACAACAGGCAAAAGGGCAACCAACCAGCCCACACCAACACCGAACCCACCCCCGAACCCGGCCACGACCCCGGATGCGATTCCGGTCCCGATCCTGGCCCCGATCCTTGACCCGATCCCGAGTCGGACCCCGGGCCCGAATCCGGCTGACCCGGCGGGGTCCAGCGAGCTGTGGTCATTAGCGCGCCACCGCCCGGGAGAACGACCTGGTCGTGCGACTCGGGGCGAGGAGTTCGCGGTGGCGTTGCCCGGGGCGACGATGGCGGCATCGGGATACCGTCGAGCATCTTCCGGTGATCACGGGGGTCGATGAGATCACCCTCCGGTTCGAGATCAGCCAGCTGACGACGGAGGACTCCGGCGATCGCATTGGGGTCCGCCAGCACCGTGGCCGTGCCGATGAGTTGTACGGCGCCGTAGTAGGTGGTGGGGATTCCCTCTCGTGGGTCCTCGCCACCGAGCGCCTTCCATGAGCCGGGGATGTACGCCCAGTCGCCGGCCACGCTCATCAGGCAACGGTCGTTCTCGGCGAGGCAGGCGAACACCGGGTTTGCTCGAGGCGAGGCGCAGGATGACCGTGTCGTCGTCGACCGCCGGGCCGTCCGCTCCCGGGGACGGCCCGGGATCGGGGCAGCCCCTAGTCTCGGGGCATGACCGAGGTGCCCACCCCCTTCGTCCGCCTCGAGGATCCCCCGCTGCTGCGGGGCGACACCCGGTTCCTGGCCGACCTGCCGGTTCCCGCCGAAACCCTCCACGCCACCTTCGCGCGCAGCCCGGTGGCCGCCGGTCGCCTGACCCGGATCGACCTGACGGCAGCCCTGGAGGCCGACGGGGTGGTGGCGGCGTTCGACGCCACCACCCTCGGCGTGGCCCCCTTCCAGCACTTCGACGACCTGCCCCCCATGCCCCAGGACGTGCTGGTGGCGGATCGGATCCGCCATGTGGGCGAGGCCCTGGCCCTGGTGGTGGCCACATCCGCCGCAGCCGGGGTCGACGCCGCCGAACGGGTCGAGATCGACATCGAACCGTTCCCCGCGGTGGTCGATCCCGCCGCCGCCCTCGCCGCCCCGCCCCTCCACGCCGGCACCGACAGCAACCTGGTCTGGGAACTGGCACCCGAGGGCGGCAGCGGGCCGGCGGGCGACGGCGACCCACCTCCCGGCGGCGGCGGCGGCACCGGCACCGGCACGGTCCGGGTCGAGCTGGCGGTGACCAACCAGCGGGTGGCCTCGGCCCCGTTGGAGAACGACGGCATCCTCGCCGTGCCCCGGCCCGACGGTGGGCTCGACATGTGGTGCACCCTCCAGGGCGTCCATCCCGCCCGCCTCGACCTGGCCCGTGGGCTGGGGATCGAACCCGAGCGGATCCGGGTGCGGGCCGCAGCCGTGGGCGGCGGGTTCGGGGGCCGGGGCAGCATCCAGGTCGAGTACCTCGCGGTGGCGGCCGCCGCCCTCCGCCTCGGCCGACCGGTCCGGTGGTTGGGGACCCGCAGCGAGAATCTGACCGGCATGGTGCACGGCCGCGGCTACCACACCCGCCTCGCCCTCACCGTCGACGATCGGGGTCGGCCGCTGGTGCTCGAGGTCGACGCCATCGTCGACGCCGGCTCGGTCGCCCACATGAACGGGCTGCTCATGGTCAGCGCCCGACGGCAGGCCGTCGGTCTCTACCGGATCCCCGACCTCGTGTGGCGGGGCCGGGCAGCCCTCACCAACACCACCCCGGTCGGGGCCTACCGGGGGGCGGGCCAGCCCGAGGCCAACCACGCCCGGGAACGACTGATCGACGTGGTGGCCCGCCGCCTCGGCCGCGACCCCATCGACTACCGGCTCGAGCTGCTCCTCACCGCCGACGAGCTCCCCCGCACCCAGCCGGGCGGCGTCGACTACGACCGGGCCGACCCGAGGGCCGCCCTCAGCCGGGCCGTTGAACTGGCCGACGTGCATCGATGGCGGACCGAGCAGGCTCGACGGATCGAACGGGGCGACCACCGGCGGATCGGGGTCGGGGTCGGCTGCTACGCCCAGACCTCGGGCCGGGGCACCCCGGCCGACGGAGCCCGGGTCCGGCTCGAGCCCGACGGGTCGGTCACCGTGTTCTCCGGATCGGCGTCGCACGGACAGGCCCACCTGACCACCCTGGCCGCCATCGTGGCCAACCGCCTGGCGATCGACCCGTCCCACGTCACCCTCGTCGATGCCGACACCGACGTCATCGCCGATGGCCTCTCCACCGGCGGGTCGAGGTCGTCACAGGTCCTGGCCTCGGTGGTGGCCACCACCTGTGACGACGTGGTCGACGCCGCCCGCCCCGCGGCGGCGGCCCACCTCGAGGTGGCCGAGGGCGATCTGGTGATCGAGCCCGCCGGCTACGGCCTCGGCCCCGGGTTGGCGGTCGCCGGGGTGCCGACCCGGCGCATCACCTGGGGCGACCTGGCGGCCGACACCCCCGCCGGCTGCCTCGAGGCGGCCCGGACGGCGTCGGTGGCCGGAGCCTCCCACCCCTACGGCACCCACGTCACCGTCGTCGAGGTCGACATCGAGACCGGGGGTGTCACCATCCTCCTCCACGTAGCGGTCGACGACTGCGGCCGGGTTCTCCAACCTCGCATCGTCGAGGGTCAACAACACGGAGGTAGCGTGGCCGGTCTGGCCCAGGTGTTCTGGGAGGACGCCGGCCACGACGCCGACGGCAACCCCCGAGGGGCGACCCTGCTCACCTACCTCCTCCCCTCGGCCGCCGACCTCGGCCCCATCATGACCGACGTGCCCGGACTGGCCACCGACCGCAACCCGATGGGGACCAGGGGCATCGGCGAGAACGGCTGCAACGGCGCCATCGCCTCCGGACACAACGCCGTGATCGACGCCCTCGCCGCCCTCGGCGTCGAGCACATCGATCTGCCGCTCACCCCCGAACGGATCTGGCGTGCGGTGACGACCGCCGCCCCGCTCAGCCGGTGAAGCCGGTGATGCCGGTGTGGCGGGGGAAACGGATGGGGAGGTTGCGGGGCCCCCGGACCTGACCGCCGGCCCAGGTCACGGCGTTTGGGTCGGCCAGCTCGAACTCGGGGATCATGGCCAGGAACTCCTCGATGGCGACCTGCATCTCCAGGCGGGCCAGGTTGGAGCCGAGGCAGCGGTGGATGCCGGCACCGAAGGCCACGTGCCGGTTCACCGCCCGGTCGATGAGCACCTCGTCGGCTCGTTCGAAGGCGGCCGGGTCTCGGTTGGCGGCCGGGAACGACACCAGCACCCGCTCCCCGGCGGCGACCGGCCGTCCGGCAATCTCGGTGTCGTGGCGGGCGATCCGGGCCATGGTCACCGGCGAGTAGACCCGCAGGAACTCCTCCACCGCGGTGGGGATCAGGGCCGGCTCCTCCACCAGACGGCGGCGATCGTCGGGGTGGTGGGCCAGATGCCACAGGGCGGAACCGATCGAACTCCAGGTCGTGTCGACTCCGGCGATCAGCATCAGCTGCACGTTGCCCCGCACGACGTGGAGGGGAACCGGTTCGCCGTCGAGCTCCGAGCGCAACAGATGGGAGATGAGATCGTCGCCCGGCTCGACCCGGCGGCGATCGATCTCGTCGAGGAAGAACCGTTCGATGATGGCCCGATACTTGTCGCGCGTCTCGGGATCGATGAGCCCCAGCTCGAGCACGCCCCGCACCCATTCGGCAAAGTCGTTGGCCATCGACGGGTCGATCCCGAGGATCTCGGCGATGACCCGGGGCGGGATCTGCTTGGCGTACTCCTCGGCCGCATCGACTTCGCCCTGCTCGACGAAGCCCCGCAGCAGCTGGCGGCACAGGTCCCTGGTCGGTTCCCGGAACCGCTCGACCGCCTTCGGGGCGAAAAACGGGAGCAGGAGCCGGCGGATCCCCGTGTGGTCGGGCGGGTCGGAGCCGATGACGGAGATCAGCCGGTTGCCATCGTCGTCGTAGCTGGCGGGGATGGGCGCCACCGTGACCTCGATCGAGGAGAACCGGTCGACGTCGTGGGCCACCTCGTTCACCGTGTCGTAGGTGGTCGGCAGGTGCGAGCCACCCCACCGGTCGGTGTGGGCCACCGGGCAACGGCCCCGGAGTTCCTCCCACACCGGGTAGGGATGTCGGACGTAGCCGGCATCGAAGATGTCGTAGTCTTCACCCCAGTCCGCAACCGGCTCGAGCGTCGCCATATGCGCCACCTCCCGTGGTGATGTCAGTCACCTATGCTACGAGCCACCCCGGCCGGCGGGCAAGGACTCTCGGCGCGGTCAGCGACTGAACACGAGCGCAGCCGCGCCACCGAGGGCCACGTAGACGAGGGCGACGGGGAGGGTACGGCGCAGCACCAGGCCCTCCTGGCCGGTGAGGCCGACAGTTGCCACCGCAGCCACGATGTTGTGGGGGCAGATGATGTTGCCCACCGCCGCCCCGAATCCCTGGGCGCCGAGGATGGGAGTGACCGGCAGATCGGCCGCCTCGGCCGTGGACTCCTGGAGCTCGGTGAACAACACGTTGGAGGCGGTGGCCGAACCGGTCACGAAGGTTCCCAGCGCACCGACGGCCGGGGCGAGGAGGGGCCAGGCCGGTCCGACCGTCGCCGCCGTGGTGGCCAGCTCGGCGGTCATGCCGGCGTGCGACATGGTACGGGCGACGGTGACCATGGCCACCAGCGCCACGACGACCCCACCCAGGCGACGCGTCGCCGTGGCGAAGGCGTCGGCCACCGCCGGCAACGAGGCGCCCTGGATTACGGCGCCGGCGACGAACGCCGCGCTGAGCAGGAGTCCCGGGTGCAGGAGCGGGCTGACGGCGCCGGCGAAACCGTCGTCGGTGCGCCAGGAGACCTCGAACCGGGCCAGGAGATCCCGGAGCGGGAAGACGAGGCGGGTGACGAGCACCAGCCCCACGAGCACCAGGTAGGGAGCGGCGGCCCGCACCACGGGCATCTCGGTGCCGCCACCGCCACCATCGGTGCCCCCACCTCCGTCTTCGACGCGCTCATTTCCGTCTCTGGTGCGCTCACCGGCGTCATCGGCGCCACGGCGACGAGCTGCGATCAGGCCGAAGGCGACGACACCGAGCAATGCGCCGCCGAGCGTCGGCAGCTCAGGTCCGACCACCAGCGCGATCAGACCGAACGGGACGAAGAACGCCACGGCTGCCACCACCCCCCACCGCCACGGCGGGCCCTGGTCGGGATGGACCCTGCCGATCAGGACCACGAGAAAGGCCATGAGGACCCAGCCGAGGGTGAGCTGGTAGGGGGCGGTGGCCCGGGCCAGTTCGAGCCCGCTCGAATCGACGATGGCGAGCTGGGCGATGACAGGGGTACCGACGGCGCCGAAGGACACCCCGGCGGCGTGGCCGACAAGTGCGGCCACCACCGCGGCGGCCGGGGGGAAACCGGCGGCGACGAGGAACGGGGCGGCCAACGCCACCGGAGTACCGAACCCGGCCGCGCCCTCCAGGAACAGGGCGAAGAACCAGGCGATGAGCAGCGCCCCGACCCGGGGATCGGAGTGGAGTCGGGCCAGCGCGCAACGGAGGGCGGCCGTGGCTCCGGTCCGCTCCTGCAGATGGTGGATGCCGAGCGCCGGACCGATGATCGCCACCACCGTGGCGGTCACGAACGCGGCCTCGGCCAGGACGCCCCCGACTCCGTCCACCACCCCGAACGGGTCGCCGCTGCCGCCGAAGTCGAACAGCGCAACGGCGATGATCAGGGTGACGAGCGCGGTCGCTGTGCCGGCCCGGGCCGCCGTCCAGCTGCGGCCCACCATGAGCACGAGGACGACCAGGATCGGGGTCGCCGCCAGGGCTGCGTCCATGTCCCGCTCAGACGTTGACGGGAACGACCCGGTTGACCAGAGGCTCGCCGCGTTCGAAGGCGGTCAGGTTGGCGATCGTGGTGGCGGCGATGTTCGACATGGCCTCCCTGGTGAAGAAGCCCTGATGGCCGGTGATGAGCACGTTGGGGAACGTGAGGAGGCGGGAGAAGACGTCGTCGTGGAGGACCTTGTCCGAGAGGTCCTCGAAGAACAGGTCGGCCTCCTCCTCGTAGACGTCGAGCCCGAGGTGCCCGATGTGGCCCCGCTTGAGGGCGTCGATCACCGCCGCCGTGTCGACCAGGGCGCCCCGGCTGGTGTTGATCAGCATCACCCCCGGGCGCATGAGGGCCAACCGTTCGTCGTCGATCAGGTGGTGGGTGTCAGGGGTCAGGGGGCAGTGGAGTGACACGATGTCGGCCCGGCTCAGCACCTCGTCGAGGTCGAGGTAGGCGACGCCGAGGGCGCAGCACCCGTCGTCGGGATACGGGTCGCTGGCGAGGACCTCGCACCCGAAACCAAGCATGGCCCGGGCGAAGCTGGCCCCGATCTTGCCGGTACCGATCACCCCCACCGTCTTGCCGTGCAGATCGAACCCGAGCAGGCCGTTGAGTGAGAAGTTGCCCTCCCGCACCCGGTTGTGGGCCCGATGGATGTTCCGATTGAGGGCCAGGATCAGCCCGACGCAGTGCTCGGCCACGGCGTGCGGGGAGTAGCCCGGCACGCGCAGCACCGGCAGGTCGAGCTCGGTGGCGGCGGCGATGTCGACATGGTTGTATCCGGCCGACCGGAGCACGATCAGACCGACGCCGACGCCGGCCAGGGCCTCGAGCACGTCGGCGCCGACATCGTCGTTGACGAAGGCGCACACCGCAGCGGCCCCGGCGGCGAGCGGGACCGTCGCCGGGGTCAGGCGGCTCTCGAAGAACCGCAGCTCGTGCCCGGCCCCGTCGTTGGCGGCCAGCAGGAACTGCTCGTCATAGGGCTTGGTGCTGTAGACGGCGACGCGCATCGACCGATGATCGCATGTACGGGCCCAGCGTGGCGCGACCCGTCGACCAGTGCACCGGCACCTCGCTGGCCGGGCCGACGCCGGGGCACCCTCGCCACGGACGGGCCCATCGGCGATCAGCGGTCGGGGGCCGTCAGCGACCGGTGGAGGTGTCGGTGCCGCTGGGCCCGACGCCGGGGGAGGTACCGGCTGCGGTCGGTCGACGGACCCACCGCCGGGCGGCTACGAACTCGTCGCTGAATGTGGCCTCCGCCACGTCGGTACCGATGAGGACGAGCTCGGCGCCCCCGGCCAGCGGGGCGTGGGCATCGGGGTTCGCCTCGATCCGATCACCATGATCGATCGCCACCACGTTGCAGCCGGTCCGCCGGTGGAGGTGTGACTCGGCGAGGGAGCGGCCCTCCAGCTCCCGCGGCACCGGCGCCCGGAACACGTGGAGCCCCTGAGCGACGAGCAGGGTCTCGTCGCCCCGGAAGTGGTTCCAGATGGCGGCCGAGCCTGCGCCGGCGTAGCTCAACACGGCGTCGGCACCGGCGCGGTACAGGGTGCTGACGTTGCGGTCCAGGCGCGCCCTCGACACGATGCGGACATCGGGCCGCAGGCCTCGGCAGTACCGGGTCAGGTAGACGTTGATGTCGTCGTCGTGCGTCGTGACCAACACCGCGCCGGCCTTGGCGATACCGGCCTGTTCGAGGACGCTGCGGTCTGCTGCGTCGCCGATCACGTACGACACACCGGAGCGCCTCCGTTCGGGGAGCTGCTCGACGATCGTGAACGGCACCCCCTCCCGCTCGAACGCCGCACCGGCAGCCCGGCCGACCCGGCCGCCACCGATGATCACGGCGTGGTGGGCGGTGGCAGCGTCGACGGCGTACTCGGTGTCGAACGCCGCCAACTGCTCATCGGTCGCCGCCAGCAGCAGGATCATCGAGTCCTCGAGCACGGTCTCCCCGCTGGCGATCGTGAACTCGCCGCGGTCCCAGACGCCGATGATGCCGACACCCAGCCGAGCCCGCAGTCCGAGGTCGAGGAGCGAGCGGCCGACCATGGCCGTACCGACCAGACCGGCCTCGGCGATCCTCAGACCGGCGAACTCCCCGATCACGTGACTCGCCCCCCCGATGCCGAGGGTGCGCGAAGCCATCGCCGACCCGAGGATCTCGCCGAGCTGGAGGACATGGTCGGCGCCGGCGATCTCCAGGATGTCGATCGATGCCGACGAGTTGGCCGTCGCCAGGATCACGACGTCGGGGGCGATCTCGCGAACCGTGAAGGCGATGTTGGTGTTGGCCGGATCGCTCCGGGTGGCGACCACCATCGCCGCCTGGGCCACCTGGGCGTTCCGGTAGGTCGCCGGATCGTCGAGCGGGCCCATCATCACCCGGCGGCCCTCGTCGTGGATGCGGCCGGCGACCTCCACGTCCTCGACCAGGATCACGTACGGCACCTTGGCCTGCTCGGCTCGCTCGGCGAGCGCGGCCTCGACCGGTCCGAGCTCGGTGAGGATGAGGTGACCGGCGACCGATGGCGGCAACGACCGCGGCGCCCGGCGCCGATCACGCTCGTTCATCCACGGCACGAAGACGAACTGGATGAACACGAACGGCAGCATGACCAGCAGGAACGTCGAGCCGGCAAGCAGAACCACCACCGAGAAGATGCGGCCGGCATCGGACTCGAACGTGATGTCGCCGAACCCGAGCGTCGTCATCGTCGTCAGCGTCCAGTAGACGCTGGTCGCCCACGAGTAGGACCGCCCCTCCCGGTCCATCAGCTCGTGGAAGAGGGTCGAGAACAGGGCCACCATGGCCACGAACGCCACGGCGAGGGAGACGACGGTCTTCATGCGGCGGCGCCACTCGGCCCGCTGGACCGAGAACTCGGTACGCCGGTCGCCGGACAACGACCGGGGGCTGGGAGCACCACGAACCCGCTGGCTCAGCTGGGCGATCGTCACCCCCAGTGACTTCAGCATCACGCCCCAACCACCATCGGCTGGGCTCCGAAACCGAGGGAATCCATGGCCGACCATGATGGCACGCCGGCACGATAGGCGGATTCAACCCTGCACATTCGTCGGCTCGACCTCAACAGGCGAATCGTTGAGGACCTGCTCCTGCTGGCCAAGTCGGAGCCGCCGGACTTCGTGCATTCAGCGACAAGCAGATCCTCAGCCACGTGCGAGGCTACCGGCCGATGAGAGCCCTCTCACAGCGGACTCACGTTCCCTTCATGGCAGCCCGGCAGTGTCATCCAGGTGAACGCCGACCAAACATCTGTCGACCAGTCGACGGTATGGATCCTGACGGATCGCCGTTACCTGAAGCAACGCATGCCAGGCGAACTCGTCCGCGAACTCGAACGCAACGGCATCAACGTACGGACCGTCCTCGTCGACACGGCCCGAGTCGACATCGACAGCGGGACAGCTGAGTCGCCGCTCGACTCGATCCGACCGGGTGACGTGCTGATCGGCCGCTCCCGGCACCCAATGGCGCTGACCCTGCTCGCCGCAGCCGCCGAGCTCCCGTGTGCGATCGTCAACCCATGGCCAGCCGTCGACGCCGTCCGAGACAAAGCGCGCTGTATCGATCGTCTGAAGCGCGCGGACATCCCCACGCCGCACACCTACCTCGCCCACGATCTGCACGCGCTGCGCGACCTACCCGACTCGGTCTACCCGCTCATCTTGAAGCCCTATCTCGGTGACAACAGCGAAGGTATCGTCGTGGTGACCTGCTCATCCGAGCTCGCAGAGCTCGAGTGGGATGACCGTATGGTGCTCGCCCAACGGTGGGTCGAGACC
>JBHJNQ010000039.1:0-135525 GCA_050330635.1 Acidimicrobiales bacterium | reverse complement strand
CCGGCCCAGCCCTCGGCGCCCGCCCCCCAGCCCGCGGCCTCGCCGGCGCCCGTCCCGGCGCCGGCTCCGACCCCGGCCCCCGTGGTCCACGCCGGTGCCCGCGACGCCGTGGTGCCCCTGTCGAACATCCGCCTCAAGACCGGCGAGCACATGGTGATGTCGAAGTCGGTGGCCCCCCATACCCTCACCGCCATCGAGGTCGACTACGAGGGGGTGGAGCAGGTCCGGAAGGCCCACGGTCAGCGGTTCAAGGACGAGGAGGGCATCAGCCTCACCTACCTTCCGTTCATCTCCCGGGCCACTATCGACGCCCTCCGCGAGTACCCCCACCTCAACGCCTCGGTCGGCGACCGGGAGCTCGTCGTCCACAACTACGTCAACCTCGCCGTCGCCGTCGACCTCGACTTTCAGGGACTGCTGGCCCCGGTCGTGCGCGACGCCGACGGCAAGCGGATGCGGGCCATCGCTCGCGACATCGCCGATCTGGCCCGGCGGGCCCGGGCCAAGCAGCTCTCGCCCGACGAACTGTCGAACGGCACGTTCACGCTGACCAACGCCGGGAGCTACGGCACGATGATGCAGTTCCCCATAATCAACCAGCCCCAGGTGGCGATCCTGTCCACCGACGGAGTCAAGCGCAAGCCGGTCGTGATCGAGGACGACTACGGCAACGAGTCGCTCGCCATCCATTCGGTCGGCGTCCTCGCCATGGCCTGGGATCACCGGGCCATCGACGGTGCCTACGCCGCCGCCTTCCTGGCCCGGACCAAGGAGATCATCGAGACGAGGGACTGGGAGGCGGAGCTGGCGTGACCGCTCGACGGGATGGGACCCGGCCCCTGCGGGTCCGGTGGTTGGGCCAACTCGGCTACGAGGAGGCCTGGGACCTGCAACGTGGCCTCTTCGCCGGGGGCGACGACCACCTCCTGCTCTGCACCCACCCCCCCGTCTACACGCTCGGGGTACGGGCCGACGAGGCCAATCTCCTCGTCGACCCCACCACCGTCGGCGCCGGGGTCCACCGGGTCGATCGGGGCGGCGACGTCACGTTCCACGGCCCGGGACAGCTGGTCGGCTACCCGGTGCTGTCGGTGCCCGGCAAGCGGGGCGGCGGCATGGCCGACACCGTGGCCTACGTCACCAGCATCGAGCGGCTCCTGATCGATGTGCTGGCCGAGCTCGACCTGGACGCCGGACGGGTTGCGGGATCGCCCGGGGTCTGGCTCGACCCCGGAGGCGAACGCCAGCGCAAGATCGCCGCCGTCGGGGTGAAGCTCAGCCGCGGTCGATCGATGCACGGCTTCGCCCTCAACGTCGACGTCGATCTCGGCTGGTTCGGCCACATCGTGCCGTGCGGCATCGCCGACAAGGCGGTGACCTCCCTGCGGGCCGAGGGGATCGACGTCGGCATGCAGCGGGTCGTCGACCTGGTGGCGGAGCGGGCCGGGCGCCACCTCGAGCCCGTCCGGCCCATCGAGCGCCAGGACGTGGCGTGGCGGGTCCGGTCCGACGACCTGTCGCCGTTCACCCGAGGGGTCGCTCGCAGCGCCGGCGCCCGTCCGGCCGACGGCGGGGGGGTGCCCGTCCGGCTCCGGGGCCGACTGGCGGACGCCGGTGTCGGCGCCGGAATGGAGGTGGGCGAGCGCAAGCCGCCGTGGATGCGGGTCAAGCTCCGCACCGATCCCGGCTACCGGCGGCTCAAGGCCGTGTCCCGCCGCCTCGACCTGGTGACCGTGTGCGAGGAGGCCGGCTGTCCCAACATCTTCGAATGCTGGAACGAGGGCACGGCCACGTTCATGGTACTGGGCGACCGCTGTACCCGGGCCTGTGGCTTCTGCCTCGTCGACACCCGACGGCCCCTGCCCCCCGACGGGGCCGAGCCGGGGCGGGTGGCCGACGCCGTGGTCGAGCTCGGGCTCAGCCATGCCGTGCTCACGATGGTCGCCCGCGACGACCTCGACGACGGAGGGGCGGCCCACGTTGCGGCCACGGTCGAGGCCGTGCGCCTCCGGGCTCCGGACGCCACGGTCGAGGTCCTGATCTCCGACCTGGGAGGTTCGGCCGAGGCGCTGACCGTCGTGCTGGGCTCCCGGCCCGACGTGGTCAACCACAACATCGAGACGGTGGCCCGCCTCCAGCGCGCCGTCCGTCCGTCCGCCGCCTACGGGCGCAGCCTGGCTCTGCTGGCCCGGGCCGGCCTGGCGGGGGCGACGACCAAGTCGGGGATCATCGTCGGGCTGGGTGAGGAGCGGAGCGAGGTCGAGGCCACCCTCGCCGATCTGGCCGCCGTCGGGGTGGGGATCGTCACCGTCGGCCAGTACCTGCGCCCGACGGCCGACCACCTGCCGGTGCAACGCTGGTGGACCCCGGACGAGTTCGACGACCTCAAGGCGTTCGGCGAATCGGAGCTCGGCATCCCCCACGTGGAAGCCAGCCCCCTGACCCGGTCGAGCCACCATGCCGGCTCCGCTCTCGAGGCCATCACCGGGCAGCCCACGAGAACCAGATCCTGGCCCCCACCAGCCACAGCGCGTGGATGACGGCGATGCCGACACTGCCCCGCAGCAGCCAGCCGACGAGGACGATCACCACACCCACCTGATGCCCGGCGAAGGCCAGTCGGTGCTGCTGGGCGACGATCGGGACCATCCTCAGCCCGATCGGCAGGGCCAGCCCGTAGCCGAGTAGGAACAAGGCGGTCGACACGGGATGCACGGCCCACAGCATGCCGCCATCCGGGCCCGTTCGGCCCGCCGGCGTCCCGCCCTCAGGCTGCCAGCGGGGGGAGGGCGTCCGGTCCGACCACGAGACGGTTCACCGCCTCGGCCACCCGTTGCCGGCCTCGCCCGGTCAGCTCGTTGCGCCCCAGCTCGAAGGCCGAGAGGAGCCGGTCGCCGTGCGACCACGGCGCCCGGTCGAGAAGCACCATCTCGTGGTTGGACACGACGAGATCGATCTCGCCCGGTCGGGCGGTCAGGACGGCAGGGATCGAGCCGGCCACCGCCGCCCACCGCAGCCGCCGCTGCCACCACCGTCCGAGCTCGTCGATGGCGGCGCCGTCCGGCAGCGCCGCCACGAGATGCAGATAGGCGTCGCGCGCGCTGACTCCGGCGTCGTCCGGGACGCAGACCCCGGCCCTCACCGCCCCGGTCAGCAGCCACAGCTCCTCGTCGAGGATGGCGAGGGCCCGGCGGACGAGGAAGTCGGCCCGGGGGGCCGCTGCGGCCTCCCAGAACTCGTTGGCGGACGGCGCCGTCCCCTCCCGGTCGAGCAGGGATATCCGGCGATGGGTGGCCTGCAGCTCCCGGCGCGACAGGTCGGAGGAGGCCAGGAGCTCGTCCAGCCGCCGGGCCACACGCTCGGCGGTGCCGGCCACCAGCCGGGACGCGCCGGGCCGGAGCCGGGCCTCGGTCCGTGGGGTGAGCGCCGCCACTCGTGTCATGCCGCCTGCCGTAGTCGCTTGTCCGCCGAGCCATCCGTGGTCGACGGGCGCCGGGACCCGCTCCCCGCGCCAGCACTCCATCGGCCCCGCCGGCCCGAACTCAAGCAGACCGGGGCGGGGGGCCTATCCTTGGACCCATGTTCGAGCGCCGATTGTCCCGGGTCCGGGCCGCCATGACGGCGGCCGGCATCGACACCCTTCTCCTGTCGGTCGGCCCCGATCTTCCTTGGCTCATCGGCTACGAGGCCATGCCCCTGGAGCGGCTGACCATGCTGGTGGTGCCCGCCGACGACGAGGCGAGCCTCGTGCTCCCCGCCTTCGAGGTGCCGCGGGTGGTACCTCGGCCCGAGCTGTTCTCGATACGGGCCTGGGGCGAGACCGACGACCCGGTGGCGATCGTGGTCGAGCTGAGCGCAGCCAGGGGCACGGTCGCCATCGGCGATCACACGTGGAGCCGGTTCCTCGTCGCCCTCCAACACGACATGCCCGACGCCCGGTGGGTGGCCGCGGGCAAGGTGACCTCACCCCTGCGGGCGGTCAAGGATGCCGACGAGGTCGAGCGCCTGGCCCGGGCCGCAGCCGGGGTTGACCGGGTGGCGGCGGCCCTCCAGAGCGGAGAGATCCCGCTGGTGGGCCGGACCGAGGCCGATGTTTCGGCCGAGTTGTCGCGGCGGATCCTGGCCGAGGGTCACGCAAAGGTCAACTTCGCCATCGTGGCCTCGGGCCCCAACGCCGCCAGCCCCCACCACCACGCCTCCGACAAGGTCATCGAGGAGGGCGAGGTCGTGTTGTGCGACTTCGGGGGCACGACCGACGAGGGAGAGGGCGAGCCCGGCTACTGCTCCGACATCACCCGCTGTGTCCACATCGGCGAGCCACCGGCCGAGTTCGCCGAGGCCTATGCCGCGCTCCATGGCGCCCAGGCCGCGGCCGTGGCCGCCGCCCGCGTCGGCACCCCGGCCGCCGCCGTCGACAAGGTGGCCCGCGATCGGCTGGCCGAGGCCGACCTGGCCCAGTTCTTCATCCACCGTCTGGGGCACGGGATCGGTGTCGAGGAGCACGAAGACCCGTACCTGGTCGAGGGCAACGACGAGGCGTTGGTCGCCGGCAACGCCTTCTCGATCGAACCCGGGTTCTATGTGCCCGGCCGTTGGGGTGCTCGCCTGGAGGACATCGTGGTCGCCACCGAGGAGGGGCCCCGGGCCCTGAACCGGGCCGACCACGGTCTCGCCGTCGTCGAACGCTGAACCGGTGATCGAGCTCGACGCATCGTCGGTGCTGCTCCAGTGGGCCACCGGGGGCCTGTTCTTCCTCTGGGTCACGGGCCGTCGTCGCCTCGTCGGCGTGGGCTACGGGTGGTTGCTGCGCTCCACGTACGGGCTGCTGGCCCTCGGCGCCTTCGTCATCGGGCTCCGCCTCGACTCGGTCCCGGGGCGTGACCTGCCGGCCCTCGGGGTTGCGGTGGCGACGGCCGCGGCCGGGCTGTTGTCGTATCGGCGGCGGGCCGCCGGCGTGGCCGGCCCGCGGGCCAGGGCCGCTGCGGCCCGGGAGCGCGTCGGCGCCATGGTGGCCCCGGCGTCGGCCCCGGCCGCCGATGACGCCGTCGGGGGCGACGCCCCGTCATCCGCCGAGTTCGATCCCCGCCTCGACCTCGTCGCCCCCGCCATCGGTCTCGTCGGTCTCGTGATGGCCGGGATCCATGCCGGGGACCCACTGTGGCTCAGCGTCGCCCGGATGGTCGTCGGGGCCGCCTTCCTCGGTGCCGTCAGCGATGCCATGCTCCTCGGCCACTGGTACCTGGTCCAGCCCGGCCTGAACCGGGCCCCGCTCGTCGAGCTGGTCCGCTGGACCGGCGTCCTGTGGTTGCCCGAGGTGGCGCTCCTGCTCGTTCCGACGGGTATGGTGTCGGTGTGGACGGGCGCCATCGACGACGGCTACGCCGGCATGCTCGGCTGGTTCTGGGGGGCGTGCGTGGTCACCACGATCGGCCTCGTCGGCGTCACCCTGGCCGCGCTCCGGGAGCGGCAGTACGCCGCCGTGATGGCCGCCACCGGGCTCCTGTACCTGGCCATACTCACCGGCTTCGGCATCGATCTGGTCGGTCGGGCCTCCCTCGGCTGATCGGTCGGCCCGGGGGCGGGAGCGGTACCCTGGGCCCACGGTCAGCACGACCCCACCCGGGGGTCGACGCAGTCGTCGCCGGGGCATCGGCGGCGGGTGAGGAGTCCCCATGCCACGTGCCATCTGGAGCGGAGCGATCAGCTTCGGCCTCGTCTCGGTGCCGGTCAAGCTGTACAGCGCAGTGAGCCGCAAGACGGTCCACTTCAACCAGCTCGACGCCGAAACCAACAGCCGGGTCCGCCAGAAGCGCGTCAACGCCAGCGGTGACGAAGTCCCCTACGAGCGGATCGTCAAGGGGTACGAGATCAGCAAGGACTCCTACGTCGTGGTGACCGACGACGAGCTGGCCGCCCTGTCCCCGAAGTCCAGCCGCATGATCGACATCAGCGACTTCGTCGACGAGTCCGAGATCGATCCGGTGTATTACGACTCGGCCTACTACCTCGTGCCGGAGGAGCTGGCCCGGAAATCCTACGTGCTCCTGACCCGGGCCATGGAGGACGCCGGGCGGGTGGCCATCGCCAGCTTCGTCATGCGGACCAAACAGTATCTGGTCGCCATTCGACCGGCGGCGGGGGCGCTGATGATGTCGACCATGGTCTACGCCGATGAGGTCGTCGACCCGGCCGACATCCCCGGCCTCGACGACCTCGACGACATCGACGCCACCGAGGCCGAGCTGGCCATGGCGTCCCAGCTCATCGACTCGCTGACCACCGACTTCGAACCGGACCGCTACGAGGACAGCTATCGCCAGCAGGTGCTTGATCTGCTGGAGGCCAAGGCGGCGGGCGAGGTGACCGAGATCGAGACGGCGCCGGCGGCCGAGGACGAGGGGGTGGTCGACCTCCTGGCCGCTCTCGAGGCCAGCGTCAACGCCGCCAAGGAGGCCCGGAGAAAGCACCCGTCGGCCAAGAAGGCAGCGAAGAAGGCAGCGGCGAAGGGCTCGAAGAAGAAGACCGGGGCCGACGACGGGGCCGACGAGGCAGCCGAGGCCCGGTCGGCCTGATCCGATGCCGGAACGGGGAGAGGAGCGGGTCGAGGTATCGGTCGGGGGCCGGACCCTCAGTCTGTCGAACCTCGACAAGGTGCTCTACCCCGAGGTGGGGTTCACCAAGGCCCAGGTCATCGACTACTACGCCCGGGTGGCGCCGGCCATGCTGGCGCACGTGGCCCGTCGCTGCATGACCCTGCGGCGCTGGCCCAACGGGGTCGACGCCGAGTCGTTCTTCAACAAGCGGTGCCCGGCCCACCGCCCCGGGTGGGTTCCGGTGGCGCTCGGCCCCGGCGACCGGGATGGTGAGATCGACTACTGCCGGCTCGAGGAGCCGGCGGCCCTCGTGTGGACCGCCAACCTGGCCGCCATCGAGCTCCATGCGCCCATGGCTCGCTGCGACGATCTCGAGACACCCACGATGCTGGTGTTCGACCTCGACCCGGGCGAGCCGGCCACGATCGTCGAGTGCTGCCAGGTCGCCCTCGACCTGCGGGGGGTCCTGGAGCCGATCGGGCTCCAGTCGTTTCCCAAGACGTCCGGATCGAAGGGCCTGCAGATCTACGTTCCCCTCAACCACCCCCACACCCACGACCACGCCTCGAGCTTCGCCCTGGCGGTCGGCCAGCTCCTGGCCCGCCGCCACCCCGACCGCGTCCTGGTCGAGATGACGAAGTCGTTGCGTCGCAACCGCGTCTTCGTCGACTGGTCACAGAACTCGCGACACAAAACCACGATCGCCGTCTACTCCCTGCGGGCCCGCCCCACCCCCACGGTGTCGACCCCCATCGACTGGGACGAGGTGGCCGACGGGGCGGCGGGGGCGCCGCTCGGCTTCGACTCCGACCAGGTACTGGCCCGGGTGGCGGAGCGGGGCGACCTGTTCGCCCCCACCGCCACCCTCGTTCAGGAGCTTCCCGTCGGCGGCGCTTGACGCAGCCCGCCGAGGCCCCGGTCCGGGTCACCGGCGTGATCGGGCCGACGGCCGGGCGGTAGTGTCGTGGCACGGCACCACCGCCGGGCAGCGAAGGGGGACCCGTGATACCTGCAGGCATCATCTCGGCCGATGGCCACGTCTGTGAGGCGGCCAACACCTATACCGACTACATCGACCCCGCCTACCGTGACCGGGCACCCCACATCGTCGCCCTCGACAACGGCACCGAGGCCTTCGTGGTTCCCGGCATGCGCAAGCCGGTGGCCCTCGGGTTCATCGACGGTGCGGGGTTCGAGCCCCGGGAACGGCTGGCCCGGGCCAAGACCATGACGTTCGCCGACGTGCGACCGGCCGCCTACATCGGTCGGGAGCGGCTGGCGTTCATGGACGCCGACGGCATCGCCGCCGAGCTGATCTACGCCTCGGTGGGCATGGGCATCTGCATGCATCGCGACGCCGAGTTCAAAGACGCCTGCATGAAGGCCTACAACCGGTGGCTGGCCGAGATGTGCAGCGACGCCCCCGAGCGGATCTTCGGGTTGGCCCAGACGGCGGTCCTCGGCGTCGACGACGCCATCGCCGACTTCCAGCGGGCCCGCGAGATGGGTTTCGTGGGCATGATGATGCCGGGCGACCCGATCCACGAGGACTATGACCATCCCGACTACGACGCCCTGTGGGAGTGCGCCACCGATCTCGACCTGCCGGTGTGCTTCCACATCCTGACCAATCGCGCCGGCAGCATCGACCAGCAGACCCGGGGCCACGCCTTGAACAACTTCCTGGGGATCATGCGTGCCATCCAGGACGTCGTCGGCATGATGACCCTCGGCGGGGTGTTCGAACGTCACCCCGGCCTGAAGCTCGTGGTGGCCGAGAGCGACGCCGGCTGGCTGCCCCACTACATGTACCGCATGGATCACGCGGCCCGCATCCACACCGGCGACGGGGTACTGAAGGGCCTGTCGAAGCTGCCCAGCGACTACATCAGGTCGAACGTCTGGGCCACGTTCCAGGACGACGTCACCGCCTACCACACCGGTGACCTGATGGACTACCACCACCTGTTGTGGGCCAGCGACTTCCCCCACACCGACTCGACCTGGCCGCGGTCGCGCCAGCTCATCGCCGAACAGGCCTCCCACCTGGGCGAGGACCACCACCAGGCGATCTTCCGCGACAACACCGCCGCCCTGTTCGGCCTTCCGGCCGGGCAACGGTCGTGGCGTATGGAGGCCGGCGAGCTGGCCGCCACCGCCCACTGATCCCGTCCCGTGCACCCGCCCCGGGGCCGGATCCCGGGCCCTGGACCGACCCACCGGGCCCTCGGCTGACGGCGGCCCACCGTGGGCCGCAGTGGGCCTTCGGGCGTTTGGTTTAGGCTTTGACGCCATGCCTACCGTCACCGCAGCCACGTCCGTGCCCCGAGCCGCCACCGCCGTCGATCACCCGGTGGCCAGCGACGAGCTGGACGACCTCGGCCCGGCGGCCCGAAGGGCGGCCGAGCTCCAGGGCTTCGAGGGCAAACCGGGTCAGTGCCTGGTGTTGACACCGGCCGACGAGGGCCCGATCGAGGTCCTCGTCGGCATCGGACCGCGGGCCGATGTCGGGCCCGGCGTCCTCCGCACCGCCGCCGCCGCCTTCGCCCGTTCGGTGAAACGCCACAAGACGGCAGCCACCACCCTCGTCGGCCAGAGCGAGGAGGGGTGGCGCGACGAGGCGGCCGCCGCCGTCGTCGAGGGCTTCCGGCTCGCCCAGTACCGCTACCGGGCGTTCAAGACCGGACCCGACAAGGTGGTGACCGAGAAGGTCACGGTCGTGCTGTCCGGTCGGGGGGCGAAGGCTGCGGTCGAGCGGGCCGTGGCCGTGGCCGACGCGGTGGAGCTGGCCCGCGATCTGAGCAACGAGCCGGGCGGCTCCCTCACCCCCGAGGCCTTCGCCGATCGGGCCAGGGAGGTGGCGCAGGCCGCCGGCCTCAAGGTCACCGTGTGGGACGAGCGTCGCATCGCCCGGGAGAAGCTGGGGGGCGTCCTCGCCGTCAACCAGGGATCGACCCATCCACCGCGTTTCGTCCGCCTCCAGTACACCCCCACCGGTCGGGCGAGGGCCCGGGTGGCCCTCGTCGGCAAGGGCATCACCTTCGACTCCGGCGGTCTGTCGCTCAAGACGGCGGTGGGCATGGCCCAGATGAAGGTCGACATGTCGGGTGGAGCGGCCGTCCTCGCCGCCATGTCGGCCCTGGCCACGGTCGGCGCTCCGGTGGCGGTCGAGGGCTTCATCCCCCTCACCGACAACATGACCGGCGGTGACGCCCAACGGCCCGGCGACGTGTTCACCGCCCGCAACGGGACGACGGTCGAGGTCCTCAACACCGACGCCGAGGGCCGGCTCGTCCTGGCCGACGCCCTGGCCCTGGCGGCGGAGGGTGAGCCCGACGCCGTCATCGACATCGCCACCCTCACCGGCTCGGCCTCCGCCGCCCTCGGCACCGCCTACGCCGCGGTGATGGGCAACGACGACGAGGTGGTGGCCCGCCTGGAGGCGGCCGCCGCCCGCACGGGGGAGAACATCTGGCGGCTGCCCCTTCCCGAGGAGTACCGGTCGCAGCTCGACTCCTCGGTCGCCGACCTGAAGAACATCGGCGCCGGTCCCTATGGGGGCGCCCTCGTCGCCGGCCTGTTCCTGTCCGAGTTCGTCGACGACCGGCCATGGGCCCACATCGACCTGGGGCTGGCGGCGATGGCGGACAACGACGAGGGCATCAACGCGAAGGGCGCGACCGGTTTCGGCGTCCGCCTGCTGATCGACACCCTGGCCAACTGGGAGGCCTGACGGCGCGACCCATACCGTCCTAAAGCGCTCGGTCCGGGTGCCGATCCAATGGTGTGTCAACGATTGGGACGACGATCGACGACGCCCTCGTCGCTTCGCCCGAGCGGGCGGCGGGACGGGTGCGGGCCGGAGTGGTGGCCGTCGACGTCGTCGCCGTGCTCGCCGCCGTCGTCCTGGCGTCGGTGGCCCGCCATCCGGGCCCCGACGGCCCACTGGCCATCGTCGTGCTGCTCGTCTCGTTCGGGTTGTGGATGGCGAAGGCCCGACTCTACCGGGCCCGCTTCATCACCACCCGGGCCGACGAGCTCCGCCGAATCGTCGGGGCCGGCGGCCGCTCGCTGGCCACCCTCGGCCTCGTCGCCTACGCCGTCGACCTTCGGCTCGACCGGGTCTGGCTCGCCCTCGGGTGGGCCGTCGCCGTGGTGGCCCTCACGCTCGGCCGTGAGACGGTCCGCCGCCGGATCGCCGCCCACCGCCTCAGCGGGAGGATGACCCGTCGGGTCCTGATCATCGGCGAGAACGGGGAGGCCGCCCAGTTCTCGGACATGTTCGCCGAGGAACCAGGGCTGGGCTACCATGTCGTCGGGTTGGTCGATCCGTCGTGCGCCGCCGATCCCAACGAGCTGACGACACAGGTCCTGGTCTCGGCCCGTCGCCATCAGGCCCACGGGGTCGTGGTGGCGGCCACGGCGGTCGACATGGCCTCGTCCAACCGTTTGATCCGCGATCTGGTCGAGGCCGGCATCCACGTCGAGCTGAGCTCCACGTTGGCCGACATCGCCTCCGATCGACTGACCGTCCGCCCCCTCGGACGGTTTCCCGTCGTGTACATCGAGCCCCGTCAGCGGCACGGGTGGCGGGCGGGGGCCAAGCGCACCTTCGACCTCGTCGTCGCCCTGTCGGCGCTGATCGTGCTGTCGCCGGTGCTGGCCGTGCTGGCCGTCGCCGTGAAGCTCGGGTCGGACGGCCCGGTCCTGTTCCGTCAGGAGCGGGTGGGCAAGGACGGCGAGCCGTTCCTGGTGCTCAAGTTCCGGACGATGGTCACCAACGCCGAGGAGCTCCTCGCCGAGCTGGCCGACGAGAACCAGGGATCGGGGCCGTTGTTCAAGATGCAGGACGATCCCCGGGTCACCCGGATCGGCGCCTTCCTCCGCCGGACGTCGCTCGACGAGCTACCCCAGCTGTGGAACGTGGTCCGCGACGAGATGAGCCTCGTCGGGCCCCGCCCGGCCCTGCGAGCCGAGATGGCGGAGTGGGACGCCGACCTCTACGGGCGCCTCCGGGTGAAGCCCGGCATCACCGGCATGTGGCAGGTCTCGGGCCGGAGCACCACGACCTTCGAGGAGTACACCCGGCTCGACCTCTACTACGTCGACAACTGGTCGCTGGTGGTCGACCTGGCCATCCTGGCCAAGACGATCCCGGCCGTGTTGACGAGCGACGGCGCCTACTGATCGGTGGCGCCGTCGACCCCGGCCCCGCCGATGCCGGTGGACTCGCCGGCGGCTTCGTCGGGGGCGGGGAGGGTGGCCGTGCCCGTGTCGGTGGCCGTCGTCGAGGGTAGGGGAGCGGGGCCAGCGTGCGACCAGCGGGCCACCGTCCGGCGACGGGGCCGGGCCAGCTGGACGGCCGCCCAGTCGTCGTGGGCCCGCCGCAGGTGGTCGGGAAGCCGTTCGATCTGGCGGGCCGACAGGGGGGCGAGCCGGCGGCGTACGGCCAGGTGCTCCCCGTTGCGGTGGGTGGCGCCGAAGCGGCAGGACCGGTCGACGGTGCGCCAGAACGGGCTGTGGCGTCCGCCCTTGGTTCCGAGGCCGAGCTCCTGTGACCACCGCAGTGGGTCGAGGTCGAACCCGTCGGGCTCGACTTCGAGCGCCGCCGCCAGGCGCCGCAGGAGCAGGACGGCGGACGGGCCGAGCACGGACAGCCAGAACTGTTCCACGTAGCTCGACCGGGGGTCGTGGCCGAGGGCGTCTAGCACCGGATCCGGCCACACCGTGATGCGGAGTCGGGACTCGGGGAACGTCGGGGAGTGGTCGTGGTTCTCGTCGCGGCCGCGCCCCGGTCGGCGCCGGGGCGCCCGGTGGTCGACCCGGTCGGTGACGGCAACGGGGGTGGTGGTCGTCGTCGCGGGGGACGCTGGAGCGGGGTCGTTGGTGGGTTGGTCGCTGGTCACGCGGTGTCTCCTCGGTCGGACCAGGCCCACGGCGGGGGAGCGGGCTCCCGGGACCGGCCGGGCTACGGGGGGAAGCTCCCGCAGCGTGCAACAGGAAACGAAAGCTGTCAAGAGTATATGAACGTCGAATTGGACGAACGTCGAGTAGATGAGGCTATGGCATCAGCCGTCAGCGGATCGTCGACGTCGTTGTCGCCCGCCTCTCAGTACCCCTGCCGCATGACCGACCGCAGCGTGCGATCGACCTGGTCGACGGCGGCCTCGATGGTGATGCCGAGCACCGCCTTGCGGGCGGCCTCCCCCAGGCGTGACGCCTTGGCCGGATCGCGCACGAGCCGGTCGATGGCCTTGGCCATCGCCGCCGCCGTCGGCTCCACCACGAGACCCGTCACCTCGTCGGTGACCAGCTCGGTGAGGCCGCCACCGTCCTGGCAGACGATGACCGGTCGGGCCCTGACCATCGCCTCGATGGCGGTCAGGCCGTAGTCCTCCCGGTAGGCCGGTGCCACTACCGCCACCGCAGCGTCGTAGAGCTCGTCCCGGCGCTCGTCGCTGACGTCGGTCTCGAAGGTGATCCGTCCGCTCGGGGGGCCGTCGAACTTCTTCCACCCTGCGGTGTAGATGCCGCGGTTGAGCCAGATGGCGTCGTCGAAGGGCTCGGCCGCCAGCTCCGGTTCGGCTCCCAGCTCGGCGTCGAGGCTCCGGACGAAATCCAGCCGGCTCCCGCCCCCGACGAAGTGGGCCGTGACCCCGGTCTGGGTGAGATGTATGGCCTGGACCAGGAGCTCGGTGCGCTTGGGCCACTCCTGGCGGCCGACGCACACGATCGGTCCCTGTGGTCGGTGCCAGGGGGCCGAGGGCGGGATCGACGTCGGTGGGGCCCGGTGGATGGCGATCAGCTCCGGGGGGATCGACCAGTAGCGCTCCAGCCGGGAGGCCGACTCGGCGGAGCCGGCGAGCCAGAAGCGGACGTCGCGCACGGCGCTGCGCTCGAGGGTCCTCACCGCCCGTGAGGCCGCCCGGTGGATCTCGTCGTCGACGAACCCGCTGGCCATGAAGGCGCCGGCCAGGTCGTAGAACTGACGGGCCTGGTGGTAGAACAGCGCCACCTTGCGTTGGTGGGGCGCCAGGTACGTCGGGGGCTGGGTGGTCAGAACCACGTCGTAGTGGTCGAGTCGCAGCTGCTGGGTCCGCTCCACGAGGGCCAGGTGCATGAAGTACTCGTCGTGGAACTCGAGCTGGACGGGCTCGACGGGCAGGCCGTAGAGGCGCTTGGGTCGGGTCCGGCCGTCGATCTCGACCACCGTCAGCTGCCAGCCCCGCTGCCGCAGCCCGGCGACGACGGCCTCGAGGTGGCGCTCGAATCCGCCCCGGGCCCCGAAGTCGGGTTTGATCACCGCCAGCCGCGGGCCGCTCACCGGTCGCTCCCATCATCGTCGTCGGTGACCCCGATCTCGTCGGTGACCCCGATCTCGCCGGCGACCCCGATCTCGGTGGGGTGATCGGCGGGAGGCTCGGCTTCGATGGGCGGCGCCGCCGCTTCCAGTGCCGTCAGGGCTCGCCTGGCGTCGGCCAGCTCGGCCTCGAGGGCGGCGATCGTGCGGCGCTGCAGTCGGGTCCGGTGATCGATCTGATGGAGGGCGTGGACGATGGCCGTGTTGAAACGCGCCTGGGCCCCCCGCCGTCGACGCAGCCGACTCCGGAGACCTCTGGCGTCGGGATCGCCCTGGACCGAGGTGGCCAGCGACATATAGTGGCCGAGGTTGGCGTCGGTCACGATCGGGTTGGGCAGCGGGTCGGTGTCGTGGTCGCTCTCGGCCAGCACCTCCTCGGCCGTCGTTTCTCCCGGGCCGCCGCCCTCGACCGGGCCCACGACGTCGACGGCGTCGACGTCGACGTCGTCCGGTTCGGTCTCGACCGTCGGCAGCGCCCTCAGCTGTTCCTGGGCGGCCCGGGCCCGGTGGAACGTGAGGGAGATCGCCTTCAGCGTCAGCTCCCGGTCCGAGTACGGCCTCGGGCCCAGCGGCTCACTCATTTCGACGAGGGTAATGGAGCGGCTAGCGTCGCCAACGTGAGCGAGTCAGGCCGGCCACGCAACCCCAACCATGGCGATGAGACCCTCGAGAGCCTCGTCGGCGGCGCCATCGTCGAGCGCGACGAGGCCGTAGCGGCCGCCGCCGACCTGGTCGAGGGGGCCGAACGGATCGTCGTGTTGACCGGCGCCGGTATCTCCACCGACTCCCGGATCCCCGATTTCCGGGGGCCCCAGGGGGTGTGGACGAGGAACCCGGAGGCCGAGAAGCAGGCCACGATCCACAACTACCTCGCCGACGCCGAGGTGCGCCGGCGGTCGTGGCGGTCCCGGCTCGACAGCCCGATGTGGACCGCCGACCCCAACCGGGGTCACTACGCCCTGACGTCGCTCGAGGCGCGGCGCAAGCTGTTGCTGCTCATCACCCAGAACGTCGATGGTCTGCACCAGCTGGCCGGCAGCGACCCCGACCGGGTGGTGGAGGTCCACGGCACCGCCCGCTGGGTCGGGTGCATGTCATGCACTTACCGGGAGGAGATGCAGCCGGTGCTCGACCGGGTACGACGGGGCGAGGACGATCCCGACTGCCCCGACTGCGGCGGGATCCTCAAATCGGCAACTATCAGCTTCGGTCAGAGCCTGGTGGCCGAGGACCTGCAACGGGCCCAGCTGGCAGCGGAGAACTGCGATCTCCTGCTCGCCGTCGGATCCACCCTGTCGGTCTACCCCGTCGCCGCCGTCGTGCCCGTGGCCAAGCGGGCCGGTGCCGGCGTGGTGATCGTCAACGGCAGCCCGACCGAGCTCGACCACCTCGGCGACGTCGTGGTCCGGGCTTCGATCAGCGACGTCCTCACGCTGATCTGCTGAGGTCGCGACACCGCGGTTGGCCCGGGAACACCCGCGGTTGGCGCGGTGCGGCCCCCACCGTGGCGATGGGGCACCAAAGGGAATGCATCGACGGGTCGACCGGTTGGTCCAATTGTTGACCTGGTAGATAAGCTTTCGGCGAAAGCGAGGTAGCACTCATGCCCACGTTCCGAGACCTGCTGGCCGCCACCAAGGCCGAGATCGCCGAGACCGACCCCGCCGGGGCGGAGAAGGCCATCGCCGGGGGAGCCGTGCTGCTCGACGTGCGCGAGCCCGACGAGGTGGCCCAGGGCGCCGTTCCCGGCTCGGTGCAGATCGTGCGGGGCAACCTCGAAGCCCAGGTCGAGTCCCGCCTCCCCGACAAGGCGGCACCGATCGTCGTGATGTGTGCCGGCGGGGTCCGGTCGGCCTTCGCCGCCAAGACCCTGTCCGAGCTGGGCTACGCCGACGTCACCTCGATGGACGGCGGGTTCAACCGGTGGAAGGACGAGGGCCGCCCGTGGGCCGTTCCCGAGAGCCTCACCGCCGATCAGCGCAACCGTTACAGCCGTCATCTCCTCCTGCCCGAGGTGGGCGAGGAGGGCCAGCAGAAGCTGCTGGGGGCCAAGGTCCTGCTGCTCGGGGCCGGTGGCCTCGGTTCGCCCGCCGCCCTCTACCTCGCCGCCGCCGGCGTCGGGACGATCGGCATCATCGACATGGACGTCGTCGACGAGTCGAACCTCCAGCGCCAGATCCTCCACAACCTCGACCGGATCGGGGAGCGCAAGGTCGACTCGGCCAAGAAGACGCTGGTGGCCATGAACCCCGACCTCGCCGTGGTGACCTACGACACCAGGCTCGGGGCCGACAACATCATGGGGATCCTCGAGGGCTACGACGTGGTCGTGGACGGGGCCGACAACTTCCCCAGCCGCTACCTCCTCAACGACGCCTCGGTGAAGCTCGGGATCCCCGTGGTCCACGGCTCGATCTTCCGCTTCGAGGGGCAGGTCACGGTGTTCGACCCGCACGATGGGCCCACCTACCGCGACCTCCTGCCGGAGCCGCCGCCCGCCGAGCTCGCACCGAGTTGCGCCGAGGCCGGCGTGCTGGGCGTCCTGCCCGGGATCGTCGGCTCCATCCAGGCGTTGGAGGCCATCAAGCTCATCCTCGGGCTCGGTGACTCGCTGCGGGGTCGGCTCCTGGCCTTCGACGCCCTGGAGATGAGCTTCCGCGAGTACAAGCTCAACATCGATCCCGACAATCCGGTGACCTGGGCCAACCGTGACGGCATCGAGGTGGTCGAGCTCGACGGACTCTGCATGCCAGTCGTCACCGCCGCCTGACAGAGTGCCGTCCCCGGCCGGTCGGCGGTCGGCGATGGCGGGGCAGTTCTTCCCACCGGTCGGTGAACGGCAGGGCCGCCGTTGCCACCTAGATTGCTGGCATCGTCAGACTTGCGTGGCCCGCCGCCCTCTCGTCTCTGCGGCGACGCCATCCCGCCCTGGTGTCGCTGTCGATCGTCGCGCTCATCCTCGGTGCCGCCGCCCTGGCCCACGTGGGCGGGGACGACGGAGGAGCGGCCGACGGTGAGTCCGTGGCCGACGGGGTCCGGCGTCACGAGCTGGCCCTCGTCGACGAGCTGCCGACCCCCGACGGGGACAACGGTCCCGGCCGCCGGCTGTCGGTTCGGCCCGACGACCAGTTCGTCATCCTCGCCGTCCCCGTCGGCGACACCTACGCAGTGCGGGCCGAACGGGCGGGGGAGTGGAGCGAGCCGATCCTGCTGACCGCGGACGAGGCCGAGGGGCCGGACGGCCCGGCCGGACCCGCCCACACCGGCGCCGCCGAAACCGACGCTGCCGGAGGGGGCGAGGGGCCGCAGCTGACCACCCTCGCCACCAGCCCCTACCTGCTGGACGGAGCGACCACCGTCGAGGTCGTCAGCCTCGACGGCGACACCACCCCCATCACCGCCACCGTGTTGTCCGACGGGTTCGGCTCCCGACCCCCGGACCACCAGGTTCCCGCCGTCGCCGGCCGGCAGCTGGTTCGGGGCGTGACGATGCCCGCCATCCGCTCCCGCTCGGCGTGGACCAACGAGGGATGGGCCAGCGGCAATCAGGGCTGTGGTTCCGCCCCCTCCCATGCCGACAATATCCAGGCCATGGTCGTCCATCACACCGTCACCACCAACAACTACGCCGAGGACCGGGTCGACGATCTCCTCCGGGCGGTGTGGTACGCCCATGTCGGGGTCAACGGGTGGTGTGACATCGGCTACAACTTCCTCGTCGATCGCTTCGGGACGATCTGGGAGGGCCGCACGGGCGGGATCGAGCGGGCGGTCGTCGGCGGTCACGCCAAGGGGTTCAACACCTCGACGGTGGGGGTGGCCCTGCTCGGGCAGCACCAGCCGAGGGTCAGCCCCGCCGTGGCCCGGCCGTCGGCCGCCGCCGAGGACGCCGTCCGCCGACTGGCGACCTGGAAGCTCGGCCTCCACGGGGTGGACCCCGAGGGTATGACCTGGCTGAAGAACCGCTCGACCGAGGGACCCCAGCGGCTCGCCTCCAACCACTGGCATCTGGTGCCGACCGTGATGGGCCACCGCGACGTCGGCGTCACGTCGTGCCCCGGATCGCACGGCTACGACCTCGTCCACGGCCTCGGTTCCCACCTCGTGGCGGCCCGCAACGACGACGTGCCCTACCGGTTCGACGCCTGGACCCCGGCCGACATCGGCGCCGGGCTCATCACCGTCGACGCCAGGGGCGGCATCCGTCCATCGGGCGGCGTCGGGATCCCCGGTGTCGGCGCCCCGCTGCTCGGCCCGGGCCCACTGCCCCCGCCCTCGCCCCGGCCGCTCGCCGTCGGCGCCTCCCGCCGTGACGGCGTCGGGGCCGGCTACGTCCTGCACGCCGATGGCATGGTCCACGCCTTCGGCCCGGCCCCGGATCTGGCCGTCCGACCGGCCGGCGACCGCCCCCCGGTCGACCTGACGGTGACGACCGCCGCCGACGGGGGCTGGGTGATCGACGCCGAGGGGGCGGTCCACGGCTTCGGCTCCCGCACCGACCTGCCGGTGGAGGCGTCGGCCTCGGGCGGCCCGGTGATCCGGGGTGACCTCGATCCGGGGTCGGGTGACGGCTATCTCGTCGAGGCCGACGGCCGACTCCGTGCCGTCGGCGCCGCCCCACCACGTCAGCTCTCCACGGGACCGGTCGAGGCGGTCGACGTGGCCGTTCGCCCCGGGGCGGCGGGAGGCTGGGTTCTCGACCGTCAGGGACGGCTCCACCCCTTCGGGCCGGCGCCCACCGCAGGCATCACCACCCCGTCGCCCGCCGCCCCCTCGCGTCGGCTCGTGGCCGTCGCCGCGGGGGCAAGCGGCCACGGCGGGTGGCTGATGTCGAGCGATGGTCAGCTGTGGCCCTTCGGCCAGGAGCGGATCATCAAACCCCTGTCCACCGACGCCACCCGGGACGACGCCGTCGACGTCGTCGCGGTGGAGCCGGCGCTGCCGGCCGGCTTCGCCACCGGACCCACGGGCCGCTACCTCGACGCCGTCGTCCGGCTCTTCCTCGGCCGGCCCGCCACCGGGGCGGAGCTGGTGTACTGGGAGGGGCGGCTCACCTACGGCGACGGTCGGGCCGCCGTGACGACGGCTCTGGCCCGGAGCGACGAGTGGGCGGGGCGTCGCATCGACGCCATGTACCGCGACGTGTTGGGCCGACCGGCGGACGAGGAGGGTCGCCGGTACTGGGTGGGGGAGGTGGGGCGGGGTCTCTCGCTCCAGCGGGTCGGTGTCTTCTTCTACGGCTCCGAGGAGTACGTGGCCGCCGCCGGGTCGCCGACCGCCTACGTCACCCGGCTCTACGACCGGCTGCTGGGGCGGTCGGTCGACCAGGAGGGTCTGAGCTACTGGGTGGGTCAGCTGTCGTCCGGGAGGGCCCGCGCCACCGACGTCGCCGCCGGCTTCTATGCTTCGCCCGAGTCCCGACGGGGGCGGGTGGTCGAGCTTTACCGGGAGGTCCTGGGACGCGACCCCGATCAATCCGGTTCCGAGTACTGGGCCGAACGGCTGCTGGCGGTGGACGACGTCGTCCTCGCCGCCGAACTGGCAACGTCCGACGAGTTCCATGAACGAGCGACACGATGATGATCTCACCTTCTCCCAACCGGCACGGCGACAGCCCCCGCCCCCACCGAACGACCGCTGACGGTGCCCACCCGGGCTTGCCGTGCGGGCGCTCCCCACGGTCCCCGATGTCGGTACCGGTGGCGCTTCTCGTGGTCCTGGCCGTCCTGGTCGCGCTCGTCCCCTTGGCCAGGCTGCACCGCCCGTCCCCGGCGGCGGCGGCGGTGGCGGCCGACGCCGCCACCCTGGAGATCACCGGTAGAGGGTGGGGCCATGGTCGGGGCCTCGGCCAATACGGGGCCTACGGGTACGCCCTCGACCACGGCTGGAGCTCGACCCAGATCCTCGACCACTACTACCAGGGCACCACCGGGGGACCGGTCCCGGGCGGGGCACCGGTCGATCCGAACGCGGTGCGGGTCGACCTCCGCTTCATGCGCAACTGGCTGCCGACGGCGGCGGTGACCGACGGCGCCATCCTTCTACGGGGGCTCGATGGCGCCGACCTCGGTCGGTTCGCCACCGGCGCCGTTCGTCTCATCCCCGTGGGCGGCGGGTTCGAGGTCCAGGTGGCAACATCGTGCGCCGCCCCCTGGTCCACGGTCGGTGCCATCCCCGGACGGTCGACCGTCCGCCTCGTCGCCGAATCGTCCAACCCGGGCATCGACGGTCTCCTCCAGGCCTGTGGGCCGTCCCACCGCACCTGGCTCCGCGGTGAGCTACGGGCCGTCGTCCACAACGGGGTCAACCACACGGTCAACGTCGTGACGGTCGAGGACTACCTCCGCGGCGTGGTGCCGAACGAGATGCCGGCCTCCTGGCCGTCGGCTGCGCTGGAGGCCCAGGCGGTGGCGGCCCGGTCGTACGCCCTGGCCGGCGACACCCGCCAGCAGCCCTACGCCGACACCTGCGACACCACCCTCTGCCAGGTCTACGACGGCGTCGCCACCGACCGGGGGGGCTACCGTGCCGCCACCCATGCCCGCACCGACGCCGCCATCGCCGCCACCACCGGCACGGTTCGCCTTACGGCGGGCGGGGCCGTGGCCCGGACCGAGTTCTCGTCCAGCACGGGCGGGTACACCGCCGGAGGGACCTTCCCCGCCGTCGTCGACGACGGCGACGACATCGCCGCCAACCCCAACCACACCTGGGCGGTGATCGTCACCGCCGAGCAGATCGAGCGCCGCTACGGCAAGGGTCGGTTGCTGGCCATGAGGGTCACCCAGCGCAACGGGCTGGGATCCGACGGCGGTCGGGCCGTGACGGTGGCGTTCGACTTCGAGCGGGGCACGGTCACCGAACCGGCGGGCACCGTGCGCTCCTTCCTCGGCCTGAAGAGCGACTGGTTCACCCCCGGCCAGGTCGGGGGCGGGGCGTTACGGGAGACCGACGAGGGTCGCTACATCGACCGCACCTACCAGCGGCTGGTGGGCCGTACGGCCTCGGTGACCGAGGTCGAGCAGTGGCATGGCCGCATCGCCGGCGGCGAGAAGCTGGCCCTCACCCGCCAGCTCGTGGTGTCCGACTACTTCGCCGGCCAGGCCGTCGACGATCTGTACCGGCGGGCCCTGGGCCGGGAGCCCGACGGTGGCGGACGCGGCTACTGGGTCGGAGTCCTCGGCTCGGGGGTCAAGCTCCAGTCGATAGGCATCTGGTTCTACGGGTCGCCCGAGTACCACGCCCGGGCCGGCGGCAACCATCGCGACTTCGTGGCCGCCCTCTACCGCGACATCCTCGGCCGCCAGCCCGACGCCGGAGGCCACGACTACTGGACGGCGCAGTTGAACAGCGGGGTGGCCGGCCTCGACGACGTCGCCGCCGGCTTCTACTCGTCGCTCGAGTCGCGCCGGGCCCGGGCTGCATCCATGCACCAGGTGGTGCTGGGGACGGCGCCGGGCGCCGAGGTCCGGGATCTGCTGGCGGCCCGCCTGCTCCACGTCGACGACCTCGTGCTGGCGGCCGAGATCGCCGCCTCCCCCGAGGCCTAGGAGCGTGGGCCCGACTCGGTTCGGTCCGACTCGTCGGGGCACACTCGTTGCGCTGACCGTCAGATCCGATGCCGGGTGCAACGAGCGCACCCGAGAGCGGGAAGCCGCCCGCCTCCCTCCAGGCCTGACCGCCCCGCGTCCGGCCCTCGGGCCGGGGGGACGGTCCGTTCAGGCCGAGTCGGGATGTCGTCGCCCGTTGCGGCGGCGTCGGGCGATCAGGCGTCGGGCGAGGCGGGCCGGGCCCCCTTCGGGCACGCCGCCGACCAGCGCCTCGTACCCCTCGGCCCATATCGCAGGGGGGTGGACCTCCCCCACCAGGAGAGGGTTTCGCAACGACGTCGCCAGCGGTGGGAGGACGGCGAGGGGAATCGTTCGTCCCTCCGGCCCCGCCCCGACCGCCGACGGGTACTGGCCGAGCAGGGCGGCCTCGTCGTAGGTGGGTCGGGACGCCACCCGCAAGGCCGGCCCGACGAGGGCGGGCGTCGTGCCGGAACGGTCGAGGTGGAGCCACGGTCCGAAATCGCGGGCGAAGGCCTCGACCCCCGACGCGATCCCCTCACGGGCGGCATCGTAGGAACCGCCCGCCGGCGGCCGATGGCCCCGCCGGTCGTGAGGCGAGGGGAGCAGAGACTCGAGCACGCCGGGATCGCCGCCCGGCGTGGGGATGGGCCCCGGCAGCAGGACGGTGACGTCGTCCGTCTCGTCCGCCGGTTCACCGGGGAGCCCGAGGTAGGCCCCCCGGACCGGGTTCGATCGCCCGACTCCGGCGACGAGGGCCCGGAGCCGCTCATGGCTCGGGTCCCGCCAGCCGAGGTCGACCGCCAGCAGCCGTTCGTCGTGGCCGATGCCGTGCCGCTCGACCAACTCGTCGAACCGGGCGGCACTGGCCCGATCGTCGTCGTCGATCGTCAACGGGTGCATCCTCTGGTCCCCGTCGGCCGCGAGCAGCGTCGCCGCCCGGTGGAGGCAGGGCCCGGCCGCGCCGCACAGCACCACCCGGTCGACCTCGTTGCGGGCCAGCATCGATCCGGCGAGGGCCACGAGGCCGGCGGCGAGAGGCCCGCCGGCGTAGTAGCCGAGATCGTCCGGTTCCATCGCCCCCCGACAGCGGTCCAGTCGTTCCGCCACGAGGGCCAGGCCGAAGCTGTCGACCCCCGACCGCCCGGCGACGTCCGGTCCGAGCGCCGGGTCCTCGTGCCGGCGGGGACGGGGGACGACGTGGGCCCGTAGCCCTGCCGCCGTGGCCCGTTGGCCGTCGATGTCGTCGTCGGGACCGATGTGGAGGATGGACTCCGGCCACACCCCGGTCCGCTGGATCAGCGTGTGATAGAGCCGGCCGGAGGCCTTCGTCGTCCCCTCCTGCGACGACATGAGCAGGAAGTCGTGGTCGAAGCCGGCCTGGGCCAGCATCTTCGACACCAGGTCGCGGGGCAGCGCCGAGTCGGCGACGAAGGCCACCCCCATCCCCCGTTCGCGGGCCCGGCGGTGGAGCCGCAGCGCCCAGGGGTTGGGGCGCCAGGCCAGGCGCTCGAAGCCGAGTTCGAGCTGCATGGCCCCTCGGGCCGTTCGGTCGCGCTCGGTCAGTGGCATCCGACGGTCGAGCAGGAAGGCCAGGTGGTCGGCGATCTCTGACACTGCGATCTCACCCCGCCCGGCCTCGCCGGCCGTTCGACGGACCCGGCGCTCGGCCTCGAGCCGGAGCTCCACGTAGGTCGGTCGCAGCTTGGGGTGGGTGGCGGCGAGCGACGAGGCGACGAGGTGGTGGATGTCTCGATGGCGGAGCACCACGGGCTCCAGGGCGACGCCGAACACGTCGAGCGATACCAGTTCGACGGTGCGGTTCAGCATGGCGACGGTGTGGGCGGGTCTCACAGGCCCCAAGTCCTTTCCGGACGGTGGCGTCCGAAACAGCTGGACGACGGACATGTCACCATGCCCGTCGGGAAAGCCGCGCCCCGTGCCCCCGGCGAATCTTCTTGTCGAAGAAGCGACAAGAGCACGTGAACACCATAGCCACTGGTGCCCGCCATGCGGCGGCATGCCGGCGGACCGGGCCGTCATACCAGGTCACGACGTTGTGTGCCACGCATGCCGACCGGGAGGGGCCGTCGTCCAATACCGTAGGGGCAATGACATCCTCCCTCCCGGCCGAGGGGCGACGGGCCGATCACCTCGCACCACTCGACGCACCGATCTTCGTCGCCGGGCACCGCGGCCTGGTGGGCTCGGCACTGCTGCGCCGGCTGACCGGCGCCGGCTATCGCAACCTGCTCACCGCCGACCGGTCGCAGCTCGACCTCCGATCGCAGGCCGCGGTGACGGACTGGTTCGCCGCCAACCGGCCCCGCTACGTGTACCTGGCCGCCGGCACGGTTGGCGGCATCATGGCCAACTCGACCCGCCAGGCCGAGTTCCTCTACGACAACATGATGATCCACGCCACCGTGGTCGAGGCCAGCCGCCAGGTCGGGGTGGAGAAGCTGCTCTACCTCGGGAGTTCCTGCATCTATCCCCGTGACGCCGACCAGCCCATCGAGGAGTCGGCGCTCCTCACCGGGGCCCTGGAACCGACCAACGAGGGCTACGCCGTGGCCAAGATCGCCGGCATCAAGCTCTGCCAGTTCTACCGCCAGCAGTACGGCTGCAACTTCGTGTCGGCCATGCCGACCAACCTCTACGGACCGAACGACAACTTCGACCTGGCGACCAGCCATGTGCTGCCCGCCCTGATGCGGAAGTTCCACGAGGCCAGGGCGGCCGGCGTCGACGAGGTCGAGGTGTGGGGCTCGGGCCGGGTCAGGCGCGAGTTCCTTCACGTCGACGACCTGGCCGACGCCTGCCTGTTCCTGATGGACCACTACGAGGAGTCGGGACACATCAACGTCGGCACGGGCGAGGACCTCACCATCGCCGAGCTGGCCGGGCTCGTGCGCGACGTGGTCCACCCCCGGGCCACACTGCGGTTCGACACGTCGAAGCCCGACGGGATCGCCCGCAAGGTGCTCGACGTCGGCCGGCTCAACGCCCTCGGGTGGAAGCACAGCATCGCCCTCCGGTCCGGCATCGAGTCGACCTACAACTGGTTCTGCGACAACGCCGAGTCGCTGCGCGGTGTCGACGGATGACCGCCCCACCCGAACCCGGCACCATCGGCCTCGTGCCGCCCCGCTTCGGCGACGACGTCGTCGGCGGCGCCGAGGTGGTGGTGGCCGAGGTCGCCCGCAGGCTCGCCGCCCGTGGTCATCGCGTCGAGGTCCTCACGACGTGTGCCCGCGACCACTACACCTGGGCCAACGACTACCCGGCGGGAGTGGAGGAGGTGGACGGCCTCCTCGTGCGTCGGTTCCCGACCGAGACCGACACGGCCGGTGTCCATCGCGACCGGATAGGCGGCCGGATCCTGACCGGCCACGGGGTGACCATCTCCGACCAGCAGCTCTGGGCCAACGACAGCCTCCGCGTCCCCGAACTGTGGCATCATGTGCTCGACCACCAGGACCGCTACCGGGCCCTCGTGTTCGCCCCCTACATGTTCTGGACCAGCTACGCCGTCGGCCAGATCGCCCCCGGCCGCACCATCGTCATGCCGTGCCTGCACGACGAGCCGACCGCCCGCCTCGAGATCTTCCGGCCCCTGATCGGGGGAGCCCGGGGCGTCTGGTTCCTGACCGAACCCGAGGCCCGCCTCGCCGCCGAGCTGTTCGACCTGCCGCGACGCCACGCCATCGTCGGGGCCGGCATCGAGCCGCCCGAGGCCTACCGGCCCGAGGACTTCCGGTCGGCCTACGGGGTCGATCGACCTTTCGTCTACTACGCCGGCCGACGCGAGTGGGGTAAGGGGTGGAGCGAACTCCTGGCGTCGTTCGCCGAGCTGGTCCGGACCCAGCCCACCGAGCTGCTCCTCGTCACCTCCGGGGTCGGGGAGGTCGAGCCGCCCCCCGACATCGCCGACCGGGTGGTCGATGTCGGCTTCCTCTCGACCGAACAGCGCAACAACGCCATGGCGGCGGCCGCCGCCTATGTCCAGCCGAGCGTGATGGAGAGCTTCTCCCGCACCGTGCTCGAGGCCTGGGCCGCCGGCACCCCCGTGGTGGCCAACGAGGGGAGCGCGGTCGTGCGATGGCACGTCGAGCGCTCCGGGGCCGGCCTGCTGTACCGGACCGGGCCGGAGCTCACCGAGGCCCTCCGCTTCGTCAGCGACGAACCGCTGGCCGCCGCCAACCTCGCCCTTCCCGGTCCGACCTACGTCGCCGACCACTACCGGTGGGACGGGGTGATCGACCGGATGGAGGCCACCCTCGACGAGTGGCTGCCGGCGGGGGCCGCGACCGATCGGGCGGAGGTCCCGGCATGACGATCCTCATGGTGACCCCCTACGCCCCCTACCGCGACGGCATCGCCACCTACGCCGTGCAGGAGGTCCGCCGGCTGCGAGCCGACGGGGTCGACGTCGAGGTGCTCTCCCCCCTACCCTCGGCCGCCCATCACCACCTCGCCCTCGGCGGCGTTCGGGGCATGGCGGCCCTGGCCCGGCGGGCCCGGGGCTTCGACTCGGTCGTGATCCAGTTCTCGCCCGAGATGATCTTCGGGGCGTGTCGCAGCCCGGTGCAAAGGGTGGGTGTGTGGGCCGGGCTCGAGGCCCTGGCCCGGATCCGGCCCCTCGAGATCCGGCTCCACGAGGTCGAGTACGGGCCGCTCGAACGCAACCCGGCCGAGCGGGCCATGGCCGCCAGGGCCCTGCGTGCGGCGAGGCAGGTCACCGTCCACACGGCCCGGGAGGTCGACCAGCTCCGGTCCCGGCTCGGCATCGACCCGTCCAACGTCGAGCTGGCCGATCACGGCGCCAGCTTCGTGCCGGCCACGACGGTTGGCCGGTCGGAGGCCCGGGCCGAGCTCGGGCTCGGGCCCGAGGGTCACGTCTTCCTCGCCATCGGCTTCCTCCAGGCCCACAAGGGCTACGACCTGGCCGTCGAGGCGTTCGCCCGGGCCAACCCGGGGGTCAACGCCTCGCTCCACGTCGTCGGATCCGTGCGGGTCGATCACCCCGAGCTCGTGGCCTACGCTCGGCGCCTGGCCGGCCTGTGCCGGGCCACGCCGGGCGTCGAGCTCCACCAGCGCTACGTGAGCGACGAGGAGTTCGACCGCTGGATCGTGGCCGCCGACACGGTCGTGCTGCCCTACCGGGAGATCTGGTCGTCGGGCGTCATGGAACGGGCCAAGCTCTACGGCCGGCCCGTCATCGCCGCCGACGTGGGCGGCATGGCCGACCAGGCCCCCGAGGGCACGCTCTTCTTCGATGACGTCGAGGGGCTGGTCCAGGCCATGAAGGAACGCGTTCACGGCACCATCGGGCCCCTCGGCGATGGCGACGGAGACGGCGACGGGGCCGACCCGCGCCCCGGGCCCGTTCCGGCCCCGGGCCCAGGCCGGGCCGGGGAGGAGCCGTGGGTCGTCGATGCCGAGCACCCCAACCGCCGTCGGATCGAGGCCCAGCTACGCCAGCGTGTCCGCCGCCGGGGGGTGGGCGAGGGGAACCGCGAAGCCCCGGCCGGTGTCGCCGTCGACGGGCTGGTGGCGCTCGGGCCGGTCCAGCGCCCCCACGCCGTGTCGGCCCGTCGGGGCGTGACCGAGATCAAGCGCACGTTGCGCCGGCTGCTCGACTGGGAGATCGAGCCGGTGGTGACCCATGTCGATCGCCTCCAACGGGCGACCCTCGGCGCCGTCGCCGACCTCGACGCCCGCCTCGTGGCGATCGAGGATCGGCTCGGAGACGACGCCGTCCTGCCTGTCGAACCAGCGCCCGGCAACGACACCTAACGACAGTCGATCACGTTCGATGGGAAGTGTTTTCCAATCGGCGGCCGTGGCGCGCGAAGGTCATGTTTTTCGGACATGATGACAGCATGAGTATTTCGCGCCGGATGTCGGAACCGGTTCGGGCCCCGATCCGCGACCTGATCACCCGCTACTCGTCGTTGTTCGAGCACCTCCTCCACGCCATCAAGAACGAGATCGTCGAGCGGGTCGATGGCGTCGACAATCGGCTGGTGGCTCTCGACGAACGTTCCGCTTCCTCCGATCAGACCACAGCCGATCAGCTGGCCCTGCAGGCCGCCGCCATCCGCAGCCTCCAGCTCGAGGTCGACCGGCTGATGGTGATGGCCGACGCCACCCTTGGGGAGGTGACCGAGGCCCGCGACGAGCTGCGAGCGGCCCGTAAGGAGCTGGAGGGGCTCGGGTGGGACGAGCGCCCGGTCGGCATCGACCCCGCCGTCGACGAGCGCATCGTCGAGCAGCCCTTCGTGTTCGCGGCGTTGGCCGATCTGCCGCTCGGCTCCCGTGTGGTCGACATCGGCGGGGGCGACAGCACCGTGGCCCTCGCCCTCGCCTCCCTCGGCCATCGGGTGACCGTTGTCGAGCCCCGGGGCTACCCCTTCAGCCATCCCAATCTCACGGTGCACGCCGGCCCGATCGAGACGTTCGAGCCCGATGCACCGTTCGACGCCGCGGTGTTGCTGTCGACGATCGGGCACATCGGACTCGACCGCCCCGGCGGCGGCGGCGCCGATGTGGCAACCGTCGACGCCATCCGGGCCATGGTCGTCGCCGACGGTCGACTGGTGCTGACGGCACCTTACGGCCACGCCGGTGTGACCGACCAGGGTCGGGTCTATGACCGGGCGGCGCTGCTCCACCTCGTCGAGGGCTGGCTGGTCGGCTACGCGGCCGTCGCCCACAACCGCCACGACGGGACATGGGAGGTGGCGGCGACGGAACTGGACGAGTCGGCGGATGGCGCCGGTGTCGTGATGCTGGTGGCCACCAACCCTGCTGCGTCGTGAACGTCGTCTACGACCTTCTCGGCTTCCAGAGCAGGGATCACGGTGAGCGCGGCATCGCCCGCTACGTGCTCCAGCTCGGTCTCGCCCTCGAACGGACCAACCCCGGTCTCGTCAGCCAGTACCTCATGCATCCCGACCTTCCGTTCCCGGCGGGAGCGGAGGCCCTCGTGTCGACGGGCCGCGTGATCAGGCGCGACCGGGGCCGGGAGGAGCGGCGGCCGTCGTCGCCCGGTGTGTTCATCGCCGGCTCGCCCTTCGAGTCGTTCCACTTCCCGTCGGAGCACGTCCTCCCCTCGTTCACCAGGACGGGGAGCTGGCGGTCGGCGGCGGTGGTCCACGACCTCATCCCCGGCCTCTTCCCCGACCTGTACCTCGGTCGCACGGTCGACCGCTACTACTACCGGACCCGGGTGGCGGCGCTCGCCACGTTCGACCACCTCCTGGCCAACTCGCAGGCGTCGGCCGACGACGCCGTCAGGATGCTCGCCATCGATCCCGATCACATCACCGTGATCGGGGCCGGCGCCGACAACCGGTTCCAGCGCCCGACCCGCTCGTCGGAACAGGTGGCGGCCGAGCTGGTGGCCGACGGGGAGCCCGCCGGGCTGCGCCCCGGTTACGTGTTGTTCCCGTCGGGTATCGATCCCCGCAAGAACGTCGAGCGCACGATCCACGCCTACGGCGAGCTCGATCCGGCCCTCCGCCGGGCCCATCAGCTCGTCCTGGCCTGTCGCCTCAGCCACCCCGACCGGCTCGAGGTGGAGCGCTATGTCCGGGAGGCCGGGGTGGTCGACGACTTCCTGGCCACGGGCTACGTGAGCGACGACCTCCTGTGTCGCCTCTACCAGGGGGCACACCTCGTCGTCTTCCCCTCGCTCTACGAGGGCTTCGGTCTGCCCGTGCTCGAGGCCATGAAGTGCGGTGCCCCCGTGATCTGCGCCGACTCGTCGTCGCTCAAGGAGGTGCAGACCCGTCCGGCGGCCCGCTTCGACCCGACGTCGAGCACCGCCATCGCCGAGGCCATGACCCACGCCCTCGTCGACCACGACTTCCGGCAGTCGCTGCGGGACCAGGGGCTGCCCCAGTTCAGCTGGGAGAACGCCGCCCGCCTCACCGCCGGCGTCATCCGCGACCTCGCGGCTCCCGACCGCTGCCGGGTGTCGGCTGCTCCCAAGCCCCGGTTGGCCCTGTTCGCCCCCCTCCGGCCCCGCCAGGGGGAGGTGGCTCGCTACGCCGCTCGCCTGGTCGACGAGCTGCGCCATCGGTGCGACCTCACCGTGTTCACTCCCGATGGCGTGGGCGACCCACCACCAGGGGCGCCGGCGGTCGAGGTGGCCGCCGCCTCGCGCTTCGATCTGATCGCCCGCTGCGGTGGGGAGTTCGATGGCGTCGTCTACCTCATCGACGACTCCCCCGACGCCGTCGAGGCGCTTCGATGTCTACGTCGGCGCCCCGGGCATGCCATCCTTCTCGACCCCACGTTCACCCAGCTCTACTCTGCCCTGGCCGACGCCCACCCCGACGAGATCGTCGAGGGGTCGGCAGGTCGTCATCTCGGGCATCTCTACCCGGGCCGCTACCGGCCCGAAGTTGAGCGGCTACGCACGATTCCGTCTGCTACCGCTGAACGTTTCGGCATCGTCATGGGTCGGGAGCTGGCTCTCTGGGCCGACTGCCTTTATACCCACTCCGACGTCGCGGCCAACCTCGTTCAACTCGACACCGGCGTCGACGTCGTGCGGCTTTCGCCGCAGCCCTGCCCCGAGCCGGCGACGACGCTCGGTAGGGCCGAGGACCCGATCCTGATCGCCTCGTTCGGTTCGGTGTCGGCGGGTCGCCAGCTGCCCGAACTGGTCGAGGCGCTCGCCGTGGTTCGCCGGTCGCATCCCGACGCCCGCCTCTGTCTCGTCGGCCCGATCGATGTGGCCTTCGCCAACGATCTGGTCGACCTCGCCCGTGTCCTCGATGTCGGCGAGTCGTTGGCGATCGTTCCGGCGGACGACGAGGATCAGGTCGCAGCGCTTCGACGCGAGGTCACCCTTGCCGTGCAGCTCCACGACGGCTGGCGGTCATCGTCGGCCTCCGTCAGCGAGCTGCTCGCCTATGGCACGCCAACCGTGGTGACCGATCTCGGCGATTCGGCCGAGTTGCCCGACGAGGCAGTGGTCAAGGTTGGGTCGGTCCTCTCCGGGCGGCGATTGGGCGCCGTCCTTGCGGAGTTGGCGGCCGACCGAAACCGCAGGGTCGAGCTTGGCGAGGCTGGACGGCTCCACGCCAAGGAGCTGTCCTTTGCAAACGCCGCCGCCCGCCTGCTCGATCGGTTGTCGCTGGCACCCGCTCAGTCGGCAACCTCGCCTTTCAAATCGCAGCGATAGGGTTGAGGCGAGGCACGACGAGGGCGCTTTCGACGCCAGCCAGAGAGTGGGTAGTCGCCGATGAAAACACCGAAGCCGGTTGCTAATGCCGTGCGTTCGACCACGGACAAGGCGATGGTCGCTGTTACCGAGCGCCTTCTCGACCGGCTCGACGCGATCGAGTCCCGCCTCGAACAGATGGAGCAACGGCAACACGAGCTCGCCGTCGCCATGGACCGTACCAGACGGGATCAGGCCATCTACATGGGCAACTCGCAGGCACTGACCCGCCTGTACACGGGCCAGAAGATCTTCGTCGATACTCGCGACGTTGCTGTCAGCCCCGCCCTTCTCATGGACGGCGTGTGGGAGATGGACGTGACCGAGGTGTTCCTTTCCATTCTCCGCCCGTCAGACGTCGTCCTCGACGTCGGGGCAAACATGGGCTATTTCGGGATTGTGGCCGGCACGATCGTCAACGCCTCGGCCGGTGGATCGATCCACTTGATCGAAGCCAACCCGGAACTCATCCCGCTGCTGTTCAAGTCGGTCATCGTGTCCGGCATGCTGTCGACGGCGTCGGTCACCAACCTCGCAGTGACCGACCATCGAGGAGAGGTCGAACTGTACCTGACTCGCGACCTGATGGGCAGCGCTTCGCTGGACACGATGGGCGATCGCGCCGCCGACGCGCTGGATGAGAAGGTGGGGGGTGACGGAAGCCGCCAACTCACTTCGGCACTCGAGATCGAAGGCTCGGTCACGGTCCCGGCCGCTACCATCGACGACTTCGTCGAGTCTCGGGGCATCGAGCGGGTCGACGTGTTGAAGCTCGACATCGAGGGGGCCGAGGAGCCGGCGTACGCCGGAATGCATCGAACGATCGATCGTAACCGTGAGCGCCTCAAGCTCCTGATCGAGTACGCCCCGGTTCGTTACCGCGATCCGGAAGGCTTCTACGAGCAGATCACGCGGGACTTCTCCCATCGGTATGCCATCCGCCACGGGAGCGGCGAGCTGGTGGCGGCGATGACCCTCGAGCGGGTCCTCGAGCTGACTGAGGGCGAGTGGGTGATGCTCGTCGTCGCCAACCAGCCGCTCGACGGTTCCTAACCCGAGCGGGCGGTCGGGAGGGGCGTTCGTCGGGGCGCGTCCGTCGCCCCTCGCATCGGGAAGCGGAACGGTCCGTAGTACACGCCGGGGTGGACGACGTCGAACTCGCAACATGCCACCCGTGCATCGAATTCGATCGTCTCGTCGGTGCTCTGGAGGAAGCACGTGACCAAGTAGGTGCCGAACCCGAAGGGCAGATCGTCGATCGTGAGCGTGGCCTCGCTCGACTCGGGCGAGGCCAGCAGATCGTCGCCGTCGAGCAGGTCATCGCTGGCGATGTTGACCATGAGGGAGCCGTCATTGCGGTGAAGGGCGAAGCGGGCCTTGAGCGGCAACTCAGCATCGGCCGAGAAGCGCATGCCGACCGTCAGGGTGTCACTCGGCTGAAACGTCCGGCGCCCGTCCGGCGGGGGCTCGACCCAGACATCCTCGATCCGGGCGGCGACCGGTGAGGGCCCGCCGCCGTCGACTGTGCCGTGCATGGTCACGTTGGTTTCGCCGAGCGACCCCCGGTAGGTGATGACGGCGTCGTCTACGTCGCCGACATGAATCATTCGCCCATGGTCGAGGACGAGGGCTCGGTCGCAGAGTGCCTTGACTTGTTCCGGGGAGTGTGTGACGAGGCAGATGGTGCGGCCGTCCCGCTGAAAGCCATGAATTCGGTCGATGCACTTGCGCTGGAAGGCCTCGTCGCCCACGGCGAGGACTTCATCGATCAACAGCACGTCCGGTTCGAGGTTGACGGCGACAGCGAAACCGAGCCGGGCGTACATTCCGGAGCTGTAGTGCTTTACTTGCGTGTCGATGAAATCCGCCAGGCCGGAGAAGTCGACGATGTCGTCGAGAATCTCGTCGATGCGGTTCCGGCTGAACCCGAGGATCGACCCATTGAGATACACGTTCTCTCGGCCAGTCAGGTCCGGGTGGAACCCGGCCCCGAGTTCCAGTAAAGCCGACAGCCGACCTCGGACCCGCACCATGCCCTCCGAAGGGCGGATCGTGCCGGCGATGGTTTTCAATAGGGTGCTCTTGCCGGACCCGTTGTGGCCGAGGATACCGAAGGTCTCACCGGCCATGACCTTGAAGTCGACGCCGTCGAGTGCGTAGAAGTCTTCCGTCGTCGATCGCCTCATCGTGAGCAATCGTTCCTTCAGGGTCTTTGCTGGTTCGGAGTGTTTGCGGAAACGCTTTGACACCCCAGATACTTCGATAGCGACGGTCCGATCTTGATCGCCGGGATCGACGGTTTCCCGGCCCGTCTTCACAACTCCTCCCCGAGGTTGGCTTCGAGTCGGGCGAACACGCGAAATCCGATGTAGAGAAAGAACATGCCCATCGCGCCGGAGAGCACCAGGTTTTCGAGGTACCACGACGTTGGGTGAGCGAGGAGGAGCTCGAAGTCTGCGTGCTGTTCCTGCCCGAAGTTGTTCGGGTTGTAGACCACCCGCTGGAACGTGGTGACAACCGACGTCATTGGGTTGAGCATGGCGAGCCGCTCCGCGCCAGGTCCCCACCGTTCGATGAGGGCCGAACCGACGTACTGGTACACATAGACGATGGGGGTGAACCAGAACCAGGTGAGCAGGCCGAGCTCCAGGAAGTGCTGAACGTCGCGGAAGTAGACGTTGATCGCTGACAGTAGTAGCCCGAGCCCGGTGGCGACCATCAGAGTGACCACGAGGGCGGGAATCACGAGCCACAGCATCGACCACTCCGGAGTCTGGCGGAACACCGCCAGTCCGGCGAAGAGGATGGTGGCCTGGAAACAGAACGTGATCAGGTTGGCCCCGACGGCGGCCAGAGGCAGGATCTCACGGGGAAACCACACCTTCTGCACCAGGGGTCCGTTGCCGGTGATCGAGGTGGTGGCGGCGCTCAGCCCGACCGAGAACAAGTTGTAGGCCAAGAGCCCCGAGAGCAGCAGGAGCCCGTATCGGGGGACGGAGTTGGGCAGGATCGTACCGAACACGATCGAGAACACGGCCAGGTAGAGCAATGGGTTGAGCAGGGTCCATAGAAAGCCGAGCACGCTGTCCTTGTACTTGACCTTCAGCTCCCGCCGGATGAGGTTGACCAGGAGCTCCCGATAGGTCCAGATGTCGCGGAGGCGGGGCAGCAGCGCCGATGGGCGGGCCCCGTTCTCCAGCAACGGCGGGAGGTCCTGCTGAGCGGAAGCGGTCACCCGTCGAGCCTACTTCCCGCCCTCGGAGGAGCGACGGGCAGCCTCAGCCGAGCTCCCGCCAGGCCCGGTGGGCCAGCTCGGCGGCGGCGGCGGCCGGTGAGCGCCGGCCGTCGGCGACGTCAGCCTCCAGCTTGTCCCTCAGCCGCTCGAACGCCGGGAGGCGGGCCACCCGGTCGAGGAGGAGGAACTCGAACTCCCGGGAGAACTGTGACACGGCCTGCTCGGACCGGAGCCGGGCCAGGTGCCCACCACGGTCGAGGGTGCGGTGGAGCTCGGTCATGGTCGACCACAGCTCGTCGAGGCCCTGGTTGGTCAGGGCGGAGCAGGTGAGCACCGGCGTCGGCGTGCCCGGCCACTTGGGGCGGACCATGTGGAGGGCGTGACGGTAGTCGGCGGCGGTGTGGCGGGCCCCGTCGGCCATGGATCCGTCGGCCTTGTTGACGGCGATGACGTCGGCCAGCTCCATTACACCCCGCTTGATGCCCTGGAGCTCGTCGCCCCCGCCCGGGGCGACGAGGAGGAGGAACAGGTCGCAGATCTCGGCCACCGCCGTCTCGGCCTGGCCCACCCCCATCGTCTCCACGATGACGACGTCGAACCCGGCGGCCTCGCACAACAGCAGGGCGTCGCGGGTGTGGCGGGCCACCCCGCCGGTCAGTCCGCCGGAGGGCGAGGGTCGGATGAAGGCCTCGGGGCGCGACGACAAGCTGGCCATGCGTGTCTTGTCGCCCAGGATGGAGCCCCCGGTCCGGTTGCTCGACGGGTCGACGGCCAGCACCGCCACCCGGTGCCCCTGCTTGATGAGGAGGGAGCCGAGGGCATCGATGAACGTGCTCTTGCCGACGCCGGGGGTGCCGGTGATGCCGAGCCGGAGCGATCCGCCGGTGGAGCCCATCACCTCTTCGATCAGGGCCTCCGCCCACTCGCGGTCGTCGGCCCTGGTCGACTCGATCTTGGTGATCGAGCGGGCCAGGGTACGGCGGTCACCGCCGGTGAGCTTGCGGGCGGGGGGGCTGAGGGCGGCGTTCACGAGCGGGGAATGAGTTCCAGGATCTCCTCGGCCGCCGTCGGTATCTTGGTGCCGGGCCCGAAGATGGCCTTGACCCCGGCGGCCCGGAGGATGTCGTAGTCCTGGGGGGGCACGACACCGCCCACGACGACGATGACCTCCGCCGCGCCCGCCTTGTGGAGCTCGGCGATCAGCTCGGGCACCAGGGTCTTGTGCCCCGCCGCCTGGGACGAGACCCCCACGACGTGCACGTCGTTGTCGACGGCGTCGCGGGCGGCCTCGGCCGGTGTCTGGAACAGGGGGCCGATGTCGACGTCGAAGCCGATGTCGGCGAAGGCGGTGGCGATGACCTTGGCTCCCCGGTCGTGGCCGTCCTGGCCCATCTTCACCACCAGCATGCGGGGACGGCGCCCCATCTCGCGACCGAAGGCGGCCACCCGTTCCACCACGGCGGCGAACGCCTCGTCACCCTCGTAGGCCGAACCGTACACACCGCTGATGGTACGGGTCTCGGCCCGGTAGCGGCCGAACACCTCCTCCAGGGCGTCGGACATCTCGCCCACCGTGGCCCGGGCCCGGGCGGCGGCGACGGCGGCCTCCAGGAGGTTTCCGTCGCCGCCCGCGGCCTCGGTCAGGGCGCCCAGGGCGGCCCGGCAGGCCCTGTCGTCACGCTCGGCCTTCAGCTTGGCCAACCGCTCCAGCTGCTGTTCCCGGACGGCGGTGTTGTCGATGTCGAGCACGTCGACCATCTCGGGGTGCTCCACCGTGTAGCGGTTGACCCCGACGACGACCTCCTCGCCCCGGTCGATGCGGGCCTGGCGGCGGGCCGCCGCCTCCTCGATCCGGAGCTTGGGCATGCCGGAGGCGATGGCGGCGGTCATCCCGCCCAGGTCTTCCACCTCGGCGATGATGGTCCGGGCCCGCTCGGCCAGCTGGGCCGTGAGGGCCTCGACGAAGTAGCTGCCGGCCAGGGGATCGACGGTCTCGGTGATCTTCGTCTCCTCGGCCAGGATGAGCTGGGTGTTGCGGGCGATCCGGGCGCTGAACTCGGTCGGCAGGCCGAGGGCCTCGTCGAAGCTGTTGGTGTGGAGGCTCTGCGTCCCGCCGAGGACGGCGGCCAGGGCCTCGACCGTGGTGCGGATCACGTTGTTGTGGGGATCCTGCTCGGTCAGCGACACGCCCGACGTCTGGCAATGGGTCCGCAGGATGGACGAGCGGGGGTCCTTCGGCTCGAACTGGGCCATCAGCTCGTACCACAACAACCGCGCCGCCCGCAGCTTGGCCACCTCGGTGAAGAAGTCCATCCCGATGCCGAAGAAGAAGCTGAGGCGGCCGGCGAAGGCATCGATGTCGAGCCCCTTGGCCAAGGCCGCCCGCACGTACTCGATCCCGTCGGCCAGGGTGAAGGCCAGCTCGAGATCGGCGGAGGCACCCGCCTCCAGCATGTGGTAGCCCGAGATCGAGATCGAGTTGAACTTCGGCATCCGCTGGGCCGTGAGCTCGATGATGTCGGCCACGATCCGCATGCTCGGCTCGGGCGGGTAGATGTAGGTGTTGCGGACCATGAACTCCTTGAGGATGTCGTTCTGGATCGTGCCCCCCAGCTGTTCGGGGGCGACACCCTGCTCCTCGCCGGCCACGATGAAGCAGGCCAGGATGGGCAGGACGGCGCCGTTCATGGTCATCGACACCGTCATCTTGTCGAGCGGGATCCCACCGAAGAGGACCTTCATGTCCTCCACCGAGTCGATGGCGACGCCGGCCTTGCCCACGTCGCCGACAACCCGCTCGTGGTCGGAGTCGTAGCCGCGGTGGGTGGCCAGATCGAACGCCACCGACAGTCCCATCTGGCCGGCGGCGAGGTTGCGGCGGTAGAAGGCGTTGGACTCCTCGGCCGTGGAGAACCCGGCGTACTGGCGGATCGTCCAGGGCCGGTTGGTGTACATCGTGGCCCGGGGGCCGCGCACGAACGGCGGCTCGCCGGGTCGCGAGCCGAGGTGGTCGACACCCTCCAGGTCGCGCTCGTCGTAGTAGGGCTTGACCGCGATGCCCTCGGGTCGCTCGACGATCAGATCCTCCGGCGCACCTCCCCGCAACTCTTGAGCGGCGAGCTCGATCCAGGTCTCGTCAAGGGGGAGGTCACTCACGGGTGTCGATTCTAGAGCTTGCACCCCGCACCGTTCGAGCCGACATTGCCGCTGCTCACCCGCTGATCAGGAGGGGGGCGGTATCGTCTGCTGCCTGTGACTGCGTTGCGCCTAGGCCTCGAGGCGACCTCGCTCCTCGGACCCCGTACGGGGGTCGGGGCGATGACGCGCGCCCTGGTCGAGCGGCTGAGCCGGGAACCCACCATCGAGACCACCGGCATCCTGATCAGCTGGCGTGGTCGGTCGCAGCTGGCCGAGGTCCTACCAGTCGGGATCGGCTCCCAGGCCATCTCCTTTCCGGCCCGGCTGGCCCACCGCCTGTGGCAGGTCGGCGACCGGCCGACGGTCGCCGGGTTCGACCTCCTCCACGGCCCGAACTTCGTCGTGCCCCCGACGGGCGGCGACCCGGCGCTCGTCACGATCCACGACTTCGGACCGTGGCGCTTCCCCGAGCTCGTCACCGTGCACGCCCGGGCCTACCCCCGGCTCGTCGAGCGGGCGCTGGCCCGGGGCGCTCAGGTCCACGTGGTCTCCTCGTTCGTTGCCGCCGAAGCCGAGGAGCTGCTCGACATCGAGCCCGACCGCATCCACGTCATCCCCAACGGCTTCGACCGGGGCCGCCAGGGCGACCCCGCCACCGGTCGGCGGCTGGCCGGGGGCCGGCCCTACGTGCTGGCGGTCGGCACCATCGAGCCCCGCAAGGACCTCCCGACCCTGGTGTCGGCCATGGCCCATGTGTGGGCCGAGGTGCCCGAGCTCCGCCTGGTGGTGGCGGGCGGCGACGGCTGGGGCATCGAGGCCTTCGACGCCGCGGTGGCCGCCAGCCCCCACCCCGATCGGGTGATCCGCCTGGGCTATGTCAGCGACGATGACCGCCACGACCTCCTGGCCGGCGCCACGTGCCTGGCCTTCCCGTCGATCTACGAGGGCTTCGGTCTCCCCCCGCTGGAGGCGATGGCCCAGTCGACGCCGGTCGTGACCACCACGGCCGGGGCCCTCCCGGAGGTCTGTCGGGGGGCGGCCCTGCTGGTGGGGCCCCGCGACCCTGCGGCCCTGGCTCGGGCCATCGTCGACGTGGCGACCGACACGTCGGTGGCGGGGGCGCTGGCTCGGGCCGGCTGTGAGCGGGCCCGCTACTACTCGTGGGAGACGATGACCGGCCAGATGGTCGACCTCTACCGGAAGCTCGGTCGGCGCCGCTGAGCGTAGCTCCCCCTCACAGGGGGCGGTGTCGGCGCCGATAGGGTCGAACCATGCGACAACAGGGCGCCAGCAAGCGGATCGTCATCATCGGTGGTGGTCCCGGCGGGACGACCTGTGCCACCTACGCCGCCCGCTACGGCGCCCAGGTCACGATGATCGAGCGCGACATCGTGGGCGGCGCCGCCCACCTCTTGGACTGCATCCCGTCCAAGGCCATGATCGCCACCGGCGGGGCGATGGCCCTCATGAAGGACGCGGCCGAGATGGGGCTGGCCCGGGTCGACGTCGAGCTCGACTTCGAGGCCCTCCGCCGCCGCATCGCCGATATCGAGGACCGTTTGGAGGCGTCGTCCATCGGTCTCCTCACCTCGCAGGGGGTTCGCCTCATCGAAGGCACCGGCCGGCTCCTGTCCTACCATGAGGTCGAGGTGACGACGGCCGACGGGGCGACCGAGACGCTCGCGGCGGATGTGATCGTGCTCAGCACGGGGAGCCGACCCCGTATCCCGGAGTGGGCCAACGTCGACGGCGTCCGGATCCTCTCCACCCGCGACGCCTACCCGCCGCCCGAGCTGCCCGACCACCTGATCGTCGTCGGTTCGGGGGTCACCGGGGTGGAGTTCGTCCACATGTTCAAGTCCTTCGGATCCGACGTGACCCTCATCGTCAGCCGCCAGCAGGTCCTGCCCGACAAGGACCCGGAGGTGGCGGCGGTGCTGGAGCACAGCTTCATCAACCGGGGGGTCAAGCTGCTGATGGGGGCCAGGGCCACCGGTATCGAGCGCAACGGCGACGAGGTGCGGGTCGTCTGCGACGACGGGCGGGTCGCCGTCGGCAGCCATGTGCTGCTGGCCATCGGGTCCATCCCCAACTCCGAGGGTCTGGGCCTCGAGTCGGCGGGGGTGGAGACCGAGTGGGGCTACGTGAAGGTGGACCACAACTGCCGGTCGAACATCCCCCACATCTACGCCGCCGGCGACCTGTCGGGCCGGTTGCCCCTGTCATCGGTGGCCTCGACCCAGGGGCGCAAGATCGCCGAGCACGCCATGGGCCTGCACTACGGGCCCCACACCCACATCGACTACGACAAGGCGGCGTCTGCCATCTTCACCGACCCCGAGATCGCCGACGTCGGCGTCGGCGAATCCGACGCCTTCGCCGAGGGCCGTAAGATCCGGGTCACCAAGGTCCCGTTCTCGGTGTCGGCCAAGGCGCTGATCAACAACGACTCCCGGGGTTTCGTCAAGATCGTCTCCGATCCGGCGACCGGGGTCGTGCTCGGCGGCTCCATCGTCGGGCGTCACGCCGCCGAGCTGATCTCGGTCCTGGCCCTGGCCGTGTCGGCCGGCCTGACCGTCAAGGATCTCGTCGAGTCGCTGTTCGTCCACCCGGCGCTGGCCGAGGTGCTGGGCGAGGCCGCCGAATAGGTCGTGCGATGGGCCCTCCGGCGGGCCCGGTCCGTTGGGCCGCGGAGCGGGCCCCGTCCGTTGGGATCAGGCGATGACTACGACGACGTCACCGCCGCCGACCGACTGGCCGGCTTCGACCTTCACCTCCGTCACCTCGCCGGACTTCTCGGCCACGACGTTGTTCTCCATCTTCATCGCTTCGAGCACGATGACGGTCTCGCCCGCCTCGACCTTCTGACCCACCTCGACCAGCACCTTGACCACGGTGCCCTGCATGGGGACCACCACGTCGCCCGAACCCGAGCCGACCGACGCCGCCCCGGCCGCCGAGCGGCGCCTGGGCTTGGGGGTCGCCCCGCCGCCGGCCGCCGCCAGCTCCGATTCGGGGATCCACATCGATACCGCGAACCGCTTCCCGTTGACCTCGACATCGACGTTGCGCCGCACCTTCTCCTCACCCTCGGTGCCGGAGGGCGGGAGCGCAGGCGGGGAGGCCACCTCCGACAGGTCGAGCACGTCCTCGACCCACTTGGTCGAGTGCTCGACGGCGGCGAAGTCGGGATGCTCGAGGATGGCGATGTCGGCCGGGATGGTCGTGGCCACCCCCTGGATGTCGAGCTCCCGAAGGGCCCGCAGGGTGCGGGCGATGGCCGTCGGCCGGTCGGAACCCCAGCAGACCAGCTTGCCGACGAGGTTGTCGTAGTACTGGCTGACCGCGTCGCCGCTCTCGTAGCCGCCGTCCCACCGCACGCCGAAACCGGAGGGGGTATGGAGGTGGGTGATGGGGCCGGGCGACGGCATGAACTTGCCGCCGGCCGGGTTCTCGGCATTGATCCGGACCTCGATGGCGTGACCGTCGATCCGGACCTCGTCCTGGGTCAGGGGGAGCTCGGCCCCGGCTGCGATGGCGAGCTGGAGGGCCACCAGGTCGAGACCGGTCACCATCTCGGTCACCGGGTGCTCCACCTGGAGGCGGGTGTTCATCTCCAGGTAGAAGAACTCGCCGTTCTCGTAGAGGAACTCGACGGTGCCGGCATTGGTGTAGCCGCAGCCGAGGGCCACCTTCACCGCCGCCTCACCCATGGCCTCCGCCACCCCGGGCGCGAGCCCCGGGGCAGGGGCCTCCTCGATCAGCTTCTGGTGGCGGCGCTGGGCAGAGCAGTCGCGCTGGCCGAGGTGGATGCCGTTGCCGTGACTGTCGCACAGGACCTGGATCTCGACATGGCGGGGCTTGGTCAGGTAACGCTCGACGTAGCACTCGCCCCGGCCGAAGTACGCCGTGGCCTCCCGCTGGGCCGACTCGAGGGCGTCGGCCGCCTTGTCGGGCCCCTCGACCACCTTCATGCCTCGCCCCCCACCGCCGAAGGCGGCCTTGATGGCGACCGGCCAGCCGTGCTCGGAGCCGAAAGCCACGATCTGGGCGGCCTCGGTGAGGAACTCGGTGTTGCCCGGCACGCCCGCCACCCCCACCCTGTCGGCGGCGGCCCGGGCGCTGATCTTGTCGCCCATGACCTCGATGGCGGCCGGTGGGGGACCGATGAACGTGACACCGCGATCGGTGATGGCCCGGGCGAAGTCGGCGTTCTCGCTGAAGAAGCCGTAGCCGGGATGCACGGCGTCGGCCCCCGAGCGCTCGATGGCATCGAGAATGGCGTCGGTGTTGAGGTAGCTCTCGGCCGCCGTCTCGCCCCCGAGGGCGTAGGCCTCGTCCGCCAGACGGACGTGGAGGGCGTCGCGGTCCAGCTCGGAATACACGGCGACCGTGTCGATTCCCTGCTCCTGGCAGGCCCTGATCACCCTGACGGCGATCTCCCCCCGGTTGGCGATGAGGACTTTGTTGAACAACCGATCACTGGACACCCGCATATGGTTAGCCGACATGACGACCGAGAGGGAAGTACCAGGTCCCCCCGGCACGAGATTTTCTGTGATCGGGCACGTGGTCGAGACGGGCTCGACCAATGCCGATCTCCTGTCCCGGGCGGCCGAGGGGCTGGTCGAGGGATCGGCGCTCGTCGCCGATCACCAGACGGCGGGCCGGGGACGGCAGGCCCGGCGCTTCTTCGACGAGCCGGGCAACGCCATGCTGCTGTCGGCCCTGCTGCGGCCCCCGTCGACCGTGGCCCCCGTGCTCCCGTTTGTGGCCGGTCACGCCGTCGTCGACGCGGTGGACGCCCTCGTCGGGCGGGGCCTGGTGGCGCTCAAGTGGCCCAATGACGTGCTCGTCCCCTCCCTGGGAGAGCGGAAGTTGGCCGGGATCCTCACCGAGGCCACCACCAGGGTGGGGGAGGGCGACCCGTCGCCCCTGGCTGTCGTCATCGGGATCGGCCTCAACCTGCGATGGTCGGGCTCACCGCCCGACGAGGTGGCCGCCCGTTCGGCAACCGTGGCCGAGCTCGGGGCCGACCTCGAGCGCTGGGACATGGTCCGGGCGGTGCTGACCGCGCTCGATCGCTGGTACGACCGGGCCCTCGTCAGCCCCGTCGGCGTGGTCGATGCCTATCGAGAGCGCTGCCTGACCCTGGGGCGGCGGGTCCGGCTGGAGACCCCGGGCGGCGTGGTTGAGGGGACGGCGACCTCGGTGGCCGACGACGGAGCCCTGGTGGTCGACACCGCCGACGGTCCCCGGACCGTGACGGCCGGCGACGCCCACCACCTGTAGGGAGACCGGCTGGGGAACGTCGTCGTCGGCCGCTCGCCTGGGCCACCCGACTCATGACCCGGCCCCGGCGGCCGATGGATTCCCATGCTCGTTGCCCGCCTCCGCCGCCCGCGGCGCGCCCTGGCCGCCGTCGGGCTGATGGTCGGTTCGCTCGGGGTCCTGGCCGATCCCGTGTCGGCCGCCACCACCCCACCACTCGGACCTCCGACGGCCGTCCGGGCCCCCATGGCCGCCGGTGCCCTACCGGCGTCCGTGGTCACCGAGACCCCGGCCCCGGGGGGCCCGGCCGCCACCCGGGTCACGGTCCCGGCCGACGGCAGGGGAACCCCGGGGCCGACATCGCCTGCCGGGGCCGACCCGTCGACCACCTCCTCCACCACACCGCCCGACGACCCGCTGGTCGACGAGGCGGCCGGCGAGGAGGCGCCGGAGACCGGGGCCACCGTGCCCCCCCGGGGCGGCTACGGCGGGCAGTCGGAGTTCCGCCCCGCCACCGTCCTGTGGAGCAACGTGCGCCAGGCCGAAGCGAAGCTGGCGGCCGCCGTCGAACACCGCGACGGGCTCGTCGACCGCCTTCGCCAGACCCGCCTGGGTCACAAACGTCTCCGGCTGCGTCGTGACCAGCTCGACGCCGAGGATCAGCGGGCCGTCGCCGAATTGGCGGCGGCCGAACGGCGGCTCCAGGATCGGGCGGTGGCGGCCTTCGTGGCGAACGACTCGCTCGAGACGGCCGCCCTGAGCTCGCTCGAGTCGATCAACCACGACCGCATCCTCGAGTTCGTCAGCCGGCGGCGGCTCCTCGATGTCGCCCTCGACGCCGACGACGTCGCCATCACGGCCTACTTCACCCTCCGGGATCGCCTCGACGATCAGGCCCTGTCGGTTGCCGACTCCATCAGTTACAGCGAACGGACCATGGCGGCGCTCGAACCCGAGGCCGAGGCGGCGGCCGTGGCCGTCGACCGGGCGAACGACGAGCTCGAGGCCTTCCGGGCCGGCAGCAGCATCTACATCGACAACGTCGTGTTTCCCGTCGTGGGGCCCGATCTGCCCCTTATCGACTCGTGGGGGTTCCCCCGCATGCCCGGTACCCCCGACGAGCACTGGCACGAGGGCATCGACGTCTTCGCCCCCGCCGGGACGCCGCTGGTGGCGGCCGAGCGGGGGGTCGTCACCAGGGTGGGATCCGGGCGACTCGGAGGGCTGACCGTGTGGTTGCGGGGCGAGAGCGGTGCCGACTGGTACTACGCCCACCTCTCGGCCCATGCCCCCGGCCTGGCCCCCGGCGACGTCGTCGAGGCCGGCGATCCGCTGGGCTGGGTCGGTAACACCGGCAACGCCGCCAGCACCCCGGCCCACCTCCACCTGCAGCTTCATCCGGACGGGGGCGACCCGATCAACCCGTACCCGCTACTGAACGTGATCGCCCTCCGGGACCAGGAGGCCCAGCACCGACCCTGAGGGCGGGGCCGGAGCGCGGGCCGGAGGGACATCGGCGGCCCCTCCCTCAGCCCGGGCGCCCGGTGAGCGGCAGGGTTGCCGACGCCGCCCATCGGCCGTCGACGCGGTCGAGACGCACGACGAGCCCGAACGTCCGGCCGAGAACCTCGGCGGTGAGGGTCGACCCGATCTCGCCGGCGGCCACCACCCTGCCCCCGGCGACGGCCAGCAGGTGGGTGGCAGAGCCCGGGATGTCCTCGACGCGGTGGGTCACCAGCACGGTGGGGCCGGCCGACGGGTCGGCGGCGATGGCGTCGAGCGCCGCCACGAGCTCCTCCCGTCCCCCGAAGTCGAGACCGGCCGTCGGCTCGTCGAGCAGCACCAGGTCGGGTTCGGGCATCAGGGTCCTGGCCAGCAGGACCCGTTGGCGCTCCCCGCTCGACAGGGTGGCGAACCGGCGCGGCCCGTAGCCGCCGAGGCCGACCCGGGCCAACAGGGCCTCGGCCCGGGCCGTGTCGGCCTCGGCGTAGCGGTGCCACCAGGGTTCGAGGGCCCCGTGGAGGCCGCAGCGCACGATCTCCTCGGCGGTCAGCCGACCCCGGAGCTGATCGGTCAGTGAGGCGGCGGAGATCCCGATGCGGGCCCGGAGCGGTCGGATGTCGATCCGGCCCAGCTCGTGGCCGAGGATGGTTATCGAGCCGGTGGAGGGATGTAGTTGGAGGCTGGCCACCCGGAGCAGCGTCGACTTGCCGCCCCCGTTCGGTCCGACGACCACCCAGTGCTCGCCGGGCCGGACGGTCCACGACAGATCGTGGAGGACGGGCCGGCCGTCGATCGTCACCGACACGTTGCGGAGGTCGAGAACGGGTGCGGTCGCCCCCACTGGTTTCGGCGCCCGGGCCGTGTCGGTGGAGGGCGTGGGGCTCGGGTCGGCGTCGGTCACGAGCAGTAGCGTGAAGAGGTCGTCCCGCTCGTGTCAACCACCGTCGGTCGTTCCGGGCCATGAACCGAAGCACCTGCGGGGCACCCAGGCGGTGTGGCCTCGAGACCACTCTCCGTGGCCGAGTCGATGGTCGGTCGTGGCTTGGTGCCATCGACCAACCGTCTTGTCCAAAGAAAACATCGTCGCCGTCCGACTCCCGGGCGGGTCGCATGATCCTGTTGACCAGGGCATTCTCCTCGCCGAGGGGTGGTCGTCGGTGCTGGGTGGCCCGGTCGAGGTGGTCGAAGTGGCACCCGGGCTGGGTTACGCTCAGCCACCGTGCGAAAGGGATTCCCTCGATTCGCTGTTGCGCTGGTGACCACTGCCCTGTGGTTCGCCACCGACCTGGCTCCGGCCGGCATCGCTTCGCCCGTCCCGGCGAAGGTGTCGCTGATGCTGTCATCCGCCGTCGCACCGGCCGAGGGGCGCCTGGCCCGTCAGGCGCTGAGCCCGAGCGATCTCCGGCTCCGTGTCGATGTGACGACCAAGGAGCTGCGGGCGGCGTCGGAGCAGCACCGCCAGTTCGAGCTCGAGCTCTCGTCGGCGTCGGCCGAGACCGAAGAGCTCCGGATCGAGATCTCCGACGTGGCGGAGGAGACACTCCACAACGCCATCGCCGGCTACCGCCACAGTGAGATTCCGCAGGGCCTCCTCACCGTCGACGACGTCACCGCCGGTATGAGAGCCACCGCCCTCGGCGGGGCGGCCGTGAGCTCCGACACCGAGAGCTTCGAGGCCTACCGGGACCTCCGCAAGGACCTGGAGCTCGAGGAGGCGGAGCTCGTGGGCCGTCAGCAGCAGGTCGAGGAGTCGGTGATCGAGGTCAGCCGCCTCGAGACCGAGCTGTCGTCGGAGCTCGACCAGCTGGGTGACGCCGAGGAGCGACGGATCATCGACCAGGCCACCGCCATCTCGGTCCAGGCCTCCAACCGGGCCCAGGCCCGGGGACGCAAGCAGGGCTTCTACCTCGACACGTGCCCTGTCAGCGGGCCCCATGAGTTCATCGACTCCTGGGGCTTCGCCCGCTCCGGAGGCCGACGTCACCAGGGCGTCGACATGCTGGCGCCGATGGGCACGGCGCTCGTGGCCCCCGTCAGCGGCCGGGTCGAGCACTTCGACAACAGCGTCGGCGGTCGCTCGTACCGGCTCTACGGCGACGACGACATCTACTTCTACGGCACCCACCTGTCGGGCTTCGCCAAGAGCGGGCAGGTCCAGGCGGGGGAGGTGATCGGCTACGTCGGCGACGACGGCAACGCCGCCGGCATCCCGCACCTCCACTTCGAGATCCGCCCCGGTGGCCGTAGCAGCCCGGCGATCAACCCCTTCGTCGACGTCGCCTCCGTCTGCTCGGGCGCCCGGTACTGACGGGGCGGATTCGGCGGGCCCGGAGCGCCTCGACACTGCTTCGGGCGTGGTCGTCCTCCCGCTGCCGCCGTCTCGTCAGGCCCGTCGGGGTGCGGCCTCAGGCCCCGACGGCGTGATAGCCACCGTCGACGTGGAGTATCGACCCCGTGGTCTGGGGGAACCAGTCGGACAGCAGCGCAACGCAGGCCCGCGACACGCCCTCGGCATCGTTGACGTCCCACCCGAGGGGCGCCCGCTTCACCCACTCCTCCTCGAAGGCGGTGAAACCGGGGATCGACCTGGCGGCGATCGTCCGCATCGGGCCGGCGGCCACGAGGTTCGAGCGGATCCCCTTCGGCCCGAGCTCGCGGGCCAGGTAGCGGTTGAGCGACTCGAGCGCCGCCTTGGCCACCCCCATCCAGTTGTAGGCCGGCCACGCCACCGTGGCGTCGAACGTCAGCCCCACGAGCGAGCCGCCGTCGGTCATCAACGGAACGGCGATGTCGGCCACGGCCCGCAACGAGTAGGCCGAGACATGGAGTGCCACCGCCACGTCGTCCCAGTCGGGGCGGAAGAAGTCGTCGCCGAGGCACGACTCGGGGGCGAAGCCGACCGAATGCAGGGCACCGTCGAGGCGGCCCCAGCGCTCGTCGAGCGTCTGGCGCAGGGCCGCACCGTGGACCGGATCGGTGACATCGAGCTCGTAGACCTCGGGCACCGGATCGAGCTTGCGGGCCGTGCGCTCGGTCAGCCGGAGGGCCCGACCGAAACTGGTCAGCGCCACCTCGGCCCCCTCGGCCTGCGCCGTCCGGGCCACCCCGTAGGCGAGCGAGTCGTCGGTGAGGACGCCGGTGATGAGCAGTTTCTTTCCATCGAGAAGACCCACGGACCGTCAGACCGAGCCGTGGCAGCAATGGTTACCTGACCGGCGGCCCGGTGCCGGTTACCTACGGTGGGTGGCGGAGCGGTAACCTCTGCCACCGTGATGAAGCTCTACGACACCGCCCGTCGTGACGTCGTGCCGTTCGAGCCCGCCCGGGTGGTCACGATGTACACCTGCGGCATCACACCCTACGACGCGACCCACCTCGGCCACGCCGCCGTCTACGTCGGCTACGACGTGCTCCAGCGGCGGCTGCGCGACCTCGGCCACGACACGCGCTGCGTCCGCAACGTCACCGACGTCGACGACGACCTGTTGCGCAAGGCCCGCGAGCTCGACATCCACTACCTCGACCTGGCGGCGGCCGAGACCGCCCGCTTCGACGACGACATGGCCGCCCTCGGCATGATCCCGAGCTGGAGCGAACCACGGGCGACCTCGGCGATCGCCGACATCCGGGGCTTCATCGGCATGGTCCTCGATCGGGGCCACGCCTACCAGGCCGGTGGCGCCGTCTACTTCGACGTGAGCTCGTGGCCCCGCTTCGGTGAGATCTCCGGCTACGACCGGGCCACGATGCTGGAGCTGGCGGCCGAGCGGGGCGGCAACCCCGACGACCCGAACAAGCGCGATCCCCTCGACTTCGTCCTGTGGCAACCGTCGGCGGAGGGCGAGCCCTCGTGGGAGACCCAGTGGGGCCCGGGGCGACCGGGGTGGCACATCGAGTGCTCGGCCCTGGCCCTGCGCGAGCTCGACACCACGATCGATCTCCACGGCGGCGGTAGCGACCTGATCTTCCCCCACCACGAGTGCGAGTCGGCCCAGTCGGAGGCCGCCACCGGCCAGCCCTTCGTCCGTCACTGGATGCATCAGGCCATGGTGCGGATGGACGGGGAGAAGATGTCGAAGTCGTTGGGCAACCTCGTGTTCGTCAGCGACCTGCGCCAGAAGTACGACACCCGGGCCATACGGCTCGGCATCGTGGCCAACCACTACCGCACGGAGTGGGAGTGGGACGACGAGATCATGCCCCGGGCGGCCGCCCGGTTGGAGCGTTGGCTCGATGCCGGCTCGGGCGACGGCGCCCTCGACGAGGTGAGGGCCGCCCTCGACGACGACCTCGACACCCCCTCCGCCGTGCAGGCCATCGACGCCGCGGCCGAAGCCGGCCGGGGGGTCTCGACCGCCGCCCTCCTGCTCGGGATCGACCTCGAGGCCGGGCCGCCGTCGCTTGATCCGCCGACCTATCCAGAGTCCAGCCGGAGCTGAGGACGGCGTTGGGGGGCGGCCGCCAACCGCACTACGGGCGCCATCAGGGGCGGGCCCGGCGGGTCCTGCGACCCCTGTTCCGTCGGCTGTGGCAGCTCGAGGTGACCGGCCTCGACCATGTGTCGGCGCGAGGCCCCGCCATCCTTTGCCCCAACCACCTCGCCGCCATCGACTCCTTCGTCGTGCCCGCCGTGCTCGAGCGGGAGGTGATCTTCGTCGGTAAGGCCGACTACCTCGACGACTGGAAGACCCGCTGGCTGTTCCCCGCCCTCGGCATGATCCCCATCGACCGTCGGGGCGGTGACCACGCCACCGCCGCCCTCGACGCGGCCCGGGCCGTGCTGGCCGGGGGCGGCCTGTTCGCCATCTACCCCGAGGGTACGAGGAGCCGGTCGGGCCGCCTCTACCGTGGCCACACCGGGGCCGCCCGGTTGGCCATCGAGACCGGAGCGCCCATCATTCCGATCGGGCTCGTCGGGACCGACGCCGTCCAGCCCGTCGATACCACCCGACCGAGGTTCGGTCTCCCCATCACGGTCAACATCGGCTCGCCGATCGACGTCGAGCGCTACCGCAGCCGCGTCGGCGATCACACCGTGTACCGGGAGCTGATCGACGAGGTCATGTTCGAGATCCGGGCCCTCAGCGGTCAGGACTACGAGAACCGCTACGCATCGGAGGCCAACGCCGAACTGGCGCCGGCCGCCGCTCCGATCGTCGACGACATCCCCACGGTGCCGCTCCTGTCGTCGGCCGACGTGCTCGTCAGCCGACCGCTCAGTCCGACGGCGTAGCCACCGTCCGACGGCGTGTACTCGGACCGACGGTGTCGCCGTGACCGGGCCCCGGTGGCCGACCGGCACGGCGGCCGGGTCGATCAGGCCGGTCGGTCCGCCCACCCCTTGGGCGAAGCGGGCGCCCGCGGTCCGTACACTCGGAACGTGACCGACATCTCGATCTCCCTGCCCGACGGCTCGACCCGCACCGTTGCGGAGGGGTCGACCGCGGCCGACCTGGCGGCCGGCATCGGCAAGCGGTTGGCCCGAGCGGCCGTCATCGCCGTCGTCGACGGCGAGCAGCGCGACCTCTCCACCGAGCTGGCCGATGGCCAGTCGGTCCAGATCATCACGGCCGAGTCCGACCTGGGGCTCGACACCCTCCGCCACTCCACCGCCCACGTGTTGGCCCAGGCGGTGCTCGATCTGTGGCCGGGGGCGACGTTCGCCATCGGACCCGCCATCGAGGACGGCTTCTACTACGACTTCGAGCTCCCTGGGGGAGCCACCTTCAACGACGACGACCTCGAGCGGATCGAGGCCCGGATGCGCCAGATCATCGGCGCCGACCAGCCCTTCGTGCGGTCGGAGCTCACGCCGGCCGAGGGTCGGGCCCTCATGGCCGACCATCCCTACAAGCGGGAGATAATCGATCGGGTCACCGGCGGTGGCGACGGCGACGACCTGTCAACCGAGGTGGCCGGCGACGGTGTCATCAGCTTCTACCGCAACACCGACGGCTTCGTCGACATGTGCGTCGGCCCCCACGTTCCGTCCACGGGCCGTCTCGGCCACTTCAAGCTGATGCGGGTGGCCGGCGCCTACTGGCGGGGCGACGAGAAGCGGCCGATGCTGCAACGCGTCTACGGCACGGCGTGGGCCGACGACAAGGGCCTCGCCGCCCACCTCCACCGGCTGGAGGAGGCGACCAAGCGCGACCACCGCCGCCTAGCCAACGAGCTCGACCTGCTCTCGTTCCCATCCGAGCTCGGCGGGGGGCTGGCCGTGTGGCATCCCCGCGGCGCCATCGTGCGCAAGCTCATGGAGGACTACTCACGCCAACGGCACGAGGCGGGCGGCTACGAGTTCACCTACACCCCCCACCTGGCCAACGCCAAGCTGTTCGAGACCTCGGGCCATCTCGACTTCTACGCCGACAGCATGTACCCGCCGATGGAGATGGACAACGGCACGTACTACCCGAAGCCGATGAACTGCCCGATGCACGTGCTGGTGTACCGATCGGGCCAGCGGTCCTACCGTGACCTCCCGCTCCGCCTGTTCGAGCTGGGCACGGTGTACCGCTACGAGCGGGCCGGCACCCTCCACGGCCTGATGAGGATCCGGGGTTTCACCCAGGACGACGCCCACATCTTCACCACCGTCGAGGACATGCCGTCGGAGCTGGCCTCCCTGCTCGAGTTCGTTCTCGACGTGCTCCGATCGTTCGGTTTCGACGAGTTCCAGGCCAAGCTCTCGACCCGGCCACCGGAGAAGTCCGTGGGCTCCGACGAGATCTGGGACCAGGCCACCGAAGGCCTGCGGGCCGCCCTCGAATCGGCCGGCCTCGACTATGTCGTCGACGAGGGAGGCGGTGCGTTCTACGGGCCCAAGATCGACGTCGACGTCCGCGACGCCATCGGCCGCTCCTGGCAGCTGTCGACCATCCAGGCCGACTTCAACCTCCCGGAGCGGTTCGAGCTGGAGTACGTGGCCTCCGACGGCGGCCGCCGCCGCCCGGTCATGATCCACCGGGCGCTGTTCGGCTCGGTCGAGCGGTTCTTCGGGGTGCTGGTCGAGCACTTCGCCGGCAACTTCCCGCTGTGGCTGGCCCCGGTCCAGGTCGAGATCCTCCCCGTGGCCGCCGATCACGAGCGCTACGCCCGGGAGGTACGCGACCAGCTGGCGGCCGACGGCTTCCGGGTCGTCACGGCCGAGGCCGGCGATCCGCTGGGCAAGCGGATCCGGAACGCCAAGAAGCAGAAGGTGCCCTACGTGCTCGTGGTCGGCGACGACGACGTCGGCGCCTCCACGGTCGGGGTCAACCCGCGGGGCGGCGAGGTCGAACGCGACGTCAAGGTCGAGCAGTTCCTGAGCCGACTGCACCTCGAGCTCGAGCACCACTGAGCCATGGAGGAACCCCCGTTCGACCGCCTGTACTCGGGGTGGAGGCTCACCCAGACCTCCGGCCTCGGGGGCGACGGTCTGCCTCACGCCGACCTTCCGCCCGAGCCGGGCCGGAGCCTGTTCGAGACTCTCGAGCAATCAGGCCTGCCGGACGAGGAGACCTACATCCTGGTCCGCCGGGACCACACGTTTGCCATCCTCAACGTGTTCCCCTACACCTCGGGTCACCTGATGGCCTTGCCCAAGCGGGCGGTGCCGACGCTGGCCGAGCTCGAGGCCGACGTGTTCCACGAGCTGTGGTCGCTGGTGCGGGAGGCGATCACCGCCGTGAACGTCGCCTTCCGTCCCCAGGGACTCAACGTCGGCCTCAACGAGGGCACGGCCGGCGGTGGCTCCATCCCGGAGCACCTCCACGTCCACGTCGTGCCCCGCTGGGACGCCGACACCAACTTCATGACGTCGATCGCCAACACCCGCATCCTCCCGGTGACCCTGATCGACACCTGGCACCATCTCCGCAACCACTGGCCCCGCTGATAGACGGCGGCGGCCGCCGGGCCGCTGATCGGCTGCGGCGACGGGCCGCTACCGTGGGAGCGGTGACCGATGGCGTAGATGGCACGGGGGACGAGCTCCCCGAGGATCTCCAGCCCCACCTGGTGGATCCCGAGGACTACGTCTTCCCCAACAACAACCGGCGGCGGGTTCCCGGTTATCTCTACCTGGGCATCGCCGTCGCCCTCGTCGTGCTGTTCCTGGTGGCCGACACCTCGGCCTACGTCAACGGCGGGTTCCTGGGCGCCGCCCTCGTGCTCGGGCTGTTCGGCGTCTACAGCATCGCCACCGGTTGGAACCTGGCGGTCGACGAGCGGGAGGCCCTCGTGGCCTCGATCGCCGAGGTCGGCTTCCCCGTCGGCCACGCCTCGGCCCAGATGGGGTGGCGGGGCGTCCTCAGCCGCCCCACCTGGCGCATCCTGCTGTACTCGGCCGACGAGCCGCCCACCCGGCGGGGTTTCGTGCTGGTCGACGGGGTCGACGCCTCGATCGTCGAGTCGTTCGTGGAGGACAACCCGGAGGACTGGTCGCAGTTCGAACTGGCCGACGAGCAGCCGTAGCCGCTCGGGGCCTCCACCCTCGCCGAGCCGCGCACCCCCGAGAGCGGTCGGCTACCGTGGTGAGGTGTTCGACGGCAACTTCCGCACCGCCTTCGAGAAGGGCATGGCCCCGATCGGCAAGAGCTTCCAGCAGGCTGGCGTCTCGCCAGACGTGATCACCGGCGTAGGGGTGGCCATGGCCGCGGCCTGCGGTGTGGCCATCGGCCTCGGCCAGTTCCCGGTGGCCGTGCTCCTCCTGCTGCTCACCGGCCTGCCCGATGCCCTCGACGGGGCGGTGGCCAAGGCCGCCGGCAAGGCGGGTCCCCGGGGAGCCTTCCTCGACTCGGTCTCCGACCGCCTCAGCGACGCCCTCCTCTTCGCCGGCGCCGGGTGGTACCTGGCCGGCACCGACAATCCGAGGATGGCCATCCTCCCGTTCGGCGTCTACATCGCCGCCTCGCTCGTCTCCTACCAGCGGGCCAAGGCCGAGGCGCTCGGCTACAACGCCAAGGGCGGCATCATGGAGCGGGCCGAGCGCTTCGTCGTCCTGGGATTCGGGTTGCTCTTCAGCTCGCTGTTCGTCGCCACCCTCTGGGTCATGCTGGTGCTGACCGCGATCACCGTCGTCACCCGTTTCGTGAAGGTGTGGCGCCAGGCCAGCGGCAAGGCGCCCCGGCCGCCGGTCCTGCGGCCCCGTCACCGGCGGCGCACGGCTCGCCCGGTGTCCGATTTCCGCCAGCGGGCCCAGGCCCGGGCCGAGGCCCGCCGCCGTCGTGGTCGCCCCTGACCGGTCCCGGTCCGCTCGTCGTGGGCCTCGCCCGCCCCCTCCGGATCTTCCAGCTGGCATCGGCCGCCTCGCGGGCGGTGCCCCTCGACACGCTCGCCGCTGCCGCCACCGGGCTCGGTCGGCTCGTCGGGCCTCGGGCCCTGGGGGCCAAGGCCGACCAGCTCGGCCGTCACGTCCACCGGGTCGACCCCTCGCTGTCCCCTGACGAGGTCGAGGCCGCGGTGGCTCGGGGCATCGGCTCCTACGGCCGCTACTGGGCCGAGTCGTTCCGGTTGCCGAACCTGTCGGCCCGCACCGTCGACCGTGGCTTCTCGGTCATCGGCTACGACCGGGTCGAGGCCTCCCTGGCCCGAGGGGTGGGTCCCATCCTCGTCCTGCCCCACCTCGGGGCCTGGGAGTGGGCCGCGGCATGGCTGGGCCGGGTGATGGGGGAGCGGGTGACGGCCGTCGTCGAGCGGCTGGAACCGGTCGAGGTGTTCGACTGGTTCGTCGACCTGCGTTCGGCCTACGGCATCGAGGTCGTCCCCGTCGGTCCCGACGCCATGGCCCGGCTGGTGGGGGCGGTGCGGGCCAACCGGATCGTGTGCCTCCTGAGCGACCGCGACCTCGCCGGCAACGGCGTCGAGGTGGAGTTCTTTGGGGAGACGACGACCCTGCCGGGGGGGCCGGCCCTCCTGGCCCGCCGTACCGGGGCGCCCCTGCTCCCGACCGCCGTGTACTTCCGTGGTCGCGACCGGCTCGGCTTCGTGGCTCCCCCGGTCTGGCCCGATCCCGACGTCCGCTTGCGTGACGACCTGGTGCGGGTGACGGGCGAGCTGGCCCGGGCCATGGAGATGCTGGTGGCGGCCGCACCCGACCAGTGGCATCTGCTCGAGCCGAACTGGCCGTCCGACCGCCGCCCGTAGACGACCGGGTCCCACGACCGGCGACCGTCCGTCCCGACCGGGCGACATCGGGTCGACCGGGCGACATCGGGTCGACCGGGGACATCGGGGTCGACCGGGACCACTAGGGTGTGCCCGGTGCGCGTGGGGATGGTGTGTCCGTACAGTCTCGCGGTCTGGGGCGGGGTCCAGGCCCAGGTCCTCGGACTGGCGCGGGCGTTGCGGGCCAAGGGAGTCGACACCCAGGTGCTGGCGCCGTGCGACGGTCATCCGCCGGAACCCTGGGTCACCCCGCTCGGAAACTCCATGCCGTACGCCCAGAACGGCTCGTTCGCCCCGCTGGCTCCCGACCCGGCGGCCCAGCTCCGGGTGCTCGGTGCCATCTGGGACCAGCGCTTCGACGTCCTGCATCTCCACGAACCGCTGGCGCCCGGCCCGACACTGACGTGTGCGGTCGTCAAGCCGGTACCTCTGGTCGGGACCTGGCACGCCGCCGGCCACGTCGGCGTCTACCAGTGGGGTCGTCCGGTCGTGCGGCGCATCGCCGCCCGCATCGACGTCAAGACCGCGGTGTCACCCGAGGCGGCCGGCATGGCCCGCCACCACCTCGGTGGCTCCTACGAGATCCTCTTCAATGGCATCGAGGTCGATGGCTACGCCTCGGCCCCCGCCCATCCGAAGGAGGGTCCGACGATCCTGTTCCTCGGGCGTCACGAGCCCCGCAAGGGTCTGGCGGTGCTCCTGGAGGCGTCACGTCTCCTTCCCGACGACGTCCGTCTGTGGATCGCCGGGCACGGGCCGGAGACCGAGGCGTTGCAGGCCCGGTACCGCCACGACGACCGAATCGAATGGTTGGGCTCGTTGACCGAACCCGACAAGCGGAGCCGCCTGAAGGCCGCCGACGCCCTCTGCATCCCATCCCTCGGAGGGGAGAGCTTCGGTCTCGTGCTGCTCGAGGGCATGGCCGCCGGCACCCCGGTGGTGGCCAGCGACCTGCCCGCCTACGGGGTGGTGGCCCGCAACGGCCGGGACGCCCAGCTGTTCCCCACGGGCGACGCCGAGCAGTTGGCCAAACGCCTCCTGGCGGCCCTCGACCGGGTCGAAGCGGTGGAGGCCCAGGTGGCCAGCGGACGGCAGCGGGCGGCCGAGTTCTCGATGAAGCGCCTGGCCGACATCTACGTCGCCCGCTATCAGCGCCTGCTCGGCTGATGGCCTGATGGCCCTGATGGCCTGAGAGCGCCAGGGTCGCTTCATGGCGCCATCGGACGGCGGGAGACGATCGGTCCGCCTAGACTAGGTGGCTGCTCATGACGACCGACTCCGACACCGCCGGGCCCCGACCTTCGCCGGTCGGCCACACCTCTCGAGGCCACCTGTCCACCATTGCCATCGTCACGGCGGCCCTCGCCCTGCCGGTGATGCTCCTGGCCGCCCTCGTCCTGGCCGTCGTCCCTGGGATCCCGTGGTGGGTGGGCCTGCCCATCGGCCTCGCCGTGGCCGCCGTGGTCGTGGGGTACCGCATCCACAACGCCACCTCGACCCTGCTCGATCGGCTGCGGGCCGTGCCCGCAGATCCCGACGACTACGCCCGGTTCCACAACCTGACCCAGGGGTTGGCCCTGGGCGGGGGCGTGGCCGAGCCCGACCTGTACGTCATCGACGACGAGGCCCGCAACGCCGCCGCCATCGCCCAGGGCGACCGGTCGGCCATCGTGGCCACGACCGGCTTGCTGACCGCCCTCGATCGCATCGGGCTCGAAGCGGTGGTGGCCGAGGCGATGGTGCGTATCCGCACCGGTGACGCCGAGGCCGCCACGATGGCGAGTGCCCTGTTCGGCAGCCTCGTCGTCGGTCCGGCCTCCCTGTTCCGACCGCTGGCCGGCCTCGGCTTCAACCGCCTGCTGCCCGACGACCGGGAGCTGCGGGCCGACCGGGCCGCGGTGGCCCTCACCCGATACCCGCCGGGCCTGGTGTCGGCCTTCGCCGTCATAAGGGCCGGCTCTCCCGATGTGGCCTCGTCGTCGTCGGCCAACGATCACCTGTGGCTCGTGCCGCCGTCGTCGGTCGGCGGGGGTGGCGGTGTCATCGTGCGCGCCGCTCCCCTCGACCTGCGGATCGACGTGCTCGGCGAGCTCTGACCGGCGTCACCCGAACCCGACCGACGACCCCCCAGGACCTTCCCGTGACCTTCCCGTGACCTTCCCGTCATCGCTCCGAGCCGTTCTCGTGGTTCTCGTCGTCGTGGCCGCCGCCTGTGGTGGCGACGAGACGGCGGAGACCACGACCGCCGGCCCCACCACGACCGCCGCCTCCACCACGACGACGGCGCCCACGACCACGACGACCGAGCCGACGACCACGACGACCGAGCAGGGACCGGTAGCGCCCCTGACGGGGCTACCGGTCGACGACGAGGCGGCGCTCAGCCGTCCCGCCCTGATCCTGAAGATCGACAACCACCCCGACGGCCGGCCCCAGGTCGGGATCGGGAGCGCCGATCTGGTGTTCGACGTCAGGGCCGAGGGGGTGACCCGGTTCATGGCCGTGTTCAACAGCACGGTCCCCGACGTGGTCGGGCCCGTCCGCTCCAGTCGGACGTCCGACTTCGACATCATCAGCGGCTTCGATTACCCCCTGTACGGTTCCTCCGGCGGTAACGACCACGTCGTGCGGGGGCTCGCCGATCTCCCGATCCAGGCCGTCACCGCCACCACCCGGCGCGAGTACTTCCGCGACGCAAGCCGGTCCGGCCCCCACAACCTGTTCGTCCGTCCGGCCGACCTCCTCGCCCTGGCCAACGAACAGGTCGGTGTGCCCCAGCCCTGGTTCACCTACCTGACCGACGGCACCCTGCCCCCCACCGCGGTGCCGGTCGACGGTGAGGTGACCGTGGCCTTCACCGGCGGGCCGACCGCCGGCTTCAGTTGGGACGAGGGCCGCCAGGGCTGGCTCCGGACGCAGAGCGGCAGCCCCCACCTGACCGCCGACGGCACCCAGATCGCTCCCGCCAACGTGGTGATCATGGAGACCAGCTACGGCGTCAGCCCGGCCGACGCCGGTTCCCCGGAGGTCCGCTCCACCGGCTCCGGGGCGGCCGTGGTGCTGACCGCCGGCCACGCCGTCGCCGGCACCTGGGGGCGGGCCACGGCCAGCGACAAGCCGACCCTCCTCGACGCCGGGGGCGACCCGATCTCGCTTACCCCGGGCCAGACGTGGATCCTCTATCCCGAGCCGGGACAGACCTCGTACTGACGCTCCCGGCCCCTGTGTCGGCCCCGCGTCCGGCCCCTACCCTGCCGATCGTCCCGGAGGCGGTCCCGTCGGTACCGGCCGGATGGAACGCGCTGGCGGGCCGTGCCCGCTGTGGCCGTACACTGTTGTCCATGGCAGAGACGATCACGGGCACGACGAGCACCACTCCGAACGACGATCGCCCCCAGCGGGCCGACGGCACCGTGCGGGTCAAGCGGGGGTTGGCCGAGATGCTCAAGGGCGGCGTCATCATGGACGTCGTCACCCCCGAGCAGGCCCGGATCGCCGAGGAGGCGGGGGCCGTCGCCGTCATGGCGCTTGAGCGGGTCCCTGCCGACATCAGGGCCGATGGCGGCGTGGCCCGCATGAGCGACCCCGAGATGATCGAGGGCATCAAGGCCATCACCACCATCCCGGTGATGGCCAAGGCCCGGATCGGCCACTTCGTCGAGGCTCAGATCTTGCAGGCCCTCGGGGTCGACTACGTCGACGAGTCCGAGGTCCTGACCCCGGCCGACGACACCCACCACATCGACAAGTGGGCGTTCACCGTCCCGTTCGTGTGCGGGGCCACCAACCTGGGCGAGGCCCTGCGCCGCATCAGCGAGGGTGCCTGCTTGATCCGCTCCAAGGGCGAAGCGGGAACCGGCAACGTGGTCGAAGCCGTTCGCCATCTCCGCTCCATCACCGGCGACATCCGCAGGATCACCCAGGCCGACGAGCCCGAGCTGTTCGACTGGGCCAAGCGCCTCCAGGCCCCGCTTCCGCTGGTCCAGGAGATCGCCGAGACCGGCCAGCTCCCCGTGCCCCTGTTCTGCGCCGGCGGTCTGGCCACGCCGGCCGACGCCGCCCTGGCCATGCAGCTCGGGGCCCAGGCCGTCTTCGTCGGCTCCGGCATCTTCAAGAGCGCCGACCCGGCCCCACGGGCCAAGGCCATCGTGGAGGCCACCACCAACTACAACGACCCGGAAATCCTGGCCAAGGTCAGCCGGGGGCTCGGTGCTCCGATGACCGGCATCGGCATGGACGAGCTCGACGTCCGCCTCGCCGATCGGGGTTGGTGACGGGCCCACCGGTCGTCGGCGTTCTCGCCCTCCAGGGGGCGTTCGCCCGGCACGTCGCCGCCCTCGAGCGGTGCGGCGTCGTCGCCACCGAGGTGCGCAAGGCCTCCGAGCTCGACGGTCTCGACGCTCTCGTCATCCCCGGGGGCGAGTCGACCACCATGATGAAGCTGCTCGACGCCTTGGAGGTGACCGAGCCGCTGGCCAAGCTGCTCGCCGACGGTCTGCCGGTGCTCGGCACCTGTGCCGGGATGATCCTGCTCGCCACCGACATAGCCGATGGTCAACCGGGGCAGCGCTGCTTCGGGGCCGTCGACATCGGTGTCCGCCGCAACGGCTACGGCCGCCAGATCGACTCGTTCGAGACCGACGTCGTGGTCGACGGAGTCGACGGTCCCCCGATGCGGGCCGTGTTCATCCGGGCCCCGGTGGTGGAGCGGGTGGGCTCGGAGGTCGAGGTCCTGGCCTCCCTCGACGGGAACCCGGTCGTGTGCCGCCAGGGCCCGGCGCTGGTGGTGTCGTTTCATCCGGAGCTGACCGACGACGCACGGCTTCACCGCCTCTTCCTCGACTCCCTGATCCCGCGCTCCGGGCGGACCTGAGGGGCGGTCCGGGCGGACCTGAGGGGGCTCGGGGCCGCGGGAGCCGGCGGCCGACGTGGGAGCCGGCAGGTGAGCGGACCTAGACTGAGCAGCCGATCGGCTACGGTCCGACCGTTCCCGGCAGCAGTAGGGGAGAAGCGCGGTGTCAGGTCACTCCAAGTGGGCAACGATCAAGCACAAGAAGGGCGCCGCCGACGCCAAGAGAGGCAAGCTCTTCGCCAAGCTGATCAAGCAGGTCGAGGTGGCGGCGCGCCAGGGGGGTGGCGACCCCGAGTCGAACCCGACCCTGCGCACCATGTTCCAGAAGGCCCGTGACAACTCCGTTCCCCTCGACACGATCGAGCGGGCCGTCAAGCGGGGCACGGGCGAGCTCGAAGGCGTCAACTACGAGTCGATCACCTACGAGGGCTATGGCCCCGGCGGCGTTGCCCTGCTCATCGACGCCCTGACCGACAACCGCAACCGCACGGGGTCGGAGATCCGGTCGTTGTTGACGAAGAACGGCGGGTCGCTGGCGGAGCCCGGGGCCGTGGCCTGGCAGTTCGAGCGGAAGGGCATCGTCAAGGTGGCCCGCTCGACCGACGAGGACGACGTGATGATGGTCGGCCTCGACAACGGGGCCGAGGACCTGGAGGATCACGAGGAGGTGTGGCAGGTCACCTGTGATCCGAGCGACGTGATGTCGCTGCGGGCGGCCCTGGAGGCGGCCGGCATCGAGGTCACCGAGTCCGACTCGACGATGATGCCGACCAACACCGTGCCGGTGGTCGAGGCGGGCGACGTCAAGGCCGTGCTCCGCCTGATCGACCTCCTCGACGACCACGACGACGTACAGGACGTCCACTCCAACGTCGACATTCCCGACGAGCTGCTCGAAGTCGTTTCGTAGGCGCGCCTGTCCCTCAGCTAGCGGAGGCCACGCCGAGGAGACGGGACCGGGTGACGCTGCGCATGCCCTTGCGGAGGCTGAGCCCGGCGACCAGCCACGCCACCAGACCTACGATCCACGGCAGGTGCCCGGCGCCGAGCAGCACCCCGGTGGCCTGGCTGTAGGCGATCATGATCAGGGGCAGGCTCACCAGGCCCGACGCCTGCTGGGCGGCCGCCGTCGACGACACCCGGGCCGACAACCGCAGCACGAGCGAGAGGCAGATGGCCAGGAACGGGGGCAGGACCCACAGGATCATCACCCACCACTGGGCGGTGGGGAAGAACCAACCTCCGACCGACGGGCCGACGGTGATGTTCACGATCAGCGAGTAGAGCCCGAACCCCACACCCACCGTCAGGTACCCGGGGACGAGCGAGGCGATCAGCTTGCCGAGGTAGATCTCGTGGGCCGAGGCGGGGGAGTGGGCCAGGAACTCGCCGGTGCCCCGTTCCCGTTCCCCGACGATGGTGGCCGCCCCCACCGCGGTCGAGATCGTGAGCGGCACGATCACGGCGACGGGGGCGAACAGGAACACGGCCAGGGCGTAGCCGGTCTGACCTTCCGGGGAGTCGCCCCTGATCTGGGCCTGGGCCTGTCGGGGCAGGACCTCCAGGGCCTCCGACACGCGGCCGACCACCTCGACGCTGCCGATGTTGGTGATCGTGAGCAACAGGATCGAGGGCACGACGACATAGAAGAGCGCCCCCAGCATCGTCATCGGCAACCAGAAGTCGCGGGCCTGGGCCAGCTGCCGGAGGTCGGTGCGGGCCACGGTGAGGGCCCGCCACCATCGGAACCGGCCGCTCACGACGCCCCCACCAGCACGGGGCGGGCGGGGGCCGGCGATCGCTCCCGCTGCCGGAGTTGGACGGCAAAGTACAGGTCCTCCAGCGTCGGCCGGTAGGGCTCGACCGCCGTCAGCTGTACCCCGGCCACCACGAGGGCGTGGATCAGCTCCGGCACCCGACCCTGCCCGTCGAGGGTCAGGCGGGCGGTCAGCCGGTCGCGGTCGTAGTCGACCACGCCCTCGGCGACGGCCACACCGTCGAGACCGGCCCCGTCGGTGGCCGTGAACGACACGATGGGGTGGGGCCAGAACTCGGCCGCCAGATCGTCGGGACGGCCGGAGGTGATCGTGGTGCCGTGATGCATGATCACCACCTCGTCGGCCAGGCCCTCGGCCTCGAGCAGAAGGTGGGTGCACATGAGCACGGTCCGGCCGTCCCCGGCCATCGTTCTGATCAACGCCAGCACGGCGGCCGCCGACTCGGGATCGAGGCCCGACGTCGGCTCGTCGAGCAGGAGCAGTTCGGGCTCGTGGAGGACCGCCCGGGCCAGCGCCAGTCGGGTCTTCATGCCCGTCGAGTACCCCGCGACCTGGGCGTCGAGCGAGCCGGCGATGTCGAACTGCTCGGCTGCGGCCACGAGCCGGGCCCCCGCCGTGGCGCCCCGGCCGAGACCGTACAGCTCGGCGGCGTAGCGGAGGTTGTCCCGGCCGCTGAGCCGGTCGTAGAGCGACGGTTTGGCCGACACGACCCCACACCGGCGCCGCACGTCCTCGCCGTCGTCGGAGGTCGGATCGGTACCGAAGACCCGAACCGTTCCCCCGTCGGGAGCCAGGGCCCCTGTGATAAGGCGGATGGCCGTCGTCTTGCCGGCCCCGTTCGGTCCGAGCAACACCGTGATCCGACCTTGGGGAGCGGCGATCGAGGCACCGTGGAGGGCGGTGACGGAACCGAACGATCGGCTGACGTCGTCGAGGATGATGGTGGAGGTCGGCACCCCTGTCGTATCGGCATCCCGACGGTCGCCCTCAAGCCCGGCTCCAACCGCTAGTTTCGTACAGGTGTTCGTGCTCGGCGTGGACCCGGGACTGTCCCGGTGTGGGTATGCGGTGGTGGAGGCCGCCCGGCGTGGACGGGGGCGGGCGGTGGCTCTGGGCGTGATCCGCACGTCACCGGCCGACGAGACCCCGGCCCGCCTGGCCGAGCTCCAGGCCGAGCTGCGGTCCCTGATGGACGACTACCATCCGGCGGTGCTGTCGGTCGAGCGCATCTTCTTCCAGAACAACGTGCGCACCGCGGTGGGGGTGGCCCAGGCGTCGGGTCTGGTGCTGGCCGAGGCGGCGGGGCGGGGCGTGCCGGTGGTGCAGTACACGCCGTCGGCGGTGAAGTCGGTGGTGGCCGGCGACGGCCGGGCCGACAAGACCCAGATCCAGGCCATGGTGCAACTGCTGCTCGACCTCCCCGCCCCGCCCCGTCCCGCCGACGCCGCCGACGCTGCGGCGCTGGCCCTGTGTCACCTGGCCCACGACCCCGGCCTCCGGTTGGCCGTCAGGGCCGACGACCCGGGCGGCGGGGGCCGCCCACCGGCCCGGGCACCGGTCCGATGATCGGGTCCCTGCGGGGCCGTGTCCTCGACCGCCAGGCCGTGCTCGACAGGGCCGGGGCCCAGCCGGAGGTGCTGCTCGAGGTGGCCGGCGTCGGCTACCGGGTCACGGTCACCGCCGCCACCCTCGACCGGTTGCGCGGCGACGCCGAGGTCCTGCTCCACATCCATCACCACATCCGGGAGTCCGATCAGCGCCTCTACGGGTTCGCCACGAGAGACGAGCGGATGGCGTTCGAGGGTCTCCTGGCGGCCCACGGGGTCGGCCCCTCGCTCGCCATGGCCGTCCTCGCCACCCACTCGGCCCCGGAGCTGGCCCGAATACTGGCCGACGACGATCTCGCTGCCCTGTGCGAGGTCCCCGGCGTCGGCCGCAAGACGGCCCAGCGGCTGCTGGTCGAGCTGAAGTCGTCGCTGATCCTGCCGGTGCTCGACGATCCCCTGCCCGCCGTCTCCGCCGCCACCAACGGGGCGGGGAAGGCCAACCCGTTGGCCGACGTGCGGGAGGCCCTGGTCAACCTGGGCTACTCGGGGGATGAGATCAAGCTGGCCCTGGCCGCCCTCCCGCCCGCCGACGGCCCGGCCGGCGACGGCCCCGGCGCCGATGCCGGCCAGCTCCTGCGGCAGGCCCTGCGGGCCCTGGCCGGGAGCTGACCATGCCCCGCGACGAGATGCTCGACCCCGAACCCCAGCCCGGCGACGACGAGGGCGTTCCGGCGTCGCCGGCACCGCTCGACGACGTCGGCCTCCGTCCCCGGACGATGGCCGAGTTCGTCGGCCAGTCCGAGCTCAAGGAGCAGCTCGGCATCATCCTGGAGGCGGCCCGGGCCCGCAACCAGCCGGCCGACCATCTCCTGTTCGCCGGTCCGCCGGGCCTGGGCAAGACCACCCTGGCCGGCATCGTGGCCGCCGAGCTCAACGCCCACCTCCACATCACCTCGGGGCCGGCCATCGAGCGGGCGGGCGACCTGGCGTCGATCCTGACGAAGGTCGAACCGGGCGACGTGCTGTTCATCGACGAGATCCATCGGCTGCCCCGGGTGGTCGAGGAGGTCATGTACCCGGCGATGGAAGACGGCCAGATCGACGTGCTCCTGGGCAAGGGTCCGGCCGCCCGGTCGATCCGCTTCGAGCTGGAGCCGTTCACCCTCGTCGGGGCCACCACCAGGACCGGCCTCATCACCGGACCACTGCGCGACCGGTTCGGCTTCGCCTTCCGGCTCGACTACTACAGCGCCGCCGATCTGGAGCAGATCGTGGTCAGGGCCGCTGGTGTGCTCGGGGTCAGGATCGACGGTGGGGGTGCGGCCGAGATCGCCAGCCGGAGCCGGGGGACCCCCCGGATCGCCAACCGCCTGTTGCGACGGGTCCGTGACTACGCCGAGGTCCGGGCCGACGGGTTCGTCGACCGCTGCTCGGCCGCCGCCGGCCTGGCCATGTTCGGCATCGACGAGCGGGGTCTCGACCGGGTGGACCAGCAGCTTCTGGCCAACCTGTGCCGCCACTTCGGCGGCGGCCCGGTCGGTCTGTCCAACCTGGCCATCAGCGTCGGCGAGCCGACCGAGACGGTGGAGGACGTGATCGAACCGTTCCTCATCCAGCAGGGCTTCCTGGCCCGGACCCCCCGGGGCCGGGTGGCGACGGCGGCCTCCTGGCGTCACCTCGGACTCGAGCCGCCCGGTCCGGCCGACGGGGGACCACCGGCCCTGTTCGACTGATGGTCGACGAGCCGATCGCAGCGCCAACGGACGCCTTCGACTACGAGCTGCCGGCCGAGCGCATCGCCCAGGAGCCGGCCGAGCCCCGCGACGCCGCCCGCCTGCTCGTTGATCGGGGTGACGACGTGGCCCACCATCGGGTGGCCGACCTCGACCGCCTCCTCGAACCGGGTGACCTCCTGGTGGTCAACGACACCCGGGTCCAGCCGGCCCGTCTGGAGCTGACCAAGCTCACCGGGGGGAGGGTCGAGGTCCTCCTCCTCGAGCCGACCGGGCACCACCGTCGGTGGGAGGCCCTGGTGCGGGGAGGACGCCGGGTCCGTCCCGGGGTGGTGCTGACGGCCGGCGTCGACGGTCCACCGGTGGTGGTCGTCGGTGACGACCTGGGCGACGGACGGCGGCTGGTGGAACTGCTGGCCGACGACGTGATGGATCGGGTCGGTCGCATCCCCCTTCCCCCCTACATCCACCGCCAGCTCGACGACGACGAACGTTACCAGACCGTCTACGCCAACCGCCCGGGCTCCGTGGCTGCCCCCACCGCCGGCCTCCACCTCACCCCCGACCTGCTCGACCGCCTCGAGCGCCGGGGGATCGACGTGGTGCGGGTGGAGCTGCAGGTGGGTCTTGGCACGTTCCGTCCCATCACGGTCGAGCGGGTGACCGACCACCACATGCACCACGAGCGTTATCGGGTCGAGCCGGAGGTTTGGGACCGGGTCCGTTCGGCCGCCTGCGTGGTGGCGGTGGGAACCACCGTGGTCCGGACCCTCGAGTCGGTGGCTCGCAGCGGCGACCTCGAGGCGAGCACCGATCTCTTCATCTCCCGCGGGTTCCGGTGGCAGGTGGTCGACCGGCTCCTCACCAACTTCCACGTGCCCCGGTCGTCGCTGCTCGTCCTCGTCGACGCCTTCGTCGGTGACCGGTGGCGCCACCTCTACCGCGTCGCCCTCGACGAGGGCTACCGCTTCCTCTCCTTCGGCGACGCCATGCTCCTCGATCGCCGGGTCGGCGACGGCGACCGGCATGCTGGGTGACGTGAGCTGCGCGACGGCACCGGCCGAGCCCCTCGGATGAGCCTCCGGATCGACATCGAGGCGACCGACGGCTGGGCTAGGGCGGGCACGGTGACCACCGCCAGGGGCAGCTTCCCCACCCCCGTGTTCATGCCGGTGGGGACCCGGGCCGCGGTCAAGACCCTCGACACCGCCGATCTCGAGGCCCTGGGCCCGCCGATCGTGCTGGGTAACACCTACCACCTGATGGAACGCCCGGGATCGGGACTGATCGCCGAGCTGGGCGGGCTCCACGCGTTCATGGCTTGGGACGGCCACGTCCTGACCGACTCGGGCGGCTACCAGATCTTCTCCCTCGAACCGAAGATCAGCGAGGAGGGGGCCCGTTTCCGTTCGGTCTACGACGGGGCGACGGTGGAGCTGACCCCGGAGCGCTCGGTCGAGGTCCAGCAGGAGCTGGGCGGCGACATCGCCATGGTCCTCGACGTGTGCCCCGGGCTCCCCGCCTCCCGTCAGGAGCTGACCGACGTTGTGGAGCTGACCCTGCGGTGGGCGGCCCGGTCGAAGGCGGCCCACGACCGCCCCGACCAGGCCCAGTTCGGGATCGTGCAGGGGGGAACCGAGCCCGATCTGCGGATCGATTCGGCCCGCCGGACGGTCGAGATCGGCTTCGACGGCTACGCCGTCGGGGGACTGTCGGTGGGGGAGGAGCGCCATCGGATGGTCCCCGCCCTCGCCGCCGCCACGTCGAACCTGCCGGTCGACCGTCCCCGGTACTTCATGGGACTGGGCGACCCGGTGGGTCTGGTCGAGGCGGTCCACAACGGGATCGACATGTTCGATTGCGTGCTGCCCACCCGCCTGGCCCGCCACGGAACGGCCCTCACCTCGGAGGGGCGCCTCAACCTCCGCAACCTCCGCTTCGCCCGCGACGACAGCCCCATCGACCCGGGCTTTCGCCATCCCCTCTCGGCCCGCTACTCCCGGGCCTATCTCCGCCACCTGCTGGTCACCAACGAGCCGACCGCCGGTCGCATCATCACCCTCCACAACCTGGCGTGGCTGGGTGATCTCGTCGACCGGATGCGCCGGGCCATCGTGGCTGGCCGGTTCGAGGAGCTGCGGGCCGAGGTGTGGGCGGTGTGGGCGCCCGGGGAGCGTCCCGGGCCGGCGCTAGGGTGAGGCTCGGCAACACCTCGACCGAGGCGCCCGACCCCCCGCCGCGCCCGATTCGGCCCGTCAACCGCTACCGTCACCCCGCTGGAGGTTGCCCCAATGGAGCAGTTCATCCCCCTGATTCTCATCGGCGGGCTCATGTACTTCGTGCTGATTCTGCCGCAGCAGCGCCGGAGTCGTGAGCACCGTCAACTGTTGGCGAGCCTGGAGGAGGGCGACGAGGTCGTGCTGAACTCCGGCATCCACGGGTTCGTGTCGGCCATCGAGGGCGAGGTCCTGTGGCTCGAGGTCGCCGAGAAGGTCGAGCTCAAGGTGTCCCGGTCCGCCGTCGCCGGCAAGATCCCCACCCCGTCCGACGAGTCCCCGTCCGACGGGAAGGACGACTGACCGTGAGGAAGTGGTCGTCGGCGCTGTTCGTCATGGCGTTGACCATCGTCGCCGGGCTCTACACGGCCGTTTCCGGTAACGAGCCGCTCCTCGGGCTCGATCTGCAGGGCGGGGTCTCGGTGGTCCTCCAGCCCACCGGCCCGGCCGACGAGGAGGCCCTCAACCAGTCCCTGGAGATCATCCGGTCCCGGGTCGACTCCCTCGGTGTGGCCGAGCCGGAGATTTCCCTCCAGGGCGAGACGATCGTCGTCGATCTGCCCGGCGTGCAGGAACAGCAGCGGGCCCTCGATCTCGTGGGCCAGACGGCCGAGCTCCGCTTCCGGCCGGTGCTGTTCGATCTCGGTCCCGATCTCACCTCGCTCGACGGTGTGGTCGGTGACGCCGACGACGCCACCTCGACCACCACCACGGCCGCCGACGATGTCACCTCCGACGATGCCACCTCGACCTCGGCCGCCGATGCGGGCAACGAGGAGTCCCTGGGCCTGAGCGGTGGCCGCCTGTCGCCGCTGGCCCCGACCCAGGACGCCACGTCGACCACGGTGGCCGACGGCGACCCCACGCTCACCACGGTGGCCGACGGCGACCCCACGTCGACCACGGCGGCCGACGGCGACACCACGGCGACCACGGCGGCCGAGGATCCCGCCCTCGATCCCGCCCAGCAGGCCATCGTCGACGCCTGCATCATCCCCGGTGTGACCCCGCCGGAGGAGGACGTGGGCGACCGGCCGGTGGTGCTGGCCGACGAGAACGGCAACCGGGTGTGCCTCGGCCCCACCCTCCTCACCGGGGAGGCCCTGGAAACGGCCGACGTGTCCCTCGGCCCCACCGGGCAGTGGACCGTCAACCCGGTGTTCGAGGCCGGGGCCGGCGGGATCGACGCCTTCAACGCCGCCGCCTTCTTCTGCTACGTGCAGAATCCCGACCCCGAGGTGTGCCCCAGCGGTCGACTGGCCATCGTCCTCGACCACCGGGTGGTCTCGAGTCCCAGCATCAACGCCCCCTCCTTCGGTCGCGACCAGATAACGATCTCGGGAACCTTCGACGAGGACGGAGCCCGTGACCTCGCCGCGGTGCTGCGCTTCGGCGCCCTTCCCGTCGAGCTCGAGACCCAGCAGACGCGAACCGTGTCCGCCACCATCGGCGACGACGTGCTGCGGGCCGGGGTCATCTCCGGGCTCGTGGGGTTGGCGTTGGTGGCGATCTATCTGCTGGCCCTCTACCGCCTGGCCGGCCTCGTGGCCATCCTCGGCCTCGTGATCTCGGCCGTGTTGCTGTGGTCCATCGTCGCCTGGTTCGGCGAGTACCGGGGACTGGCCCTCACGTTGGCCGGTGTTGTCGGCCTCGTCGTATCGGTCGGCGTCTCCGCTGACTCCAACATCGTGTACTTCGAAAGTGTGAAGGATGCCTACCGCAACGGTCGACGCATGACGACGGCCGTGGAGCGGGCCTATCGCGGGGCCATCTCCACCATCGTCAAGGCCGACATGGTCAGTCTCATCGCCGCCGGCCTGCTCTACTTCCTGACCGTGGGGGCGGTGCGGGGCTTCGCCTTCTATCTCGGGCTCGCCACCCTGCTCGATCTGTTCATCTCCTGGTTGTTCATGCGTCCGGCGCTGGCCTTTCTGGCCGAGCGCCGGGTGGTCCAGGATCGGCCGGGCCTGTTGGGCCTGCCCTCGACCGGAGGTCAGTCGTGAGCCTGCTCGGTCGTCTCCACCGTGGCGAGAGCTACCTCGATTTCCGCCCCGCGTGGCGGATCTCGCTGCCCGTGTCGGCCGCGGTGGCCGTCGTGGCGCTCCTCCTCCTGTTGGTCCGGGGGCTCGACCTCACGATCGACTTCGAGGGTGGCGGGGTGTGGGAGGTGCCGGTGTCGTCCGACGTGACCGTGGGCGACGCCCGCCGGGCCCTCCAGCTCGGCGAGGGCCGGGTCCAGCTGGTCGAGGACCCCAACCTCGGCACCTTCCTGCGGATCCAGTCCGGCACCGACGACGTGGAGCGCAGCCCCGAGATCGTCGAGGCCCTGGCCGACCTGGCCGGCGTCTCGACCGACGAGGTGTCGGTGTCGACGGCCAGCCCGACCTGGGGCTCCCAGATCACGGGCCAGGCCGTCCGGGCGTTGGTGTTCTTCTTCATCGCCGTCGCCCTTTACCTGGCGTGGCGGCTCGAGTGGCGCATGGCCGTCGGCGCCCTGATCGCCGTCGTCCACGACCTCGCCGTCACGGTCGGGATCTACTCCCTGTTCTCCTTCGACGTCAGCCCGGCGACCGTCATCGCCCTGTTGACCATCCTCGGCTACTCGCTGTACGACACGGTCGTCGTCTTCGACAGGATCCTCGAGAACGAGCGGTCGCAGGCGTTCGACGGCAGCAGCCCCACCGACCTCATCAACCGCTCGATGAACCAGGTGTTGATGCGTTCGATCAACACCACGTTCACCACCGTGCTCCCGGTGGCCTCGATGCTCGTCGTCGGAGGGGTCTTCCTGGGGGGCGACACACTCCGCGAGTTCGCCCTCGCCCTGTTCATCGGCCTCCTGCTCGGCACCTACTCCTCGGTCTTCATCGCCGCCCCGTTCGTGGCGTGGCTCAAGGAGCGGACTCCCCCGAGCCTCGAGGACGGGGCCGGTGGTCGTCGGCGCCGCGTGGCCGAGGACGGCGACGAGGCGGGGGCGGTGGCCACCGTCACCCCCCGGGGTCGCAAGAAGAAGCGGCGGTGATCTCCTCCATCTGGGGAGCCGAAATGGGCGCCACCTAGACTGGCATCATGGTCACGGTCGAACGGGTCCTCCCCTGGCGTCGAGAGCGAAGGCAGACCGAGGACCACATCGCGCCCCTCGTCATCGGCCTCGACGGCGCCGATCGGGAGGCCAGGATCGACGTGGTGTCGCGGGCCTATCGTATGGCGGCCAAGGCTCACCAGGGCCAACTCCGCAGGTCGGGGGAGCCCTACATCGTCCACCCCATGGCGGTGGCTCGGATCGTGGCCGACCTCGGCCTCGACGAGGTCACGATCGCCGCCGCTCTCCTCCACGACGCGGTGGAGGACACCAGGATCGAGCTCGACGACCTCCAACGGGCCTTCGGGCCCGAGGTGGCGACGATCGTCGACGGGGTGACCAAGCTCGACCGCCTCCGGTTCGACTCCCGCGAGGCGGCCCAGGCCGCCTCGTTCCGCAAGATGCTGGTGGCGATGGCCAAGGACATCCGCGTCCTGATCATCAAGCTGTGCGACCGCCTCCACAACCTCCGCACCATCGCCGCCCTCCCGGCGTGGAAGCAGGAGCGCATCGCCAGGGAGACCCTCGACATCTACGCCCCCCTGGCCCACCGCCTCGGCATGCAGGACATCAAGATCCAGCTCGAGGACCTCAGCTTCGCCGCCCTCCACCCGAAGCGCTACGCCGAGATCGAGCACATGGTGGCCATCCGGGCCCCCGAACGTGACTTTTACCTGACCCAGGTGCTGGAGGACATCCGGACCCGGGTGGTGGAGATGGGCATCGAGGCCGAGGTGGTGGGGCGGGACAAGCACCTCTACTCGATCTACGAGAAGATGGTGATGAAGAACAAGGAGTTCGACGAGATCAACGATCTCGTCGGGATCCGGGTCGTCGTCGAGTCGGTCCGCGACTGCTACGCCGCCCTCGGCTCGATCCACGCCACCTGGAAACCGGTGCCGGGCCGGTTCAAGGACTACGTGGCCATGCCGAAGTTCAACCTGTACCAGTCGCTCCACACGACCGTCGTCGGCCCCCAGGGCAAGGCGATCGAGGTCCAGATCCGGACCAGGGAGATGCACGAGCGGGCCGAGACCGGCATCGCCTCCCACTACGCCTACAAGGACGGTCACCCGGAGGCGAACCTGGACCTGCCGTGGCTGACCCGGATCATCGACTGGGAGAAGGAGACCTCCGATCCCGGCGAGTTCATGGCCAACCTGAAAGTCGACCTCGATCAGGAAGAGGTCTACGTCTTCACCCCCCAGGGGGCGGTGACGACCCTGCCGGTGGGCTCGACACCCATCGACTTCGCCTACGCCATCCACACCGACGTCGGTCACCGCTGCGTCGGGGCCAAGGTCGACGGCCGGCTCGTGCCGCTGTCGCAGCCGCTGCACTCCGGGGAGACCGTCGAGATCTTCACCTCCAAGGTAGAGGGGGCCGGCCCGTCGCGCGACTGGTTGAAGTTCGTCTCGTCGCACCGGGCGTCGTCGAAGATCAAGCAGTGGTTCTCCCGTGAGCGGCGCGAGGGGGCGATCCGCGAGGGACGCCACGAGCTCGAGCGGGCACTGCGGCGGGAGGGACTGACCAAGGCCGACATGGCCAAAGCCGCCCGCAACGGCGACGGAACCGGCACCGGTCGGGCCCTGCCGCGCACGCTCGAGATCATCGCCCAGGAGATGAACTACATCGACCTGGACTCGCTCCACGCCGCCATCGGCGAGGGCCATATCTCGGCCCAGTCGGCCGCCGGCCGGATCGCCAAGGAGCTGACCAAGGCCGAGCGGCCGGTCGAGGCGCCGGTGGTGCCGACAAAGGCCAAGCCCCGACGGGATCCGAGTTCGGTCGGGGTTCGGGTCGAGGGCTTCGACGACGTGTTCGTGCGCCTGTCCCGTTGCTGCACTCCCGTACCCAACGACAGCATCATGGGGTTCGTGACCCGGGGGCGGGGGGTGTCGGTGCACCGCACCGACTGCGCCAACGCCGAGTCCCTGATGGCGTCACAGGCCGATCGGTTGATCGACGTGGAGTGGGACGCCGAGGGCGGGGTCGACAGCTTCGTGGTGTCGCTCGAGGTCAAGGCCTACGACCGGACCCATCTCCTGGCCGACGTCTACCAGTCGGTTTCCGAGCAGCACATCAATATCCTCAGCTCGGCCTCGGCCATGGCCGATGACCGCACGGCCCGACTCACCTTCGAGTTCGAGATCGTCGACCTGGCTCACCTCGACTGGCTGATCCGCTCGATCCGCCAGGTCGACGGGGTCTACGACGTGTACCGGGTGGTCCCGGGTCAGGTCCGCTAGGCAACAAGGCCGGCGGCCGCTGGCGCCATGACGCGCCACGCTGGGTTCTGTGTTGCGTCGTCGTCACCCGGTGACCACGACGCAACACAGAACGAGCTGTACGGAACAAACTGGCACGGAACAAACCGCGGCATGGCGAGGCGTCTCCCGCCGTGGGGGCTCGAGCGGTCAGGTCAGCTCCTCGACGGTCTGTTGCGGTCCCGGATCCAGGCTGCCGGCCCCTCCCGTCGTGGTCTCCCGACGGCGAATTGCGGCGGGGGAGAGGCTCTCGGACGTTAGGGTCAGAACCCATGATGCGCACTCATCTCTGCGGCGAGCTCCGGCCGGGGCACATCGGCCAGACCGTGACGCTCGCCGGCTGGGTCAACCGGCGCCGGGAGCACGGCGAGCACCTGGCCTTCGTCGACCTGCGCGATCACTCGGGGGTGATCCAATGCGTGGTCGACAACACGGTCGACGTGCGCAGCGAGTACGTCCTGCGGGTCACCGGCACCGTGGCCGAGCGGCCCGAGGGAACCATCAACGAGTCGTTGGCCACCGGTGGGGTCGAGGTCGTCGACGCCACCGTCGAGATCCTCTCGGTGGCCGAGCCACCGCCGTTCCCGTTGGACGAGCGGGCCGACGACGTCGACGAGCTGGTCCGTCTCCGCTACCGCTACCTCGATCTGCGGCGGGCCCGGATGCAGCGCAACCTCCGGGTCCGCAGCCGGGTCAACGCCGCCATCCGGGCGGCCATGACGGCCCAGGACTTCGTCGAGGTCGAGACCCCGATGCTGATGCCGACCACGCCCGAGGGAGCACGGGAGTTCATCGTTCCGTCCCGCCAGCGTCCCGGCACGTTCTACGCCCTGCCCCAGTCGCCCCAGCTCTACAAGCAGCTGCTGATGGTGGGTGGGGTCGATCGCTATTTCCAGATCGCCCGCTGCCTGCGCGACGAGGATCTCCGGGCCGATCGCCAGTACGAGTTCATGCAGCTCGACATGGAGATGAGCTTCGTCACGGTCGACGATGTGCTGGCCGCGGTCGAGGTTGCGGTGCTCGACGCCGCCGAGGCCGTAACCGGCGCCCGTCCCCCTGCCATCCCCCGCATCTCGTGGCACGAGGCCATGGAGCGCTTCGGTAGCGACAAACCCGACCTGCGGTTCGGCATGGAGCTCGTCGAGCTCACCGACATCTTTGCCACCACCGGGTTCAAGGCCTTCGCCTCGGCCCCCGCCATCAAGGGCATCCGGGCCGTGGGCGCCGCCGGCGACTGGGGTCGCAACAAGCTCGACGGGCTGACCGATCACGCCAAGGCGCTCGGCGCCAAGGGGCTCGTGTGGCTGAAGGTGGGCGACGGGGGCGCACTCGACTCCCCCGTTGCCAAGTTCCTGTCGGTCAACGAGCAGGTCGCCCTCGTCGAGCGGTTCGAGGCCAAGCCCGACGACCTGCTCCTGCTCGTGGCCGACGAATGGATGACGACCTGTGAGGTGTTGGGCGACCTCCGCAACCAGCTGGGCCGGCCCCCGGTCAGCGAGGGGCCCTACGAGTACCTGTGGGTCGTCGACTTCCCCCTCTTCGTCGGGGTCGACGACGCCACCGGCACGCCGAAAGCCGGGCACCACGCCTTCTGCCACCCCCATCCCGACGACCTCGGCCGGCTCGAGTCGGAGCCGATGGCCGTCCGGGCCTGGGCCTACGATCTGGTCCTTAACGGGTGGGAGCTCGGTTCGGGCAGCATCCGGATCCACGATCCGGCGCTGCAGCAGCGGGTGTTCGCCCTGCTGGGCATCGACGAGGCGGAGGCCGACGCCCGCTTCGGCTTCTTCCTCAACCCGTTCCGCCACGGCGCCCCACCCCACGGGGGCTTCGCCTTCGGCATCGAGCGCCTGGCCGCCATCCTGGCCGGGGAGGAGAACATCCGGGAGGTCATCGCCTTCCCCAAGCCCCAGTCCGGGCTCGATCCCATGACCGGCGCCCCGACCGAGATCGACGACGCCACCCTGGAGGAGCTCGGCCTCCGGCTCCTTCCCCCGGCCACCTGAGCGGCGTCGGCCGGCGGCTAGCCTGAGGGCGGTGTCGGACCCCGGAGACCTCTTCGCAGCAGCGGCCCGGTCGCGCCTGGAGCGGCGGGCCCCCCTGGCCGACCGGCTCCGACCCCGCACCCTCGACGAGGTGGTGGGCCAACGCCACCTCGTCGGCCCCGAGGGACCGCTCCGCAAGCTGGTGGCGACCGACCGGCTGTCGTCGGCCATCTTCTGGGGCCCGCCCGGCACCGGCAAGACGACCCTGGCCCGACTGGTGGCCCAGGACTCGTCGTCGGCCTTCGTCCAGCTCTCGGCGGTCAACGCCACGGTCAAGGACGTGCGGTCCGTGATCGCCGAGGCCGAGGAGCGGCTCGGGGCCCACGACCGGGGCACGATCCTGTTCCTCGACGAGGTCCACCGCTTCAACAAGGCCCAACAGGACGCCCTGCTCCCCGCGGTCGAGTCCGGTGTGCTGACCCTCATCGGGGCCACGACGGAGAATCCGTTCTTCGAGGTCAACGCCCCCCTGCGGAGTCGCTCGACGCTGTTCCGGCTCGAACCGCTCGACGAGGACGACATCGCCGCCCTGCTCCGGCGCGGCCTCGAAGCGGAGAGCGCCGTGGCCACCGGGGACGCCATCGAGTACCTGGCAGGGCGGGCCGCCGGCGACGGTCGGCAGGGCCTGACCACGCTCGAGGTGGCCGTCGCCCTGGCCAATGCCGACCACGGCGAACGGCTCGACTCCACGGAGAAGGTGACGGTCGAGCTCCGTCACGCCGAGGCCGCCACCGACCTCAAGGCCCTCCGCTACGGTCGCGACGAGCACTTCGACATCATCAGTGCCTTCATCAAGAGCATCCGCGGCACCGACCCCGACGCCGCCCTGTACTGGCTGGCCCGCATGCTCAGCGCCGGCGAGGACCCCCGTTTCATCGCCCGGCGGCTGGTGATCGCCGCCTCGGAGGACATCGGCATGGCCGATCCCATCAGCCTCCTCGTGGCCGATGCCGCCGCCCGGGCCGTTGACTTCGTCGGGCTGCCGGAGGCGAGGATCAACCTGGCCCACGCCACCGTCCATCTCGCCACCGCCCCCAAGTCCAACTCGGCCTACGCCGGTCTGGGGGCGGCGATGGAGGACGTGCAGAGCCGGACGGCCGGTGAGGTCCCACTCCATCTCCGAGATGCCAGCTACCGGGGCGCGGCATCGCTCGGCCACGGCCGGGACTACGACTACCCCCACGACCATCCCGACGGGTGGGTCGACCAGACCCACCTGCCGGCGGAGCAGGTCGGCACCCGGTACTACCATCCGACCGACCGGGGCCGGGAGGCGGAGATCGCCCGTCGACTCGACGAGCTCCGGGCCGGTCGGGCCGCGACAGGGGACGGGGTCGACCGGCGCCCCGGGTAGCCTGAAATGAACCTATGAAAGCCAACGAGCTCAGGCGTGCGTTCACCGAGTACTTCACGAAACGGGATCACCTGGAGATCCCGTCGGCCAACCTGATCCCCCACGACGACACACTGCTGTTCGTCAATGCCGGGATGGTGCCCTTCAAGCCGTACTTCCTCGGCGAGGAGAAGCCGCCCCACGTCCGGGCCGTGACCGTGCAGAAATGCGTCAGGGCCGGTGGCAAGCACAACGATCTCGACGAGGTCGGGCGCACCACCCGCCATCTCACCTTCTTCGAGATGCTCGGCAACTTCAGTTTCGGCGACTACTTCAAGGCCGAGGCCATCCCCATGGCCTGGGAGTTCGTCACCGAGGTGCTGAAGCTCGATCCCCAACGCCTGTGGGTCACCGTCCACCTCAGTGACGACGAGGCGGCCGAGATCTGGCGCGACGTCGTCGGCGTGCCGGCCGAGCGGATCCAGCGCCTCGACGACGACAACTGGTGGCGGATGGCCGACACCGGTCCCAACGGTCCGTGCTCCGAGATCTTCTGGGACAAGGGCCCCCGGTACGGGGCCGACGGTGGTCCGGCCCACGGCGGTGACGAGCGCTTCGTCGAGATCTGGAACCTCGTGTTCATGCAGTTCGAGACCGACGAGACGGGCACGAGCACCCCGCTGCCCAAGCCCTCGATCGACACCGGCGCCGGGCTGGAGCGCATGCTCGCCGTGCTCCAGGGCAAGGACTCGGTGTTCGAGATCGACGAGATCGCCCGCCTGATCGAGGCGGCCGAGGAGGCGACCGGCTACCGGCTCGGCCATGACGACGACAGCGACCTGGCCCTCCGGGTCCTGGCCGAGCACGCCAGGACGATGACGTTCCTCATCAGCGACGGGGTCCTCCCGTCGAACGAAGACCGGGGTTACGTCCTGCGCCGCATCATGCGGCGGGCCATCCGCTTCGCCTACCTGCTGGGCGTGACCGAGCTCGTCACCCCCCGCCTGGTCGACGCCGTGGTGGAGATCATGGCCGACGACTACCCCCAGCTCCGGGCCACCCACGAGCTGATCACCTCGGTGGTCGAGCGGGAGGAGACCCAGTTCCGCCGCACCCTCGTCACGGGATCGTCGATCCTCGACGATCACCTTGCCGAGCTGGCGCCCGGGGGCGAGCTGCCGGGCTCGGTGGCGTTCCTCCTCCACGACACCTACGGGTTCCCCGTCGAGGTCACCGCCGAGGTGGTGAGCGAGCGGGGCAACACCCTCGATCTGGAGGGGTTCGAGCGCGAGATGGAGGCCCAGCGGACGAGGGCGAAGGAGGCCAGGAGCCGCACCGTCCAGGACGCCGACTTCGAGCACGTGCAGGCCCTGATGGAGACATCCGGCGAGACCGAGTTCGTCGGTCGGGACGAGCTCGTCGACGTCGAGGCCCGGGTGTTGCTCGTGACCGGCGTCGGCACCGACACCGTTTCCGTCTTCCTCGACCGGTCACCGTTCTACGCCGAATCCGGGGGCCAGATCGGCGACACCGGCATCATCGAGGGCGACACCGGCCGGGCCCGGGTCGTCGACACCGTCTACGCCATCCCCGGCATCCACCGCCACCTCGTCGAGATCGAGGGCGAGATCAGGGTCGGCCAGACCGTCCGGGCCTCGGTCGATGTTCCCCGGCGCGACGCCATCCGCCGCAACCATACCGCCACCCACCTGCTCCACTGGGCCCTCCGACAGATCGTCGGCGACCATGTGAAACAGCAGGGCTCGATGGTGGGGCCCGACCGGCTCCGCTTCGACTTCAGCCACTTCGATCCGCTCACCCCCGAGCAGCTGGCCGCCGTCGAGGATCTGGCCAACGCCGAGATCCTGAGCAACCCGGCGGCCGATCATCCGGAGGTGACCAAGGCCGAGGCCGAGGCCATGGGTGCCATCGCCTTCTTCGGCGACAAGTACGGTGAGCGGGTGAGGGTCCTGCGGGCCGGCCCGTCGCTCGAGTTCTGCGGCGGCACCCACGTCCGTGCCCTGGGCGACATCGGCCTGGTCAAGATCGTGTCCGAAGGATCGATCGGTTCCAACCTGCGTCGGATCGAGGCGGTGACCGGCACGGGCGCCATCGAGGCGCTGCGCCGGGAACAGGCGGTGATCGACCGGGCGGCCGATCTACTCAACGTGCCCCGCAACGACGTCGTCGACGGCGTGGCCAAGCGCCTGGCCGAGATCCGGGAGCTGCGGGACGAGCTGCGTTCCCTCCGGGCCAGGGTCGCCGTCGGCCAGGCCGGCGAGCTGGCTCGGGGTGCGGTCGATGGGATTGTCATCAGCCGGGTCGACGGGCTCGGCCGCGACGAGATGAAGGACCTGGCGGTCGCCGTCCGCAACAACGAAGGAGTGCGGGCCGTCGTGCTCGGCGGCGCCCCCGACGGGGGTGGCGCCGCCCTGGTGGCGGCCGTCCGCTCCGACAGCGGTCTCGAGGCGGGGTCGCTGATCGCCGAGGCGGCCAAGGCCATCAAGGGTGGCGGTGGTCGGGGAGCCGACGTGGCCATGGCCGGGGGCAAGGATCCCGGGGGTATCGACGACGCTCTCGCGGCGTCGGCCTCGGCCGCCGGCGTCGCCTCCTGACCGGTCCGGTGGCTGCCGGCGACCGCCCCGGCCGGGTCCTGGGCCTCGACCTCGGCGAGCGCCGCATCGGCGTCGCAGTGTGCGACGACCGGCGCACGGTGGCCACCCCGCTCGAGACGATCGCCCGGGTCGGCGACCGGACCGTCGAGCACGGACGGGTGGCCGAACTGGTGGAGGAGCACGCCGGGGTGGCGGTCGTCGTCGGACTCCCCCTGTCCCTCGACGGAGAACGGGGCCCGATGGCCCGCAAGGTGGCGTCGGAGGTCAAGGGCCTGCGCCGCCGCCTCGACGCCCTCGGCGTGGAGGTGGTGACCCACGACGAGCGGATGACCACGGTGACCGCGTTGGGGTCGCTCCGGGCCCAGGGGGTGTCGTCCCGGCGCGGTCGTTCGGTTGTCGACCAGGTGGCGGCGGCCGTCATCCTCCAGTCCTGGATTGACGCCGCCCGAACCTGATCGGGCGCCGCCTCCGAACGGGCCTCCCGCGTCGTCCCGGCCCACTAGCGGCTTCGGCGCGGGGCGCCTCGCTTCGAGTTTCGCCTGCGGCGAAACTCGTGGCTGTCACAACATCCCGTGTCCGCGCCCCAAGCGCCTAGCATGGTTCGGGTGAGCATGCTCGACTACGACAACGACGACGTCGACCTCGAATGGGACGACGAGGACGACTTCGTCACCGTCCGCCCCGGGGGGTTCCGGATCGTTCGGGCCGTGGTGGCGATCGTCGTGCTCGTCGCCATCGGCTGGTACCTCTACAGCGGTATACGCGGCTGGTTCGAGGCGCAGCTCGACCCGGTGGGCGAGCCGGGCGAGGCCGTGCAGATCGTCATCCCGTCCCGGGCCACCACCGGTGACATCGCCCAGATCCTCGAGACCGAGGGGGTGGTGCCCAACAGCACGTTCTTCCGCTACTACACGGAGTGGAAGAACGACGGCAACTTCCAAGCCGGCGAGTACAGCATGCAGCTCAACTCGTCGGTCGACGAGGCCATCGCCACCCTCAAGCTCGGCCCGATCCCCCCCGTGTTCAACACCTTCGGCGTCCCCGAGGGGCTGTGGCTCGACGAGATGCTCCCCCGCCTGGCCGAGCAGCTGCCGACGATCAGCGAGGCCGACCTGCGGGCCGTCCTCGACTCCGGTCAGCTTCAGCCCCGGTACCGACCCGAGGGCCAGACGAGCTGGGAGGGCCTGCTGTTCCCCGCCTTCTACGAGGTCGAGGACGACGCCGAACCCATCGAGGTGCTGGCCAAGATGAACGACGAGTTCTCCCGTGTCACGGGCGAGCTCGGCTACGGCGCAGCCGAGACCCAGCTCGACATGTCGGCCTACGACGTGATCATCGTGGCGTCGATGGTCGAGGCGGAGGCCAAGACCGAAGGCGACCGCCCGAAGATCGCACGCGTCATCTACAACCGGCTACGGGAGCAGATGTCGATCGACATCGACGCCACCTGCATCTACGGCTCCGGCGACCGGCGGATCGAGCTGACGAGGGACTTCATGGAGGTCGGCGCCGGCCAGTACGCCTGCCGCAAGCACTCCTCGTTGCCGCCCACGCCGATCAGCGCACCGGGCCGCGCCTCGCTCGAGGCCGCCATCAACCCCGCCGAGGGCGACTGGCTCTACTACGTGCTGGCCGACGAAGAGGGCAACCACTTCTTCACCGCCGACTTCGACGAGTTCAACCAGCAGAAGGCGATCGCCCAGGAGAAGGGCCTGTTCTGAGGCCGGTCTCGGGTGCCACCCGCCTGGCCGCCGTCATCGGCGACCCGGTGCGCCACTCGCTGTCGCCGGCGATCCACAACGCCGGTTTCGACGCCCTCGACCTCGACTGGATCTACGTTGCCCTACCGGTGGCCGCTGGCGACGGGGCCCGGGCGGTGGAGGCCATGGACGTGCTCGGCATCGACGGGTTGTCGGTGACCATGCCCCACAAGGCCGACGTGGCCGCCGCGGTGTCCCACCGGACCCCCGTGGTGGAACGGCTGGGGGTGGCCAACTGCGTCTTCCGGCGCGACGGCGCCCTGGTGGCCGACAGCACCGACGGCGACGGCTTCGTCCGGGCCCTGGTCGACGAGGGCATCGAGCCCGACGGCTCCCGGATCATGGTCATCGGCACGGGGGGCGCGGCCCGAGCGATCGTCGAGGCGTTGGGTCGCAGCGGGTGCGCCGAGATCGTGGTCAGCAGCCGGTCCCGGCCTCGGGCCGAGCGGATCGCCGCCCTGGCCCCCGTGGGCCGGGCCGGGGCCACCGACGAGGCGACCGGCATGGACGTCGTGGTCAACGCCAGCCCGGTGGGGATGGCCGGGGGTCCCGACCCCGACGGGGTCCCGCTGAACGTCGACTACCTCCGGCCCGGCCAGGCCGTGGTCGACATCGTCTACCAGCCCCGGCGGACCCCGCTGCTGGTGGCGGCCGACGAGCGGGGGGTGACGGCCGTCAACGGGGTCGGCATGCTCCTGCACCAGGCCGCCATCGCCTTCGAGCACTGGACCGGCCGGCCGGCGCCGGTGCCGGCGATGCGGACCGCCGCCTTCCCCTGACCGGGGCCGGCGCTCGGGGGCCGGGCCGTCGCTGGAGGGCCGCGCCGGTCGCTGGAGGGCCGGGCCGGTCGGTGCGGGTTGCTCAACATCGTCGCCGTCCGGTCGACGGAGGACCCATCTGGTCCCCCACCGCCGGAAGGAACGCACATGCTGCAGGGATCCCTCGACAACTTCGCTCTCGACGAGGTCCTCGGGCTGCTGTCCTCGACGTCCAAGACGGGCCGGCTGCGGCTCCACGGCGACCGGGGCCGCGGCGTCCTGACCCTGCGCGAGGGGAAGCTGGTGGCGGCGGAGGCCAGCTGCGCCGTCGACGAGAGCCCGGCGGAGGACGTCGTGTTCGAGCTGCTGCGCTTCGAGCGGGGCGAGTTCGTGTTCGAGCCCGTCGAGGTGGAGGCCGGCTCCCAGTCCCGCGACGTGTCCCAGGTGTTGGCGGCGGCCGAGAGCCGTCTGGTCGACTGGCGGAGCATCGAGGCCGTCGTCCCGTCCCCCGATCACCTCGTGGCCCCCGTGGCCACCCTCCCGGCCGAGGAGGTCAAGATCAACCGGGCCGAGTGGGCCGTCCTCCTCCTCGTCGGCGTCGGGTGCCCGGTGGCCGACCTGTGTGACCGGCTCGGGTCGGGCGAGCTGGAGGGCAGCCGACAGATCAAGGCGCTGGCGGAGCGAGGCCTGGTCACCGTGGTCGAGGGCGCACCCTCCGTACCGCCCCGGCCCGCCCTGAACGGCTCGACGCGGGCCGCGCCGCCGGTGCCGTCCCCATCTGCGGTGCTCGAGCCGCGGCCCGTGACGGCCCTCGACCCCACCGAGGTCGGGCACGGCGGATCGTCGAACCTGCTGGGGCCGCCGACGCATCGGCCCCCGATGCCGTCGCCTCCCGCCCCCGAGGACCTGCTCCCGCTCCCGGCCCTGCCGTCGTCGACCGTTCCGCCCCCGCCTCCGATCGTTCCCCCGTTCCCGTCGGCGCCCAGGGTCGATTACGGCGCCGCTCCTGCGGCCCGGGTCGCGGCCGCCCCTCCGGCGGCGACCGGCGGTCCGGTGGTCGAGGACGACGGTCGACCCGGCGGCCTCCTCATGCGCTATCTGAAAAGCGACGACTGACACCGGGAGACGTAGCGGAGCGACCGAGGGACATACTGGGACGTGGCCATGGTGGTGTTGCTGCTGGCGTCGGGACTGGCCATCGGGCCCCTCCTCGGAATAGCCGTCGACCGTGTCGTCGAGCGCGTGGCGTTGGCCCCCTCGCACCGTTGCGTCCACTGCCGGGCCGAGCTGGGCCCCCGGTCGCTGGTGCCCATCGTCTCGTGGGTCCAGCGGTGCGACGCCTGCGGGGAGCACAAGGGCCGCCGCTATCCGGCCGTCGACCTCGTCACGGCCGTGACGTTCGCTCTGATCGGGTTGCGCTTCGGGTCCGACTGGCGGCTCGTGCCCTACCTGGCGGTGGGGGCGGTGCTCGTCGTGCTGTCCGCCGTCGACCTGGAGACCCACCTCTTGCCCAACATCGTGGTCTGGCCATCGATCCTGGTGGGCCTGTTCATGGTCCTCGTGCTCAGCGGCGAGCTGGCCGACGGGGTGGGCATCTCCACCGCCCTGGTGGGCGCTGCCGTCTTCGGGGGCTTCATCGGCATCGCCCACCTGGTCAACGAGGCGGGCATGGGCCGGGGCGACGTCAAGCTGGCCGTCCTGCTCGGTCTGTTCGTGGGGTGGCCGAACGACGACCCGCTGATCGCCGTCCGCCTCGTCCTCTACGCCCTCTTCCTCGCCCTCCTGGGCGGGGGCCTGGTGGGGATCGTGTACAACCTCATCCGGCGGCGGGGGCGGGCCGAGATCCCGTTCGGTCCCGCCCTGGCCGCCGGGGCCGTGTTCATCATCCTCCTCACCCCCCGCCTGGTCGACGGCGCCTCGCCCTGAGGTCCAGGGATAGCCTCGGAGGGTGACCCCACGTCCCCTCGTGCTCATCGGCCTGCCGGCGGCTGGCAAGTCGACCGTCGGCTCCCTCGTGGCCGACCACCTCGCCCGGTCCTTCATCGACCTCGACGATCGGATAACGGCCGTCGCCGGTCGATCCCCGGCCGAGGTGCTGGCGGCCGACGGCGAGCCCGCCCTCCGCCGGCTGGAGGAGCGGGCCCTGGCCGAGACCTTGGACACCGCCGGTCCCGCCGTCATCGCCGCCGGCGGCGGGGTGGTGCTCTCGGCCTCCGCCCGCCACCGGTTGCGGCACGGCCCCGTCGTCGTGTGGCTCGACGTGGCCCTCGACGCCCTCGCCTCCCGGTTGGCCGGCACCGGGCGACCGGTGTTCGGCGCCGCCGATCCGGTGGGCGGGTTGGTCCGGCTCCACCGTGAGCGGCTCGCCCTCTACGCCGTGTGCGCCGACGCCATCGTCACCGACGACGGGTCGACCCCGGCACCGGAGCTGGCGCCGCTGGTGATGGCGGCGGCCGCCGCCGTCGCTCCCGGCCCTCACGTCCTGACCGAGATCGTCGACTTCGGCGACGAGCGCAGCTACCCGGTCCTGGTCGGTCGGGGGGCGGCGGGCCGGCTGGCCGCCGTCGTGCCGCCCAGGGCGCGGCGGGTGGCGGTCGTGACCCAGGACGCCGTCGGCCTCGAGGTCGACCCCGGGGTCGAGCACCGGGTCTTCACCGTCGAGGACGGCGAGGAGGCGAAGCGGTTGGAGGTCCTCGGCCGGCTCGCCTCCGAGCTGGCCCGGTGGGGCCTGACCCGTCACGACGCCGTCGTGTCGGTCGGCGGGGGCGTGGTCTCCGACCTCGCCGGCTTCCTGGCCGCCAGCTACCACCGGGGCGTTCCCGTTGTCCATGTGGCGACGACGTTGCTGGGCCAGATCGACGCCGCCATCGGCGGCAAGTGCGGCGTCAACCTCCCCGAGGGTAAGAACCTGCTGGGGGCGTTCAAGCAACCGGCGGCCGTCATCTGCGAGATCGACGCCCTCGCCACCCTGCCGGCCCCCGAGTTCCTGAGCGGCATGGGGGAGCTGGCCAAGTACCACTTCCTGGGCGGGGAGCACCTCGACCGCCTCCCGCTCACCGAGCGGGTAGCGGCCTGCGTCAGGATCAAGGCCGACGTGGTGGTCGACGACGAGACCGAAGGGGGCAGGCGGGCCATCCTCAACTACGGCCACACCCTGGCCCACGCCATGGAGACGGCGACCGACCACCGGATCCGTCACGGCGAGGCGGTTGCCGTCGGCCTGCTCTACGCCGCCGAGGTGGCCCGACGCCTCGGTCGCATCGACGACGACCGGGTGGCCGAGCACCACCGGGTGGTGGCGGCCTACGGCCTCGACGCCACCATCCCCCCCGAACTCGAACCGGTGGAGCTGGTGGAGCTGTTCACCCGGGACAAAAAGGCGATCGACGGGATCACGTTCGTCCTCGACGGCCCGGCCGGCGTGGAACCGGTCGTCGTCGACGACCGGGAGCTGCTCGTGGCCGCCATGGAAGCGGTGCGATGAGCTCCAAGCTGCCACCGTTGGTGGCAATGGACGTCGCCGGCCGGCTCGACCGCCTGCGGGCCGTCGTGAGCGACCACGGGTGCGACGCCCTCCTCGTCACCCGGCCGGCCAACGTCCGCTGGCTCACCACCTTCGCCGGCTCCAACGGTCAGCTTATCGTCACCGACCGTGAGCTGGTCGCCGTGACCGACGGCCGTTACGAGGTGGAGATGGCGGAGCGCCTGACCGAGGCGGGGGTGGCGGCTCGGGTCGAGATCACCGTAACCGGTCTGGGCGACATCCTCGACGGTGCCCTGCCCACCGGGGCCAAACTGGGCCTCGAGGCCCACCACGTCACCTGGCAGCGACGCGACCAGGTGGCCGCCTGGCTCCCGGGCCGGCCGTTGGTGGCCACCACCGGGGTCGTCGAGGAGTTGCGCAAGGTCAAGGACGGCGGCGAGCTGGCCCGGTTGCGGCGGGCGGCCGCCATCGCCGATCGGGCCCTCGACGAGGTCGTTCCCTGCCTGGGCGACGGGTTGACCGAGCGGGCCGTGGCCCGGCTCCTCGACAACCGGATGCTGGAGCTGGGGGCCGACGAGCCCAGCTACGACACGATCGTGGCCGCCGGCCCCAACAGCGCCCGACCTCACGCCCACCCCACCGACCGCCCGATCCAGCCGACCGATCTGGTCGTGATCGACGTCGGGGCCCGGCTCGACGGTTACGGCAGCGACATGACGAGGACCTTCGTGGCCGGGGGCGAACCGAGCGATGACCAGCGCCGCCTCTACGACGCCGTGATCGAAGCCCAGGCCGAGGGTGTGGCGGCGGTCGCCGCCGACGTGGAGGAGCTGACCGTCGACACGGTGTGCCGGGCCGTCCTGGCCCGCCACCACCTGGCCGATGCCTTCATTCACGGCACGGGCCACGGCATTGGCCTCGAGATTCACGAGGACCCCATCCTGTCCCAGCGGAGCGCCGGTAGGCTTCGCGACGGCTACGTGGTGACGGTCGAGCCGGGCGTGTACCTCCCGGACCGGGGCGGCGTACGGATCGAGGACGCGGTGCTGGTCACCGCCGTCGGGTGCGAGCCGCTGACCCACAGCCCGAAGACCATGATCCCCTGGGATCGACCCCAGCAGTCCCCCTCGGAGTGACGTCATGCCAACCATCAGCACCAGCGACTTCAAGAACGGTATGACGATCGATCTCGCCGACGGGCTGTTCCAGATTCAGGAGTTCCAGCACGTCAAGCCGGGCAAGGGGGGCGCCTTCGTCCGCTCCACCCTGAAGAACGTGCGGACGGGGGCGGTCGTCGACCGCACCTTCCGGGCCGGCGAGAAGATGGAGAGCGCCTTCATCGAGAAACGGGAGCAGCAGTTCCTCTACCGCGACGGCGCCGACTTCGTCGTCATGGACAACGAGACGTTCGAGCAGCAGACCGTGCCGGCCGGTGTGATGGGTGACGCCGGCAACTACCTGACCGAGGGGTCGTCGATCACGCTGCTCACCTACGGCTCCGAGATCGTGGGCACCGACCTGCCGGCCTCCGTCGAACTCGAGGTGACCGAGACCGAGCCCGGGTTCCAGGGCGACCGGGTCTCGGGCGCCCGCAAGCCGGCGACCCTGGAGACCGGACTCGTCATCCAGGTGCCGCTGTTCGTCGAAGTGGGGGGCCGGATCAAGGTCGACACCCGCACCGGTGACTACCTGACCAGAGCGTGACCAAGCCGACGGGGGGCGTCGGCCGGCGCGAGGCCCGGGAGCGGGCCATCGAGCTCGCCTATGAAGCGGAGATGCGCCAGGTCGACGTCGACGAGCTGCTGGCGGTGCAGGTGATCCAGCCCGCACCGTTCGTGGTCGAGCTGTTGCGGGCGGCCGAGCGGGAACGACAGCGAGCCGAGGAGCTGATCTCCAGCCGGGCGTCGGGCTGGCGCCTGGAGCGGATGCCGGCGGTCGACGTGCTGATCATGCGGCTGGCGGTGGCCGAGCTGCTGACCATGGACACCCCGACCGGCGTGGTCCTGGCCGAGGCGGTCGATCTGGCCAGCCGCTACTCCACCGACGATTCCGGTCGTTTCGTCAACGGCGTCCTGGCCGCCATCGCCCGGGACGTACGCCCCGCGTCACCCGGCCGGGGAGGCCGACGGAAGCGATGACTGCGTCGACGGTCGGGATGGCGGGGTAAACAACCGGCGAGGGGGGCCGATGGAACGGGGTGATACGGCCCCTCCGTCGCGTGTTCGAGGTCACCGCCCTGCTCGTCGTGCTGGTCGTGACCGTCGCCTCGTCGAGCGCCCCCACGAGCCCCGCACTGTCGGCCGGCGCGCCGTGGCTCGACACGGGCGACCGTGACGCCGTGGTCGCCGCGTACGTCCAGGCCTTCTCGATCGAGATCGATCCGATCGAGTGGGACGGCGACCATCGGACGTGTACCCCTGGGTCGAGCTCCGAGCGGTCTCGTCGACAGACGGTCGAGCGCGTGAACTTCTACCGGGCGATGGCCGGCGTCCCCGCCGTTGTAACCGAGGACGCAACCCTGAGCGCCGGGGCCCGGGCGGCGGCGCTGATGATGAGCGCCCAGGGCGAGCTCACCCACAACCCGTCCACCGACTTCGCCTGTTTCACCGTCGCCGGGCAACGGGGGGCGGCCAACAGCAACCTCTACCTGGGACGCACCGGCCCGGCCGCCATCGACGGCTACATCGAGGATCCCGGTGACGACAACACCGACGTCGGCCACCGCAGCACGATCCTCCATCCCCCGACCCGGCGCATGGGGGTGGGTGACATCGAGGGGTCGACCGACGGCTACGCCGCCAACGCCCTGTGGGTGTTCGACGACCATGTGTTCGACGAGGGCCCCGGGTCGAGTGCCCTGCCCCCGATGCGGGAAGAGGATCGGTTCGTGGCCTGGCCCCCCCGGGGCTACGTCCCTGCCACCCTCGTGCATCCCCGGTGGTCGTTCACCCGGGCCGGCGTCGACCTCCGAGGGGCCGAGGTCACCCTCCACCGCCTCCTCCCCGACGGCACCGCAGAGACGATTCCCTCCACCGTGGTCAGCCGGAAGGGCCTGCCGGGCCACGTCCCCCTGCCGACGCTGGTGTGGGAGACCGACATCGGACCCCCTCCCGACACCGACACCGACTACCTGGTGGTCATCACCGGGGTGGCCCCCACGCCGTGGTCGCCGTCGGGGTCGGTGCCGGTGCCGGTGCCCGTGGCCGACCCGGCCCCTGCGTCCGCCGCCGTGACCCCCACCGTCGACGATGTGCCGACGGTGGTCGCCTACACGGTCCGGGTCATGGGCCGCCGGCCCGTGGCCGAGTTGACCGCCGGCCAGTTCCTGGCCAGGCTCGGGTCGACGATCACCCCCTGAGGCGCCATCGCCGTCTCGGGCCGACCGGAAGGCGAGGCAGGTGCCCCGACACGACGACCGCCCGGAGGCGAGCCGATGGTTGCACCGCTGAGCGGTGTCCGGGTCCTCGAGGTGGCGAACATGATCGCGGCCCCCGGGGCGGCCGCCATCATGGCCGACCTCGGTGCCAGCGTGGTCAAGGTGGAGCCGCTGGGCGGTGACATCCTGCGGGGCCTCGTGCTCGGGCCCGACGCCAGCCCCGATCCCTGGTTCGAGCTCGACAACCGGGGCAAGCGGGGCATAGCCGTCGATCTGTCGGACCCCGATGGGATCGGCGTGGTCCACCACCTCGCCACCTCCGCCGACGTCTTCGTCACCAACCTGACCCGGGAACGCCAGGAGCGGTTCCAGCTCACCGCCGACCGGCTCCACGCCGTCGCTCCCACCCTCATCCATACGTCGCTCACCGGCTACGGCACCACCGGACCGGAGGCCCACCGCCTGGCCTACGACATGACGGCCTTCTTCGCCCGGGGCGGGATCCAGAGTCTGGTAACCGAGCCCGGGGGTCCGCCGGCGGCGTTCCGGCCGGGGCAGGGCGACCACACGTCGTCGCTGTCGATCCTGTCGGCGGTGCTGGCCGCCCTCCGGCTACGGGACCAGACGGGGGAGGGGCAGACGGTCGAGGTGGCCCTCATGCACGTCGCCGCCTGGACGATCTCGAGCGACCTGACGGCAACGCTGGCCACCGGGGCCAACCCCGAGCTGTACGAGCGCCGCCGGTGGCCGAGCCCCCTCACCTGCCGCTTCCGTTGCGGCGACGGACGGTGGGTGGCGTTGTGCATGCCCGGCCCCCGCGACCACTTCGCCGCCTTCGCCCGCTGCGTCGGCCATCCCGAATGGGTCGACGACGAGCGCTACGCCACCGCCGAGGCCCGCCGCGACAACGCCGAGGGTATCGTCGGCCGCTGCGACGAGGTGTTCGCCACCGCCCCCCGCCACGTGTGGGCCGAGCGGCTCGACGCCGCCGAGCTCACGTGGGCCCCGGTCCAGACGGCCGAGGACCTCATCGACGATCCCCAGGCCGAGGCCCTTGGTATCCTCCAGTTGGTGGAGGATCATCCCGACGGGGCCTACCTCACCGTCAGTGCACCGTTCACGATCCGTGACGCCGACGTCGGCGTGCGGGGCCCCGCCCCCGCCCTCGGCCAGCACGGCCGCACCGTCCTCGCCGAGTCCGGCGTCGACCCGGCCCGCATCGACGATCTCGTGGCCCGGGGGGTGGTGGCCGACCCGCCGGCCCCGTCCCGGGACCGGAAGGAGCCCCAACCGACGTCCGGGACCGGGACGGTGGCGCCATGACCGCTCCCCACGACGGGATGACCGCCGACGGTGGCGAGCTCCGTTTCGACGGCGAGGTGGCCCTGGTCACCGGGGCCGGCGGGGGACTGGGTCGGGCCCACGCCCTCCTGCTCGCCGCCCGGGGGGCGGCCGTGGTGGTCAACGACCTGGGGTCGCCCACCATGGGGGGCCAGGACCGCGACCCGGGCCCGGCCGAGGCCGTGGTGGCCGAGATCAGGGCCGCCGGCGGCACCGCGGTGGCCGACGGTGGGAGCGTGGCCACGAGGGACGGGGGTGCGGCCATGGTGGCCCGGGCCCTCGACGAGTTCGGCCGACTCGACATCGTCGTCAACAACGCCGGGATCATCCGCAACCGCACCTTCGCCAACATCGGGCCCGACGAGCTCGAACCGGTGCTGGCGGTGCATGTCGAGGGGGCGTTCCACGTGACCCGGCCCGCCTACGTGCACATGAAGGCGGCGGGGTACGGCCGGATCGTCAACACGTCGTCGGGCAGTGGCCTGTTCGGTGCCTTCGGCCAGTCGGCCTACGCTGCGGCCAAGGCGGCCATCCTCGGCCTGACCCGGACCCTCGCCATCGAAGGGGCCCGCTACGGCATCGCCGCCAACGCCATCGCTCCCGGGGCCCTGACCCGCATGACGGGTGACGTGCTGGGCGATGACAGCCCGGCGGCCCGCCGCCTCGGAATCGGGGGTGGCGACCTCGACGATGTACTCGGTCCCCATCGGGTGGCCCCGGTCGTGGCCTACCTGGCCCACCGCTCCTGCACGCTCAACGGGGAGGTCCTGTCGGCGGCCGGGGGTCGGGTGGGGCGGGTGTTCGTCGCCGCCACCCCGGGCATCGTCGACCACGAGCTGACCCCGGAACGGTTGGCGGCCAGGATCGACGAGGTGATGTCGACCGGCGACTTCATCGTCCCCGGCAGCGTCGACGACGAGATGGGGCTCCTGTTCGACCGCTTCGACGACCGCGACCGCCTCGACCCCTGACCGCCCGCCGACCCGGTGTCTGCCGCAGGCCCGAGCTCAGCGGTCGAGCGAGGCCAGGAACGCCGCCACGGCGTCGTTGAAGGCCTCGGGACGCTCCTGGTTGGCCAGGTGACCGGCGGCGGCGATCGTCACCAGTCGGGCGTCCGGTATTCCGTCGGCCAGGGCCTGGGCGGCCCGGGGTCCGGTCACCACGTCCTCGTCGCCCACGATGACGAGGGTGGGGCAGCCGATCGACGCCAGGTCGGGTCGATGGTCGGTGTCGGCCATCGAGTCGGCGGCCCATTGGTATGGGGCCAGCCGGATGGAGTCGCTCATCAGGCGGGCCACCTCCTCCACCAGATCGGGCGGTGCCGCCGCGTTGACCAGGAGTGGCGACCGGTCCCGGGCGAAGGTCTCGATCCCGTCGGCCATCGCCACCGCCCCCCGGGTCCGCATGGCCTCGGCCGTCGCCGGGTCGGTGCCGGCTCCCACCGACGAGTCGGCCAGGATGAGCGAGCGGACCAGGCCCGGGTGGCGCAGGGCGAGGCGGGTGGCGATGACCCCGCCCCAGGAGACGCCGAGGACGTCGGCTCGTGCTTCGGCGCGCCCGTCGGCGCCGCCGTCGTCGGTCTTCCCGACCGCCGCCAGCAACCCGGCGGCGGCGTCGGCCCAGCCGTCGATGCCGGGAGCGGCCGGCGGGTCGGCGGAGTGGCGGTAGCCCGGGGCGTCCCAGGCCACGATGCGTCGCCGCGACCGGGCCGCCAGCGGTTGCTGCGGTAGGAAGGCGTCGGCGCAGGAGCCGATCCCGTGCAGGCACAGGAGCACGGGATCGGTGGACGCGCCGTGCTCCCAGCGGTAGGTGTCGGTCGTCATGCGAGCCATCCTGTCGTGCCCCGACCGCCGGGGCAACGACGTCCCTTGGCCCGGCCGCCCGGCGGTCGCTAGGTTCTGGCCATGCGAGTGCTCGAGGTGCAGGCCCTGACCGGACCGGACGGCGTGGCGGTGGCCGAGCGGCCCGAACCGGTGACCCGCCCCGACCGGGTCGTCATCGACGTGGTGACCGCCGGGGTCGCCTTCCCCGACCTCCTCCAGTCGCGGGGGCTGTACCAGATTCGCCCCGAACCCCCCTTCGTGGCCGGCTTCGAGGCGGCGGGCCGGGTCCGCTCCGCTCCGACCGGGTCCGGCCTCACCCCCGGCGACCGTGTCTGCGCCTGGACGCGGGCCGCCTTGGCCGAGGTCGTGGTGTGCGACCCGGCCGATGTCTTCGCTCTGCCCGACGAGCTGTCGTGGGAGGAGGGGGCGGCCCTCACCCTCAACTATCAGACCGCGGTGTTCTGCCTGCTGCACCGCGGCGGCTTCCGGGCCGGTGAGACCCTCCTGGTCCTCGGCGCCTCGGGTGGGGTCGGGACGGCCGCCATCCAGGTGGCCAGGGGCACCGGGGCCGGCCGGATCATCGGGCTGGTCTCGACGCCGGAGAAGGCGGCGGTGGCCGCCGACGCCGGGGCCGACGACGTGGTCGTCGTCTCGGACCACTGGAAGGACGACGTCCTCGATCTCACCGGTGGTGCGGGGGTCGACGTCGTCTACGACCCCGTCGGGGGCGACCGGTTCCTCGACGGGATCCGCAGCCTGGCCCGCTTCGGACGCCTCGTGGTGGTGGGCTTCGCCGCCGGCACGATCCCCGAGATCAAGGTCAACCGGCTCCTGCTGCGCAACGTCAGCGTGGTCGGCGCCGCCTGGGGCGAGGCCGTGGCCGAGGATCGGGCCCTGGCCCGACGGCTCCACGCCGAGCTCGTGCCCCTCGTCGCCGACGGCGCCGTACGCCCCCCGATCGGGGCCGTCCTACCCCTCGAGGAGGGCCCCGAGGCCTACCGCCTTCTCGACGAGCGACGTGCGGTGGCCAAGATCGTCCTCCGGGTGGCCGCCGACGGGGGAGCGAGGTGACCGGCGCGTCGGGCGCACCGGGCGTGATCGCCGTGGCCGACGGCGCGGTACCACCGGACGAGGCTGTCGCCCATGCCCTGGCCACCATCGACCGTCTCGACGGACGGCTGGGGGCATGGCAGTCGGTCCACGCCGACGAGGCCCGGCGGGCGGGGGCGGCGGCGACCGAAGCGAGGAGCAGTGGGCACCGGGTGGGCCCCTTCCACGGCGTTCCCTTCGCCCTCAAGGACATCGTCGACGTCGAGGGTCGGCTCACCGGCGCCGGGAGCGCCGCCCTGGCCGCCCGTCGGTCTCCGACGACCGCCGTCATCGCCCGGCGGCTCCTGGCCGGCGGGGGGATCCTCGTCGGCAAGACGAAGACGGTCGAGCTCGCCCTCGGCGGCTGGGGCACCAACGAACGCCTGGGGACCCCGTGGAACCCGTGGGACGCCGACCGGCACCGGGCCCCCGGTGGCTCGTCGTCGGGGTCGGCGGTGGCGGTGGCCTCGGGCATGGTGCCGTGCGCCATCGGTACCGACACCGGGGGATCGGTCCGGCTTCCCGCCTCGTTCTGCGGCATCGTCGGGCTCAAGACGACCGAAGGGCTGCTTCCCACCGATGGCATTGTCCCCCTGTCGCACACCCTCGACACCCCGGGTCCCCTGGCCCGCACCGTGCACGACGCCGCCCTCATGTTCGACGTGCTCACGGGCCGCAGCCCGGTCGAGATCGACGACGACCGCCGGCGTACCGCCGGCCTGTACCGGGCCCTCGAGCTCGGCGTGTCCGGCCTTCGCCTCGGCGTGCTGGCCGACGGTGAACGCCACCAGCTCGCTCCCGCCGTCGCCCACGACTACGACCTCGCTCTCGACCGCCTCAACGGGCTGGGGGCCGATCTCGTGCCCTTCGCTCCACCCCTCGACTTCGTCGAGATGATGGCGCGGGCGTTCGTGATCGTGACCGCCGAGGCCTGGTACCACCACGGTCACCTCTTCGGCGATCCGGCGGCCCCGATGGGCGAGGCGGTGCGGGCCCGGGCCCTGCCGGGACAGGACCACAGCGCAACCCGCTACATCGACGCCCAGCTCCGGCGGATCGACGACCGGGCCGCCTTCGACCGGGCCCTCGGCCCCCTCGACGGCTGGCTCACCCCGACGACGCCCACCACCGCCCCCCCGGTCGACACCGTCGACGAGGCCTCGACCCCCGCCCACTTCACCCGGGCCGCCAACTACCTGGGCCTCTGTGCCGTCAGCGTGCCGTCCGGGCTCGACGGCGACGGCCTGCCCACCGGATTGCAGATCATGGGTCGGGGTGGGGCGGAGGCACTCGTGCTGCGGGTGGCGGCGACCCACGAGCGGGCCCGGGGGCCCCTGGCGCGCCCCCCGCTGTCGTGACCCCGCTGTCGTGACCGCCCACCGCCGGGCGCCGACGATGTTCCAGGAGAGGTGAGCGGAATGCAACCCACCGACGACCAGGCACGGATCCGGGCCGTGGCCCGGGCCTTCGCCCGCGACGAGATCGCCCCCCACGCCGCCGACTGGGAGCGGGCGGGGGGCGCCCCCCGGTCGCTCTACCGTCGGATGGCCGAGATCGGGCTGATGGGGATGACGGTCGACCCCCGCTGGGGCGGGTCGGGCACCGACTTCGTCAGCTACGCCCTGGCCATCGAGGAGATCTCGGCCGCCGATGGCGGCATCAGCAACGTGATGGCCGCCAACAACTCCCCGGTGGCGGTGGCCATCGAACAGCTGGGAACCGACCGCCAACGTCAGGAGTACCTGCGCCGACTGACCTCGGGGGAGTGGCTCGGCTGCATCCACCTCACCGAGCCTCACACCGGCTCCGACGCCGCCGCCATCACCACCAGGGCCGAGCGCGACGGCGACGAGTACGTGCTCAATGGCCACAAGGCGTTCATCACCGCCGGCTCCAGCGCCGAGCTGGCCATGATCATCGCCGTCACCGACCCTGCGGCCGGGAAGCGGGGCATCACCGCCTTCATCACGCCGACCGCCAACCCCGGCTACCGGGTCATCGCCACCGAACACAAGCTCGGCCACCGCACCAACGACACCTGCCAGGTCGTCTTCGACGACATGCGGATCCCCGCCACCGACGTCCTGGGCGAGGAGGGGCGGGGCCTCGGCATCGCCCTCGGCGGCCTGTCGCTGGGGAGGATCGGGGTGGCGGCCCAGGCCACCGGCGGGGCCAGGGCGGCGCTGGCCGCCGCCCTGGCCTACGCCCGACAGCGGGAGACGTTCGGGCGGCCCATCGTCGAGCACCAGGCGATCGCCTTCGAGCTGGCCGACATGGCGACCCAGGTCGAGGCGGCCCGCCAGCTCTATCTCCACGCCGCCCAACGGCGCGACCTAGGGCTCGAGTGCATCGCCGAGGCCTCGATGGCCAAGCTGTTCGCCTCCCGCATGGCCGAACGGGTCGCCTCGTCGGCCATCCAGGTCCACGGCGGCTACGGCTATCTGGCGGACTTCCCGGTGGAGAAGATCTACCGTGACGTCCGCGTCTACCAGATCTACGAGGGGACCTCCGAGGTCCAGAAGCTCCTGATCTCCCGCCACCTCGATCAGCTCGATCTCTGACGGGTGGCCGCCGGCCGGGAGGTGGCGGCGGCCCCGGTGCCCCCGAACGGGACGGCTCCGGTCCCGGATCCAGCGGTAGGGCGAACTACAGTCACGGAGGTGACTCCGACCAGTGGGGCCGGACGCAACGCCGGCACCGCCATCCGACCCGAACCGCCAGAGATCACCGACGACGCCGAGCTCCAACGGGAGCGGGCCCACCTGCAGCACATCCGTCGGGTCCACGCCCGCCACCTCGACCGGGCCCGGGCCACGGCCGAGCTGCTGGCGGCCGAGGCCGCCGACGCCACCGAGGACGGGATCCGTGACCTGCACGATCCCGACGCCGAGTCCGATGCCGCCGTCGCCGCCTCCCTCGTCCGCCAGACCGCCGATCGCGCCATGCACGCCTACCGGCGGGTCAACGAACTGGAGGCCATGGGCCGCGCCCTCGCCTTCGGCAGCACCGTCGACGACGACGGCAACCGGCTCGACGTCGGACGTCTCAGCGTCATCGACGGCGAGAACGCCCTGCTCGTCGACTGGCGGGCCGATGCCGCCATCCCGTTCTATCGGGCCACCCCGCTCGACCGGCTCGGCCTCGACCGCCGCCGCCACCTCCTCTACGGCGACGGCGTCACCACCAGCGCCGCCGAGCTCGACGGGTACTCCGACGAGGTGTTCACGCTCGAGTCGCTCGAACGGGCCGACGTCGCCTGCCACCTGCGGGGCGAGGCGGCCCTCCTGGCCTCGGTCGCGGCCCCCACCGGCGATCGTATGCGGTCGGTCGTAGCCACCATCCAGGCCGAACAGGACGCCGTCATCCGGGCCCCGGCCGGCCGTCCCCTCCTCGTCCAGGGAGCACCGGGAACGGGCAAAACGGTGGTGGCCCTCCATCGGGCCGCCTACCTGCTGTACGACCAGCGGGCCAACCTCAGCGAGTCCGGCGTGCTCGTGATCGGGCCGACCAACGAGTTCCTCGGCTACATCCGGGGCGTGCTCCCCTCCCTGGGGGAGACCGGCGTGGTCTCGGTGACGATGGCCAAGCTGTTCCCCGGGATCCTCCTCGGCCTTCACGACGACGAGGCCACGGCCGAGGTCAAGGGGCGGGCGACGATGGCCGACCTGCTGGCTCGGGCGGTGGCCGACCGGAGGCGCCGGCCCACCGCCGACCTCGTCGCCTGGTACGGGTCGCGCCGGGTCGTGCTCCGTGCCGCGGCCCTGAACGAGATCTTCGTTCGGGCCGGGAGGCACCAGACCCACAACGAGGGCGCCACCGCCTTCGCCGAGGACGTGATCGCGGCCCTGTCGGCCGAGGTCTACAACCCGTCGTTCGGGCGCCTGGACGACGCCACCGACAGCTTCCGGACCTCGCCCGATGTGCGGATGTTCCTGCTCCGTCACTGGCCTCCCCTCAGCCCCGAGCAGGCCCTGAACGACCTGCTCGGCTCGCCCGCCCTGCTCCGATCGGCCGCCGCCGACTCCGATCTCGACACCCGTGAGGTGGCCCTCCTCCACCGGCCCCGCACGTCGGAGGCCGACCTGCCCACGATCCGTTGGAGCGAGGCCGATGTGCCCCTCCTCGATGAGCTCCTGTTCCTCCTCGGTGGGAGCTGGCTCGAGCTCGACAGCGACCGCGACGTCGAACGGGACGAGGCCGACGAGTTCGAGCTGGCCGACCGTCGGCCCGACGACGACGGCGACGTCGACGTGGATGTCGACCTCGATCTCGACCTCGACGTCGGCGGGATCGACCCCGTTCGGTCCTCCGGGGAGCTCGGCGGGGCGACGGTGTCCCTCGACGACCTCGAAGCGGTCGGGCTCGAGGATCCCCTGTTCGGCAACCGCCTGTTGTACGAGATCGACCCCGAGCCGGGGTGGGACGGCGGCGGCGAGGCCCGATGAGCGATCTACCGCCCGACGGATCGGAGGATCGCCTGGTCGGGCTCGACCCCGTCGAGGGCTTCGCCTTCGAGAGCGACGGCTCCCCCATAGCCGAGCTCGACGTCGACGCCCCCGACTCCCGCCTCGACCGGGGCGAGACCGTGGCCGAGCAGGCCATCGGCGAGCGGTGGTGGCGCTTCGGTCACGTCATCGTCGACGAGGCCCAGGACCTCACCCCCATGCAGTGGCGGATGCTGGCCCGCCGATCGAGCGGTGGCTCGATCACGATCGTGGGCGACCTGGCCCAGCGGTCGATAGGGGAGCCCGGCCGGTGGCAGGACCACCTCCCGGCCGAGCTGGGCGACGTGGCCGTCCGGGAGCTGACCGTCAACTACCGGTCACCGGCCGAGATCAACGAGGTGGCGGCCGCCCTCCTGGCCCACCTCGCCCCGGGGATCACCGCCCCGGCCTCCATCCGATCGGTGGGCCACCGGCCGACCGTCCGCCACCTGCCCGAGCTGGCCCGGAACCTACCGGCGGCGGTGGCCGCCGAACGGGCCGCCCGACCCCGGGGCCGCACCGCGGTCATCGGGCTCATCGCCCCCGACGTCGTCGAACGGGGTCGAACCTCCGCCCCCGACGTCCAGTGGCTCGACCCGTGGCAGGCCAAGGGCCTCGAGTTCGACTCGGTGATCCTCGTCGAGCCGGCGGACATCACCGACCGCGACCACGGCCCGAGCCTGCTCTACGTGGCCGTGACCAGGACCACCGACCATCTCCTCGTCGTCCACGATCGACCCCTGCCCGAGGTGCTGGCGGCATCCCTCGACCGGACCTGACGGTGACGCCGGCATCGGCCGGTCCGGGTGCGGGTGCTTTGGGTCCGGAGTCGCTACAGTCGACTGCGGTCCGTGAAGCGGGTCCTGTGAGGCCCGCACGGAAGGAGAGTGTGAGTGGCCGAACGCGAGCGCAGACGTACGCCCCCGTACGGGGGCGTTTTTGTTGCCCGAACCACCGTTCTCGACGCCGCCGCCGTCGACCGATCGGTTCGTCGGATGGCCCATGAGGTCATCGAGCGCAACTCCGGCCTCGACGACGTCGTCATCATCGGACTGCAGACCGGCGGCGTCCCGTTCGCCGAAGCGCTGAGTTCCGCCCTGCTCCAGATCGAGAACGTCGACGTGCCAGTCGGCCGGCTCGACGTGGCGTTCTACCGCGACGACATCAACCTCCGACCGGTTCTCCCCGAGGCCGCCACCGACGTGCCATTCGACATCAACCGCAAGATCGTCGTCCTCGTCGACGACGTGCTGTTCACCGGCCGGACCATCCGGGCCGCCCTTGACGCCATCATCGACCAGGGCCGCCCCCGGTCGATCCAGCTGGCCGTGATGGTCGACCGCGGCCACCGTGAGCTGCCGATCCGTCCCGACTACGTCGGCAAGAACCTGCCGACGCGCCGGGACGAGGCGGTCAACGCCACCCTGGACGGCGTCGAGCTGGGCGAGGTGGCGAGGCAACCGGGAGGGCCGGCATGAACCACCTGCTCTCCATCGCCGACCTCGACGCCGGCGACCTCGAGGACCTCCTCGACCTGACCGACAGCTTCGCCGAGGTCCAGACCCGCGACATCAAGAAGGTGCCGGCCCTGCGGGGCAAGACGGTGGTCATGGCCTTCTTCGAGGATTCCACCCGGACCAGGATGAGCTTCGACCTGGCCGCCCGACGCCTCTCGGCCGACGTGGTGACGTTCAGCGCCGGCTCGTCGTCGGTCAAGAAGGGCGAATCGCTGCGGGACACGGTCGAGACGATCTCGGCCATGGCGGTCGACGCCATCGTCGTCCGCCACGCCAGCTCCGGGGTTCCCCGCCAGTTGACGGCGTGGACCGACGCCTCCATCGTCAACGCCGGCGACGGCTGGCATCAGCATCCCACCCAGGCCCTCCTCGACTGCTACACGATCCGTCGCCGGCTCGGCGGCCTCGAGGGCAAGCGGATCGCCATCTGCGGCGACATCGAGCACTCCCGGGTGGCCCGCTCCGATATCGACGCCTTCACCAAGCTGGGAGCCGAGGTCGTCCTCGTCGGGCCCCGCACCCTGCTCCCCGCCAGCCTCGAGGGATGGCCGGTGACCGTCGAGGACGACCTCGACCGGATCCTCGGCGACCTCGACGTCGTCTACGTGCTCCGGATCCAGGCCGAGCGGCTCGACGGTGCCCTGCTTCCCAGCCTGCGGGAGTACCGTCACCGCTACGGGCTCACCACCGAACGACTCGACCGCCTCCGCCCCGACGCCCTCGTCATGCACCCCGGTCCCATGAACCGGGGGGTCGAGATCGACCCGGCGGCGGCCGACGACCCCCGCTCGGTCGTGCTCGACCAGGTGGCGAACGGCATCCCGGTGCGGATGGCCGTGCTCTACCGCATCCTCGGACCCGGCCGCTTCGACCGCCTCGTCGCCGACACGGTCGGCGCCATCGACACCGATGCGACCCCGACGGTCTCTCCGGCCGACCGGACCGAGGAGGTGACCCTGTGACGACGATCGCCCTGCGCGGGGGCACCGTCGTCGACGGCGACGGTGCCCGTCGGGCCGACGTCCTCGTCGACGACCACACCGGACTCATCACCGCCGTCGGCCCCGGCGCCGGCCCCGCCGAACGCGAGCTCGACGCCAGCGGCTGCTTCGTGTCGCCCGGCCTGGTCGATCTCAACGCCAGTCTGGGCCAACCCGGGCACGAGGGGGCGGAGACCATCGACAGCGGGACCCGGGCCGCCGCCGTCGGCGGCTACACCGCGGTGGTGGCCATGCCCGACACCGACCCGGTGGTCGACTCGGCGGCCGTCGTCAGCGAGCTGCTGGCGCTGGCCAAGGACGCCCCCTGCGAGGTCGTGGTGGCGGCGGCCGTCACCGTGGGAGCCGAGGGCCGGGCCCTCGCCCCCCTCGGGGAGCTGATCGACCTCGGGGTCCGCCTGTTCACCGACGCCGACCGCGGGGTGGCCGACGCCGCCGTGGTCCGCCGGGCCCTCGAGTACGCGGCGGGCGTGGCCCGGGCCTCGGGCATCGAGGTCCGCCTGGCCCAGCGGGGCCGGCTCGACGACCTGGCCGCGGCGGGGATCGTGAACGAGGGGGTGTGGTCGTCCCGTCTGGGTCTGCCGGGCCAGCCGGCGGCGGCCGAGGAGCTGGGCGTGACCCGCGAGATCGCTCTTGCCCGCCTCACCGGTGCCCCCGTCCACCTCCAGCAGATCTCCACCGCCGGCGCCGTCGAGCTGATCCGCGGGGCCAAGGCCGCCGGGGTGCCGGTGACCGCCGAGGTCTCGCCCCATCACCTGGTGCTCGACGAATCCGTCGTCGCCACCTTCGACCCCAACGTGAAGGTCGACCCGCCCCTGCGCACCGCCGGCGACATCGCCGCCCTGCGGGCCGCCGTCCTCGATGGCACGATCGACGCCGTGGCCACCGGCCACCGGCCCCACACCATCGACGCCAAGGAGCTCCCGTTCGACCAGGCCCCCTTCGGGGTGGTCGGTCTCGAGACGGCGCTCGCCGTGCTGTTGACCGAGCTCGACGCCGGCTACGAGGCCCTGCTGCCCGCCCTGTCCCTGCGGCCCGCCCGAATCGCAGGCGTGGCCGGCCGCCACGGCGGCCTGGTCGCTCCCGGCGCTCCGGCCAACCTGGTGGTCGTCGACCCCGAGGCGACGTGGATGGTCGATGGGCGACGACTGGTGGGGCGGGCGGGCAACACGGCCTTCGCCGGGCGCCGGCTGCGGGGCCGGGTCCGGCACACGATGCGAGACGGCGACCCGGTCGTGGTCGACGGAGAGGTGACGAGATGACCGACAGCCCCACCATCGCCGAGCGTCCCAGCCCGGCCGCCCTCGTCCTCGCCGACGGATCCGTCTTCGAGGGTGAGCACATCGGGGCCCGCCCCGGGGTTGCGGCGTCCGGTGAGGTCGTATTCAACACCGCCCTCGCCGGCTATCAGGAGGTGCTGACCGACCCGTCCTACGCCGGGCAGATCGTGACGTTCACCTACCCCCACATCGGCAACTACGGGGTGACAGCGGCCGACGACGAGTCGCGGGCGATGTTCGTCCGCGGTGTCATCGTCCGCGACCTGGCCCGGCGCCACTCCAACCACCGGGCCCAGGGCGACCTGGAGAGCTTCCTCACCGCCGGCGGCCGGTCCGGCGTGGCCGGGGTCGACACCCGTCGGCTGACCCGCCTCCTGCGCGACTCCGGGGCCCTCCCGGGGGCCTTCGGCCCGCTGGCGGGGCCGGGCGCCGTCGACCTCGACACCCTGGCCGTCGCCGCCAGCCGGGAGCCGGGCACCTCCGGCATCGACCTCGTGGCCCAGGTGACGACCGACCGGCCCTACGTGGTGGGGTCCGGGCCCCGCCGGGTCGTGGCCTACGACTTCGGCATCAAATCGACGATCCTCGACCATCTGGGCCACTTCGCCACGGTCGACGTCGTCCCCGCCGCCACGCCGGCGGCTGAGGTGCTGGCCCGCCGACCCGACGGGGTCTTCCTGTCGAACGGGCCCGGTGATCCCGAAGAGATCCCCTACGCCATCGACGCCGTGCGCCACCTCGTGGGCCGGGTCCCGGTGTTCGGCATCTGCCTCGGCCACCAGGTGCTGTCGCTCGCCATCGGGGGCCGGACGGTCAAGCTGCCGTTCGGTCATCACGGCGCCAACCATCCGGTGCGGGACAACGAAACAGGAGAGATCGAGATCACCAGCCAGAACCACAACTTCGCCGTCGACGCCGAGTCGATCGCCGGGGTGGCAGACGTCACCCACGTCAACCTCAACGACGGGGTGTGCGAAGGCCTACGGGTCCTCTCGGCCCCCGCCTTCAGCGTCCAGCACCATCCCGAGGCCAGCCCCGGCCCCCACGACAGCGCGTATCTCTTCCAGCGGTTCGAGCGACTGATGGACGGCGAGTCGGGGGGGGTCTGCTGATGGGTCGCCGCACCGACATCTCCAGCATCCTGCTGATCGGATCCGGTCCGATCATCATCGGCCAGGCCTGCGAGTTCGACTACTCCGGAACCCAGGCCTGTCGGGCCCTCCGGGAGGAGGGCTACCGGGTGGTGCTGGCCAACTCCAACCCAGCGACGATCATGACCGACCCCGATTTCGCCGACGCCACCTACGTCGAGCCGCTCACCCTCGAGGTCATGACCGCCATCATCGACAAGGAGCGACCCGACGCCCTGCTCCCGACCCTGGGAGGCCAGACCGCCCTCAACCTCGCCATGGAGCTGGTCGAGGCCGGGGTGCTCGACCGTTTCGGGGTCGAGCTGATCGGGGCCGATGCCGAGGCGATCGCCACCGCCGAGGACCGGCAGCGATTCAAGGATGCCATGCTGGAGATCGGGTTGGAGGTGCCTCGCAGTGGGGTGGCCCACTCGATGGACGACGCCCGGTCGATCGTCACCGAGATCGGCCTCCCCGTCGTCATCCGCCCCGCCTACATCCTCGGCGGCCGGGGAACCGGCATCGCCCACTCCGCCGAGGAGTTCGAGCGGATGGCGGCCAACGGCATCGCCGCCAGCCCTATCAGCGAGATCCTCATCGAGGAATCGATCGCCGGATGGAAGGAATACGAGCTCGAGGTCATGCGCGACCGGGCCGACAACCAGGTCATCGTCTGCTCGATCGAGAACCTCGACCCGATGGGCGTCCACACCGGTGACTCGATCACCGTGGCCCCCATCCAGACCCTGTCCGACGTCGAGTACCAGGTGATGCGGGATGCCGCCTTCGCCTGCCTGCGCCGGGTCGGGGTGGAGACCGGGGGCTCGAACGTCCAGTTCGCCGTCGACCCGACCGACGGTCGTATGGTCATCATCGAGATGAACCCCCGGGTGAGTCGGTCCTCGGCCCTGGCCTCGAAGGCCACCGGGTTCCCCATCGCCAAGATCGCGGCCAAGCTCGCCGTCGGCTACACGCTCGACGAGATCCCCAACGACATCACCCGCAAGACCCCGTCGGCGTTCGAGCCGGTCATCGACTACGTGGTGACCAAGATCCCCCGATGGGCATTCGAGAAGTTCCCCGGCACCAGCGGAGTGCTCGGCACGTCGATGCAGTCGGTCGGCGAGGTCATGGCGATCGGGCGGACATTCCCCGAGTCGCTGCAGAAGGCCTGCCGGTCGCTCGAGACGGGCCACGCGGGCCTCAACGCATCGCCGGCCGAGGCCCGGTTCGGGGCCATGGGCGACGACGAGCTGCGCGCCGCCGTCGCCGTCGCCACCCCGGACCGCCTGTTCCAGGTGGCCGAAGCCCTGCGCCGTGGGGTCGGGGTCGACGAGCTCCACACCCTGACCAGGATCGATCCCTGGTTCCTCGACCAGATGGCCGCCATCGTCGAACAGCGCCTCTGGCTCGACGGGCGGCAGCTCGACGACCTCGATCGTGCGGCGTGGCGGCGGACCAAGCAGCTCGGGTTCAGCGACGCCCAGGTGGCCCACCTCATGGCGACCGACGAGTCGGTCGTGCGGTCGGCCCGGGTGGCCGCCGGGGTCCTGCCGACGTTCAAGACGGTCGACACCTGCGCCGCCGAGTTCGAGGCCACCACCCCATACCACTACTCGACGTGGGAGGACGAGTCCGAGGTCCGCCCCGGTGGCAAGCCGAAGGTCATCATTCTCGGTTCGGGGCCCAACCGCATCGGTCAGGGCATCGAGTTCGACTACTGCTGCGTCCACGCCTCGTTCGCCCTGCGCGACGCCGGCTTCGAGACGATCATGGTCAACTGCAACCCGGAGACGGTGTCGACCGACTACGACACCTCCGACCGCCTCTACTTCGAGCCGATCACCTTCGAGGACGTGACGAACATCATCGAGGCGGAGCGGCCCATGGGGGTGATCGTGTCCCTCGGGGGCCAGACCCCGCTCAAGCTGGCCGATCAGCTGCCGCCCGACCTGATCCTGGGCACGGCGCCGGCATCGATCGACGCCGCCGAGGACCGGGAGGCGTGGGCCGCCCTGTGCACCCGGCTCGACATCCCCCAACCGGCCGGCGGCACCGCCTCCTCGGTCGAGGAGGCACTCGCCGTCGTCGACCGGGTCGGCTACCCGGCGTTGGTCCGCCCCAGCTATGTGCTGGGAGGGCGGGCCATGGAGATCGTCTACGACGACGTCGATCTGAAGCGGGCCATGGAGGCCCTGACCATCCAGGGCTCGCTGGGGCGGGAGGGCGGCCTGTCGGCCGAGCGACCGGTCCTCGTCGACCGGTTCCTTGAGGGCGCCATCGAGGTCGACGTGGACGCCGTGCGCGACCGCGTCGGCGAGACCGTGATCGGCGGGATCATGGAGCACGTGGAGGAGGCCGGTGTCCACTCCGGCGACTCGGCGTGCGTGCTTCCGCCGTCGACCCTGTCGAGGGCGACGATGGAGCTCCTCACCGACTACACCACCCGCATCGCCGACGACCTTGGCGTCGAGGGCTCGCTCAACGTACAGTACGCCGTTCAGGTCGACCAGGTGTTCGTCATCGAGGCCAACCCCCGGGCCTCCCGGACCGTTCCGTTCGTCTCGAAGGCGACGGGGCGCCCCCTGGCCAAGGTGGCGGCCCGGGTCATGACCGGCGCCACCCTGGACGAGCTGCGGCGCGAGGGGCTGCTCCCGGTCCGACCGGTCGTCGGTCACTGGTCGGTCAAGGAGGCGGTGCTTCCGTTCAACCGGTTCCCCGAGTCCGACGCCCTGCTCGGACCGGAGATGCGCTCGACGGGCGAGGTGATGGGTATCGACACCAGTCCCGGTCTCGCCTTCGTCAAGAGCCAGCTGGCCGCCGGCACCAGGCTGCCCCGTCCCGACGACGGGGCGGTGTTCCTCTCGTTGGCCGACCGCGACAAGGCGGCGGGGGTCGAGGCGGCCGAGCTCTTCGCCGGCCTCGGCTTCGAGCTGCTGGCCACCGCCGGCACCGCCGCCGCCCTGGCCGAGGCCGGCCTCGCCGTCGCCGCCGTGGTCGACCGCTTGGGCGGGGAGGGGACGAACGCCGTCGAGCAGATGGTCTCCGGCCGCATCGCCCTCGTGATCAACACCCCACGAGGCCGGGGGGCCAGGGCCGACGGGGCCTACATCCGCCGGGCCGCAGCCCAGCACGGTGTGCCACTCCTGACCACGATCGCCGCCGCCAGGGCCGCCGGGCTCGGCCTGCGCGAGGTCGGCTCGGGTCGGCTCGGGGTCCGCAGCCTCCAGGCCATCCACGAGGGACGTTCGTGACGGCCCGCCCGTTCCCGCCGACCGGGCGTCCCGGACGACCCCGGCGACCGGGCCGTCCCGGACGACACGGCCCATGGCGGCATCCGTGACCGTCGATCTGACGACGCGGGTCGGCTCGGTCGAGCTGCCGTCCCCGATCATGACGGCCTCGGGGACGGCCGGCCACGGGGCCGAGCTGGGAGCCTATGTCGACCTGGCCGGCCTGGGGGCCCTCGTGGTCAAGTCCCTCGCCCCCTTCGCCCACGACGGCAACCCAGCGCTGCGGGTCCACCCCACGCCGGCGGGCATGATCAACAGCATCGGTCTCCAGGGCCCCGGCCTCCCCCGCTGGCTCGAGACCGAGCTCCCGACGCTGCGGGCCACCGGGGCCCGGGTCGTCGTGTCGATCTGGGGTCGCACGGTCGACCACTATCGGGAGGCGGCGGAGATGTTGACAGCCGTCGGGCCCGAGGTCGTCGCCGTCGAGGTCAACATCTCCTGTCCCAACACCGAGGCCGGCAACGAGCTGTTCTCCCACTCCTGTGCCCTCACCGAACGTGTGCTGGCCGCCACCGAGGCCTGCGGGCGGCCCCGGTGGGCCAAGCTGAGCCCCAACGCCGCCGACGCGCTGGCCGACATCACCGCCGCCGCCGTCGCCGGCGGTGCCGAGGCCGTGACCCTGGTCAACACCTACTTCGGCCTCGCCGTCGACCCGGTCACCCGCCGCCCCCGGCTCGGTGGCGTTCGGGGCGGGGTGTCGGGTCCCGCCATCCATCCCCTGGCCGTGCGGGCCGTGGCCGATGTGCACGCCGCCCACCCGGGCGTGCCCATCATCGGTGTCGGCGGGATCGCATCGGCCGCCGATATCGTCGAGTTCGCCTTGGTCGGTGCGTCGGCGGTCCAGATCGGGACGGCCACGTTGGCCGACCCCCGCGCCTGCGACCGTCTCGGCGCCGAACTGGTGCAGTGGTGTGCTAATCAGAACGTCCAGAGCTTCGCCGAGCTCGTCGGTACCGCCCGACTCGGCGGAGCGTGACCCCAGAGGAGGCAACGTGGCCGACACGACCGCCGAAGGAACCGAGAGCGCGCCTGCGGCCTACGCCGTCGGCCTCCCTCCCGAGCTCCGGAGCCGCATGGCCCTGGCCCTCGACGTCGACGACCTGGTCGAGGCGCTCCGGCTGGCCCGCCAGCTCTCGCCGTGGTTCGGGGTGGCCAAGGTGGGGCTCGAGCTCTACACCGCCGCCGGCCCCGACGCCGTGGGGGCCATGCTCGACAACGGCTTCGATGTCTTCCTCGACATGAAGCTCCACGACATCCCGACCACGGTGCGTCGGGCGTCGGCCGTATGCGGCGCCCTCGGCGCCCGGTACCTCACGATGCACGCGCAGGGTGGGGCCGCCATGCTGGCCGCCGGGGTGGAGGGCCTGCGGGAGGGCGCGCTCAACGCCGGCCTGCCGGAGCCGACGGCGGTGGCCATCACGGTCCTCACCAGCGACCCCGACGCCCCGCCCCACATCGTGCCCAACCGTCTCCGGTTGGCGGTCGAGAACGGGTGCGGTGGGATCGTGTGCTCGGGTCCCGACCTGAAGAACGTGCGGGAGCTGTCGCCCCGGACGCTCCGGGTCGTCCCCGGCATCCGGGCCGCCGGCGCCGACCGCCACGATCAGCCGTTGGCCGTGACTCCCTCCGAGGCGTTGCGGGAAGGGGCCGACCTCCTGGTGATCGGGCGGGCCGTCACCCTCGCCGACGATCCGGCCGCGGCGGCCGCCACCCTCTTCGCCGGCATCGACCAGGGGTGATGGGCCCCTTCACCGGGTCGCTGCCGCTACTGGCGAGATGTCCGCCGCGTGTCACCGCGTCGACAACTCAGGGCTACGCTTCACCTATGCCCAAGCCGCCGGAGTTGACTCCAGAACAACGATCAGCTGCCCTCGAGAAGGCAGCTGAGGCGCGACGCATCCGTTCCGACGTCAAGAATCGACTGAAGATGGGAAGCATCACCCTGGCCGAACTGCTGCAGCACGCCGACGGCGATGCCACGGTGGCCAAGATCAAGGTGCTCGCCGTCCTCGAGTCGCTTCCCGGCGTCGGGAAGGTCACCGCCCGCCGCACCATGGAAGAAATCGGCATCGCCGAGTCGAGACGCCTGTCGGGCCTCGGGCCGCAGCAGCGCAAGGCCCTGTTGGAGGCGTTCTCCTGAGCGTCGACCCTCTCGTCATCGTCGTCTCCGGCCCGGGTGGGGTGGGGAAGGGCACGGTCGTGGAGGCGCTCGTCGAGCGCTATCCCGAGTTGTGGCTGAGCCGATCCTGGACGACGCGGCCCCGCCGACCGGCCGAGCCGGCGGACGCCTACGTCTTCGTCGAGCGCCCCGCCTTCGAGGCCAAGATCGCCGAGGGCGGCTTCCTCGAGTACGCCGAGTTCCTCGGCAACTACTACGGGACCCCACTCCCCGACGCTCCCGAGGGGCGCGACATCGTGCTCGAGATCGACGTCCAGGGCGCCCGTCAGGTGCTCCTGACCCACCCCGACGCGCTGCTCATCTTCCTCATGGCGCCGTCCGCGGTCGAACAGGAGGCCCGGCTCCGCCGCCGCGGCGACCCTCCCCACCGGGTGCGCCAGCGTCTCGAGAAGGCGGCCGAGGAGGCCGATGCCGGCCGTGAGCTCGGCGCCTCGATCATCGTGAACGAGAACATCGACGACACGGTCGAGGACATGTGGACCGTGATCGAGAAGGCCCGGGCCGGCCTCTGACGGCCGGCGGGTGATCCCGCCGCCCGGCGCCGGCGCACACCGCCACCGGCGCCGTCTCGATCCCGAGGCCCGCCGCGGTCGGTATACTCCTGCGTCGGAGGTGCCGATCCCAATGGCCGAGAAGAGCTACGACACGATGATGAGCCCCGGAGTGGAGGAGCTCATGGACAAGGCCGGTTCGAAGTTCGCTCTCTGCACCCTGGCCGCCACCCGGGCCCGGGAGATCAACGCCTACTTCGGTCAGCTGGGCGAGGGCCTGGGGGCCAAGGTGCCACCGCAGGTCACGTCGGTGGCCCGCAAGCCGTTGTCGATCGCCTTCGAGGAGATTGCGGCCGACAAGATCGTGCCGGTACGACCGGAGGCCGACGAGAGCTCCGACGGCGAGTAGCGGTCATCCGGTGCTGCACGGCCGGACGATCGTCCTCGGGGTGACGGGTGGCATCGCCGCCTACAAGGCGATCGAGGTTTGTCGACGGCTCGTCGACCTCGGGGCCCACGTCACGCCCGTCCTGACCGAGGCGGCCCACCACATGGTGGGTCCGACGACCTTCACCGCCCTCGCCTCGGAGCCGGTGAAGACGAGCCTGTGGCACGACAGCCATCACATCCCCCACACGAGGATGGGCCAGACCGCCGACGCCATCCTGGTGTGCCCGGCCACGGCCCGCATCATCTCCGACCTCCGGACCGGGCGGTCGGCCGATCTCCTGTCGGCCACGCTGCTGGCGACCACGGCCCCCGTCGTCGTCTGCCCCGCCATGCACACCGAGATGTGGGAGCACCCGGCGACGGTCGAGAACCTGGCTGTCCTGGCCGACCGGGGCGTCGTCATCGTCCCTCCCGAGGAGGGCCGCCTGGCGGGCGGTGACGTCGGCACGGGCCGGCTGGCCGACCCGGAGACGGTGGTCGGGGCGGTCCTCGACCTGTTCCGCACCGGTCCGCTGGCGGGCCGGCACGTCCTGGTCACGGCCGGCGGTACCCGGGAACCGATCGACCCCGTCCGCTACATCGGGAACCGTTCGAGCGGCAAGCAGGGACATGCCATCGCCGAGGTGGCCCGCCGACTGGGGGCCGAGGTCACGCTCGTCACCACCTCCGACCTCCCCACCCCGGTCGGGATCCGCCGGCTGGACGTGGCCACGGCGGCGGAGATGCTGGCCGTCATGACCACCGAGTACGACAGGGCCGACATCGTGATCATGTCGGCCGCCGTCGCCGATTTCCGGCCGGTGGCCGTCGCCGTCGACAAGATCAAGAAGAGCGACGGCATCCCCGAGATCCGGCTCGAGCCGACCGAGGACATCCTGGCTGCGCTGGGGGCGGCCAAACGTCCGGGACAGGTCCTGGTCGGCTTCGCCGCCGAGACCAACGACCTTCGCCGCAACGCCACCGACAAGCTGAGCCGCAAGGGGGCCGACCTGATCGTGGCCAACGACGTGTCGGCTCCCGGCGTCGGATTTGCCCACGACACCAACGAAGTGACGATCCTCGGCCTTGATAACTTCGAGCACGACATCCCCCTGACGGACAAGGTCGCCGTCGCCGAGGCGGTGCTGCGGGCTGCGGCCGATCGACTACCCGAAAGCGAAAGCGGAGTCCAGTGAGCGACAACTACACCTTCACCTCGGAATCGGTCACCGAAGGCCATCCCGACAAGATGGCCGACCAGATCTCCGACGCCATCCTCGATGCGCTCCTGGAGCAGGACCCGATGAGCCGGGTGGCGTGCGAGACGCTGGTCACCACCGGCCTGGCCATCGTGGCCGGCGAGATCTCGACCAACGCCTACGTCGACATCCCCTCGGTGGTGCGGCGCACGATCACCAGGATCGGCTACGACACCGAGTCCTACGGCTTCGACGGCAACACGTGCGGCGTGATGGTCGCCATCGACGAGCAGTCACCCGACATCGCCCAGGGTGTCGACAAGTCGGAGGAGGTCCGCACGACGGGCGCCACCGGTGATCCCTACGACGAGCAGGGCGCCGGCGACCAGGGAATGATGTTCGGCTACGCCTGCGACGAGACCGACGTCCTGATGCCCCTCCCGATCCATCTGGCCCACCGCATGGCGGAGCGGCTGGCCGAGGTCCGCCGGGCGGGCACCGTGCCCTACCTGCGGCCCGACGGCAAGACCCAGGTTACGTTCGACTACGTCGCCGGCCGGCCGGCTCGACTCAAGACCGTCCTCATCTCGACCCAGCACGACGACGGCATCGACCGCGACTCGATGATCCGGCCCGATCTGATCGAACAGGTCATCCGTCCGGTGGTGCCGGCCCAGTTCGCTGACGACGACTACGAGGTCCTCGTCAACCCCACCGGTCGCTTCGTCATCGGCGGTCCGGTCGGCGACGCCGGTCTCACCGGCCGCAAGATCATCGTCGACACCTACGGCGGGGCCGCTCGTCACGGTGGCGGTGCGTTCTCGGGCAAGGATCCGTCGAAGGTCGACCGCTCGGCCACCTATGCCGCCCGGTGGGTGGCCAAGAACGTCGTGGCCTCCGGTGCCGCCACCCGCTGCGAGGTCCAGGTGGCCTACGCCATCGGCGTGGCCCATCCGGTGTCCGTCATGGTGGAGACGTTCGGCACCGAGCAGGTCGATCCCGACCGGATCGGCACCGCCGTGTTGGAGGTGTTCGACCTCAGGCCCGGAGCCATCCTCGACGCCCTCGACCTGCGGCGCCCCATCTTCGCTCAGACCGCGGCCTACGGTCACTTCGGCCGGCCCGCCGGCGACTCGTTCACCTGGGAGCGGACGGAGCGGGCCGACGACCTGAAGTCGGCGCTGGGCCTCTGACCGGGCCAGAGCGGCGCCTCAGACAGTCGCCGTCCCATCGATGACGAGTCCGGACCGGCTCTTCGATCCCGACCCGTTCGACATCGGGGCGGGCGGGGTCGCCGGGGCACCGGCCGACGACGACCGCCCGGGCACGGCCGTCCGGATCGTCCCCGACGTGTCGGGCCTCGACCGGGAGTTCGACTACGTCGTCGAGCCCGACGACGTGCCGGACCTGAGCGTCGGCTCGCTGGTCCGCATCGAGCTGAACCATCGGACGGTGATGGGTTGGGTCACGGCCGTAGGCCTCGACGGACCCCCGGGGGTGACGCTCCGGCCGGTGACGGGAATCGTCTCCGCCGGACCGTCCCCCGATGTCGTCGAGCTGGCCCGGTGGGCGGCCCACCGGTGGGCGGGCCGCCTCGCCGCCGTGCTCAAGACGGCGAGCCCGCCCCGGCGGGTACCGGCCCGTCTCCCACCGCCTCCGTCCCGACCGTCCCCTGGGGCCCGGGTCACCGTCAACCGCTACCCGCCCGCCGCCGATCTGGTCGCTCTGGTGGCCCGGCTGGCGGCCGACGGGGGCGACACCATCGTCGTCACCCCCCGGCTGGGGCAGGCCCGCCACCTGGCCGGGCGCCTCCGATCGCACCACGGCCTCACCACCAGGATCCACCCCCGGGACTGGCCGGCGGCCGCCGCCCGGGGCGGCGTGGTCCTCGGGGCCCGGTCGGCGGTTTGGGCCCGGGTTCCCGCTCTCGGTGCCATCGTCGTGGTCGACGAACACGACGAGGCCCTCCAGGAGGAGCGCAACCCCACCTGGCATGCCCGCGAGGTGGCCGTGGAGCGGGCCGTGCGGGCCGGGGTGCCCTGCCACCTGATCTCGCCCAGCCCCTCGCTCGTCGCCCTCGGTCGGGCCGACACCGTGGAGGCGCCTTCCCGGTCGGCGGAACGGACGGGTTGGCCGCTCGTCGAGGTGGTCGATCGCCGCAACGAGGAGCCGGGGAGGGGCGGCCTCTTCTCCGCCCGGGTAGCGGCCGTGGCCCGGGGCACCGGGTCGGTGCTGGCCGTGCTCAACCGACGGGGCCGGGCCATCATGCTGGCCTGCGCCACCTGTGGCGAGCTCGTCCGCACCGAGGACGGCGAGCACCTCATGGTCGAACGTGACGGGCGACTGCACAGCCCGGCCACCGGCGAGACCCGGCCCCTGGTGTGCGCCAGCTGCGGAGGCACCGCCCTCAAGCGGCTTCGCCTCGGGGTCACCCGGGCGGCCGAGGAGCTCTCGGCCCTGGCCGGTGAGCCCGTGGCCGAGATCAGCGCCGACACCTCGCTCGACCGGCTGCCCCGGGTGATGGTCGGCACCGAGGCCGCCCTCCACCGGGTGTTGGCGGTCGACACGGTCGTGTTCCTCGACATCGACCAGGAGCTGCTGGCGCCCCGCTACCGGGCAGGGGAACAGGCCATGGCCCTCCTGGTGCTGGCCGCCCGCCTCGTCGGTGGGAGGGGTGAGGGAGGTCGGCTGGTGGTGCAGACCCGGCTGCCGGGGCACCGGGTGCTCGAGGCCGCGGTCCGGGCCGATCCGGACCGGTTCGCCAGGGCCGAGTCCGAGCTGCGGCGGCCCATGGGTTGGCCCCCCTTCGGTGCCCTGGCCGAGGTGTCGGGGCCCGGAGCGGCCACGCTGGCCGCCACCCTGGCGGGCGACGAGCGCCTCACCGTGCTCGGACCCCGCCACGATGACCGCTACCTCGTCCGGGCCGACGATCCTGGGACCCTGGCCCGGGCCCTGGCCTCCGCCGACCGACCCCCCGAGCGCGTCCGGGTTGCCGTCGACCCGCCCCGGGCATGATCGTCCCGGGGCGAGATGGGCCGGGCCGTCGACCCGCCCCGGGCATGATCGTCCCGGGGGGAGATGGGCGGGGCCGACGGGCCCACCCCGCGTGATGGGCCGGGCCGACGGGCCCGTTGCGGCGCTCAGGAAGGCCCGGTGCCGGCGGGGGCCATCCACCCCTGGCGGGCCGCCTCGTAGAGGGCGACGGTGCCGGCCTGGGCCACATTGAGCGATCCGACCCGGCCCCGCTGGGGCAGGTAGGCGACGTGATCGACGGCGGCCAGCGTCTCACGGTGGACGCCGCGGTCCTCGTGGCCGACGACGAGGCACACGGCGGGGCCGAGGTCGAGCTCGAACAGGGGCCGGGCCTCGGCCGTCAGCTCGATCGCCACCGTGACCAGCCCGGCCGCCCTCGCCTCGGCCACCGCCCCCGGCCCGGTGGCGGCGTGGCGGACGTCGAGCTGGCGATGGGTCCCCAGTGCCGTCTTGGCCACCCCCGGGTGCTCGGGCCCCGGCGATGGCGGGACGAGGTACACCAGTTCCACCTGGTAGGCGGCCGCCGACCGGAACAGGGAGCCGACGTTGTACGGGTTCTGGACCCCGTCCAGCACAAGCCCCAGCCGGAGCTCGGTCTGGCGTCGCCACCGTCGGTGCAGTCGCTTCAGCTCGGTGGGAGTGAGCGGCTTCGGCCCGCTCACGGCCCGTCGCCCCCGGCCCGATCTTCGGTCGGGGTCACGTCGAGCAGGCGGTAACCCTGGCGGGAGGCTCGCCGCTCGACGCCGTGGCCCCGCTGCACCAGCCATCGGGCCAGGCTGTCGGCTCCCAGGTGGCGCTGGACGACGAGATGGGCCATCGCTCCCGGCCCGAGTCGGTCGAGCCAGGTCACGACCAGCTCGTGGAGGGCGGCCTTGCCGATCCGGATCGGCGGATTGGACCACAGCCCATCGACCACCAGATCGTCCGGCACGTCGTCGGGGGCGGCGACCATCACGTTCGTCAACCCGGCGGCGGTGGCGTTGGTCCGGCACAGGTCGCGGGCCCGGGCGTTGACCTCGACCGCCCACACCGTCGCCTCCGGATTGCGGAGGGCCAGGGCGCAGGCGATCGGCCCGTAGCCGGCCCCCACATCGACGAGGACCGCCGGCCCGTCGTGAACGGCCGCTGGCCCCAGCGGCCCCGCCGGGGCCTCCAGCAGGAGCAGCTTGGTCCCGGGGTCGACGCGATCGCGCCCGAACACCCCGCGGTCGGTCGTCAGCTCGAGTCGGAGGTCGGGGAGCACGAGGGCCACCGTGCGGGTGGCCGACGGGGCGGAGGGGTCGTCGTCGAAGTAGTGCGAGGTCTGTCCGGGGGGTACCACCAGGGCCAACGGTAGCCTTGGAACCATGCCCTCCCCCTACGCCATCCGAGTGTTCGGTGACCCGGTGTTGCGCAAGGTGGCGGACGAGGTCACCGACATCGACGGCAAGCTCGCCAAGCTGGCCGACGACATGCTGGAGACGATGTACGCCGAGCCCGGCCTCGGCCTGGCCGCCCCCCAGGTGGGCGTGCAGCGCCGCCTCTTCGTGTACGACGTCGGCGACGGACCGCAGGTCCTGATCAACCCCGTGATCTGCGAGTCGCGGGGCGAATGGGTCTACGACGAGGGGTGCCTGTCGGTGCCCGGCCTGTCGTGGGAGATCGTACGCCCCAAGGAGATCCATCTCACCGGCTACGACCTCGACGGCAACGAGGTGTCGATCGAGGCCGACGAGCTGCTGGCCCGGCTGTTCCAGCACGAGCTCGACCATCTCGATGGCGTGATACTGGTCGACCGCCTCGACGCCGACACCCGCAAGGAGGCGATGCGGATCGTGCGGGAGACCTTCGTCGACGTCGAGGGGGGCGGCGACAGGGGTCGACGGCGGGAGAAGCGCTCGGCCTGCGGTCTGTCCCTGCCGTGACGCTGGCCCGGCCTCCGCGCCACCCGTCACGCCTGGTCTATCTCGGCACGCCGGCGGTTGCCGTTCCCCCGTTGGTCGCCCTCCACGGCGCCGGCTTCGACATCGCTCTCGTGGTCACCGGAGTCGACAAGCGCCGGGGCCGGGGGGCGGAGCGCAGTCCGTCGCCGGTGAAGGCGGCGGCCATCGATCTCGGCCTCGCCGTCACCGACCGTCTCGACGACTGCGTAGTAGCGGGCGCCGACCTGGGTGTGGTGGTGGCCTACGGCCGCCTCATCCCCGATGCGGTGCTCGAGGTCGTCCCCATGATCAACATCCACTTCTCCCTCCTGCCGCGGTGGCGGGGGGCGGCGCCGGTGGAACGGGCCCTGCTGGCCGGCGACCCCCGCACCGGGGTGTGCCTCATGGACATCGCCTCCGAGCTCGACACCGGCGCCCTCTACCGGTGCCGTGACGTCGACATCGCCCCCGACGACACCCTCGACTCGCTCCGGGCCCGCCTCGTCGACGCCGGATCCGCCCTGCTCGTCGACACCCTGCGGGAGGGGCTCGGTGAGCCGGTTCCCCAGGCGGGCGAGGTCACCTATGCGGCCAAGATCGCGCCGTCGGAGCTCCGTCTCGACCTCGACCGGCCGGCGGTCGAGCTGGACCGGGTGATCCGTCTCGGTCGGGCCTGGACCACCCATCGCGGCCGTCGTCTCAAGGTCCTGGAGGCTGCGGTCGAGCCTGTCGGGCCTCCGGCCGGTGAGCTGGCCGGCTCCGTCGTCGGCACCGGCGAGGGCGGCCTCCGCCTGATCACGGTCCAGCCCGAGGGCCGCACGCCGATGCCGGTCGACGCCTGGCTCAACGGCGTCCAGCTGGCGGTGGGGGAGCGGCTTGGCTGATCGCCCCGCCCGATCGCGCCGGACCGGGGGTCGGGGTGGCGCCGCCCGCCGCCCGGCCCCCGGGTCGGCCTCCCGCCCGGCCGCCGGGTCGGCCTCCCGCCGGGTCGCCATCGAGGCCCTCGTCCGCATCGACGAGGGCGGCGCCTACGCCAACCTCGTCCTCCCCGAGATGCTCGACCGCACCGATCTGGGCTCGGCCGACCGCCACTTCGTCACCGAACTGGTCTACGGGACGACCAGGGCGCGGCGGGCCTGCGACCATCTGGTCGACCGCTTCCTCCTGAACGACGTGGAACCCGAGGTGCGGGCGGCCCTGCGCGTCGGCGCCTACCAGCTCGCCTTCCTCGAGACCCCACCCCATGCCGCCCTCGACGCCACCGTGGGGGCCGTGCGGGGTCGGGGCCGGTCGGTCGTCAACGCCGTCCTGCGGCGGGTGGCGGCGGCCGAGGTCGCCTACCCCGACCGGGCCACGGCGCTCAGCTACCCCGATTGGATCGTCGACCGCCTCGACGCCGACCTGGGCCCCGAACCGGCCGAGGCCGCCCTGCGGGCCATGAACCGGGCCGCTGTCACCGCCGTGCGCGACGACGGGTACGTCCAGGATCCGGCGTCCCAGCTGGTGGCCGGCCTCGTCGATGTCGCACCGGGGCAGCTCGTGCTCGACCTGTGCGCCGCCCCGGGGGGCAAGGCCACCGCCCTGGCCGGGGTGGGGGCGACCGTCGTGGCCGGCGATCTCCGTTCCCGTCGCCTCGGCCTGGTGGCCGCCAACGCCACGCGGCTCGGTGTCGACGTGGCCACCGTCGTGGCCGACGGGACCCATCCCCCCTTCCGTCCCGGGGTGGCCGACCGGGTGCTGATCGACGCCCCGTGCGCCGGCCTCGGCAGCCTCCGCCGCCGCCCCGACGCCCGATGGCGGATCGACGCCGCGACCCCCGAACGCCTGGCCCGACTCCAGGTGGAGCTCGTGGTGGCCGGTTTCGAGCTGCTCGCTCCGGGGGGGATCCTGACGTACAGCGTCTGCACCCTGACCTCGGCCGAGGGGGCCGGCGTCGCCGCCACCGTCCTCGACCGGCTGGGTCGCAGCGGAGGCGAAACCCCGGAACTCCTGGGCCCACCAGGCCCACCCTGGCTGCCGGTCGGCCCGGACGGTGCCGTCGGCCTGCTCATCCCGGGCGACACCGACGGCATGCTCGCCTTCCGCCTCCGCCGCCCCGGCCCCCGCTGACCGTCGCCGATCGTCACGAGCGGGTGGCCAGCGTGACGGTGTGACGGTGTGGCCGGATCCTCCGCCTGGCCTCAGCTGGTGCTGTCGGTGGCGAGCCGTTCCAGGTTGTCGATCGACGTCTCGAGCATGGGCAGCGGGACGATCGGCCACGAGCTGCGGACCCGCGCCTCGTCGGAGATGCCCGACCAGTCGCAGTAGTGGGTGACCTCGGTCTGACCGTCGCCGACGGCCTCGAGCACCCATCCATAGAGGTGATCGACCGGGGGCAGGTCGATACCGCCGGTGGTCCATTCGATCAGCCGGTCCTGCTCGAAGCGGGTGACGTGGTTGCGGACCTTGTACTTGACCAGTCCGGGAATGTCGCCGATCGGCGTGCGGTCCATGTCCATGTCGAACGTGTCGCCCACGGCGGTGATCGGTCGGGCGTCGATCGCCGCCTCCACCATCCCGGAACCGTCGATGGCAGCGTGGGTGGCGGGATCGGTCAGCAGTGCGAAGATCCGTGCCGGCGAGGCATCGATCCTACGGCTGGTGGCGTGGCGTTCCTCGGTCATCGACGGGATGCTACTGATCGGGACCACCTCTCGCCCATCGGCCGTCTCGCCCATCGGCCGCCTCGACCTCGCCGCCGCGCCCGTGACGCCGCCGACCAGCAGCCCGTGACGGCCCGGCCTGGTCTTGGGGTGTTGCCCGGTCGGTAGCAGTCCGCCGGGCTCGGGGCGGCCCGGCGCTCGGGATGGCCGGGCGGCCGCTGCTACGGGCGGTCGGCGTCGAGGGGCCGCAGGAAGATACCGGAGCGGACCTTGGGCTGGAAGTTGGTCGACTTCGAGGGCATGGTCCGCCCGGCGTCGGAGGCGGCGGTGAGGGCGGCCATCGACACCGGACGCATGGCGAATGCCGTGACCCCTTCGGCCGCCAACGCCGCAAGGTCATCGGCGTCGCCGGCACCCGGACGGTAGCGGAGGCGGCCGCCGTCCTGCCCGTCGTCGATGCCGAGCACCGGGCCCAGGATCAGCTGCTGGAGGCGGACCGGATCGAGGTTGACGATGTCGTCGGCCGGGACCGTGGCGTCGATCGGGACTCCGACGGCGTAGAGGGCCCCGCCGACGATCAGGGCCAGCTCGGCCGGGCCGCGGGCGGCGAGGGCGGCCGGTGTCGGCACCGCCCGGACGGTGAGGGAGGCGGCGGCGAGCCGGTGGAGCAGACCGGCTTCGTCGATTCCGGGAAGGAGGCGGTGAAAGGCGTCGAGATGGAGCTCGTCGGTGGGGAAGACGGCGCACAGCATCGACGCCGCCCGAACGGTCCCGGCCCGGGCCCGCAGCATCGACGCCGCGGCCACCCGGTGATGACCGTCGATGAGGTAGAGGGTCTTGTCCGCCAGCGCCTCGACGAGTAGCCGCTCGTGCTCGGGTTCGGTCACGGGCCACACCTGCTGGGCCAGGCCGTCGTCGGTCACGAAGTCGACCGTGGGTTCGGTGCTCGACGTCAGGTGGGCCACCGCCTCCGTGACCCTCGGGTGGGGCCGATGGGCCAGGGCGATGGGGCTCGACTGGGCCCGGACGACCTCGAGGTGGCGGGCCAGGTGCTCGGCCCGCACGGTCTGGATCTGTTCGTGGATGCGTATCGTGCCGTCGTCGTAGGCATCGACCGGGACCCCGGCCACGATGCCGGTCTGACGCCGCCCCCCGACCGTCAGCCGGTACAGGTGGAGGCGCGGTCGGTGCAGGGGAGAGAACGCCCCGGCCCGGAGCAGGCGCTCGAGCGAGGCCCGGCCAGCAGCCAGAGCCCCCTCCGGGCTGGTCGGCCCGGTCCCGTCGTCGAGGTCGTCGGGGGCCCGGGTGACCGCCAGGTAGGAATCGGGGTTGGCGTCGATCAGCCGGCGCCGTTCGGTGGGGGTCAGGCCGTCGTGGGCCGGCGCCGGGACCCGCCCGACCCAATCCGGCTCGATCAGCCGGACCGCCACCGGCTCCAGCGTCGTCACCCGGTCAGCCCTGCTCCTGGGCGAAACGGTCCATGAAGGACACGAGCGCCTCCACGCTGGCGGTTTCCAGCCCGTTGTAGACGCTGGCCCTGATCCCGCCGACCGAGCGATGGCCCTTGAGGTTGAGGAACCGCTCCTCCTCGGCCAGGGTGAGGAACTCGGTCTCGAGCTCGGGGGTCGGGAGCCGGAACACGATGTTGGTGTGGGAGCGATGGGCCGGCTCGACCGGGTTGCGGTAGAAGCCGCCGCTCGAGTCGACGGCGTCGTAGACGAGCGCCGACCGTACGGCGGCCCGCTTCTCCATGGCCACCACCCCGCCGTTGCCCTCCATCCACCGCAGCACCTTGCCCATGGCCCAGATGGAGAAAACGGGCGGTGTGTTGGCCAGGCTGTCGGCCTGGGCGTGGGTGGCGAAGCGGAGGTACGACGGCAGACTCCGACCCCCCTCCGCCACCAACTCGGAGCGAACGAACACGACCGCCAGTCCGGCCGGACCCAGGTTCTTCTGGGCCCCGCCATAGACGACGTCGAACAGCGACCAGTCGATCGGGCGGGTCAGGTAGTCGGACGACATGTCGGCGACGAGGGGGACCCCGAAGCCGGCGAAGTCGCTCATCCGTACCCCCTCGATCGTCTCGTTCGACGTGACGTGGAGGTAGCGGGTCCCGGGCTCGACCCGGACCTCGTCGGCGGACGGCATACGGGTGTACGACGAGCTCTCGCCGCTCCACGCCACATAGCCCGGGCCGACCCTCGTCCCGTCGCCCATGGCCTTCGAACCCCAGCTGCCGCCGACCACGTAGCCCGCTCCGGGCGCCGACCCGTCGAGCAGGTTCATCGGCACCATGGCGAACTGGAGCGTCGCCCCGCCCTGGAGGAGGAGGATGTCGACGTCGTCGGGAACCGACCACAGCGACCGCAGCAACGACAGGGCCTCGTGGTGGATGGCCTCGTAGTCGGGGCTGCGGTGGCTCATCTCGATCACCGAGGTACCGGTGTCGCCGTACGACACCATCTCGGCTCCCAGTTCCTCCAGCACGGAGACGGGCAGGGTGCAGGGTCCGGCGCAGAAATTGTGGGCTCGGGTCATCGGTGTTCTCCGGATTGGACGCGGACGGGGTCGGTCACGGGTGGTCGGGGGTGGGGAGGATGGCGGCGGCGAGGACGTCGTCGATGGCGTCGAGGGCGGCGACGGTGGCGCCGTCGAGGTGACCGGACACGTGGATGGTGGCGACGGCCGCCCCGTCACCGCTGAAGATCTGGTTCTGCATCTGCTGTACGTTGATGCCGGCCGTCCTCAGGACCTGCAACACTTCGGCCAGCACCCCCACCCGGTCCCGGTGGCGGACACTGAGGCGGCCCGTGCCCACGGCGCGGGGGTTGAGGTTGACGCAGTTCACGACCCGACCCTCCAGGTAGCCCCGGACGACGTCGATCGTGCCGTCGGCCACGGCCCGTTGGGCCTGCTCGGTCGAGGCGCCGATGTGGTGGCTGCCCACCACGCGGGGGTGGGCGGCCAGGGGCGAGACGAACTCGGCTCGACCCGACGACGGCTCGTCGGGCCACACGTCGAGGCCGGCCCACAGGCGGCCGGCGTCGAGGGCGGCGAGCAGGGCCGTGTCGTCGACCACTTCGGCCCGCGACGTGTTGAGGAGGACGGCACCGGGGCGGAGCCGGGCCAGGAAGCGGGCATCGACGAGTCCGACGGTGTCGGCCCCGGCCGGGATGTGGATGGAGACGATGTCGGCCTCGGCCAGCAGCTCGTCGACCTTGTCGACGAGGCGGATGCCGACGGCCCGGATCCGGGTCTGGGTGTCGGGCGAGCGGTCGTCCTTGCGGAGGGCGGTCACGGCGATACCGAAGGCCTTGGCCCTCACCGCCACTTCGAGGCCGATGTCGCCGAGGCCGACGATGGCCATCGTTTTGCCCAGGAGGCCGTCGGCCCGGCTGTAGCGGGCCTTGTCCCACCGCCCCGCCCGCAGGTCGGCGACACCGTCGGCCAGCTGCCGGTCGATGGCGAGGAGCAGGCCGAGGGTCAGCTCGGCGACCGCCACGGCATTGCGTCCCGGGACGTTGCAGACATAGATCCCGGCATCGGAGGCGGCGTCGACGTCGATGGTGTCGGTGCCCGCACCGGCCCGGACGATCAGACCGAGCCGGTCGGCGGCGCCGACGGTGGCCGCCGTGACACGGGTGCTGCGCACGACCAGGACGTCGACGCCGCCGATGTGGGCCGGGATGTCGTCGGAGCCGAGCGTGGGGGCAAGGACGACGTCGTGGCCGGCGGCGGTGAGGGGGGCGAGGCGGTCCTCACCGATCGCATCGGCGAAGAGGATCTTCATGGTGGGTCTCCGTCGTTGGAAGCCGAGGGCCGGCCGGAGCGGGCCGTCGGGTCGAACACGCAGATGTCGTCTCGGAGAGTAGCAGCTGGCCATGGGTTTCTCCTTCGTCGATGTCGGTACCCGGCTCGTTCCCCGCTCCGTCAGCGGGCACACTGTCATGGTGGCCAGCGACCAGGAACAACACGACCGGGAACCGGGCCGGGACGTTGCCCGCCGGGTCAAGGTCGTCACCGTGTCCGACGGCGTCGTCGCCGGCACCCGCCAGGACTCCTCGGGTGGGGCCCTGGTCGAGGTGCTGAGCGGTGCCGGATGGGAGGTGGTCGACCACCGGTGCATCGCCGACGGTATCGAGAGCGTGCGCGACACCCTGATCGAGCTGTGTGACGGCTTCTCCGGGCTCGTCGTCACCACCGGCGGCACCGGCTTCGGGCCCCGGGACCTCACCCCCGAGGGGACGGCGGCGGCTCTGGACCGCCACGCCCCCGGCATGGCCGAGGCCATGCGGACCGTGAACCCCGACGGGCTGGGCCGGCTCAGCCGGGCCCTGGCCGGGACGCGGGGCCAGGCCCTGATCCTGAACACCCCGGGATCGACGAGGGGGGCGATCGAGACGCTGGAGGCCGTGCTCGACGTGTGCCCCCACGCCGTCGAGCTGCTGGCGGGCGGGCGGCCCCACTGATGCCGTCCCGACCGTGACCCTCATCGAGCCCGACCTCCGCCCCGACGACCGCTCGCTCATGGCCCGGGCCGTGGCCCGGGCCGAGCACAGCCGGCTCCTCGCCCCACCCAACCCCTGGGTGGGTGCCGTGGTGGTCGCGACCGACGGGACGACCTACGAAGGGGCGACCCAACGGCCCGGCGCCCACCACGCCGAGCGTCTTGCCCTCGCCAGGGCCGGAGCGAGGGCTCGGGGTGCCACCCTCTACGTGACCCTCGAGCCCTGCGCCCACCACGGTCGCACCCCGCCCTGCATCGACGCCGTCACCGCCGCCGGGATCGAGCGGGTCGTGGTGGCGGTGACCGATCCCGACCCCCGGGTCGGGGGCCGGGGGGTGGCGGCGCTGCGGGCCGCCGGCATCGATGTGGTCGTCGGCCCGGGGGCCGATCTCGTGGAACGCCAGTTGGGGCCCTACCTGGTGCACCGTCGAACCGGCCGCCCCTACGTCGTGTTGAAGACCGCGACCACGCTCGACGGGCGGACCGCCGCCCCCGACGGCACGAGCCAGTGGATAACGGGCGACGAGGCCCGGCGTGACGTCCATCGGCTCCGGGCCGAGTCCGACGCCATCCTCGTCGGTGCCGGCACGGTCAGGGCCGACGATCCGCGCCTCACCGTCCGCGACGTCGTGGCGTCCGACGGCGCCGCTCCCCGCCCTCCGCTGCGGGTGGTGCTGGGCACGGCCCCGCCCGGCGCCGCCGTCCATCCCTGCCAGGAGGTGAGCGGCGATCTGGAGGACGTGCTCGACGACCTCGGCCGGCGCGACGTCGTCCAGCTCCTCGTCGAGGGTGGGGCCACCGTCGCCGGCGAGCTCCATCGTCGCGGTCTCGTCGACCACTACGTAGTGTACCTGGCCCCGGCCCTCATGGGCGGCGACGACGGGGCACCTGTCCTGGCCGGTCCGGGAGCGGCCACCATGGGCGACCTGGCCCGCCTGCAGCTTGACCGGGTGGTTCAGCTGGGGAACGATCTTCGCATGGATCTGATGCCAAGCGATGGAGCGGGAGTGGCCTGATGTTCACCGGTATCGTCGAGGAGCTCGGCCGGGTCGACGCCCTCGACGGACCCCGGCTCCGGATCCGCTGCCGCCAGGTCCTGGACGACGTCGTTCTGGGCGCCTCCGTCGCCGTCAACGGGTGCTGCCTCACCGTGGTCGACTGGGACGCCGACGTTGGCTGGTTCGAGGCCCACGTGTCCGACGAGTCCTTCGCCAGGACCCAGCTCGGGGATCTCGCGGTCGACGATCCCGTCAACCTCGAACGGCCCGTCCGCCTGGAGGATCGCCTCGGCGGTCACCTCGTCCAGGGTCACGTCGACGCCGTCGGCATCATCGTCCGCCCGGCCCCCGATCTCAAGGTCGAGGTTCCGGCGGAGCTCGACCGCTACCTGGTCGAGAAGGGTTCGGTCACTGTCGACGGGATCAGCCTCACCGTCGTCGACCCGGCGCCCGACGGGTTCACGGTGGCCGTCATACCCCACACCACCGAGGTCACCACCCTCGGACACAAGGGCCCGGGTGACCGGGTCAACATCGAGGTCGACGTCATGGCCAAGTACGCCGAGAAGCTACTGGCCGGCCGCGTCGACGACACCGGCGGGACGCTCAGCTCCCCCGGGGAGGAATCATCGTGAGCGACACCAGAGCCGCCGGGGCCGGCGACGGCGCCTCCCCGTTCGATACCATCGAGGACGCCATCGCCGCCATCGGGCGGGGCGAGATCGTCGTCGTCGTCGACGACGAGGACCGGGAGAACGAGGGCGACCTGATCATGGCGGCCGAGTACGCCACCCCCGACAAGATCGCCTTCTTCGTGCGCCACACGTCGGGGGTGATCTGCTCCCCGGTCACCGAGGAGCGGGCCGACCAGCTCGAGCTTCCCCTGATGGTGGCCCAGAACACGGAGGCCATGCGCACCGCCTTCACCGTGTCGGTCGACTACATCCACGGCACCACGACCGGCATCTCGGCCCACGATCGCTCGGTCACCCTGCGGGCCCTGATCGACCCGGCGGCCAGTGCCGCCGACTTCGCCCGTCCGGGACACATCTTCCCCCTGCGGGCCCGCAAGGGTGGGGTCCTCAAGCGGGCCGGGCACACCGAGGCGGCCCTCGATCTGTCCCGCCTGGCCGGGCTGGCCGAGGGAGGCGTCCTGTGCGAGATCGTCAACGACGACGGGACGATGGCCCGGGTGCCGGAGCTGTCGCGCTTCGCCGCCGAACACGGGCTCGTCTTCGTCTCCATCGCCGATCTCGTCCGTCACCGTCGGAGCACCGAGAAACTGGTGAGCCGGTTCGCCGAGGCCATCATCCCCACCATCCATGGCGACTTCCGGGCCATCGTCTACGAGTCGTTGCTCGACGCTGAGCAGCACGTGGCCTTGGTGCTCGGCAATCCGTCCTCCAAAGCCGACATGCTGGTCCGGGTCCACTCCGAGTGCCTCACCGGTGACATCTTCGGCTCGCTGCGCTGCGACTGTGGACCGCAGCTCGACCAGGCGCTGGCCAAGATCGCCGAGGCCGGCGAGGGGGTCCTCGTCTACCTCCGGGGTCACGAGGGGCGAGGCATCGGCCTCGGCCACAAGATCCGGGCCTACGGGCTCCAGGATCAGGGTCGTGACACGGTCGACGCCAACCTCGAGCTCGGCCTCCCCGCCGACAGTCGCGAATACGGCATCGGGGCCCAGATCCTGGTCGACCTCGGCATCACGACGATGCGGCTGATGACGAACAACCCGGCGAAGTACGGTGGTCTCGACGGCTTCGGTCTCGAGATCACGGAACGGGTCCCCCTGACGACGGTGCCGACCGCCCAGAACATCGCCTACCTGCGGACCAAGCAGGAACGTCTCGGCCATCTCCTCGATCTCGGTCCGGACTCGGCAGTGCGATGACGGGGCCACGAGGGGCGAGAGGCCCCGGTGATGCGCTGAGGTCGGGAACGGTGGAGCGGTTCGACGCCGAGGTCGGGCTCGGTGTGATCGCCGCCGATGACGGCGACCGGGTCGACTTCCACTGCACGGCCATAGCCGACGGGACGCGGACGATCGACGAGGGGGCGGCGGTGACCTTCGTCGTCGGCTGGGCCGGTCCCGGCCGGTGGGAGGCCAGGCGGGTCCTCGCCACCGTCACCTGATCGTCGCCGGCCGGCCGGGCCGGCCGCCTGCTCGGGGAGGCCTGCTCGTGGGTCGAAGGGCCCAGGGCCGGCGAGCGAACCTGCCCGTGCGGCCCGGTGGCGCTCACCCCACGGGGGACGACGCCGACGGGACGGTCATGGAGTCGTCTCGTCCGACCGGTGTCACCCTGGCGGGCCCTATCCCGGCCGACCGGGCCACCACCAGCACCCCCAGCACACCCATCGCCACCCCCGTGACGACGGTCTCGCCCCTGGTGCCGGTGGTCACCGCGCTCCTGGTGGTGCTGGCCGTCCCGGTCGTCGTCGCCGGCACGGAACGGACCCTCCGCCTCGCCCTGACCGCGGTGGTCGTCACCCTCGCCGGGGTCGTGTGGCGGCTGTGGCTCACTGCGGCCGTCGCCGACGACCTCCGGGCCCGGCTCGCCCGCTCCGCCCGCCCGGACCCCACCCCCGGAGCGCCGCCGCCCGCTGCCCCGGCCGTCGGGAACGACGCGATGGTGGCGGCACTCGTGGCGGCCGTCGGTACCCACAGCCGCCACGGCCAGCGCCCGCCGATCGGGGTGCTGACCCTCGCCGTCGACGGGCTCGACGCCGTCGGGGCCGAGCACGACCAGCGCCGCGTCGACGACATGGTCCGGAGCGTCCTCGCTCGCGTCGAGGCCGCCCTCACCGCCAACGAGCGGCTGGGTGACGTAGGCGGAGGCCGATTCGTGGTCATCACCACCGGCGCCCCCACCGACCGCGACCTGGAGCTCGTGGCCACCCGGCTGGTGGCGGCGGCCACGATCGCCGACCCGGCCGGCGGCGACCCCGGGCGCCGGGCCGGGGACACCGGTGGCGGCGTACCCGTCGGCCTCAGCGTCGGCCTCCGTGCCGTGACCGTCGCCGACGACGACCCGTGGGCCGTCCTGCGTGACGCCGGGATCGCCTGCGACCGGGCACGATCGGGAGGCGGGGGCCGCATCGTGCTGTTCGACCACGACCTCCGCCGTCGTGTGGTGGACGACGCCCGCTTCGACCGCGAGCTACGACGAGCCGTCCGCCACCGCGAGATCGACGTGCATTACCAGCCGATCGTCGCCGCCGCCAGCACCGACGACGTCGTGCAGCTGGAGGCCCTGGTCCGCTGGTCGCATCCCGTCCGTCACCTCGTGCTCCCCGGGGCCATCCTCCGCAGCGCCGAGCGCCAGCGGCTGATCAACGAGCTCGGGGCCCACGTCCTCGACCGGGCGTGCGAGCAGGCGTCGCGGTGGTCGCAGCGCAGTGGACGGGCCGTCTCCGTGTCGGTCAACCTCCACGGTCACCAGCTCCGGCCGGAGGCCGAGATCGAACGCGTCGCCGTCGACGCTCTCCGTCGCTGGTCGCTCGCCCCTCACCAGCTCGGTGTCGAGGTGGCGGTCAGCACCCTCGTCGACGACCGGGGCGACGTGGCGGCGTGCCTCGACCGGCTGGTGGCCAGCGGGGTCGCCGTCGCCCTCGACGGCGTCGGTCTCGGCGACGACGTCGAGGCCAGGCTCGACTCCCTGCCCATGATCTCGTGCGTCAAGCTCGACGGCGCCCAGCTCGTCGGGCTCGACGCGCCCGGGCTCCTACCGGCGGTGCTCGGTCGGGTGCTCGACCGCGGCGTCGAGCTCATCGTGCGCAACGTCGAGCGGCCGGAGCAGCTGCGGACCCTGCAGGGGGCCGGCGCCGATCTGGCGGGCCGGGGTCGCCTGCTGCTCCAGGGATTCGCCATCCATCGGCCGGCCACACCGACCGCCCTCGACCGCTTCGTCGGTGCCGACGCCGCCGGCGGTCGCTGACCGACGCCGCGGCGCACCGCCGTCCCGACCGACGCCGCGGCGCGGCGCCGTCCCGAGTAGCGGCGCAGACTCAGCCGTCGGCCGCGGGGCCGGTGGTGGCGGCGGCGTCGGCCTCCTTCTTGCGTTGGACGAAGGCCAGGCGCACCTGGTGGAGGGCGTCGGCCAGGGTCGGCTCCCCGTCACCGAGGCGACCCTTCAGGCCGTCGACCAGGGCCGCAAGGGCGTCGACGGCGAGTCGGGCCTCGTCGAAGTCGGGGCGATCGGCGGTGAGGTGGATGGCGGCCAGCTCGTAGATGCCGAGGGCGTGGTTGGCCAGCACGGTGGAGACCTCGGTCTCGAGAAGGCGGGTCCTCGCCTCGGCCAGCTCGCGGGCCATCTCCCGGGCTCGGGCTTCGTCCTCGGGGCTCAGCTCGGGTTCGGCGTCTCCGGCCGGACCCGTGTCCGCCGGGGACGGTTCCGGCTGGGCCGGCGGGACACGGCGCTCACCGTCAGGAGTCCATAGCGTCATGGGGTCAACGGTAGCGGCTGATGTCGCAGCGTCGTGCCGACCGGCGGGCCGACAACGGATGGGCCTACGACGAAGCCGTCAGTCGAGTCGTGCCATCGCCCAGGGTCGGGGCCAGAGCCGGGACCAGAGCCGGGACCAGAGCATTGTTGCCCACCATGGTGGTACCGTGGTTGATCGACATCAGAGTATTCCAACAAGGAAGTGGGCTCAGCCCCACCCGGCCATCGACCAAGCCATGCACGATGCGTCCGGGTACAGCACTCGAACGGCACGATACGTGTCGCCGAGCGCGGCCCATCGGTACGGTCGGCTGGCTGCTCTCTTTCTCGCTGGGACCGTCGAACCACAGCCAATCATGGCGAGCCATCGCCGCATCGAAGGAGAGTTGCATCTGCATGAGGGGTGATCGGCCATAGCCGCGTCAGCACCTGAGCCACGGATCAATGATCGGATCCGGGCTCGCGAAGTACGTGTCATCGGCCCGACGGGAGACCAGCTCGGGATCAAGCCGATGCCCGAGGCGTTGTCTCTCGCTCGTGAGCTCGATCTCGACCTGGTGGAGGTGGCCGACAAGGCCAATCCACCGGTGTGCCGGATCATGGACTACGGCAAGTACAAGTACGAAGCTGCGCAGCGCCTCAAGGAGTCGAAGAAGAAGGCCAGCAACGTCGTCGTCAAGGAGATGAAGTATCGCCCGAAGATCTCGGGGGGTGATTTCGACACGAAGACCAAGAAGGTGGAGAAGTTCCTCCAGGAGGGTCACAAGGTCAAGATCACGATCATGTTCCGGGGACGGGAAGTCACCCATCCGGAGCTCGGTCGCAAGATCCTCGACGACATAGCCGTACGGGTCGACGAGTACGCCAAGGTGGAGGCCTACCCCCGCCTGGACGGACGGAACATGACGATGGTCCTCGGGCCAGACAGCAAGAAGAAACAGAAGAGGAAGCAACAGGCCGAGGCGGCCGACCGGGCGGATGCCACGGCCGCCGCCTCCAACGGCGGTAGCCCCGTCGAGGGCGACGCCGCCGACCAGGCCTGAAAACCACCAGACAGACGCCCGCATCGGGAGATGGTCCTCGACCGTCTCCCGATCGGTGACGGCCGGACGGACAGACGAACCCGCAACGGATCTGTCGGACGCCCCCAGCGGAACCGCCAGCAGGAACCCCCCAAGCCGGACCCGGACCCGGACACAGCCAGGAGAACGACCATGTCGAAGATGAAGACCCACAAAGGGGCGAAGAAGCGGTTCAAGGTGACCGGCTCGGGCAAGGTGACCCGCCGGAGCAAGAACCTCAACCACTTCCTCGAGAAGAAGTCGAGCCGGCGCAAGCGGCGCCTCACCGGCATGAGCGAGGTCGCCGCCGCCGACGTGTCGCGCGTCAAGCAGATGCTGTCCAGCTGATCTCGACCCAGCACCGCTCGAGTCAAAACATCCCCCCACCCGAAGAACAGGAGTCAGTGCGATGGCACGCGTGAAACGAGCCGTTCACTCCAAGAAACGCAGGCGTACCACCCTCGAACGAGCCAAGGGCTACTACGGCAACAAGAGCCGTACCTTCCGGGGCGCCAACGAGCAGGTGATGCACTCCGGCAACTACGCCTACCGCGATCGCCGCGCCCGTAAGGGCGAGTTCCGGCGGCTGTGGATCCAACGGATCAATGCCGCCTGCCGGCAGAACGGCACCTCGTACAGCCGCTTCATCAACGGTCTCAAGCAGGCCGAGGTCGAGGTCGACCGCAAGCTTCTGGCCGAGCTGGCGGTCAGCGATCCCGCGGCCTTCACCGCCCTCGTCGAGCTGGCCAACGGTTCGGCCGACGCCGCCTGAGGCGCCGATGGCCGCCGCCGTCGCCGGTGGGCTCCGCCCCACCAACCAACGGATCAAGCGACTGCGGCGACTCGTTTCGTCACGGAAGGCCCGCTCCGAGGAGCGGGCCTTCGTCGTGGACGGACCCGGCCTGGTGGCGGAGGCCCTGGCCGCCCACGCCGATGCCACCCTCACCGTCGAGGCCCTGTACCTCGGGGTCGACGCCGACGAACCGGGCCTGGTGGCGGCGGCGTCGGCCGCTGGCATCACCGTTCACGTGGTGGCGGCCGGGGTGCTCGACTCGGTCCTCGACCCCGTCAGCCCCCGGCCGGTGGCGGCGGTGGTCGCCCGTACCCCGGCCACGCTCGACGACCTGACCGGTACCGGACCGGTCCTGTTCCTCGTCGAGCTGCGCGACCCCGGCAACGTGGGGACGCTGGTCCGCACGGCCGAGGCGGCCGGCGCCGCCGGCGTCGTCCTCGCCGGGCCCAGCGTCGACCCGACCAACCCCAAGGTGGTGCGGGCCGCCGCCGGGGCCGGGTTGCGCCTCCCGATGGTCAGGGTCGACGATCCGGTGGCCGCCCTGGACCGCCTCGCCGTGGCGGGCCGTCACCGCGTGGCAACCGCCGTGGGGGGCGACGCCACCCCCCATGACCGCGCCACCCTGGCGACGGCCGTCATCGTCCTCGGCAACGAAGCCCACGGCCTCGCCGACGAGGTGATCGCCGCCACCGACGACACGGTGACCATCGAGCTGGCGGGTCCGACCGAGTCGCTCAACGTGGCCGCCGCCGGCGCCGTCCTCTGCTTCGAGGCCCTCCGCCAACGCCGGGCGACCGAACCCGCGCCCGATCGCCGACCCTCCCACCGATAATGGCTGACGGGAAAATTGCGGCCGGCCCCGCCCGGCGCTCCGCCATGCTGGAACCCACCACCCGACACGACAGGTCTGCACCGATGATCGACGATCTCCCCACTCTGGAAGCCGAGGCCCTCGACGCCGTGGCCGGCGCCACCGGCCTGGACGACCTCAAGGCAATCGAGACCGCGGTGCTGGGCCGGCAGTCGTCCCTCACCGGCGCCAAGCGCCGGCTCGGCGAGCTCCCTCCCGACCAGCGGCGCGACGCCGGGCGGGCCCTCAACGAGGCACGGCAGCGGGTCGAGGACGCCCTGACCGAGCGTCGCCGGGTCCTAGGACGGGGGGAACGGGCCCGCCAGCTGGAAGGGGAGCGGCTCGATCTGACCGAGGTCCCCGACGACGTCGTCGTCGGCCACGGCCATGTGGTCACCCGCACGTGGGACGTACTGGAGGACATCTTCGTCGGGATGGGGTTCCGGGTGGCCGAGGGGCCCGAGGTCGAGACCGACTGGCACAACTTCGACGCCCTCAACATCCCACCCGGCCACCCCGCCCGCGACGGGTTCGACACCATCTACGTCGACCACGGGGAGCCGGGCAGCCTCCTGCTGCGGACCCACACCTCGCCCGTGCAGATCCGGACGATGCTCGAGCAGGAGCCGCCCATCTACATCGTCGCCCCCGGGCGGGTGTACCGGCGCGACACCGCCGACGCCACCCACATGCCGGTCTTCCACCAGATCGAGGGGCTGGTGATCGACCGTCACATCTCCCTCGCCGACCTGGCCGGCACCATCGAGGAGTTCACCGAGGCCTACTTCGGGCCGGGCTTCTCGTCCCGCCTGCGGCCCAACTACTTCCCGTTCACCGAGCCGTCGGCCGAGTTCGACATCCAGCGCCCCGACGGGTCGTGGCTCGAGCTCGGCGGCTGCGGCATGGTCCACCCCAATGTGCTGCGGGCCGGCGGGGTCGATCCCGAGGAGTGGTCGGGTTTCGCCTTCGGGTTCGGCATCGACCGCCTGGCCCAGATGAAGTACGGCTTCGACGATCTGCGCGAGCTGTTCAGCAACGACCTGCGGATCCTCGGCCAGTTCTGAGCCGGGTCCGACGAACGAGCGAATCGAGGAGAGAGTCGACGTGAAGGTGCTGTTGTCATGGATGCGGGAGTTCGCCCCCATCGAGGGCGAGCCCCTGGGGCTGGCCGAGGTCATGACCGATCTCGGCATGGTGGTGGAGTCGGTCGAGACCGTCGGCACCACCTGGGACGGTGTCGTTGTGGCGGAGATCCTCCACCTGGCCCCCCACCCGGAGGCCGACCGGATCCAGCTCGTCTCGGTCGACGCCGGTGACGGGGAGCCCCTGCAGATCTGCTGCGGGGCGTTCAACATGGCGGTCGGCGACCGGGTCCCGCTGGCCACGATCGGCACCGTCATGCCCAACGGCATGGAGATCGCCCGGCGCAAGATGCGGGGGGAGTGGTCGAACGGGATGCTGTGCTCGGCCTCCGAGCTGGAGCTGGGCGAGGACGGCGAGGGAATCCTCATCCTCGATCCGGCGGCCACGGTCGGTCGGACGCTGGCCGCCACGCTCGGGGCCACCACGGATGTCCTGTTCGATCTCGACATCGAGGGCAATCGGCCCGACGCCCTGTCGGTGGCCGGCGTCACCCGTGACCTGGCGGCCCGGCTCGGGGTGGCGTTCGCCCTGCCGTCACCGATCATCGACGAGGTCGGGGTGGCGGCGTCGGAGCGGGCATCGGTCCGCATCGACGACGGGGAGCTGTGCCCCCGGTTCGGTGTCCGCATCCTCGACGGGCTCACCATGGGTGACACGCCGGCCTGGATGGTGCAGCGGTTGGCGGCGGCCGGGGTTCGGTCGATCAACCCGATCGTCGACATCTCGAACTATGTCATGATCGAGCTAGGTCAACCCAACCACACCTACGATCTCGACCTGGTCCCCGGCGGGGTGCTGGTGGTGCGCAAGGGACGGGACGGCGAGTCGCTCACCACCCTCGACGACCAGAAGCGGGAGCTGACCCCGGCCGACGGGGTGATCGCCAACGGGGCCGACGAACCCATCGGGTTGGCCGGCGTCATGGGGGGTGCCTCGACCGAGATCAGCGATGCCACCACGAGCGTCCTGGTGGAGGCGGCGGTGTGGGACCGCATGACCGTGGCCCGCACCTCGCGCCGGCTCAACCTCCGATCGGAGGCATCGACCCGCTTCGAGCGGGGTGTCGACCCGCACGGCATCGAGCTGGCCCTCGACCGCTTCTGCCAGCTGGCGGCCGAGATCTGCGGCGCCCGCATCGCCCCCGGGATCGTGGTGGCCGAGGGCTCCCCGGTCGGAGCCGCCCCGGTCACCCTCCGGGTGGCCCGCGTCAACCGGCTGCTCAACACCGACCTCGACGTCGCCGCCATCGCCGGCTACCTCGAGCCGATCGGCTTCACCCCCGGGGCGGCGGGCGACGGCGAGCTGCTCGTGGCCATCCCGTCGTGGCGGCCCGACTGCACCGCCGAGATCGATCTGATCGAGGAGGTGGGTCGTCACCACGGCTACGACCGGTCGGGTCGCCGCGTTCCCACCCCGACCCAGGTCGGGTCCCTCACCCCGCGCCAGCAGGGCCGCCGGCGGCTGCGGGCCACGATGCAAGGCGCCGGCTACACCGAGGTCATGCCCACCCCGTTCCTCGCCCCCGGCGACATCGAACGGGCCGGTCTCAGCGGCGACACGATCTCCCTCGTCAACCCGCTGGTGGCCGAGGAGTCGGTGCTGCGGCGATCGTTGCTGCCGGGAATGCTCAAGGTGGTGGCCTACAACCAGTCGCACCGCACGGCGGCGGTGCAGATCTACGAGTTGGGCCGGGTGTTCCGACCGGGAGACAACGTCCTGCCGGACGAACCCGAGTACCTGGCGGTGGCGGCGTCGGGCCTGACCGCCGACGACCGGGCCGCCGAGGTGGCCACGAGACTGCTCCACCGGTTGCGGCTCGAGCTGGGGCTCGGTGGGCTGTCGATCGTGAACGGGGAGGTGCCGGGGATGCACCCGACCCGGGCGGCCGAGGTCCGCTTCCGCGGTCGGCTTCTGGGCGAGGTGGGCGAGGTCGATCCCGGGGTGCTCGACGCCTTCGGCATCGAGGGCCGGGTGGCCTGGCTGCAGCTGGCCGTCGAGCCGATGATCGCCGCCCTCCAGAACGTTCCCCGGTTCTCGCCCGTCTCCCGCTATCCGTCGAGCGAGGTCGATCTGGCCTTCGTCATCGCCGACACCGTGCCCGCCACCGACGTCGCCCGCACCCTGGGCCAGGCGGGGGGGCAACTCCTCCGCTCGGTGTCGCTGTTCGACGTGTTCCGGGGCGAGGCGGTGGGCCCGGGGGCCCGGTCGCTGGCCTACCGGCTGGTGTTCCAGGCCGACGACCGCACGCTCACCGACGCCGACGTGGCCCAGGGGCGACAGGCCTGCATCGACGCCGTCGTGGGCCAGCACGACGCCCAGCTCCGCTGACCGGGCCGCCGGGCCGTTCCCGGCCGTCCCGGTTCCCCCCATCGCCGTCGTTCGGCGGCAGACTGGGGCGATGACAACGACCGATGTCGACCTCGCCGCCTCCGATGTCACCTGGGACCTCGAACCGCTGCTCGACGGCGCCGACAGCCCGTCCGATCTGATCGCCGAGGCTCGGTCACGGGCGGAGGAGCTCCAGCGGTATCGGGGGCGGGTCGCCACCCTCGAGGCCGACGAGCTGGCCGAGCTCATGAGGGCCATGGCGGAGATCCAGGAGCTGATGAGCCGGGCCGGGCATTACGGGATGTTGCGCTTCACCGAGAACACCCAGGATCCGGAGCGGGGGGCCATGATGCAACAGCTCCAGGAGGCCTCGACGGCGGTCGGGTCCCTCCTGCTGTTCGTCGAGCTGGAGTTCGCCGGTGTCGACGACGAGCACGCCGAGCGGGTCCTGGCCGATGAGCGGCTCGATTTCTGCCGCCACCATCTGGTGCAGACGAGGTTGAACCGGCCCCACCTGCTGTCCGAGGCCGAGGAGACCGTGCTGATCGAGACGTCGGTGACGCGGGGCGCGGCCTGGGTCAGGCTGTTCAGCGAGTTGACGTCGGCCATCGAGTTGGAGCTCGACGACGGCGACGGAGGCACCGACACGGTCAGCCTGGAGCAGGGCCTGTCGCTGCTCCAGCACCCCGACCGGGCCCGGCGGGAGGCGGCCCATGGGTCGGTGACGGCCGGACTGGCCCCTGGCCTTCGCACCAGGGCCTTCATCTTCAACACCCTCCTGCTCGACAAGTCGGTCGACGACCGCCTCCGGTCGTTCGACTCGTGGATCTCCAGCCGCAACCTGTCGAACGAGGCCAGCGACGAGTCGGTCGAGGCCCTCATTTCGGCCGTCGTCGCCCGCTATGACATCCCGCAGCGGTGGTACCGGCTGAAGGCCGGGGTGCTCGGCCTCGACCGGCTAGCCGACTACGACCGGATGGCCCCGGTGGCCGCCGGGGCCCAGGAGATCGGCTGGGCCGAGGCCACGGCGGTGGTGCGCGACGCCTACCGGTCGTTCTCGCCCGACCTGGCCGACGTGGTCGACCGGTTCATCGACGAGGGCTGGATCGACGCCCCGGTGCGGCCGGGCAAGCAGCCCGGTGCCTTCTGCGCCTACACGGTGCCGTCGCACCATCCCTACGTGCTGCTCAACTGGACCTCGCGCCCCCGCGACGTGCTGACGCTGGCCCACGAGCTCGGCCACGGGCTCCACGCCTATCTCGCCCGGGAACAGGGCATCTTCCATCAGACCACCCCGCTGACCGTGGCCGAGACGGCCTCGGTGTTCGGGGAGACCGTCACCAACAAGCGCCTCCTGGAGCTCATCGACGACCCCGGCGAGCGCTTCGCCCTGTTGGCCTCGACGATCGACGACTCGATCGCCACCGTCTTCCGCCAGGTGGCCATGAACCGCTTCGAGGACGCCTGTCACACTAGCCGCCGAAACGACGGCGAGCTGTCGGTCGAAGGCTTCGGCGACCTGTGGATCGAGTCCCAGCACGCCATGATGGGCGACGCCGTCGAGCTGACCGACGGGTACCGGAGCTGGTGGTCGTACATCCCCCATTTCATGGGGACGCCGGGCTACGTCTACGCCTACGCCTACGGTCAGCTGCTGGCCCTGTCGGTCTACGCCCGCTACGAGGCGGCCGGCAGCTCGTTCGTGCCGGCCTACCTCGACCTCCTGGCGGCCGGTGGTTCGCGCCCGCCCGAGGAGCTGGCGGCCATCGTCGACTGCGACCTCAACGACCCCGGATTCTGGGACGGCGGGCTGGCCATCGTGGAGCATCAGCTCGGGCAGGCCGAGGACGCGGCCCGGGCCGCCGGCCGTCTCGACTGAAACGCCACCCCACCGTCGGGCCGAGGATTCAGGCCGGGGCGGGGGTCAGGGTGTCGAGCACGTGCTCGGCGATGTCGTGGCAAGCTGTTTCGAGATCCTGGCCGTGGTCGGTCACGATGTCGGCCAGCGGGGCGCAGGCCTCGACGTAGCGGTCGTGCATCGGTTTGACGGTGGCCGCCAGCTGGTCGAGAACCGAGCGCTCGCTTCGTCCCCGCTCGACCACGTCCCGTTCGAGGCGTCGCTGGAACCGGACGGGCTCGGGACACCGGCGGAACACCCGGAAGTCGAGCTGGGCCAGTATGGGATCGAAGGCGAACAGCAGGATGCCCTCGACGATGACGACGGGTCGGGAGCTCACGAGTTGGACATCGTCAGTCCTGGCGTGGCGGGTGAAGTCGTAGCGGGGGGCGGCGATGTCCACCCCCCGGCGCAACGAGTCGAGGTGAGCGGCCAGGAGATCGCCGTCGAGGGAGTCGGGATGATCGAAGTTGACGGCGGCGCGCTGCTCCAGCGTCAGGTGATCGAGCTCGCGATAGTAGGAGTCGAAGCTGAGCGAGGACGTCGACCCCGGCCCGAGCCGTGATTCGATCCGGGCGGCGAGTCCGGCCGCCAGTGTCGTCTTCCCCGACCCGCTCCCACCGCAGATCCCGATCACCAGGCTCACGGGAGGTGAATGATAGTCGACGTCGGGGTGGCCGGTCGATGTCCCGTCCCGCCGATGGGCTCGGGGAACGCTCCCTCAGCCCGCCATCTGCCGCACCTGGCGGGGTTCGTAGATGGCCCGATGCTCGAGCCAGCACCGCGGTGCTCCGTCGGCCCCGACCATCACCACGTCGACGTCGATGAAGCGGTGACCCTTGTGCTCGTAATTGGCCTTGACCACGCCCTGCACCGACACCACCTCGTCGACGGCGACCGGGGCCAGGTGGTGGGCCACGGAGCCCACGTGGATCCAGGGGCCGAGGAGCACGTTGGTCGACAGGATGAAGTTCGCCTGGCGCAGCAGCGTTCCCGGGTGGACGAGCCCGAGCTCGGCCACCGGGCTGTCGTCGTCGCGGATGTCGCGGAGGTAGGCGGTCTGGTGCTGGCGGTCGACCCCGAAGTCGAACGAACCGAGGGCGGCCCCGGCCACGAGGGAATCGGGTGAGGCGGGGGGCCGCTCGTCGGGGGGCGGTGCGGCGGCGGCCCGGGTGGTCGGTGGCGTCGCCGGATCGTCGTCGAGGTGGGCCCGGAGGGTGGCCGGCACCCCGGCGGGGGAGTGGATCTCGGCCGTGATCACGCCGTCGGCCAGCTCGGCCCTGATCTCGACCGTCTCGCCGTCGTAGACGGGGCTGTCGAAGCGGACCTCGGTCACACCCCGGGTCAGGAGATCGCAACCCCAGTGGGCGAGGGCCGGGTGGCAGAGGTAGGCGTAGACGTCGACACCGGGCACGAGGCCGCCACCGAACCCGAGGGCGCCCGCCACCTCGTCGTCGTGGATCTTGTTCTCGCTGGCGGTGGCGGTGTTGAACGCCACGAGGGTGTGGGTGGGCAGGGTGGTCATGGTCCCAGCGTGGTCGCTGATCGCGCCGGCTGCCAGTCGGCCGGGATCCTCCGGAGTTGCGGCAGGATTCCTCGAGACCAGCGTTGCACAAGTATCGGTTGCACAGGTAGTGGTTGCATAAGTATCGGAGATTCTGTATCTTTTCGCAGTCGGGCCCGCCCCGCCCCCAGGCATCGCCCACCCCCCCC